>NZ_RAXT01000066.1 GCF_003611475.1 Acinetobacter rongchengensis | reverse complement strand
CACCCTGAATTCGCTGGCCTTGAAGAATGGTTTCTTTGATTTCTGCCAAGTCAAATTTTTCTGGTGTACCCTGCATTAAAACATGCGAAGCCTTTACTACAACTGAATATCCACTGCGAAGAACAAGTATTGCAACTAGAACACTGGCTAAAGTATCTGCCCAGGCCCATCCAAAGAAGTAGATACATAGCGCAGCAGCAATTGCGCCAATAGAACCTAACAAATCACTGAGTACATGCAGGTAAGCACCTCGCATATTCAAGTCGTGTTCGGTATCACTACCTTTAAAAATCATTACTGCAACAATGATATTAATCAGCAATCCAATACTAGCAACGATCAACATCCCTTGTACTTCAATATGTTGTGGTTGCTGAAACCGTAGAATTGCCTCAATAAAGATATACAGTGCGATACCAACCAGTGTAATACCATTCAATGCAGCAGCCAGTATTTCAAAGCGTTGATAGCCGTATGTTTTATTTTTGGTAATCTGTTTTTGACCGATGAAGACTGCTGCAAGTGCAATACCAAGTGCAACAGAGTCACTCAGCATGTGACCGGCATCTGAAATCAAGGCCAAACTATTGGTAATAAAACCACCTATAAATTCCACTACCATAAAAATGGTAATCAGTAAAAAGCTTATGGTCAGAATTTTTTTATTACTTGGGATATGGCTGTGGTCATGATCGTGGTCGTGATCATGACCACCATGACCATGATGGTGTCCTGAGTGATCATGGTTGTGCTTATGGGTGTTACCATGACTATGCTTATGCCCAGAATGATCATGGTTATGATCATGTTCAGAGTGGTTATGTTTGTGATCTTGTGTATGGTTGTGCGAAGACATTTTATAGCACTCCTGATTATGGCTCTAACTGACTACGCAATGGATGATTGTTGTAGTAATCACCGATGTATATAATCTTATTATTTTTAACCTCAAAAAATGAAGCACCTTTAAAAGTGATTACTTTTGCGTCTTTTTTACCAGACTGGTCTTTTTTATTGAGGGTTCCCTGAAGCTGCCATTCGACAGCAACCTTATCACCAACAATGAGTGGCGGGGATGTAAGCGTCATCTTCCGATCAGGAATGACTGTTAATAAAAACTTGGGTACCTCAATTACAGATGCTGTACCTTTACGGTTTTCTTCATTACTTGTATTGAAATACTCAACATTCGTGTCAAGAACTTTAGTCAGGTCATCTGGCTGCGTACCATTCCAGATATTAAGATAGCTCTCCACGGTTTCCAAAGCTGTATTGATCGGTGCTTTTGCATGCGAAATTGAAGCTAATCCTAACGTCATAAGAATGAGTAAGAATGTCATGAAAAAAGGCTTTGATTTTTTCCCTTGACCATCAACATCTTGCTTCAATTGATTGATATAAATAGTGTTCATCATATTCACCTTAGACTTGAATAAGTTCATCCACAATCCGTTCGGCGTCTTCCCTGGTATTGACGATTTCATAAGGAATGCCAAATGCCTTTACAGCCATTTCCGTCATCTTTCTGATGGCAACTCTTTTTTCCTGATCAGGTTCAATGCAGATAATTGCCTTACATAACTGATTAAGTTCATCTTTATGGTTTTTAAGCCAAAGACCACGTTGTTTAAAGTCTTCAGGTGTTTCTTGCATTGATAATTGATCATAAACAATCACAAACGGACTGCTCATTTCCAAGAATTCCTGCATTTCCAACTGCCATTGAGGTGAATAACCTGGAACTGCCTGATCTTGCTTAAACTCAACAAATGGGAAGTTTTCTATATCATGGATAATAAATTTCATTTATATGACCTCATATTCTGTTTCATCTTGTCAGGAATTCATCTCTTTCCATCAAAAGATGAATTCCATCGATGTGCTATTTCAAAGATTTACGTTCAATCTGTACGGTATGTTCATTCCAGCCTCCACCTAATGCCTTGTAGAGGTTGACCTGATTATTCAGGCGTTCCAGGCGGGTCTGTATAAGTGCCTGCTGAGATGCATACAGAGTTCGTTGTGAGTCGAGGACTGCGAGATAATTATCTTCACCAGCATCAAAACGTAAGGTTGCCAACTTATGGGCATCCTGGCTGGCCGCAATCATTTGCTGCTGCGATTTGATCTGTTCATCTAGTGTGGACTTGCCAGCCAGCCCATCAGCAACTTCACGAAAAGCTGTTTGAATAGATTTGTCATAGTTGATGACTTCAATCTGCTTCATGATGTGTGAGCGATCCAGATTTGCCTGATTTAAACCTGCATTAAATATGGGCAAGTTAATCTTGGGCATAAAACTCCATGCACCTGTACCTGCATTAAATAGATTATCCAGACTGGAACTTGCCGTACCCGCCGAACCCGTTAGGGTAATGGATGGAAAAAATGCTGCACGGGCTGCTCCAATGTTTGCATTCGCAGCCTGAAGCTTATGTTCTGCGGCACGAATGTCTGGACGACGTTGAAGTAGATCCGATGGCAAACCAACTGGTATATCCTGCATAACAACCTGATCAGGAATTTTGGGGGACTGGTCCAATTGGGCCGCCAATTCCTGTGTTAATGGTGAACCCAGAAGTAACACCAGAGCATTACGATCCTGTGCAGTAATACGCAAGAATTTTGCATAATTGGTTTGTGCGGTGCGCAGTCCTATTTCAGCTTGACGTAAATCAAATCGGGTTGCATTACCAACATCAACAAGTTTCCTGGTCAAGTCATAGGATTTCTGCTGTGTCGCCAAAGTCGCCTTGGTTAAACCTAACGTTTCCTGATCGGCCTTATAGACCAGATAAGCATTAGCAACTGCGGATACCAGACTTAACTGTGATGCTGTCTGGACCTCTTTAGAAGCCAAATAGTTCTGTAAAGCCTGATCACTCAGACTGCGTACTCGGCCCCATAAATCGACTTCCCATGCGACCGAAGTAACACCAACCTGATACATGCGGGGGTTATAAGCAAGATCAGACGGTAAACGCTGACTGGCTGACTCTGCGGTAACACCCACATGCGGTAAACGGTCAGCACGACGAATACGATACTGTGCTTCTATCGCCTCAACATTTAAAGCTGTCACCTTAAAATCATGATTGTTTTTCAATGCATGATCGATGAGTTGGAGTAAGACAGGATCGGTATAAAAGTCACGCCAGCCAATATCGGCTGCGACTGTTTGCTTTCCATTGTTCACTTGCAGCCCTGGATAAGCCTCTCCTGTTGGATAGTGTTCCGACACAGGAGAGACAGGTCGCTCATATATGGGTGCCATTGAACATCCTGCAAGAATAGTGGCAGTGGTTAGTACACTCATTTTCTTGAGGAAGGTGTATCGGTTTAAATGAAGTGTTAAATTTTTCATTTTGAACCCTCCTGTACCAGTGCTTTGGCCTGTTCTCTACGCAGAATAAAATTACGAATGACGACATAGAAAATGGGTGTAAACAGCAAACCAAAGATTGTCACGCCCAGCATTCCAGAGAAAACAGCGATACCCATGGCATGACGCATTTCTGCACCAGCACCTGTGGCTAATACCAGTGGTATCACACCAGCAATAAATGCAATTGAGGTCATTAGAATCGGGCGTAATCTTAATCGGGCTGCTTCAAGTACTGCATCAAAAGGATTCAAACCCTCATCCTCTTTGGCTCGGGCAAACTCCACAATTAAGATGGCATTTTTTGCAGCAAGTCCCACCAGAACAACAAAGCCAATCTGGGTAAAGATGTTGTTATCACTACCAGTTACCCAAACACCTACAATCGCAGATAACAAGGCCATTGGTGCAATAAGTAATACTGCAAAAGGCATTGACCAACTGTTGTATTGAGCTGCAAGGAAAAGGAACGCCAAAATAATTGCTAGAGCAAAAACCATGACCGCAGTATTGCCTGTATTCTTTTCCTGATAGACCAGATCGGTCCATTCATAGGTCATACCTTGTGGCAATGTTTCCTGCACAATTTTTTCAATTGCGGCAGTTGCCTGACCAGATGAATAACCTGATGCAGCGTTACCACTAATATCGGCTGATGGGAAACTGTTATAGTGCATAACACGATCAGGGCCAGAACTACGCTTAATCGTGACAAAGGTCGAAAGCGGAATCATGTCTCCCGCTGCATTTCTCACCTTTAACAGATTAATGTTCTCTGGTTGCATACGGAATGGGGAATCTGCCTGAGCAATTACACGATAAGTACGACCAAACCGATTAAAGTCATTGATATAGATTGACCCCAGATTGATTTGTAGTGTTTCAAAAATATCGGTCAGTGGTACACCTTGTGACTTCGCTTTTACACGGTCAATATCAACTTCAATCTGTGGAGCATTTGCCTGGAAACTCGCAAGCATACCGACAAGTTCAGGCGTCTGAGAGGCTTTCGCCATAATCTCGCCCTGTACACGTGCCAGTGTTTCAAAGCCTAAACCAGCCCGATCTTCAATTTGTAGCTTGAATCCGCCCATAGAACCTAAGCCAGGTACTGGTGGTGGTGGAAAGATGCCCGCAAATCCGTCAGGAATCTGACTGAATTTACCCATTAATTTTCCAGCAATTGCTCCTGCTGATAATGAGGGGTCCTGACGAGCCTCAAATGGATCAAGCATGGCAAACATCAAGGCAGAGTTTGGTACATTGACTGGACCACTTGGTGTAAAGCCTGGGAATGCCATGACGCTTTCCACACCAGGTTCATTCAGTGCAATTTCCGTCATCTGTTTAACTACAGCTTCTGTGCGGTCTAAAGATGCGCCTGTAGGTAACTGGGCGATACCAACTAGATAATACTTGTCCTGTGCAGGAACAAAGCCTTGCGGCACTTTGTTAAAACCTAACCAAGTTAGGCCAAGAAAACCTACATACAAAATCAGCATGATGGCACTTAAACGTACCCCCTTGCGGACTGCACCTACATATTTGTCCGATGCCTTATCAAAGAACCGATTGAATCCTCTAAAGAACCAACCAAATAAGCGTTCGGTTAAATCACGTTTTTTATTTCCAGCTTGATGTGGTTTAAGCAAGATACCTGCTAAAGCTGGTGAAAGTGTTAAAGAGTTGATTGCAGATAAGATGGTTGAAATCGCAATGGTCAAGGCAAATTGGCGATAGAACTCACCCTGCAATCCTGTAAGAAATGCCGATGGAATAAATACAGCAGATAAAACCGCAGTAATCGCGATAATTGGCCCTGTCACCTCAGACATTGCCTTACGGGCAGCTTCTTTTGGTGATTCGCCTAATGCAATATGCCGTTCTACGTTCTCCACCACCACAATTGCATCATCGACCACAATACCAATCGACAGTACCAGTCCAAATAAGGTCAATGTATTTAGGGAGAAGCCGAAATAATACATAATTGCAAACGTACCAATCAGTGAAACGGGAACGGCAATTAAAGGAATAATGGATGCACGCCATGTTTGCAGGAACAGGATGACAACAAGCACAACCAGTGCAATGGCTTCTAACAGAGTGGTAATGACTGATTTCAAAGAAGCTTTTACGAAAATATTTGGATCATAAGGAATTTTATAATCCACACCGTCAGGGAAGCTTTTCTTCAATTCTGCCATCGTTTCACGGACTTCACTTGAAACATCGAGTGCATTGGCACCTGGTGTCATAAAGATTTGTAAGGCAGATGTTGGCTTACCATCCAGTAAAGCTCGCATGGTATAAGCATCAGAACCCAGTTCAATTCGTGCAACATCTTTCAGGCGTGTGATTTGTCCAGTGTCACCAGCTTTAACCACGATTTCACTGAATTGCTCTTCAGTGGTTAAACGTCCCAGCGTATTAACAGTAACTTGATAGGCCGATGTTGTATTTGGTTGTTGACCAACAGAACCCGCAGCAACCTGCATGTTTTGTTCACGAATGGCTGCAACCACATCATTGGCGGTTAAACCACGGGCAGCCACTTTTTCAGGATCAATCCAGACACGCATCGAATATTCACCAGCACCACCAATCTCGATATTTCCAACACCTGGTAAACGTGCAAGCTCATCACGCACATTTAACAGTGCATAGTTGGACAAATATAGTGGATCATGATTCTTGTTGGATGACACCAAATTGATGACCATGAGAATATCGGGTGAGGTTTTTTCAGTGACCACACCAATGCGTTGAACTTCTTCAGGTAAGCGTGGCAATGCACGAGAAACCCTGTTTTGTACCTGTATCTGTGCTTTATCAGGGTCTGTACCCTGTTTAAAGGTGACGGTCAGTACCATCTTGCCATCGGCTGCGGTTTGAGAACTCATATACAACATGTTCTCAACACCGTTCACGGCTTGTTCCAGAGGGGAGGAAACCGTCTCGGCAATGATTTTGGGGTTGGCACCAGGATAACTTGCCATGACCTGTACAGTCGGTGGTGTAATGGCTGGATATTCACTCAATGGCAGTTTAAACAGTGATAAAGCACCGAGAATGACGATCAGCACAGAGATCACGACCGCAAATATTGGCCGATTAACAAAGAAATGAGGGAAATTCTTCATGGCTTATTTCCCCTGTGCGGCACTTTCAGTCGGAGTAGGCGTTTGCATTGGAACGATATTTGGCTTGACCTGCATTCCTGGGCGAACCAGCCCTTTAATAATGACTTTATCGCCAGTTTGCAGACCACTGCTAATAATCCGCAATCCATCAACGACCGAGCCAAGTGTTACAGGCCTAAATTCAACCGTATTATTCGAACCAAGAACCAGAACAAAATTATTGCCCTGATCTGTACCCACCGCCTGATCATCTATCAGAATGGTGGACTGTTTATTTCCAGTGGTCAGCTTAACTCTGGCAAACATACCTGGTGCTAATTCACCTGAATCATTGGTAATAGATGCCCTAACCCGTAGCGTCCCTGTACGCTGGTCAATTTGAGTACTTACAAAGTTTAATTTCCCTGTATAAGGATAAGTTTCTGTATTTGCCAATCCCATTTCGATTGGCAAGTTGAATTGTCCAGATTTATTTTGTCCCTTTAGATTGAGAAAGGTTTTTTCATCAAGGTCAAAATAAACATACAGCGGATTGACTGAAACGATGGTGGTTAAGGCTGTGGCATTGCCTGTATTTCCACCTGCAATCAAGTTACCACTGGTGACAAGAACACGGTCAATACGTCCTGAAATCGGTGCTGTAATATTGGTATAAGATAAATCCAGCTTCGCTGCACTGACGGCTGCCTGAGCCTCCTGTACTTGAGCCTGACGGTTATTTTTGGTTGCCAGTGCATCGTCATAAACCTTATTGGAGACGGCACCACTTTCGACCAGTTTATTTGCCCGGTTAAAATCCAGAACAGCCTGGCTATACTGAACCTCTGCTGCTTTCAGTCGTGCCTGGGCTGTCTTCAGAGCAACCTGAAAAGGTGCAGGATCAATTTTAAATAATACCTGTCCCTTACGAACATAACTGCCCTCAGGAACACTAACACTATTAATGACACCACCGACTCGGGACTTGATTTCAACGCTTTGTGGTGCCGATAAGTAGCCTGTATATTCGGCAGTTGGATTAAGTTCTTGTGTAATTACTTCCGCAACTGGAACCTGAGGAATAGGCATTTGAGCTGAACTAGCTTGTTGCTTGGGTTGATCCGATATATTTTTTGCTGTGTACAGCAGACCACCTGAGATAGCAATCACTACTGCTACAGCAACCGCTGTCATTCGTTTTTTCATGATATTCACCTTTTATGCAAAGCTACATCACTCTGGATAGGTTTCTGTAGCAGTTGCACACATGCTAATGTTTCCAATAATTGGAAGGTCAATAGGGTGATCTGAATAGATTATACAAATGAACATATATTTATATGAATTATTAAAAAGTGAATTTCTATAAGTTTAATAGTCCGTTTTTTCAGCTTTATAAAACATACCTCCGTCTATGGAAATTAAATTCATGCAATATCCCTCCAGTATTAGACTGTCAAATTATTCATTTTATCCTAAGTAGAAATTTCTCTTAGAATAAGTAAAAACAGTATTACTTTAGAAAATTTGATTCCCTATTAGCTCAAAAATGGCACATGCCATTGATTATATTAAAATTAATAAATTAAATTTGACAATTTTTACATATGAACATATATTCATATGTAAAAATATATACATGTTAGGTTTTTATACATGAGTAATCAACGCGATCACAATCATAAATGTCATGATCATTCGCATGAAGGTCATGATCATTCGCATGAAGGTCATGATCATTCGCATGAAGGTCATGATCATTCACATGTTCCTGATGTGAGTAACGGAAACGAAAGAAAAATTCTGATTTCGTTTTTTATCATTTTCGGGTTCATGCTTGTAGAAGCCACTGGAGGAATCATCTCTGGTTCACTCGCACTTCTGGCTGATGCAGGGCATATGCTTACAGATGCCGTTGCCTTAGGTTTAGCTTATGCTGCCTTTCGTTTCGGTCGCCGCATTGCAGATAATTCAAAAACATTTGGATACATGCGATTCGAAGTTATTGCTGGCTTAATGAATTCTCTTACATTATTCGCAATCGTTGGATGGATTATTTATGAGGCTATTGAACGCTTTCAATCACCTCAACCTGTCATGGCAGGACCGATGTTTATCGTTGCTATTATAGGTATGCTCGTTAACTTATTTGTTTTATGGTACTTAACAAGAGGCGATACAGAACATGTCAATGTTAAAGGAGCTATTCTCCATGTAATGGGCGATTTACTCGGCTCTGTTGGAGCAATTATTGCTGCCATAGTGATTTGGTACACAGGCTGGACTCCTATCGATCCAATTTTATCTGTTCTAGTTTCTTTACTTGTACTACGCAGCGCATGGTCTTTATTTAAACGTACTCTTCATATTTTACTTGAGGGTGCTCCTGAGAATGCTAATGCCCAAGAGATCTCTGAATATCTTTTGAAAAATGTAAGTGGTATTGAAAAAATTACCCATATACATATTTGGATGATTACATCAGGTAGATCTATGGCAACGTTGCATGTCAAACCCAAAGATGGAGTTGACCTCGCGACATTAACTCTCAACATTGAGAATGAGCTAAAATCCAAATTTTCTATTGAACATCCAACTATAGCCATTGATTGGCAAGGCAATAGTACTTGTAGCTTAGAAAACCCAACTCAAATTGATCCACACGCTGGACATAATCACTAACCTTAAATCTTTATTGTTATTCACTGATGAGGAGACTTTAATGTCTGATAAATACTACAATTTAGGAGATTACCAGCGTCAAATAACTACGTCATCTCCTGATACTCAACTTTGGTTTGATCGTGGCTTATTATGGACATATTGTTTCAATCCGAGTGAAGCCATAAATTGTTTTAAGAAAGCTCTAGAACATGATGCAAAATGCGCAATGGCTTATTGGGGCATCGCCTTTGCATCTGGTCCAAATTACAATAAAGCTTGGCATTTATTTGATCCTTCAGACTTACAGAATACCATTCCATATATTAATGAAATTATGGAACAAGCAAAGTTAGCAGCGACTCATAATGCGACACAATTTGAGAAAGATTTAATTGATGCCCTTGCTCCACGCTTTCCAAAACACGTGACTATAGATGAACAAGACTTTCATGAGCTGAATTTTGCATATGCTCAAGCTATGAGATCATTTTATGAAAAATATTCTAATGATCTTGATGCAGCTGCAATGTTTGCAGATGCACTCATGTGCTTGAGCCCTCGTAAATTGTGGGATTTAGATACCGGTGAAGCCATAGGTTTAGGTACAGTTGAAGCTAGAAACGTGCTTGAAGTTGCTTTCACTAAACCTGGGGCAAATCGTCATCCTGTAATTAATCATCTCTATATACATTTAATGGAAATGTCACCTTATCCTGAAGTTGCATTGCCAGCTGCTGATAACCTTCGTAATTTATCACCTGATGGGTCACATTTAGCCCATATGTCCACACATATTGATAATGCATGCGGAGATTGGCGTCGAGTGGTTTATTCTAATCTTGATGCAATCGCAGCCGATGAAAGATATTTTTCTAGAGAAAAGAATCCAGGTGGTTGGAATATCTTGTATCGCGTTCATAATTTAATGGTAGGTGCTTATGGTGCAATGATGGCAGGTAAATCACAGGAAGCGTTATTTATGGCTCATCGTATCAATGACATTTTAACACCCGAAGTACTACATATCACTACACCGCCAATGGCTAATTTAACTGAAAGCCATTGCACAACACTACCACATGTTATGATTAGATTTGGCATGTGGGAAGATATTCTGAAACTTGAGCTACCTAAAGATAAAGGTCTATATAGTTCCACAACCGCAATGATTCACTACGCAAAAGGCATAGCATTTGCTTCATTAAGAAGAGTTAAAGAGGCCGAAAAAGAAAGAGAGTCTTTTATAAAAGCAGTAGCTAATGTATCAGAAGAGCGCTTTAACTCTATACCTGTTAAAGAGGTCGAAGCTTTAAAAATTGCTGCCAAAATGATTCATGGCGAAATTGAGTATCGTAAAGGTAATACGAAAGAAGCATTCGCAATCTTGCGAGAAGGCATTAAATTAGAAGATGCTCTTCCTTATTGTGATCCTCCAGCTTGGTTACAACCAGTTCGGCATGCATTCTGCGCACTTAATATGGAACAAGGAAACTTTGAAGTAGCAGCCCAAGAATATCGGATTGAACTGGGGCTAGAAGGTGACCTTGGACGTCGCCGAATTCGCCCTAACAATGTATGGAGTCTTCATGGACTTTATGAGTGTTTAGCAAAACTAGGTCTAGAGAAAGAAGCTCGAGATATTTCGCTGCAACGTGATATAGCACTTGCCTCGGCTGATATTAATATTGAAGCATCCTGTTTCTGCCGATTAAGTGCATTTGAAGATAACACTACAAGTTGCTGTTAAAAACAGATAGCACTTTCCTCAAATAGATATCAAGGCATATAGCTAGACATTTCTTAATTATATGCCCTTGATCTTAACTTTTTGTAGATGATACTGATAACTTAAATAAATGCATGATATATTTCTTGTTTAGAGTAATAAAAATAAAGAATTCCTATAACCCTCTTTCCCCTTAAAGTTATTTAATTTAGATATTTTTGCAATACATTACGTACTACTATAAATTAGTGCTCCTCACTAATATGACTTGCCATATCTAATAAAACCTGACTAACATGTAAATCATCAATCTCATAAAATACTTGTTTAGATTGTCTTTCGCCTTTGACTAAACGAGCTGAACGCAATAAACGAAGATTATGACTGACTAAAGATTGGGATAAATCAAGAGCATCACTGATTTCACCTACTGAACTAGGCCCCCGCATACAAAAAAGTAGAATTTTAAGTCGTGAAGCATCACCTAATAGCCGAAATGTTTCAGCTAAAGACATAATCTCATCTTGAGATAATGGTATCGGGTGATTATTAAAATTCATACTAATACTTAAATTCCTATTATTTAGAAAATATATATGTTTACATATTCTACCCTTGACCTTCCCATAATGGCAAGGTTTATGCTCTTAATAATTGGGTAAGCACTATAGGTATATCTTATGGGAAAGGCAACAGATAAGCTTTCTAATAATATGAAAGTTACATTAAAAATTGAAGGGATGACATGTGCCAGCTGTGTTGGGCGTGTTGAAACAGCACTCAAAAAAGTTGATGGTGTACAGTCTGCCTCGGTCAATCTAGCGACAGAACGTGCAGATATTGTACTTGATCAGCCTGTGGATCGTCAGGTACTGGTTCATGCCATTGAACAATCAGGTTATGACGTGCCCGCAAATAATATTGAATTATCAATTAAAGGCATGACCTGTGCTAGTTGTGTAGGTCGTGTCGAAAAAGCCCTTAAAGCCGTTGCAGGTGTAAAAGAGGCCAATGTCAATCTTGCGACTGAGCGTGCAACGGTCAGTGGTTCAGCAAATGTCGATGACTTGATTACCGCAATTGATAAAGCTGGTTACGATGCCACAGAAATTCAAGCTTCTATTCCTGACCAGACAGAGCTGCTTGAGAAAAAAGATCAAGAACGTGCTGAACTTAAGCGTGATTTGATTCTTGCAACCCTATTGGCTTTGCCTGTATTTATTTTGGAAATGGGATCTCACCTTATCCCTGGTGTTCATCAACTGATTGATCAAACTATTGGGATGCAGAATAGCTGGTATTTACAATTCATCCTGACCACGTTGGTTTTAGTTATTCCAGGACGAAGATTCTATCTAAAAGGTTTGCCTGCATTACTCCGTTTAGCACCTGATATGAACTCGCTGGTTGCGGTTGGTACATTAGCAGCTTACCTATTTTCTATTGTTGCCACATTCATACCCAACATCCTTCCCACAGGAACGGTAAATGTATATTACGAAGCTGCTGCGGTGATTGTGGCATTAATCTTACTGGGTCGTTTTCTTGAAGCAAAAGCCAAAGGGCGAACATCTGAAGCAATCCAGCGTTTAGTCAGCTTACAGGCCAAAACTGCCCATGTTTTACGCGATGGCCAAATGGTAGATATTGCACTAGACCAAGTGGTTGCAGATGACATTATCATTGTGAAACCAGGTGAAAGAATCCCTGTCGATGGTCAAGTCACTGATGGAAAAAGTTTTGTTGATGAATCCATGATTACGGGTGAACCAATCCCTGTTGAGAAAGGCATCGGCAGTGATGTGGTAGGCGGCACCATTAACCAGAATGGCACGTTGACCTTTACCGCTGTGGCGGTGGGTGGCGAAACTATGCTGGCTCAAATCATTCGTTTGGTTGAGCAAGCACAGGGTTCTAAAATGCCGATTCAAGCTGTGGTGGATAAAGTTACCTTATGGTTTGTCCCTGCGGTGATGATTGCCGCAGTACTTACATTCCTAGTCTGGCTTATTTTTGGTCCATCACCAGCCTTAACCTTTGCGTTGGTTAATGCTGTGGCAGTGCTGATCATTGCCTGCCCGTGTGCAATGGGATTAGCGACACCAACCTCAATTATGGTGGGTACAGGTCGTGGTGCAGAGTTAGGAGTGTTGTTCCGTAAAGGTGAAGCCTTACAACTGTTAAAGGATGCCAAAGTTGTTGCAGTCGATAAAACAGGGACATTAACAGAGGGTCATCCCGTACTGACTGACTTTGAAGTGACCCAATTCTTTGAGCGTGATTATGTCCTAGGCATGGTTGCGGCTGTTGAATCCCGTTCTGAACATCCGATTGCTAAAGCAATTGTTGATGCGGCAAAAAGTGAAAACCTGACTTTACCTAAAGTTGATACGTTTGATTCAGTCACAGGCATGGGTGTCTGTGCAACCATCAATGGTAATGAAGAAATCAATATTGGTGCAGACCGTTATATGGTTCAACTTGGTATTGATGTTGCCCCATTTGCTGCCACAGCTCAGCGTCTGGGTGATGAGGGTAAATCACCACTTTATGTTGCTGTCGATGGTGAACTAGCAGGAATTATTGCAGTTGCTGACCCAATCAAAACCACAACGCCAGCAGCGATTAAGGCTCTACACCAATTAGGTCTTAAGGTAGCAATGGTGACGGGTGACAATGCTCGTACTGCTCGGGCAATTGCCAAACAATTGGGTATTGATGAAGTGATTGCTGAAGTTCTACCAGAGGGTAAAGTCAGTGCGGTTAAAGAGCTAAAAGCAAAATACGGCAATATCGCTTTTGTGGGTGATGGGATTAACGATGCACCCGCTTTGGCTGAAGCTGATGTCGGACTTGCGATTGGTACAGGTACAGATGTTGCAATTGAATCTGCCGATGTCGTATTAATGTCAGGAAACTTACAAGGTGTTGCCAATGCGATTGCCTTGTCCAAAGCAACGATTGGTAATATTCACCAGAACTTATTCTGGGCATTTGCCTATAATACTATGTTGATTCCTGTTGCTGCTGGTATATTGTACCCAGCCTATGGAATACTGATGTCCCCAATCTTTGCAGCAGGTGCAATGGCTTTGTCCAGTGTATTTGTGCTCGGCAATGCATTACGTTTACGTCGATTCCAGCCACCATCCGTCAGTCAGGGCTAAGGAGGATATGATGAACATTGGTAAAGTCTCTAAAGCTTCAGGGGTTACCGCAAAGATGATTCGTTATTACGAGCAGATTGGTCTGATTCCCGCTGCGGGACGTAATAATGCAGGATATCGCTCTTACTCAGCAAATGATGTTGAACGTTTAAAGTTTATCAAGCGAAGTCGTGAACTTGGTTTTTCAGTAGCGGAAATATCAGACCTACTTGATTTATGGAATGATCGCAGTAGACAAAGTGCTGATGTCAAACGTCTGGCTCAGGATCACATTGAGAAGCTGGAAGAACGTATCCATGACCTACAGCAAATGGAAAATATCCTCAAGGACTTAATCGACTGTTGTGCTGGTGACAATAGACCTGATTGTCCGATCCTTGAGGGATTGCAAGAACCTAGTAACGAAATAAAAGATGTTCACCATCATAACGATCTGCTTTCTGTTTCGCCTTTAAACCGAAGGAAATAGTAAAAAAACAAGGGTAAACTAATTTACCCTTGTTTTTTATTAATGTTTAGAACATGTTAGGGTTCTAGAATTTACTATATAAAAATATATTGATATATTTTTACTTGAGACATTAAGTTTCTTGAGAATTTTAAATAACTTTTATATATCTGTATTGATTTAACTACTTGACATCTGAGTTTTAATTTTTTGGATTTTTTCATATAACCATATATATTTTTTTAGAATACTTGGAGCAGTATCTGGTTTTAAATAAGGCTCAATAAAGCTCTCAATATGAGCAATAAAGTTAACATAGTTTTCAGGATTGTCCATTTCACCTGCAAATTTTTCTAAATAGTCTACATAATAATGTCCATCATTATCTTTAGTGAGTAAACCCTTGGGTTTAAATGTATAGTTTTTTTCATTTTCTAGATCGTAGATTCTTTCCTGATCATCAGTTGCTCTTACTTCAGCTAACCATTGTTCATAATCAGCCTCAATTTTATCATGTAAAATAATACGAGGAAATTCAGCAACCTTACTTTCAAGCTCGTAGGCTTCTACCATTGCAGGACCAAAAACCATGTTCTCATCATGATAAATTTCGCCTATGGTCAGTGCACCTCGTAATAATATATTGTGTTGCCATACTAGTATAGCTTGCAACCAAATAAGTGGTATCAAAGAAAAAAACAAATTATTGGTT
>NZ_RAXT01000065.1 GCF_003611475.1 Acinetobacter rongchengensis | reverse complement strand
GGTTCATAGATGACATGCGGTTAATATCTGCTTCAGACGTTGGGGCAACCACAATGCTTTGGCTTTTGGCAAAGTCGGCTAAATGCTCTTTCAGTACAACAGCATCATCAGTACAAGCAGTCATGCTCAAGATCGCACGGTTTTGATATTTACCGAAGGTCGTTGTGCTAATTTCAGCGTACCAGACACGTAACGTCATGGTTTCAACATTGATGACTTCTTTTTGTGATTTCACGCTGTCGTCAAGGTAACGGCCAAAGTTAATTTGAGACAATTGATAGCTACCTTTAGCCTCAACCCATATTAGTTTTGATACAAAGTCAAAACGGCTCCATAGGTAATTACCGTGCTCAAAACAAAACTTCCCTAAGATCCACATCGATACACCAAAGAAACCATAAGTGAAGACGCTAAAATCCAGATAGCTTCCGTTATATAGACCTTTGGCAAAAATAGTCATTAATACGACTGAAGCAATAAAACTTAACAATCCAAAACTATTGAGGATGGCTAACCAGCGATACTTTTCTTCTTTGAAGCATGAGCTCAATGTCATATCACGAAGGGTATTGATTGGCACTGGTTGAGTTTCTTCTAAGATCTCACCCTCAAAAGCACCGTTTTTACTGCGAGAGTTGATAACTGGCAACTGGCGTGAATAGATTCTGTTAGGAATAGCACTTTCCCAATTCTTTTGTAGATGGCGTTCAAGTTCATCAAACAACTGCATTGGTTGGCAATTCATACTCAAACTATCCTGAACGACTCCAGCACTGGCTTGTGGTGGCTGTTTTACCATTTGAGCAATCACGGCCAAGAAGAATATCGCAATCGCAATCAGCGCTGCAATTAACGTAAAAATTGCTTTATCCATGCTTGGCAACCAAATAGGTGCAACTGCATGTTGGGTAAGGATAGGAACCAATACAGGTCCAAGAATGGCGACTAAAACCAAACCAATGACTTTAGATAAACCAATTTCTTGTGCACCTGAGTTCGGATTAGCCATAGGACGCAATAAAACAATCAAAATAATGGCGTTGTAAACAATCCCAAGCCAAGCACCTGTATTGGGTGATGCACCCACATACGCGATTAGAGCACTCACTAAGGTAATCAGAAAAACAATCGCATTTTGAAATTGAGCTTCTGCAGCGTTACGGATGAATAATGGCGAAAAAATAAGATTAGGGAACAGTGAATATAGAATCCCGTTCACTGAGCCTTTTGGTTCTTCATAAATCAAAGCGCTTTGGCGTAGGATCTCTTTAATATCGGTTGCACCAGGATAAGCACCAGTTTCTTGAATGGATAACTCCTGTGCAAGTCCGGCTGGTTGATCACGACCAAAGTAGAACTTTAGGTTTGATAAGCCTGTGGTCAGCAGTAGAGCGCCATAACTGAACATTGCTAGACCAACTATAAGCGGTGGTAGTGCAACAAATACACCGTTACTGAATAGACCTTTTGCACTGAAAATTAAGCTTAGGCCAGCCAGCATAAAAACGATGGCACCGATCACTTTAAAAATGTTTTCTATTCGGTAGGGATTAGGGAATTCAAACCGCTTATCTTGCGAGTTATATTCATATGCCATTTTTAATACTCCTTAACGCATTTATCTAATTACGTTTTAACTGGTTAATTATAACTAAGTCGTGGGGTATAAAGTTTTTTTAGTTAAAATGAATCACTGTTTTAGTTAAGTTTTAATAAGGGAATTTAAAAAGTATTTTAAAGGCGCATTAAAAAAGGGGATAACGAATCCCCTTTAAAGATGTACCAAGCTTATGTGCTGTTATTTGTTTTGATCTGCTTGTTTTTGAGCATCTGCAGCTGCAGCGTTCAGCATAGAAGACATATCATTTGGCTCGTCCTCTTTTGGTGGATTTTGTTCTGCAGTTTTTTGATGTGCATCAAAATCGTGGCCCTCAACTTTTGAAGGTTTTTCATTATCGACATAAGCTTCACGCGCTGCTTGTAGGTCTGCAGATGGATCTACTTTGTCAATTTGTTCATCTGGTTGAATAGGTTTTGATTGAGATGTTGATTCTTCTTTTTTACTACAACCAACTAAAACCAAACCTACAGATAATAAGCCAGTTAATAATAGAGTTTTGAATGACATTTAATCGCCTCCAGCGAAACATAAGCAAAGGTATAGTCACATATACTTATAATGTATATACCAAAATTTAACTAAAACTAGTCCGTTGTATAACGTGACCTTTATAAAAACGGTTTAAGTATATACCAATTGCAAATTTTCTTGTTATCGGCTGAAAGCTAATAGAATAGGGTATCGCTTAACGACACTATATAATGGCAAAAAAAAACCACCTTTTACGGTGGTTTCACTAGTTTTAAAGATTAAATCTCTTTAAGGTCTAGATTTTGTTCGCAATAACTACGTACAGCTTCTTTATCTGAAGGATCTAAACCCTTTTCAATCATTTCTTCACGTAACCATTTAATTACTTGACCGCGACCAGCCCAACGTAAGCTGTTGTTTTCACGGTGAACCCATTCATGCGTAAGCTTACGTTTTTGACGTCTTACAGGCTCAACTTTTGTGGTATCAATGTGGTTGTTTTTTAGATATTCACTAAGTGTATGGATGTCCACAACACCATCGGCAGTAATTTTTTCTGAAATGATTGCATTAATGGCACTAACAGCATCGTGAAAAGCTTTATTTTCTTTAACGACTAGTTGTTGTTGAAGTTCTTCAATATAATTCTGAAGTTCAACAGGTGACATTTGAGCAACATTTTCTGGTTTTGATACATTTAACATGTCATTAGTTCCAGTATTGCGAGTTAAGTTGTTCATGATTAAACCTTTAGAAATATATTTGAAAATTAATTCAAAATATCTCTTACGACAAAACCATTTTTACACATTTACATTATTAAAATCAATTAGAGTTAATCGTATTTATACCTAAATATACCTTGAAATGGTTTTTCTTATAACTTTTATGTCTGGAATTTCCTTAAACCTAATGACAGGAATGCCAGCACTCTTCAAAAGCTCGTCACGCCTTTTATCTTTATCCTGGGTATATTTATGATAATGCCCATCAAGCTCAATAGATAATATAGGATTGTAGTCTTCATCAACAATCAAATAGTCCACGTAAAGCCTAGAAAACTGATTTCGGGTACTTATGTTTTGCGTGGTCATAAAAGCACTCATGCTTACTTGCACCAAAATGTTGCGTGATGGAATGACCTGTTCTAGTGCATCAAGCATTGTAATCTCGTCTTTTGTAAGGACTTTTTTAGATACAAGCTCCTGATTCTTTTGAGGCTTACGATAGCCTTTTTTTGAATTCTTTTTGGCTTTAGTTTTAGGTTTGCGAAATACGCCACATAAAGCAAAAACGAACTTATACACTATATAAAACAATGAATAAATTATAGACTTTAACAAAAAGGAATTTAAAATCGTTTCCATAAACCTAATACACAACAAATTTTAAAGGGTGCTTAAACTTCTTAAACATATTAGATAGTTTTAACGGTGATTGATACGAATTAACTAAAAATGTTTAAGGACTATTAGTGATGCAATGTTAAAAATAGTATAATCTTGTAAAGACAGCTTAGAAGCAGTTTTAAAAGTAAAACTGGTTCTCACAAATAACACCGACTATTTCACTGGAAAAGTTTAAAATGGTATTTAATAAACGTACTTTAGCTTTACTGATTGGTACAATCTCGCTATCAGCACACCTCTATGCCAACAACACAACCGTTAAAGTCTCACAAACTCCAATTGTATCATCTTCACCAATTCCCTTAGTTAAAGCGAATGCAATTGAACAATACTATATCAATGTTAAACATCGCTTTAATGGTGCGGAATTTGAACAACCGCCTCGTAAAATTAAGAGCATTAAACTTAACTTGAATGTTATTAATAACGGGGAAGTGGTTTTAACGGCGCACGAAGCTGATAAATCCAAGCTGGAAGACTATTTACAGCAAAACCCTAAAAACTCGGAACTATTGGCCAGTTACGTTGCTCGTATGATCAATTACAACCACGGCTATACGGTTCCTGAAAACAAGGGTAAATACAGCAAGTATGCAAGTACGACTGTATATGAAGCTCTTCTTGATGAATTGAACTATAACTTCGCAACTACGCCAGTAGTATCAGTAGATAGTTATGCAAGCCAACAACAGCTTGAATCTGCTTATCTATACATCCTTTCTCGTTTAGATCCACAAGAAAAAGCGGTGTTTTGGCAATTTGTGAACACATACAAAGTAGGGGATAAGATTGAGATCCCTGAAGGTACTGTTATAGCAGATGTCTTGAACACTTATAAAATCCAATTGAATTTTAAAGCGCCTTAATCACTAAACAGGTAAGGAATATTTAGGAACAAACTATATTATTTTTTTAAAGTTATTTTTTACCTGTTCCTATATGTAAAGAATATTCTTGGGATCAGGGTGTTGCTCCTAGAGTTCGCAATCTTATTCAGTCAGAAGATCGTGATACTCCAAGTGATAATAGTCGTGATCAAAAAAAAAGCCTACATTGTAGGCTTTTAGCTTTTTTAGATCTGTATTACTGAATTAAGTCGTCAACGGCTTCACCAAGGTAGGTTGGATCGTATTGCTTATACAAATAGTTTTCCAGAATTGGTAAATCTGGTGCTAAAACCATTCGCGTAATTTTAGGACGATCTTCTTCAAGGTTAAGCTTCACATGTACGGCGAAGAAATCAATGTTGTTCGTGATGAAGTCATATTCTTTACGACCAGTACTTTTGAGTTGATCAACCATACGCGAAAAGTAGTGGTTATTCGTAATAGAGCAATTCAAGAACTCTAACGCATCTTTTTCAGTAACATTAATTTCAATAATGTTATTAAGGAAGGCCAGCTCTGGTTTAATTAAGTTGCCGTTACGGTCTGCAGTTAGACATTTTGTAGAAAAGGTACCAATACCAGCCATACGACCATCATATTTCACAAAACCGTGCTCTTCAGATGCAACTAAGTTTGACGCATGAACGTATAGAGTAGGGTGGTGCTTTGTATTCCACTCTAAATCAATAACGTCAGTTTCATTTTCTGCATAGTGAGATTGTAAAAGAGATCTATTGAGGTTGGTATAGAGGACTTGATCAAGCTCTAATACTTTGCGGCGATATAGCTCAGCGAAGGCAATACCGTACTGAGATAAGATATTACATGTTGTATTGAAGCTATTGCAGTAAATCGCACGGTTATCGTTACCGCCGTCTCGATCCTCACTGACCACAATTACATGGTTCCCTAAAACACCATTGATTTTATAAACCACAATTGAGCCTAATGCGAAGTTTTGGGTAAGTAGTTCTTCACCCTCAAATCGTACTGCCGTGCAGTTTTTAATATTTTCTGCGCTTAAAGGATAATTACCCGGTGTGATGGACCACAATGTTGAGACTGGTACAAATAGAGGCTCAATAGAACTACTTAAGTCAACTCGACCAATCGTGATGATGCTTGTGCCGTTAAAACTATCGCCCTTGTGTTCTGCAACGGCTGATGTTCCGATCGTACCTGGTATTTGTGCGTTCTCTGAAGCGCTATTATTTGGTACAACTGATTCTGTCATGAAACAACTCACTAAAAGTTTTATCTTTGTTTAAAAATACCACATGATAAATAGTATTAAAACTTATACTACTATTATAAGATGATCTTTAAGATTCATAAAGGTATATTTATGCTAAACCATAAAACCCAAGTTTGTTTTTTTAATAACCTGATTGGACGTTTTTATAAAAACCATTTGATCATAGATGTTAAAACTTTAAACCTAGATTTTATTTTAGATGTTATTGAATTTCCGACATCAATTGAAGGTTTAAAAAAAGCACCTAAAGTATCAAAAATTAAAATACCTTTTACGCAACTTGCTCAGGATCTTCAGCCACAAAATTACCTAGATTTAGTCCAATCTGATGCCAAAAATCTGTATCTGCAGATTGGGCAAGAAAGACGTTATATTCACGGCGAACAAACTAATTTTTCATATGCTACATCGGTGTTTCAGCAGATCGGTGATGATGAAGTGCTCCAGCTTGAGGCTTTGAACTATGCACTGAAGCTCCAAAGCATTACTAATGGTATTCAGCAACATACAACAGCGATTGAGACATATATCGAGCTAAAGCCTTTACGATATGCGTTTAGCTTAGATACGTTCATAAGTGCAACTGCAGATCTAGATCAACCTTTCGATACTCGTGAAGCGCTTTCTGGCCATATCGTTAACCATTGGGAAAAATGGGTTAAAGCAAACAATATCACCAGTGAAAGTTCTTATGATGCGGTGCTAATAAATACCGATAAATTAATACTGGTTCGAGTCGGTATTCACTCATTCTCAGTGAAGATTACAGACCTTGAAGTGGCTGACGGCGTTATCTATGCTTCTCTTTGTGATTTAGAGCTCTTACAGGTGCTTCTACCAACGTTCTTTGATGGTATACCTTGCCGTATTACTGCATATGCCGATATGAACATTCAATATGCTGTATCGCAATATAAGACTTGGCTATCAAGTCAAAACCTGAAGAAGATCCAGTACGTTCGCAAACAAGGTATTGAGAAGTACTTGCGTAAAAAATTAGAAGATGAAAGTGACTTAATCGGTAACGCGCAACTTGCCAAAACCCTAATGAATACCAGCTATACAGAACAAACAGTCTCATTTTTTTCTGACGCTTGGGGATTATCGTACGCAAACCATTTTGAGAAGAAAATTCGTCATGCTTTTGATCTGGTCATACAGGCTTTGGATCATGAAGGGATCTCATTAGAGCAGCTGCAGTTCATCAATAGCCTAACAAAAGGGGCAATTGAGAATGCTATTAACGAGATGCTGAACAAGACTGGTTCGCCGTTAAACGTGGTACCAACACTCACTCAAGAATTACTGTTAATTTGCGATGAATTCAATGCCAAAAAACTCAACATATCAAGTGAGCTCTTGGATGCAATCACTCAGTTTGCAGAACAATATGCAGTATCACCACTGTTGGCCATTAAGCGTGATAGCGCCGTGTATTTGCTGTATGAACCATTAGATGCCGATAATCAGCTAATTGATTATGAGTGGTTTTGTACTGCGGTATATACCAAAAATCAGTTTGTGCCTGAAGCCGATGAACAACATAAAACAAATGTAGCGGATCTTCTTAAATCGGTTGAAGTACTGCATGTATTCAAGCCGAATATCCTGTCGTGGACCAATGGCAAGGTATTTGAAACGCCAGAAGAAAAGAAAAATGCTTTTATGTTATGTCTCACACCTGAAGCATTTGAAAATCAAATAGAATTCTTACGCACTAAGAACGCAATACCAGGATATTTTAAAAACCTGATTACATCCTTAGGTGGTTTAAGTACAGTGGCCACGGAACAAGATAAATACGGTGTATTTTTGATTGAGTCGATCGCTAAAAATTCGACTGGTTTTGCATATCAAGGACAACTCTTTCCTATCGATCAAAATGCCCAAATTGACTTAGATCAATGCTCAAATTTAACGCTTAATTCTAAACTACTACCAAAAAACTACCTGACCTTTAAAAGACTAATGAGATTAAGCGATAGTTTAACGAATGGCGTTAAATAGGTTTAAGAAATATTATTATTTTTACTTTAAGTTTAAATAGTGGTTTTTTAAATGCACAAAAATAAAGTATTATACTTTCAAACATAAAACCCTTTTAAAGTTATACAGAGAATACTGAATGAAACTATTAAAAACTGCGATGGTGGGTATCCTTGGTACTGTAATAGCACATACTGCTTTTGCTTATGATGATGTACCAACCCCAAATCCAAACTTTAAAGAAGCTTACGTGGGGCTTTTAACGCCATCTAAAAACTTTAATGTTGTTGCTGGTGGCCTTACACCTGAAATCAGCGAATATAAACTGTCTGATAGCTATTTTGAGAACAATTCAAATCAACGATACAAAGCGACAGCTCACCTTTATCAACAGATGAATACTCGACAACGAGCGATGTATTTATTAGTTCAGCACACAGCTTACTTAAACGATATTTTCTACCCTCAACGTAACCCTTTAGTTAATCCAAACGTATCAGACGAACAATTGAATGTTGAACCAGCACTTAATAAACTGCAGTCCTTACGTACTGACAAAGATATTGTCGAAAATGTTGTAGATCGTGAAACTATGCTTCAGGTATTAAAAGCACATTACGATTATTATATGCGCGATCAATTTACAGTACGTTTTTACGGTAAAAACCAAAACACATTTACTTATGGAATTGATAACTATTCTGGTTTAAAAATACGTTCGGTGGAAGGAAACTTACGCATTGTTGATCGCAAAAGAGGTACATTGTTAGGTGACTCAATGGTTAAGTTAAACCACTGGATACCAGCTACCCGTACCAAAGAGCGCCGCACTATTGATATACCGTCTTCCATGCCAGAATGGAAAGACGTTGAAATTAAAGATCTTGCAATTAAATTCCAACCAACTGCAATAACAACCATGCAAGGTAAACGCATTGATATTAATAAAATCTATGCGTACAACACTGAAAAATTCAATTTCTAATGTATATAGCGGTCACTATCGACCGCTTTATTTTGTTCCTGGATAAATATTAACCGTAGCCTAAGCAAAAGTTACTTGTAACTTAGAAAGGATATCTAATTAAGGTTAGAACTATGAAGAAATTACTTCTTTCAATTGCATCTGTAATCATGATCGGGGGATGCACAGAAGTTCCGAAGGATATGTCACATGTTGATGTTTTTACAAAAGATCGCTACCTATCGACAGCATATGAGTTTAATAAGCTGGTTGATGATACATTCAAATACACGTATTCAAACATCCCATTTTTAATGGTTACGGGAGGGTGGAGTGTTAGTGGTCCAAAAGAACCAATATCGCAAATTGTATACAGTTGCTTAGCTTCTAATGAGGTGCAATTGGTTACAAAATACAAACTATTTATGCCCGAAGTTACTTACATCAAAACACCTGAAAACCAGGTGAAAAATTGCATCATTAAACATTCAAATGACTCAATTAATGCTGATGCGCTGAATGACCTTAAAGCGTTCCCTTTATTCCAAAAATATGCAGACAATCCATTTTTACGTAAGACCGTGGATGCTGCGAAAGCAGATGGCAAAATCTCAGTAAAAGAATATATGGATATTGTGCAGATTGTCATAAAATTAAGTGGAGCTGACAAACAGGTTCAGCTAGAGAAAACTATTCAAGAGCTTTAGGTATTCATATGTCGGAAAATCTATCCATGCATAGCATGTCGAATGAGGAATTGATTCAAGAATGGCTTGATAGCCTGAAGCTTGAAAATAAGTCCGACATGACGATTAATGAATACAAAAAGAGCTTACTTTTGATGTTAGAAATGCCTTTTTTTAAAGGTAAACATCTATTGGAACTAGACCGCGATTACATCACATCATTTCGGTTGCATCGAATCGATGTTGATATTGTTTCTGCAAGAACACTCAACAAAAATTTATCAGCTTTAAAAAACTTCCTGAACTATTGTCTGCGTAAGGAATATATACCTGAAAACTTCTTTTCTGACATTCGGGTTAAGTTCAAAAACCAAAGCTTACCGCGCCCGATCGCCGTGAATACGTTGAATGAGATACTTGATAACAAGACGCCATTAAATCCGAAATACAATAATCAAAAGTTAAGAGATCTAGCAGCTGCAGAAATTGCTTATTCTGGCGGTTTACGTATCTCTGAATTACATGCCATCAAACTAAGTGATATCAACCTCAGTGCTATGCAACTAAAGGTATTGGGTAAAGGAAATAATGAACGGATTGTTTTTTTAGGAAAAAAATCACTAGAGGCTATTTCTACTTGGCTTTTAGTTCGTAATCGTTGGATTTCAAAAGCTGGAGTAGAAGACTGCGGATATTTATTCATTGCACCATCTGGCAAACATATTGCGAAAAACCATTTAGGTGCATGCATTACAGCTCTGTTAAAGGCGCATGGTTCTGGAAATATTGGTAGTACTCATGCTTTGAGACATAGTTTTGCATCGCACTTGTATAACAAAACAAAAAATATTCGCGCCGTTCAGGAAATGCTAGGTCATAAATCACTATCTTCGACACAAGTATATATTCTTGTAGATCACGAAACGTTGATTAGTTCTTATAAAGATGCACATCCACGCGCTAGAGCGAACCAAGATTAATAATTTATTCGCTTCTTGTACTTCTAAAGATATATCGTAAACGATCGAAATAATTAACTTTTGATGGTGCCCGTAATGGCTAAGACTTTTGAACAAGTAAAAAAAGAATTTTTCAATACAAGGGTCATCACAAACAATCGACTACCTAAGCGTGGTGAAAGCCACAAAATTGCTGTGAAACTTGGTTTAATAGACCAAAAACAATCAACATATGTTAAAAAACAGAAACTTTCATATGTTGGCTTATCTGTAATTGAGTGTTTTGAAGAAGCTGGTTTAGATGATGTCTATATCAATGAAAAAATTGAAGAGTTTTCAGAGCTAAAAAACTATACTTCATTACATAAGGCATTAAGAATACTTGATGACGGCCACATGGCCCGTTTAGCAAAAAAATTAGAGGTTTCAGTCGATATGCTCAATGCGACATTGGCTGTGCTGAATAAAATATAAAAAACGGATTGAACCAACCCATGAATGCAAATGAGCTTTATGAAAAGTTACAGCAAATTGGTAAGCCACTGGTCCACGTAGAAAGCCTCGTATCTACAATGCAGTTGGAAATCCCTGTTGAGGAGATTGAAAAACACATTGAACTTTTCGGGGTTAATTTTTTACTGGTAGAAGTTGTTCGATATACCTTTGACGGTTTTCTATCTCCAGAGTACCAACACTATATAGACGAATTCATTGCAGAAAATGAACTGGATGAAGATGTCATTTTGAATATCAGAAATAAAACATCATCAGATATAGGCCTGGTTAATGTTGGCTTTAATCTAAATGGTTGCATCCTTGGCTTAACCCATACGGATGAATGGATGGAACATTTATTCCACTTGGTTAAGTTCATTACTGACAGTGAAAAACGCGAGAAAAGTAGGAACTTTTTGTCTGAACAAGACAAAATCAAGGAACAAAAAGTTTTAGAAAAACAAGCCAAAGAAAAAGAAAGGGAAGTGATGATTCAACAGGTAGAGGATCTCACCAATACCGATGATTTTAAATTATGCAAAACGAAGGGTGAAATATTGTTGTTTTGGGAAAAGAACATTCCTGACCTATACAAAACTCTATCCAGAACTTTTATGGAAACAATGTCTAAGAAATATATCTCTATATTGCGTGGCTCATGAAGTGATACGATATGAGGAAGAACAACGAGTAGTGCATAAATCAGCGTTCTTGAACAACGCAAACAACAATAAAAATTAGTACTCAGCATTCACCAAAGTTTTGTATTGAGAATATTTCGTCAAATTTACTGTGTCACGTACTTGGCCATATTGAATACTGCCTAGATCTGAGTAGGTAAGGTTTTTCTTTTTGAGATACTGCAACCAATAATTCATAGTTATTTCTTTGATTGAGTTCAATTGCTGAAGCGATATTTTTGTCTTGGCTCACTTGAGAAGTAATGCTTTGGATCTCCTTTCTATCTGAAGCAGATACATCCAATGTAGTTAAATAAAATCCGATCGATAGAAATATTGTGGCGGTTAAAGTGAATAGGGATGCACCAGTAAGATAAACGGCGCGTAGAGTTCTATACTTTGTATAAACCACAACTGAAGATATGCAGATTGCCAAACATAGCGCAAGAATAACGGCATGTTGGTCTAGATAATCTGAGAAAAGCATTGTAAAGCCTGAAGTACAAAAACATGTTATATCACTTAGCTACCAAGCCATTTGTAGTATTTGAGACTTATCGTATATATGAAATATAAATAGCAAACCTTTGGTATATACTGAATCGGTTTAAAGTGCTGAAACAATAGGCTTTAGAAATAAAATACTAGTCAAAATGTGAATAATCAGGGGGTACACATGGGGCAAGCTAAGCAAAGAGGTACAGCTCAAGAACGTGCTGAAAGTGCAATTCAAAGTACGATTGATGCAACCTTGGCAAAGATTAAGACCGTACTTGATAGATACTATCAAGACATGCCGAATAACTTCTCGCAAGCTGAAAATTACTTTACTGGATATGTCGCTGCATTTGATATTAAAGATGGGATGGAACTTGAAGGTAAAGAGTCTGAATGGGCTTATGATGGTTTACCTACGCCTACCGCTTTACTCAAACTCGTTGAAACTGAGTTAAACGAAGTGATACGTGAAGATAAAGAGTTTTTGGATGACTTTGATCCTGAAATGTATATTGAAGAACTAGGCGAAAACTTGATGTTCTTCCGCTATATAGGTGCTTCTAGTTTCGATACGCCAGATGATGTTTTGCATAATATTCAAACAGTGTCATTTTGGGCGCCACACTTGGTCATGATTAATGGCGTATGGCATAACACTTATGATGCTGGTGCGGTCAATGATGATGGTGAAACGGTCGGCATAAGATTCTAATTCTAGAGGGGTGCATATTGATTACTGCAGCATGCACCTTATTGGTTTAAACATTGCTGTATCGACTGAGCAATATTTTCAGATATTTTCCAGATTACTTTCTGATTAGATAAGCGATTTGCTTCTTCAGGATTGGCAATCACGCCGATCTCAATTAAAACCGCCGGCTTTTGTGATTTCTTCAGGACCACTAGATTGTCATATTGATATACGCCATTTGAGGTCAAAAGCTTTTTGTTTTCACCTGGTATATTAATGCCATGGTAAGTAGAAGGGCTTTCACCAATTGATTTTAGGTTCTGGCCAATGAGATTGGCGCATTTCAAACTTTTTCCGTATTCTGGATTTTTCTTTGATACAAAAATTGAAAAACCTTTGAGTTGATTCTTGTACTTGGTCAGCTCAGTAGGTATTGAGTCGTGGTGCACCGAAATAAAAAGATTAGCATTAGGGTATCTGGTCGCACGTTGAACCAGTGAGACTTTATCTTCATTCACTGAAGATCTGAGCACTTGGACATGACGCGATTTAAGAAAGTATTCAATAGAATTGACCATGCTAAGGTTGTAAGTGTATTCAGGATAGCCGTTAGCTGCAGTAGATCCAGCTTGTTTTGGTGAATGGCCAACATCAAGTACTACTGAATTTTCAGCAAAGATAGATTGTGTAATGATTGACATTGCTAATATCGATATACATTTTAGCTTTAGCACAATTAAAACCCTTTAAGCTATTATTATGGTTTTAAGTATATTTAATTTAAAAAAAATTAAAAGGTTTAAAAGGTTTTGTTAAAATGGTTTTAAGATGGTTTTAAGATGGTTTTAAGATGGTTTTAAGATGGTTTTAAGATGGTTTTAAAGTACTTATCATGAGAGCTCTAAATACAATTTTGGATATAAAATTTATACATCGACTGTTCACTCAGTTTGTAGAACATCACCCACGACCATTGAGTGTTCACTTCCTGAAAGGCACCTATATAGATGAATTAGAGGGTTATAAGTCTAAATGGCTCGTTCGTTCTATTCAGCGTCTTATTAAAAATTGGGTCCAATTGGGGATGATAGAGGATCTAGGGCGTTCTACTTGTCGCTCATCTAAATATTATAGATTAAGTAAGTATGGTGAGCTGTTCCTTAAAATATATAGAACGAATGCTAATGTTAACTTTTATGACAATCCTAAGTTTAAGATATTAAAAAAAGATATTTCATATCGTTATTTTACCTTTACATATTTTGCAGTTTGCCAAAACAAATCCTTTAAATTGTCAGATCTGCAAAAACTTGGTGACTGCCTGAATTACCACATTCACGGACGTTCTTGGCAGCGTAATATTAATTTGTTCATTGAAGCTGGAATTATTTCATGTGAACGTCAATGTCCATCAGAAAGTTATAATTATCATGTAATCAAAGCATCCATCCATGCATTTGTGAAATCAGAACCCATTGAACGCATTGAGTTTGAAAAAAACTTGCTGAACTTAGGTATCGTGAACAATTATGAAAAATATATAGACTACAATAATTTGCTGTTTCACGTTTTGTTTAGCAAATGGATTAACAGTCCAGTTGACTTTGGATATTTTGTCGATCAAAACTTTTACGGTGCCAGCTAAGCTCACTCAAAACATCTACGGTGTAATACACCGTAAAAAGAATTGCACCTGGTACTTGCCACTAAAAAATGACAGTGAATGACATTTTGAGAGAAAAAATTGTGGGGTAGTGCCTTTTCTACTCCTTTGAGAATTATAATTATGACAATTCCGATACACCTAACAATAACTTCATATTTTTCTTTCTTGAACTAAGATTCAATAACTTAACTAATTTCTATTTCAATCATAAAATATGATATGTTGACCTTAAGAATAATTCATAAACTTTACTATGTTTGCTTTAAAAACAATTCATTTAGAAAAGAAAGTCTCAAACGAAAATCAAATTATTCTTTTATTTGATTTAGATTCATTCTGTCCATGTATGTACCCTATGCTGTACACCATGAAATTTCTTAGATTTCAAAGTATCTCTACGCAGCATGCAGATTTAATCGCAATAAAATTTTGGTATGAATTTTGGTTTGAAAAGTTTGCCACGTCCTTTTGTGAGTCGTTCTATTCGACATCCTATAATTTTGAGATCATTCAATGTGAAATTGATAATTTCATTGTTTACTTAGAAAATAATAAAAAACTTGAAAGTAATCTTATACGGCTAAGCAATTCAGAACATATTAATTACACAACAATTGGTCATAGAGTTAGATCCTTCTTAAAGTTTTACAACTTCTTGATTAATGAATACTTAAGCATGCAATCACAGCCACAACTTACGTTGAAGGAAATTCAAAAAATTAAAGAAAACTTGAATAAATATATGACAATAAAGAAAAAAATTATAAATAATTTTTCAAAAGCCAATAAGACAATTAAAAGTGAGATAAATCATAATTTTAAGAGCATGAATCAGGAAATGATTAAAGGATTGTATTCAGTCATTTCACCAAGTAACTCTAATAAATACAATGAATTAAATCCTTTTAGATCTAAAAATGTACAACTCAGAAACTTTCTGATCATACATCTCATGCTCAACTATGGTCTTAGAATTGGTGAGCTTATGCTACTAACAACCAACTCTATTAAAAAATCAATTCAGAATCATAGTTTTAGTTTAATTATTACAAATACAGATGATGAGTTCGATGATCGATCAAAAAAGAG
>NZ_RAXT01000064.1 GCF_003611475.1 Acinetobacter rongchengensis | reverse complement strand
ATGTATTTCCAGAATTTTATCTATTCAGTGCGTAAGTGACTCATAATTTATAGCGTGTGAAAAGGGGACTTATGATTTATTTTGAATCATATTTGTACGAGTTAAGCAGTAAAAATTGAACAATAAATGCTCAAAATGTAAAGTAAAAGTGATGTTAATCAAAAAATAGATCAGCATTCCAAAGTGATTTTGGAATGGCTGTGAATCGCTATGAAGTATAAATCTATATAAATCTTAAGCTTGAGGAATAAAAAATGAATGAAATTTTGCAAGCACGGGGGCATTTTGATGCCATGTATTATTGGGATCAATTTCAACCCATCTTAGCAGCAGTCGCTATCCTTATTGTAGGTTGGATTATTGCTTTAATTGTGGCTGCTGGTATTAAAAAAATCCTTGAAAAGCTTGGAACGAATCAAAAGTTATCGGCAGCGACAGGTCATCGTTCAAATATTGAAAATATTCTATCTCGAATCGTGTTTTGGGTGGTGATGATCATTGCGGTTATTGGTGCATTAAATGTACTGAATTTAACCAGTGTAAGTGGTCCGTTTAGCATGATGATTCAGCAATTCTTATTGTTTATCCCACAATTATTGGCTGCTGTTGCGATTGCTTTTATTGGTTGGATCATCGCAAATTTAGTCCGAGTTGGATTAAAAAGAGTGCTAGACCGAACACGCTTAGATGATAAGCTCAGCGCCGAAGTAGGGGTTAGCCCAATCACGCAAAATATTGCAGATATTATTTATTGGTTGATTTTATTGCTATTTTTACCAATAGTTTTGTCAATACTGGGTTTACAAGGTTTATTGCTTCCAGTGCAAAATATGCTGAATGAAGCTGTGTCATATTTACCTAATATCTTTATTGCAGGCGTTATCATCTTTGTTGGTTATATCTTGGCAAAAATTGTTCGAGGAATTGTTGAGGGATTAATTAGTAGCTTAAATCTACAAACGCAAATCGAGAAAGTAGGCTTGTTTAAAAATTCTAATCAAGGATTATCTAAGTTTTTAGGCTCTTTTGTATTTGCGATCGTCATGATTACCTCGTTAATCGTGGCTTTTGAAGCATTGGGTATTCAAGCGATTTCTCAGCCAGCTACAGCGATGTTGGCAGAAATCATGTATGCGATTCCACATATTATTGCTGCAGGGTTAATCCTGATTGTCGCTTATATCGTGTCTCGTTTTGTAGGACGCTTGGTTGCTGAAGTTGTTGCGGGTACAGGTGTAGATGAAATACCTGCAAAATTAGATGTACAACGGTTCTTAGGTGACACCAAAGTTTCTTGCATCGTTGGTTATCTGATCGTTATTTTTACCATGTTATTTGCTGTTTCCGAAGCTGCGAATAGACTTGGATTTGAACAAGTCAGTGGTCTAATCTCGATGTTTATTCACTTTGGCGCAAATATATTATTAGGCGCTGTGATCTTGGTGATTGGTTTCTGGTTAGCCAATATTGTTGCAAATGTTGTACAACGTGGTGAATACAATAGCTCTCGTTGGTTAGGTAATTTGGTTCGTATCCTGATCATGGGCTTAGTCATTGCAATGGGTTTAAAAGCTATGGGCATTGCAGACTCTATTGTCAATCTTGCATTTGGTTTAACGTTGGGCTCAGTTGCAGTGGCATTTGCTTTGGCTTTTGGCTTAGGTGGGCGCCAACCCGCAGAGCGAGTTTTAGGGGATTTAATTGATAAAGCAAAAAAACAAGCCAATCAACCCAATCCTTTGAATCAAAAGAATAACCCAACAACGGACACGCCAATGGCTGAAACCAATCAAGTTACAGCGGATGCGCCTGTCATAGAAACCGAGTACCATTCTTTGAATGATTCATTAGATAATACTCACAATCATGATGAAAATGACCCGAAATAACCTTTAATTTTAAAAAAAGATCGATCAGGATATTTGATCGATCTTTTTTATTTTATGAGCGTATCTTTATTTTATGATCGTATTTGTGACCGATCGTAAAATAGTATGGTACAAAATGCAGAGGAGAAGAATAATGTCCAACAAACACCCCAATAAATTTATTGCTCCAATTGTTATTGCTGGAATTACCATTGGTTTTTTAGCCAGTGCTTATAAATTTGTATTTGCTAAACCCAATAAACAACAAAGCGAAGTTGAGCAGCAACAGCAAGAAAATCATTCAAAAGATTCACAAGAGTGAAGCTGAATGTTGAAATATCAGTTGTAATTACATACGAAACTGAACAAACAGTCATTTGGCGATTTTTTAGCTATTTAAGGGTTTAAATAAAATCGCCAAAAGATGTGGTTTAAAATAGAAAATGACCTGTTAAGCAATCAAACATACTCAGAAGCAGCGTGTGCAGATGACCATGCCCATTGGAAATTAAAGCCACCTAAATGACCCGTAACATCTAAGATTTCACCAATAAAAAACAAACCTTTTTGTTTTTTACTTTCCATGGTTTTTGATGAAACTTCAGTGGTATCCACACCACCTAAAGTCACTTCAGCTGTGCGATAACCTTCTGTTCCCGAAGGTTTTACTTCAAATTGATGGAGCTTATTGGCAATATTTTCAAGCTTTTCATCACTTAATTGTCCAATCGCTGTTTCAGCAAATTCCGCCCAAATTAAGTTTTGTAGCTCAATCACCACACTCTTTGGTAAATGTTCAATGAGTAAAGTACGAAGTAAAACTTTCGGTTGAGTTTGTTTTTTAGCTTTGAAAAAGCTTAAAAGATCTTGTGAAGGTAAGAAGTCAATTTTAAAACTTTGACCAACATTCCAATAATTAGAAAGTTGCAATGCGCTTGGACCACTCAGACCACGGTGGGTAAACAGTAAGGCTTCGGTAAATTGATTCAGTTGGTTAGAAAGTGTTGCTTCAACAGCATTGCCACTTAAACGGGTCGTGACTTCTTTGAATTGGTCAGAAAAAGTAAAAGGAACAAGACCTGCACGCGTTGGATAAATATGATGTCCAAATTGCTTCGCAATTTTATAACCAATATCAGAACCACCCAATGTTGGAATAGATAAACCACCAGCAGCAACCACAACAGATTCAGCTTGAAAATAGCCTAAGTTCGTTGCCACTTGAAAAGTTTGCGAATCCGTTTGCGAGACTGCTTTGACTTCACAATTGGTTTTAATATCGACGAGGTGAGTTTTTTCACATTCATTGAGTAACATCGCTAGAATTTCTTTTGAACCTTTTAGGGTGAAAAGTTGTCCATGCTTACGTTCTTCATATTCAATACCATACTCGCATACCATGCCAATAAAGTCCCAATTGGTATAGCGAGTTAAAGCAGAAATAACGAAATGTGGATTGTGTGAAATAAAGTTTTCAGGTTCGACATAAAGGTTGGTAAAGTTACATTTACCGCCCCCTGACATGAGAATTTTTTTTCCAATTTTATTGGCTTTTTCAACCACCAAAACTTTTCGACTACGTGCTGCTGCTTTTGCTGCAAGCATTAAACCTGAAGCACCTGCGCCGAGGACAATCACATCGTATTGGTTGGAAGACATGCAAAAAAACCATGAAAAGTTAAAGCGGGCAATTATAGACAAATTTGAGTTAATTTTCAGAACTAATCTTATGCTTAAATTTTGTTCTGGTGATTGAAATCGATCAAGGGATATTGCGACCTTGTAAGCCACCTGAATGGATCACCAATATTCTGGTTTTTTCAACAAAATAGCCTTTAGCAATAAGATCAAAAATACCATATAGCATTTTTCCAGTATAAATCTGCTCTAAGGGAATCTGATGTTGATGCTCAAAGTTTTCAATAAATTGATATAATTCAGGTGTTGTTTTGGCATAACCACCAAAGCAGTAATCGTCGATAATTTTCCAATTATTTTTTGAAGTTAGTTGAGCGACATCTCGTTGTAGAAAGTCGCCTTTAAGTGCTGAAAATCCTAAAATTGTCTGCTGATCTGTCGTTGCCTCAATCAGTCCAGCTATCGTACCTCCAGTCCCAACAGCACAACAAATGACATCATAATGGAGTAAATCATTCTGATTGAGAATTTCTTGACAGCCGCGTATTGCCAAAGTATTTGTTCCACCTTCAGGAATGATGTAAGCAAGAGGGTGGTTGTGTTTTAATTCAGTTAAAAATTCAGCATTATCTTTTTGTCTATATATTTCACGTGAAACAAAATTGAATTGCATCCCCATGTGTTGCGCAGTGGTTAAAGTTGGATTGAGTGTTTTATTGGCTAACTCTTCACCACGAATAATACCAATGCTTTGAAAACCAAAAAGTTGTGCTGCATAGGCTGTCGCTGCAATATGATTAGAATAAGCACCACCAAAAGTAATGATCTGTTTTAAATTCAAGCGATGAGCTTCTAAGAAATTATATTTAAGTTTAAAGAACTTATTACCTGAAATTTGCGGATGAATTTGGTCTAAGCGTTTAATGGTCATCTGTACTGGCAGATCTAAGTTTAGTGTTTGCTCAGAAATCGTTTGAGCAATACGATCGAACATATTCATATTATTCAGTAATTAAGCGGTATTTAGACCAATCATGGCTATTGTACTCAAACTCAGCCTCGATATTGATTTATTTTGACTCGGATGATTCCAACCTCAGCGATGTAAATAAATATTTATGAAAAACGCATTTAGGTGAAACCTTGGTTAGGGTCTGTTGATATTTCATAAATGGCTTGCGTTGTAGGCTAAAATTGAGCAGACAAGGCATGAAATGAAGAGAATAGCGAGACTATTTTCAAGTTTCATAACGAAGGCTGAGATAATTTTAGCCACAACCCTTCGGGACTACAGTGTTTTTTGACGCTACGTTGTTGTCTTGCGAAACAGTGTTTCTCATCATTTAGAATGACTAAATTTCGTATTTCACGCCTAGTATCGCCTAAAAACACGTATAGTCGCAAACATAGATGAATTGTCAACAGACCCTATATAATGCGCTTATATTCAACGGCAGATTTATCAATAATTGACTGAGTTAGAGCCAATTTATTTCGAACTGGTATCAACAGAAGTAATGACCGACATACCTGGTCTTAAGAACTCGATTCCTTTTTGATTTGGATCAATAGCGATTTTTACAGAAATGCGTTGCACCACTTTGGTAAAGTTACCTGTTGTATTGTCAGGTTTAAGAACACTGAATTCTGCACCAGCTGCGGGAGAGATTTGTTCAATTTTTCCTGTGAATTTTTGGTGTTTCATTGCATCCACAGTAAAAGATGCTCTTTGTCCAATTTTCATATCAGCAATTTGGGTTTCTTTGAAGTTGGCGATAACCCAAGTCTGTTGTGGAATGAGATACATTAACTGTGAACCTGCTGCCACATACTGCCCAACACGTGGGCTGACTTCACCTAGTTGACCATCCATCGGTGCGGAAATCACACTATAATCTTTGGTGGTTACAGCTTGATCAAATTGCGCTTTGGCATTGGTGACTTGGGCTTTTAGTCCAGACTCAGCAACTTGTGCGGTTTTTAGTGCTTCTTGCGCAACCAAAACATTCGCTTCAGCTTGTTTGAGTAGCGCTAAGTCATTTTTTGCATCAGCTGCGGCTTTGTCTTGTTCTGTTTTTGAAGCAGCACCACTGTTGCCTAATTGTTGATAGCGTTTCAACTGTGCATTTGCGAGTGCATAAGCTGCACGTGCTTGGTCTACTTTGGCTTGGGCTGCGACAATATCTGCTTTACGTTGTTGAATCGCTTGAGTTTGATTGGCTAAGGTTGTATATGCTTGGTCTACACCTGATTCAGCTTGTGTAATTTTCTGATCATAGGTTGTGCTATCGATATGCATTAAAATTTGACCTTTTTTGACATGATCAAAATCGGTGACCAATACATCTTTGACATATCCATTTATCTGAGAAGAAAGTACGGTCGTTTTACCTTTGATATAGCTATTATCAGTTGATTCAATCACGCTCTTAAATGGGCCAATTCGCCATGCCCATAAGATAATGCTAATCCCCACCAATAACACAATGAACATCAACACCAAAGTGCGTTTTGTTGTTGGAATTAATTTACTGGACGGGGACATTGCAACAGGTGTTTCTGTAGTTTCTGTAGTTGTAGTTTGAGCTTCCTGAGTCGTACTGGATGTTTGTTCTACTGGGGTTTGATCTGCTGACATAATCAATCTCGAATTTAAAAATATATACCGATAACCAAGTGTTTTTTGACAAATAACATAAGCTTAGCCTTTAACTACTATTGATGATGGGTCGTTGTTTTCTCGACTGATACTGGCTCCATGCAATATTTAATGCACCCCAGATGAGTAAGATGATTGCAAATATGCCGTTAAGGGCAATTACATCATTATAAGCACGAACTTGAGCTTCTCGAGTGAGTACTTGGTTTAAATTACGAAGTGCCTGATTTTGTACTAGAGTTTGATCCAAGGTATATTGAGTAGCTTGTTTTTGATAGCCTGCCAAGCGTTGGCTGATCGTGGGGTCCGTTTGTGGTAAATCGCTGATGAGTGCTGCACGATAATTTTGAGTTCGCACTTGTTGGTAAGTTGAAAAAAATGAATTACCGATTAATCCTCCAAAACTTTGTGTTGCAGAAAATAAAACCACAAAAGTGACGATGTGTGATGGTCCTTTTTGTAGAGCACTGATAATTCCATTGAGTAGTAAAGGACCAATAAACATACCACTTGCAAAGCCAACGAGGAATTGACTATGGTAAAAATTTTCGGGACGTACATCACTACTTAGGTGATAATCCAAAGCACATGCAATCAGAACGAGGATTTCAGCACCAATAAGATGCCAAATGATTCTTTCTTTTTTAAATGTTAATGCACTGAAAATTGTTCCAGAAGCAATACCAATAAAGATAATGCTATACAAGGTAACAAATTGATCAGGCCCCATTCCCATTGTTTTAAGGAAATTGACCGCAGCATAGCTTTGCTCAGACATTAACAAACGGATGGCCAATGCACCGAAAATGAATTTAAGTGTGGATGCTGAACCTAACCAACGGGTAATAATCAGTGGATTTACACGATAATATTCATAGGTTAAACCAATCACGATTAAGCTGAATCCAGCAATCAAAGCATAGCCGAGCCATTTTGTTTCAAACCACCAGAGAATAGGGCCTTGTGTGAGCACGATACACAGCAATGCAAAGCCAGGTGCGAGCAAAAGAAAAGTGAAAAAGTCCTGTTTTTCAAAAGTTGCAATTCTTAAACTCCGTGGTAATTTGACAGAAACAACCATGGCTAAGCAGCATAAAGCTAAGCCGAGTTCGAAGGTATAAAGTACAGCCCAATCATTTACATTGACAATATAAGGAGAAATAATCCAAGCCAAAGGGATGCCAAGTTGTTGAAAACCCAATGCTAAATACATTCCCCGACCAAAATTTTCACGCTTAAAGGCTTGCATGATGTAATACATACCTAGCGAACTTAATGGTGCTGCAACGAGGCCACTCATTATTCTGACAAAGAGCGCCATTTCAAAAGTATGGACAAAAAGATGTAAGATGAGAACGGCAATAAATAACACTAAGCCAATTTCTGAAAAAAGCCTTAATCCATATTGTTGCCGTGCTTTGAAAAGCAGCAGATTTGAACTGATATTCGCCATAACATAGGCGGCTGGAATCCACGCTGCCTCAGATGGGCTGAGTGCGTATTCTCCTTGAATTAAAGGCAGGTTAGCAGTAATAAACCCATTACTTAAGCTACCTGATATCGCCACAAATAAACCAATAAAAAAATAAATGAGCTTTTTAGGTAAAGGGTGAGCAATAGCAGCAGGTGAGCCTGGTAGTGTTGGACGTTCTTCAGGTGTCCAATCGGGAGCAGGTTCTAATAGACGTGGTGTTTTTTCCATTTCTAGACCTATGATGCTTTCATTCCATTGATCAGTAAATCAACAGCACGTTTTGCCAATTTAACTTGCTCAGCGTCATTCATTCCTTGAAAAGAAGCTCTGAGGATTCCTGTAATGAGTGAATAATCTTTTGTGGTTAAGTCTGGACGACAAATATGATTGCTAATCGCTTGGTCGATCAAAGGTTGCAAAATTTGATCACGTCGCTGATAAATATTGATCAAAGCAGGGTCATCGTGATCAATGACTCTCCAATATTCCATCAGTGCTGTTAAATAAGGCAAATTATCGACGTGGTTTTGAATAAGGCGAAACATCCCATCTGGATATTGGACATAATTCTTGGCACGTTCTTCAAGCCGACTTAAAGCTTGCTCCATCAATGCAATCACTAAGGCACGACGATCTTGAAAATTTCGATAAAAAGTTGCTCGGCCAACATCTGCTTCATCTATGATGAGTTGTAAGGGTGCACGAATACCTTGTTCGCGAAAGATTTTGAGCGCAGCTGTAAGTAAGTCTTCACGATTTTGAGCAGCTTGTTGTTGGCGTTTGATCATGAGAATGCAGTGCTTGAGATATTGATATCTATTTAACGGACATTTTTGTCCGATGTAAAATGTTGCGCTGTTTATTTTTGTAAGTTAAAGCAATAACAACATAAATTTGGATAAAATGATGCTTCAATATACCAATAAATATGATGAATAAACGATTAGAGTTTGTTTTACTGTGATAACTATAATTATGATTAAAAAGAGAAAGTATGTGTATGTTTGCCGGAATTTACTCTTTTTCAGCGCTGTTTTTATTCTGAGTGCTTGTAAACCATCTGGCCATCAGCAAACACAACAAAATAAAAGTAATACCCAGTTGCAGCAACAATTTCAACAGTGGAAAGCCAAGCAAGATCCAAAATTACTTGCTGATTATTATCAATTTATGTCGCAATATTTGAAAAATCCACCCAGTTTGATGGAGCTTACGACCACAAGAAATAGCATGCCCGAACGTTGTTATTCCAAGCGTTTTGCAATTCCTCCTAGGCGTTATTGGAAAAATGTTGTGAGCAGTTTGCAATTGGTTGAAAAGTTGAATCGTAATGAATACTTTAAGCGTTACACCATTACCGCAGTTTATCGTTCCCCAGAGTTAAATAAATGTATAAATGGAGCAGAGAAAAGTAAGCATTTATATCATTATGCTGTAGATTTTCATGTACTTGACCCCAAAGAAACGGTTGAAAGTGATCGCAATTTATTAGTAAAAAAAATGTGTCAGTTTTGGAAAGTTGAAGGTAAGCATTTTAAGATGGGCTTAGGGGTTTATGGTAATAATCGCTATCATATTGATACACAAGCCTATCGAACATGGGGCAAAGATTTTAAATCGACAAGTTCAGTATGTTTAAAAAATTAAACTCATCTATTCTTTTTCTTGAGCCAATATATTTATTCAATTTTGTGACAAATAAACAAGTTTTATAAAAATAAAAAGCTGTATTTTTGTACAAAACTGCTATGCTGAATAGATAAGAATAAGGTCATGAGGATATGTGATGAATAAACTATCCATCGGTTTAAGTGTTTTACTGGCTGTATGCTTGGCGGGGTGCGAAAAGAAAGCACCCATGAGTTCAGCCAAAACTGAAGTCCGTTCGATTCATATCGCAGGGATGCCTGTGTATGAAAAAGATTATCGTCTGACAGCACATGAAAATAACATAGATTTAGAACACTAATTTTTTATGAAAAGAGCATCAAATAGATGCTCTTTGTGTATTCATTGATCGGTGAATTATCTCGTTAAAGATCAAATTTTATTGATTTAAATTTCTGATATGAAAGAAATTAAATTAAATCAATTTGCCAATTTGATGCAAAAATTTCTAAGTTGCATTGGTGCAATTGAGCCGTAACTTCATCGTAATGTTTTTGTAGGTCGTTCATTGTAATGGTATGAATCCATGAGGCATCTTGTTTGTATAGATGATAATCCACATTAATTTTGTCAATGGCTTGCTGAATGATTCGCTGCTGATTGAGTAGTGCTTTTCGATCTGCCAACACATTTAAAACTTTACGACCATGAATTGTTTTTGTGACAGCATTGGTGGCTTCAATACGATTGGTCAGTTCATAAATTTCTCTATTCACTGAAAAAGCTTCACGAATCAAAATATGAGGAGCATCCTCAAGTTTTGCATCTGATTTGATCAATAAATTATTATTAATCCTTTGCTGTAAAGCATCTCTTTTCGTGATTAATTCAATACGAAGTAATAAAGCTTCAGCGATGGTCATGTTTTTAGAGGATTTTTTTAAATTCATTACATTTATTTTGTAGGAATAGTTAATTATTGAATCTATTTTATGCTTTTTCTATTTTAAAAGAAAGTATTCAAAGTGTGATTCAATCGATTTATTTTTTAGATTATTGAAACTCATACTATTATTTAATTTATCAATTTTTAAATGCATCGTATTTAATTTTGATATGTAAACAAACATTTTTAGGGTAAAATCTGCACTGCTAAAAATCTGTTTGAGTCGTGTCTAGTGGAATCGTTAATTGTTTTAGGATCAATTGCTTTAGCCCTCATGTTGGGTGCGATCAGTCCAGGGCCTACATTTATATATGTAGCGAAAAATTCGATTGCTATTTCACGGCAACATGGTCTATTCACTGCTTTGGGTACAGGGACTGGCGCTGCTTTGTTTGGACTATTAGCAGTCATGGGGTTACAGGCTATTTTATTGGCTGTTCCTTCAGCTTATTTGGTTTTGAAAATTTGTGGTGGTTTATATTTGTTGTGGTTGGCTTATAAAATTATTAAACATGCCAAAGAACCGATGCAGCAGATGGATGGTACAACACAGGTTATGAGCTTTGCTCATGCTTATCGTTTGGGTTTAATTACTCAATTGAGTAACCCTAAAATTGCGATTATTTTAGCCAGTGTTTTTACAGCACTTTTACCGAAAGAAATTCCAACCTATTATTATTTTGTTTTACCTGTTTTATGCTTTTTTATTGATGCAGGATGGTATTCGTTGGTGGCTGTAGCACTTTCAGCAGAAGGCCCACGTAAAGTGTATTTAAAATCTAAAAAAGTATTTGACCGCATTGCAGGTGGGGTGATGACTGTACTCGGGTTGAAGTTGATCTTTGGGATGAAGTAGTCATTCAATTGGTTTCTCTTAATTGAAAACCTTCCCCGTGGGAGCGTGTTTAAAATTAAAACTAAGCTTCTCAATGGGGTAATAGTCATATAAATACAGTAGTCAGAATGTCATCAGTCGTACGTTCTAGAGCATGTGAATAATATTGTTTAGTTGTTAAACAAAATAAACAGTGATACTTTTTTAAATAATAAATTTAATAAAATTAAAGAAAAATGCTCAATATACATAGGGTTTTAGACAAAATTGGTATAACTGCGCAGAACCGTATAATAAAAGCGATTTTTTCAAATACTCAGTTAAATCAAGACTTATTTTTAAATTATTTTAGTAAAACACATGAGCTAAATGGTGGACTAAAAGCTGAATTGATCTGTCTTGCTACTGGAGATTTTATTCCATTAAAAAGTTTGATCGGTTGCCAAGTTGCAGTTGATGTTCGTACAGATCAGAACCAGTTATTTAGAACCACAGGCAATATTACTGGTGCGGAGCTTGGACAGTCTGATGGTGCACTCACGCTTTATAAAATCACTTTAGAAGATGCGACTTCATTGTGGCGGTATAATCGTAATAGTCGTGTCTTTATGAATAAGTCTGTCATCGATATTGTTAAAATAATCTTTGAAGAATGGCAGCGTAGATCTAATTTATTTGCTAAAAGTTTAAAGCTGGATTTAACGGGGTTAAAAGGTCACTATGATATACGACCGTTTACAATGCAGGTTGATGAAAGCGATTACAGTTTCGTTACAAGACTACTTCGCTCGGAAAATATTAACTGGTTTGTAGATGAGACGGACAGTATTGTTACAGCGTATGATGATTCAATACAACCTCAAAAATTAAAATTAATCGACGATCATAGTCAATTTAAGCTACTTGCTCGACGAGAGCTTCGTTACCATAGAAGCAGTGCAGTTGAAAAATTTGATACGATCGTAAGCTTTATTGCGAAACGGAAAATTCAATCTACCGCAGTACATTTACAGCGGTGGCAAGCAGACTATCTTGAGCAAACGGATTGGCCGGGTTCTGTACTTTCACATCATAAGCACAGCGATTATTACAACAATGAACAGTTAAGTTTAGAACAATCTTGGCACTTATCTCCTGCATGGACGAGTGATCTAAAGGGAGAGGATGGTGCAACTCGCTCCAATGATGGCCAGTTAGAAAAACTTAGTGCAAATTTAGTTAAATATCATAATGCTCAGGCGAAACAATTTATTGCTCAAGGAACGATACGAGATACTCGGGTGGGTTACTGGTTTGAATTTATTGGGCATCCTGAAATAGATCAACATGCCGAAAATGATAGACAGTTTCTGATTTTAAAGCAGCAGAGTTTCCATCACAATAATTTGCCAAAAGACTTAACAGAAACCATCTTTAAATTATTAGATATCAATCAATGGAGTGTTGGTGTTAAAGAAGAAAAACAAGGATGTGAACTGACTTTAATCCGCCGTCATATCCCGATTGTTCCTGAATATAACCCTCAGTTGCATAAACCAGTCGCATATACGCAACATGCACGAGTGGTTGGCCCTGCTGGTGAAAGCATTTATGTAGATGAATGGGGCAGGATCAAGGTTCGCTTTTTATTCTCCAGAACAGAAGATAATCTACACGATGGCGGGCGTGGCTCTAATGAAAATGATGCTGACTCTGCATTTGTAGATGTGCTTACGCCTTGGGCTGGAGAGGGATTTGGAGCACGGTTTCTACCACGTATAGGTGAATTGGTTGTAATAGACTTCTTCAATGGAGATGCAGACCGTCCATTTGTATTGGGGCGAATACATGAGGCGAAGAGAGCCCCTACAAAGTTTGATATCAAAGGCAAATTACCTGATACACGTCGCTTAAGTGGTATCCGTAGTCGTGAAATAGGTGCAACAGGGTTTAATCAATTACGCTTTGATGATACACAAGGACAGTTTAGTGCCCAGCTCCAAAGTAGCTATGCAGCGAGTCAAATTAATTTAGGTCAATTGAGTCATCCTAAAGAAACGGAAACAAGTCATGACCGTGGAACAGGTTTTGAAGTTCGCACTGATGATTATGGCGCAGTACGCGGTGGTAACGGTTTACTGCTGACCAGTTATAAACAATCCAATGCCAGTGGCGAGCATATGCATGCAGAAGAGGCCAAGACTCAACTCAAGACCAATCAGGCTTATAGTCAATCCTTGAGTGATATTGCAAAGAAACATGAAATGGACGAAATTGAATCGATAGAACAACTCAAAGTATTTGCAGAAAATATTCAAAAGGATATTGCAAAGTTTAATAGTGCATTGCTGTTACTTTCCTCGCCACAAGGGATTGGTCTAAGTACAGCAGGAGATATTCATTTATCTGCGGATCAGCATATTAATCAGATTGCAAATGGCAGTGTCAATGTGAGTACGCAAAAGAACTTTATTGCACATGCGATTGAAAAAGTGAGTTTATTTGCTGTGAAGTTGGGTATGCGTTTGATTGCCGCGTTTGGCAAGATTGAACTCCATGCGCAAACAGGTGACATGGATATTATTGCAGACAAAGTGCTTAAGATTATCAGTAAGAAAAAATCGATTGAAATCAGTGCAGCTGAAGAAATCATATTCAATGTGAAGGGTAACTATTTCAAACTGAATACAGAAGGAATTGAACAAGGCACCAAAGGTGAGTCAAAAGTATATACCGCAAAACATTCAATATTGGGTCCAAAAACAATAGATTATGCACTTCCGCAAGACCCTTATAACGAGATGTTTGTACTGAAAGACCCGAAAGGAAATCCTGTTGCTGGGTTTGCCTACAAAATTATCAGTGGTGATGGCACTGTGTTTAGAGGGGTGAGTAATGAAAAGGGTGAGACCATACGTTTAAGTTCAGGCTATGCGGCCAGCGATTTAAAAATATATGCAGACGATAATGAAGAATAAAGGATAAAAACGATGGCACTTCCAGCACCCAAAAAACAGGACTCAGAAGAGAATAAACCGGGTCGAGGCGTACTGCTTGCAGTCGCACAGACCAATAAACCTGAGCTTTCGTTTAAAGATATTATTGTTAAACCTGTGGTGGTGAATGTGTTTTTTGATGGCACAAAAAATAACCTCTACAATATAGATGCTAGAGCCAAATATGCCAAACAGATTGCAGAGGATAAAAGTAAGTATGAAAGTTATACCAATGCTTACTCCAATGTGGCGCATTTGTTTTCACAGCGAGCGGGTGAAAGTAAAGATAATCTTTGGGTCTATGTTGAAGGTATGGGCTCAACTAAATATGAAACAGACAGCACCATAGGTTTTGCCTATGGTAGTGGTGAAACAGGAGTGAAAACCCGTGCTGAATCTGCTTTTGCAGAAATTCAAAAAAAATATAAAGAATCAAATGGAGAAAGCGCTAAACCCAATGGTATTGTGATTAATGTATTTGGTTTTAGCCGTGGTGCAGCAACCGCACGGCATTTTGTGCATTTGGCCAAGTCTAAACCCAAACTGTTTAAAGGTTGGGGCTTTTCAAGTAAGCAAGTGCGTTTTCGTTTTGTGGGGATATTTGACACGGTTTCTTCTTTTCAAACCATGGATACCATGTCAGTTGGAAAGATGGCTGTGTTTGGCCCACTTACAGGCGGAATAGCGACTGCGGTCAGACCTAATTTCGATAATGATGTCAAAGAGCTGACGCTCAACTTTGTAGATTTGGATGCCGATGATAAAAAAATCACCAAGGTTTTTCATATTGCCGCAGGGGATGAATATCGTGAATATTTTTCCCTAACCAATATTAAAGCAGCCATGCGTGAGGGCTATGGCTACGAAGTGATCATGGATGGTGCGCACTCAGATATTGGGGGAAGTTACCCCAGTGGTTTAAGTAATAGTTACCATATTACCAGCGAAGCATTGAAAGCATGGTTTTTAGAACAGGGCTTTTTTACTCAGTCACAAATACGTAGTGTAGGGAAAAACGAATACAACGCGACCCGACAAAATATTCCCAATGATTATCATAAAATCGCCTTAAAAACCATGCGCTTGATGACCCAGCAATATGGGCAGATCAAATTCAAAGCAGATATCGAAACTTATGAAAATAGGAACTTAACAGGCATTATTAAAAACTTAATCAATAGCCATCCCAATGCAGTATTAAAGAGTGCTGCATGGGGTAAGTTTTTGGATTTGCGTTTAAAAGACAAGGCACAGATTCAAAATCTAAGAAACCAATATTTGCACTGGTCAGCCAAAAAGACTTACCAAGGTGGCATGACTGAAGATTTAGGTTATAGCATCCGTTTAAAAAATGGCTTGCCTTATCGGAAAATCCATAATGGTTAAAACACAAAAGGACAATGCAAAAAGAAATTATATCTTGCTCACATGCCTAATCGGTTTGGTATTACTGATTTTAGCTGTATCTTTCTATCAGGTTAAATTTATGAATAATTCCAATAAAATAGAATGGGGAGCGAATACTTCCTCAGCAATTTTTACAAGTTATAAAGATTCAAGCAAAGATATTTATGTGGATTCATATATTGTTAAATCGCCCATTGATGAAAATATGCGTACCGCATTTTATTTGGCAGATGGGACTTGGTTAAGGACCCTCGACGGTTCCAGTGGTCGTTGGGGGGTAGGCGGAACACCGCTAGGTGGAAACGCTTTTAAACAGCCTTTACCTGAAGTCTTGCATCTGACTTTTTTTGATCGTTTGGATAATCAGTTTTATCAACTGATTCAACCTTTACCCAAGGAAAAAATCCAACGCTTATTTACCATAGCACCTAAAGGTATGGCAGATGAGGATGGCGAAGATCCATCACCCAATGTTTATCGAAAATTTGACATTGCTTTTGCCCCGCAAGGTTGGGTGATTTTATCTGCGATAGGGTTTGGAACGCGTGAGGAAATCGGGTCATGGCAAGCACAAAAAATTGAGGGTGATTATGCAACGGTTGTCGGGCTGACTCAAACGGCAGACATGGAGTATTTAAGGAAAAATGATATACGTGCAGAAGATGTAAAAAGTGTATTAGATCATTTTAAACAAAAGAATGCTGAGATTTATAAGCGTTGGACCGAGGGGAGTTTTAAAATTAGTCCAGACTGGTACAAAATGCTACAAACCAAATATCCATGGAACTTGGAAGTCACTGCACCTGATGGTGAGTGGTCAGGCGAGTATTACGCTGAATATGTCAATACGGAGCGTTTTGCAATACTTGATGATCGTTTAGAGGCAGACAAAACTCGTTTAAAAGCAGCTCCAGTCAAGTTGTGGACATGGGTGACCTATAAACCGACGGGGATACGTTATTATATTGAAATACATTTATTCCCTATTCCGAAATGGTTGGCAGCCGACTATATGCCATACTACCAAGATCCGAATTTAACTGAATACTTTAAAAACTTTCAGGCACTTTATCCAACTCGTTCATTGCGTACTAATGATCATCCCGCTTATGAATATGAGTTTTCGAAACTAAAAATAGATTTAGATACAGATTTCAAAATCAAAGAAATTTACTTGCAAAAAGGCAAAGAAAAACGCCCATTAGATGGTGCGTATGAATATTACTTG
>NZ_RAXT01000063.1 GCF_003611475.1 Acinetobacter rongchengensis | reverse complement strand
GAGCTGAAGTCGGCTTACTGCTCGCTGAAGTTAAGCAACTTCGAGGCGAAAACAGAATACTTAAAGCATTAAACAAAGATAAAATTATTATTGATCGCAGTATGCATATTGGTAATCACACCACTTCTAATATTGAATTCATACCTAATTTCACGTTAGCTACAGCCGAAAAACATGCTTTACATCAAGCTATAAATCCTCAAATTATTGAAGACAATGGTTGGTCAATTCAAAAAAATGGTTCTATATTAAATGAAAATGGTCGAAAGATTTTTGAAGCCTATTTTGTTTCAGCTATCAAAAAAGTCCTAGATTCGGATCATTAATCATTGTTTGATAACTCTGTAAACTGTAGCAACACCGCAGCCAACTGCTTTGGCTATTTCTTCTTTTGTTAAGCCTTTATTATTGAGTTCTTTGATTCGTACATGTTTGGCTATATCTGCCTTCTTACCTGTAGGCTTATATCCACTTCTTTCTAAACCTTGCTTAATTCGCTCTCTACGCTTGTCGTTATCTAAACGAGCCATTGTCGCTAATAAATCAATCAGCATATTATTGACAAGGCTAAGAATTGAGCTAGTGATGTTATCGGCCGAATTGACAAGCGTATGTGTAGTAGGTAAATCAGCAACTACTAGTTTTAAGCCTTTCTCCTTAATACGAACTTTCAATATTTCAAAGTCATTTTGTGAAAGCCGAGATAGGCGATCTACACTTTCAACCAATAAAGTATCGCCATGAGATGAATCATCAAGGAGTTGATTTAGAACTGGTCTATCAAGCTTTGTGCCCGATTCATTTTCTACATACTCATTAACATCACCTTTAATGGATAAGGCAAAGTTTTTTAAATCAGTTAATGCTCTTTCTGCATCCTGATCTTTAGTACTCGCTCGAACATAAATTCTTGTTGTCATTTATCACTTAACTACTAATTTCAAACATCAATGATAATGCTATCATTAAATTCAAATAAATAGTTTTATGATAGATAAATTATCCTTTAATTTTGTTATCTTTTACGTATAGTTAAACGATAATTTTTAAAGTTGAGTACTTAGAATAATTTCTAAAAGTGCGCTTACAATAGATTTTTATGAGGCAATGATGGATTACACCGAGAAACAAGTCTTACAAGGAAAAGCTGTATTATTTTTAGGTGCAGGTGCTTCTTATAATTGTACTGATCATGAAAAAAAGAGAATAGGCTTTACTGGTAATGAGTTATTACAAAAAATAAATGAAGAGTTTCTTGGTAATACTCCTAATCATTTGACATTAGATTTTGCTTCTACTATGGCTATACAGAAAGCTGGTAGGGAGAATTTTGATCTTTTTATCAAAGAATTAGTTTGTGACTTTGATCCAACAAATGAACATAAGCTTTTATCTGAGTTTAAATGGAAGGCTATTTTTACAACTAATTATGATGAAGCAATCGAAAAAGCTTATAGAGAAAATAAGTCAGCATTGCAGAAAATAGAAAAAATTATTAGTGACAATGATTCACTGCAAAAAGTAGTAGTGAATCCTGATAAGTTACCAGTTGTAAAAATACATGGATGTATTTCTAGACCTAATGACGCAAGAACTCCTTTAGTTATATCTTGTAGTGATTATCGAAGACACCAAGAAAATAGATCTAGTCTTTATCAGTATTTAAAAGAATGTTTAACTAGCGATTTAGTCATTTTTTATGGTTATGGTTTAGGTGATAATAATATTGTAGGTATTTTAGATGATTTAGAAAAAGAAGGGGTTAATCGTACTCGCCACATATGGTTAGATCCATTTATGGATGAAATGTATAAAGATTATTGGGAGTCTAAAAATCTCTTATGTAAAGTTAATAATTTATATGATTTTTTAAGTGAAATAAAGAGCAAACAAGATTCGAATATATTGTCATTAAATACTTTTTTAAAGAATGATTCCGTTATTTCTAAACTGATTCCATCTAATGATAGACCATCTAATGAATTAGAAACATATCTGTTAAAACAACTTCTATATGTTGAAATGAATGATGAAATAAAAAGAGAATCTGATAATTATAATAATGATATTTTCTATAGAGGAAATACTCATGGATTTAGCTGGGTTGCTAAAAATTTAGACTTCCAACGAGCTATTGAAAGAACTTTGGAAGTTGAATTATTTGAAAATTTTGAAATATCGAATCAATTATTTAATTTTTTAATAATCAATGGTTATGCGGGTAGTGGTAAAAGTGTTCTACTAAAGAGATTGGCATGGAATGGGGTTTCTAAGTTTAATGGTAACTGTTTCTATCTTAGTGAGGGGGCTACCTTAAACACAAAATTAATATTTGAACTAATTAAATTAATTAAAGAGCCAATAATCTTATTTATTGATAATATTTTAGAGCATCAGACAGAAATATTGGAAATTAAGAATTTTTCAATTAAAGATAGCTCAAAGATTATGATTATTGGGGCTGCTAGAAGTAATGAATGGAATAACAGTGAAAATATTTTAGACAAGCTAAATCCAAACTTTTTCAGCTTAAAAGATTTAAATGATTTTGAAGTTAAAAATTTAGTAAACAAATTAAAAGAATTTAAAGCAGAAGGAAGTTTAAAAGAACTAAGTGATATAGATAAGTATAAATTCATTAAAGAAAAAAGTAATAACCAACTTTTGGTGACATTGTTGGAAGCTACTCATTATGGTCAAGAATTTTCAGAGATTATTAAAGATGAATATGAAGGAATTTATGATAGATCAGCAAAAGATCTTTATTTAAGTATTTGCTGTTTTCATCGACACGGTCTTGAGCTAAGAGCGGGAATGATTAAGAGGCTTAGTGGTATCAATTTTGAACAATTTAAAGAAAAGTTTCTGCAACCTTTAGAACTATTAGTTACGAGCTATTACAGTTATAGGGTAAATGATATTGTATATACAACTAGACATTCCTATATAGCACAACATGTTTTCAAACAAGCCTTTCTTTCAGAAATGGATAAAGCTCAACAATTAATAAAAATAATAAGATACTTAAATATTGGCTTTGATACAGATTCGAAAGCCTTAGATTTTATTCTAAAAGGAAGAATACTAGCTGAAGAATTTAATGATAAAGACTTAGCTCATTCTATCTTCAATATCGCTCAAGATATTGGTGTTAACAACGCATTTATATTACACCAAAGAGCTATTTTTGAGATCAATCACCAAAACCCAAACTATGAGCTAGCTTTAGATTATTTGAAACGTATTAATAGTAATGATGGCTATTATGATATGCGTACAGTAGAGCATACGAAAGCAAATGCCTATAGAAAAATTGCACTTAATTCATCATCTAAACAGGATAAAATAAAGTATAGAAATTTAAGTTTGAAATTGTTAAATGACAATATTAGAACATCCAACAGAACATCAATGCCTTATCATACGAAAGGATTAGTTTTACTTGATGAAATTAAAGACTGTGATAATGAAAATGATCTTGTAGATATTATTAAAGATTTTGAAAATAATTTATCTGCTGGATTTAAGAAATTTCCTTATGATGAAAGTCTTACTGTTCTTGAACATGATTTTTCAGATGAAATAGACAACTCACCTAGAGCAATTGAAAAGATCAAAGAGGCTTTAAGAAAAAATAGTGATAATATTTATATTGTTCAAAGGTATGCAAAGTTCTATATAAAAAAGAATGATTTTTTAGAAGCTAGAACATGTATGTTAAATTTCCTAAGAAATGATGTTAATAATCGTACTATTAATTATTTGATGGCTTATTCCTACATTAAAGAAAATGAAAGTTTATATTTTCAAAATGCTATCAAATATTTAAAAAAATGTTATTCACCTAGAGATTCTAACTATGAACCTAAGTTTTTACATGCTTGTCTTGAATATATATATCAAAGTGAAGAAAAAGCTTTAAAAATATTTACGGATCTAAACCAATCAAATGTAAGTCCGAAAATTAAGAATAAGCCTACACATATGATTCGAGATTCTGAAGGTAATGAAAGGTTTTTTGATGCCATAATTGTAACTATTAACGATCAGTTTGGATTTGTAAAAACATCCAAATATGCTGAAAATATTCATGTGCACAAATCTACCATATCTAATGAAGAGGATTGGGAGGCGTTAAGACCTGGTGACCCTCTAAAAATTTCTATTTGGTTTAGCTTTAGAGGTCCTAGAGCTAAGACAGCTATCATATTGTGATTTCTAAGGTGCTTTTATAGAGCACCTTATTTTTTGAAACACCACATAAATTTTTATTAATTCTATGAATTAAAGGTAGTTAGAAAATTGTAGTGAGCGAAATAGCTTACTACAATAAGAAACTAAACCATGCTGGATGTATGATGATATATAATCAAAAAATAATTTATTAAATTCATAATATTACTATTTTTGATTATATATTCACTGAGTACTTATAAAGTACTCTCATACACCAACTTAACTATAAGCTATTGATTATTCAACAGTTACGGATTTTGCCAAATTACGTGGCTGATCGACATCTGTACCACGTAAAACTGCGACATGATAAGAAAGTAGCTGTACTGGAACACTGTAAACAATCGGTGCTAACCATTGATTCACACTTGGTACATGCACAACATGTTGACGTTCTTTATCCACAATACCGCTATTTTCATCTGCAAAAACAAAAAGTTCACCGCCACGTGCTTGTACTTCTTCCATATTGGATTTGAGTTTATCCAACATGTCATCTTTAGGCGCAAGAATCACGACAGGCATGTCATTATCAACCAGTGCTAATGGACCATGTTTCAGTTCACCTGCTGCATAACCTTCAGCATGAATATATGAAATTTCTTTCAGTTTTAATGCGCCTTCGAGTGCGATCGGGAATTCTGTACCACGGCCTAAGAATAAACAGTGCTGTTTTTCTTTAAATAATTCAGATAAATGCAAGATTTCTTTATCATTTTGCAATGTATCTAATATTACTTTAGGAATATGCCATAAAGCAGATATGATTTCAGTGATCCATTCAGCAGAAATACTTTGTTTGACTTGACCTAATTTCAGGGTCAATAACATCAAGGCCGCAAGCTGTGTTGTAAAGGCTTTGGTTGACGCGACACCAATTTCAGGCCCAGCAAGGGTCAAAAGATGATGATTCGTTTCACGAACCATGGATGATGTTGCAACATTACAAATGGTCAGTGTACTAATATTAATGCTTTTGGCTTCAGCACGTTTTTGTGTATCACGCAGTGCTGCCAAAGTATCCGCTGTTTCTCCCGATTGCGAAATACATACATATAATGTATCTGCAACAATCACTGGTGAGCGATAACGGAATTCGCTGGCAATTTCAACTTGGCATGGTAGATCGATTAGCTGTTCTAACCAATATTTTGCAATCATTCCTGCATGGTAACTGGTACCACAAGCAAGGATTTGAACTTGTTTTACATTTTTAAAGTCAATTTCAGCATTTTTCAAGAAATCATCACGTAATGCATTTCCATTCAACGCTTGTGAAATGGTTTGTTGAATGGCTTCTGGTTGCTCATAAATTTCTTTGAGCATGTAATGCTTATATTCGCCTTTAGAAGCATTACTAATCGTAGCATCCAACTCTTTGACTGGGTGCTCGACCCGTTGACCATTTGCAAAAACTTCAATGCTATCACGGGTTAAACGTGCAATTTCACCTTCTTCAAGGTAAATAAAACGATTCGTTACTGGTAATAAAGCCAATTGGTCTGAGCTGATAAAGTTTTCACCAATCCCCACACCAATCACTAATGGAGAGCCTTCACGAACAGCAATCAATTCATTTGGATGATCAGTATGCACAATACCTAAAGCGTAAGCACCTTTGAGTTGAGGAACGACTTGTTCAACAGCTTTTAATAAATCAGGTGTTGTTTTGAGTGCTTCATGTACCAGATGAGCAACAACTTCGGTATCTGTTTGAGAGGTAAAGACGTAACCTAAAGCTTCCAAATCATCTTTAAGTTCTTGATAATTCTCAATGATACCATTGTGAACTACTGCAACGTGGCCGGATATATGCGGATGAGCATTATCTTCAGACGGTTTACCATGCGTTGCCCAACGGGTATGGGCAATCCCTAATGAACCCAAAATATTGGACTCTGAAACTGCTTGTGCAAGATTTGCGACTTTACCAACACGGCGCTCACGCAAAATTTGGCCTTGATCCACCAATGCTACGCCTGCTGAGTCATAACCGCGATACTCAAGACGCTTTAAACCTTCAATTAAAATATTTGTAATGCTACGTTCAGCAACGCCACCAACAATACCGCACATATTTATATCCTCTTATTTCGTGACCTTTTGGGGACGTTGATAATTTTCTTTAGAAATTTGTTTAGCACGTTCAAATGCTAGACTATTGTCAGCAACATCATGGGTAATCACAGAACCTGCACCAGTCGTTGCGCCGTTACCAATTTTGACAGGAGCAACCAATGAGTTATTGGTACCGATAAAAGCTTGATCACCAATAATGGTTTTGTGTTTATTGGCACCATCATAGTTGCAAGTAATTGTACCTGCGCCAATATTTGATTCAGCACCAATCTCAGCATCACCTAAGTAGCTAAAATGATTGGCTTTTGAAGCAAAACCGATATGTGTATTTTTGACTTCAACAAAGTTGCCAATATGTACTTCATTGGCCAATTGTGCACCTGGACGTAAGCGAGCAAATGGACCGATTTGTACATTTTCACCTACAATCGCGTTGTCAAAAATACTATAAGGTTGTACTTTTGTACCTGCTGCAATTGTTGTATTTCTAATGATACAACCTGCACCAATTTCAACATTGTCACCAAAATGACATGCACCTTCAATAATTACATTGATGTCAATACGGACATCTTGCCCAACAGTAAGTTGGCCACGTAAATCAAAACGTGAAGGGTCAATCAGGTGAACGCCTTGTTGCATCAATTGTTTAGCTTGGTAATTCTGAAATTCACGTTCTAAAGCAGCAAGTTGAACACGGTCATTCACTCCTTCAACTTCGAAGGCCAATTCAGGCTGAATTGAGGCGATTTGCATGCCATCTGCAAGTGCCATAGCGACGATATCCGTCAGGTAATATTCACCTTGAGCATTGTCATTGCTAAGTTTTGGTAGCCATTCATGCAATTTAGCATTGCTCACGCAGTAAATACCGGTGTTGATTTCTTTAATTTGACGTTGTTCTTCAGAGGCATCTTTATGTTCAACAATAGCTTGGATTTTACCGTCTTTGCGGACAATACGACCATAACCTGTTGAGTCTGCAAGGGTTAGCGTAACCAAGCCAATCCCTGTTGCAGTCGATGCATCGACTAGGCGTTGTAAGGTGCTTTGTTGAACGCATGGCACATCACCTGAAAGGATGAGTGACATTCCTTGTTGAGGTAAGACAGGTAGCGTGACTTTTACGGCATGACCTGTACCCAATTGCTCAGTTTGTTCTACCCATTTTACATTTTCAGTTGCAAAAGCTTTTTGAACTAAATCGCCACCATGACCAAAGATGGTAATAATATTTTCAGCTTGTAATTGTTTTGCTGTTTCAATCACATGACCAAGCAGTGGACGTCCTGCTAAAGGTTGAAGAACCTTGGGTAAACGAGAACGCATACGTGTTCCTTTACCAGCAGCAAGAATGATCACAGTCGTTGACATAACACACCCTACAGTTTGGCTTAAGCCATTTTAAAATATAAGTAAATTAATATACAAATTGCTGCCCAAAATCCAGCAATAATATCGTCAAACATGATGCCAAAACCACCATCGACTTTTTGATCGATGATACGAATAGGCCAAGGTTTCCACACATCAAATAAACGGAATAATGCAAATCCAACCAGTACCCATATCCAGTTCATCTGACCGAAATAGATCAAAGGTAAGAAGGTAATAGATTGCCCTGCAAATTCATCCCAAACAATTCGACCATCATCATGGACATGAATAATGTCTGCAGTTTTGCCGCAGATCCAAATGCCAACCAATGACATGATTAAAATAGCGAATATGGAGCCATAAAAACCGATTGCAAGCCAAATCGGGATGAAAAGAAGTGCAAATGCAGAACCAAAAGTACCTGGTGCTTTGGGTGCTAAACCCGAGCCAAATCCAACGCCGCAGAACACAATAAAGCGTTCAGACCACGTCATATTTTTAAAGACTATAGGAGGTTTATGCAAAGTGTTGATACCCTTGAAGTTGAAGTGGATGATCTAAGCCATCTTTTTCAAATGTTATTCCGCATTGTTGCGTAATTTTCCCAATGATTGTAGTTTTTACATGAGGTTGTAATTGCAAAAGTTTTTGGTAATTTTGCATACTTATTGTAAAGCATAACTCATAATCATCACCACCAGCCAGTGCATATTTCCATTGTTCTTGTTCAGACAGCGCTTTGAGGGCATTATCTATAGGCAGTAATGCAAGATCTATACATGCTCCAACATTGGATGCTTTTAGAATATGCCCCAGATCTTGAGCCAAACCATCTGAAACATCAATCATACTTGAAGCCAGACCTTTAAGCATCTCACCTAGTTCACAGCGAGGTGTTGGATAGTCTAAGCGTTGTTGTAATGGATGTCCTAGATGTTTTAGTCCAAAAGCAGCATCACCGACAGTGCCACTGACAACGATTAGATCATCCAGTTGAGCACCTGATCGAGCAATCGCTTGACCCGTTTCAATCCAACCCAATGCAGTGACGCTGAGGGTTAAATGTGGACTTTGTGTGGTATCACCACCAATTAAACGTACCCCGAATTGATCGCAACAGTCATATAAACCTTGGCTAAAACCTTTTAACCAGTCATGATCAATTTGGGGTAGGCTCAATGCCAAAAGAATGCTGTGAGGTGTAGCACCCATTGCAGCAATATCAGAGAGATTCACAGCCACGGATTTCCAGCCAATCGCATGCGCTGAAGTATTGGAAGGGAAATGTCGTCCTGCAACAAGCGTATCTGCACAAATCACCAATTGATGCTGCGGAGGCGGGGTGAGCAGGGCTGAGTCATCTCCAACACCTAAATCAACATCTGTTTGTTGTTGACGATTGAAATAGGTATCAATAATTGAAAACTCAGCCATGATCAAACAACTTATTTCGCTTGTTGTTTTTCTGCTTCACGAAGCTTAGATGCTAAACGGTCTAATACACCATTGATGTATTTATGACTGTCCGCGCCACCGAAATGCTTTGCAAGTTCGATCGCTTCATCTAGTACAACACGATAAGGAACTTCAAGATGATCTTTGAGTTCGTATGCGCCTAAACGCAATGTTGCAAGTTCTACACCATCCAATGCATCGATCTCACGATCAAGTACAGGGACAAGTAAAGCATCCAATGCTTCATGATTTGCAATCACTTGCGTGAGCAACTCATGGTAATAGCCGAGATCCACTTTATGCATGGCATTTTCAGCACGAGTACGTGCTTCAATTTCATGCACTGGGTTGTGGCTCATTTGCCATTCATAAATCCCTTGTACAGCAAAACGACGTGCTTTGCGCTTAGCTGCATAAGTAGCTTGGAGTGTTTGCGACATGCTTTAAATTGCCTTTAACAGATTAACCATTTCAATCGCAGTAAGGGCAGCTTCACCACCTTTATTACCTGCTTTTGTACCAGAGCGTTCAATTGCTTGCTCAATACTATCCGTCGTCAATACGCCATTAATTACAGGTAAGCCAGTATCTAAACCAACTACGCCTAAACCTTTGGCACATTCACCTGCAACGAAGTCGAAATGTGGTGTGCTACCACGAATCACTGCGCCAAGTGCGATGACAGCATCAAAATTACCTGATGCAGCTAATTTCTTAGCAACCACTGGTAGTTCCCATGCACCAGGTGCATGAACAACAGTAATATTATCGTCGCTTACACCATGACGATGCAATGTATCAATTGCACCTTCTAATAAGTGTTCAACAACAAAACTGTTAAAACGTCCAACTAAAATCGCGTAACGGCCTTCGCTCGCGAGATGTAATAAACCTTCAATTCGGCGAATCGCCATAGCAACCTCGATGATTTTACAAAAATTATTGATCGGCAGTGATGTATTCTACTACTTCTAAATTAAAACCGGATAAAGCGTTAAATCTTAATGGTGAGCTGAGTAGCTTCATTTTCTCAACACCTAAATCACGGAGAATCTGTGCACCCACACCAATCGTTTGATATTGTTGGGATAATGCTGCATTGGATTTGGTTGGTTTAGGTTTACCTAATGACTCTAAAGCAGGACCTAAGTCAGATAAATGTCGTTGTCCAATCCAAACTAAAACCCCACGGTCACTGTTGGCAATAGTTTTTAAGGCTTTATCTAAATTCCAAGCCGCTCCGCCATCTTGTTTATTGAGCTTGAGTAAGTCACGTACAGGGTTAAAGCCATGTACACGTACAGTGGTAACGCCGTCTTTGGGTTCACCTTTAACAAAAGCTAAATGAATATCTGGATTTCCGATTTCTCGGTAGCGATAGAGTTCAAAAGTACCATATTCAGTATCAATGCTTTGTTGATCTAAACGTTCGATGGTTTGTTCATTGGTCATTCGGTAGTGAATGAGGTCTGCAATAGTACCCATTTTCAAGCCATGCTTTTCAGCAAAAACTTCTAGGTCAGGACGACGCGCCATGGTGCCATCATCATTGATAATTTCACAAATCACAGACGCTGGTTCTAAACCTGCTAAACGAGATAAGTCACAACCTGCTTCGGTATGACCTGCACGGTGCAAAACTCCACCTGGTTGAGCCATGAGCGGGAAAATATGTCCGGGCTGAACAATATCGGTAGGCTTAGCATGTGCTGCAACAGCAGTTTGGATGGTATGCGCACGTTCAGCGGCTGAAATACCTGTCGTAATACCATTCGCCGCTTCAATTGAAAGCGTGAAATTAGTCGCGTGTTGTGCACCATTCGCATCGACCATCAAAGGCAAATTGAGTTGTTGGCAACGGTCACGGCTGAGGGTTAGACAGACAAGACCACGCGCGTGTGTGATCATGAAGTTGATGTCTTCAGGGCGTACATGAGTTGCAGCAATGACTAAATCGCCTTCATTTTCACGATCTTCATCATCCATTAGGATAACCATTTTTCCTGCACGGATATCTGCTACAAGCTCTTCAACTGTATTAAGCGGCATCAAGCTTCACCTTTTTGTTCTGTCGTGTGACATTTTCATTTAATTCATCGAGACATAGTTTAACGTGTTTTTACGTATTTTGCCTATGCTTATCATATTTCATTACGCTACATCGTTATACACAAGCTGTTAGCACCATGAAAAGAGGAAAAAATTTGATTTGAGCATCTTTCGCCTAAAGATTAAACGTTCATTCCTTTGGGAAAGTTTTGGTTGGTTTTATGTGAAAAGTATATAAATAAAAATAAGCCCTTACATCCATGTGGAAAATAAGGGCTTTAATTTCTTAGAATCTGATTTAAATCTCTGATACAGAATCAGAAATGACAGGATTTTTCTTTGCTTTGAGGATTTCGGTACGAATATTTTGAGCCAGTTCGGCGCAATCATTGCTCATACCATTGATCATAAATGAATGACGGGTGAGAACATTACTTGGATTTGGTAATGCAACCAGTTGATAACAATCATCAATATGTTTGAGCTGGTCATTGCTGAGATACAGCGCCATTTCTTTCGCAATTAAATGATTCGTTAAACGTTCAGCTGCTTGTAAGGCATCGAGTTGCATTGCTTCAACTGCATTTGTTACAGCACAACGTGTTTGTAAAACAAAGCGTTTATCTTCACGGTAACGTTTATACAAGACTTCAGAAAGCAATTGAAAAACCGAGCCAATCATCAAAATACATTGAGCGGCATCGGGTTTTTCAGCATCGATACTGATTAATGCACCGTTTTGACCAAATTCTTGATGAATGGTGAAATCTTTAGCGCTTAATTTGAAATGTTGTGCGCTGAGTTCAATACTTTTATTCAGGAAAATTTGGCAAAGTTTAAAATAGGGAACTGAAACAGATTGATTGACCGTGTTCATCAATTGTTTTGGATCATAATACTGAATATTCAGTGCCAATACGTCTTGATTATTTTCAAGTGGGGCAATCGTCGGTTTAGGTTCAGCTTTGACTTTGATTGGGTTTTGCTGCGCTTGAGCTATGGCAATACTACGATTGGCCTTTTCAGCTTCAAGTGCTTCAGTAAGCTGTTGAATTTCATGCTTTAAACGTGCTTCGTTATTGATACGAGCTAAATACTCACTGCGTGTTGGACGAGCAATAGCACGATAAGCCAACCATAAAAATGCATGAATCAATAATGATACTAAAATCGCAAGCCACTGCGTTCGCAAAATTTCACCAATACTTGGCTTAATTAATGTGATTTCAATGGTTCCAACTTTCTTTTCATTTTGTAATGCATCACGAACAAAGACTTCACCTTGGCGGGTTTTCGCCATACCACTGGTTGCCAAGACTTGTTTTTGTGCATCTAAAATACGTATAGACGCCACACTGGGATTGGTCGCATAACGATTTGCAAGAAGTGCCAATGAAACAGTATTGGCTGGCTCAAGCTCAGCAAGACTGTCAGTGACCAATTGGCTGGTCATGAGTTGACCTTGACTTGCACGATTTTCATTTAACTGATGTGTTGTTGCAACTACCAATAAAAAGGTATGAAATGCAAAACTTACAATGAGTAGGCTAGCAAATAGCCCTTGTCTTGGCGCATTCAACTTAAACTTCCAAAGAAAATTATAGGGATTATTAACAGCCCCACATCAATATCGATTATGATTCTCACAATAGTTGTAGCTCTGACTTGAGTCAATTTATGCGAGAAATCATTCTTATATCATTTTTAGGTCCTGACCAACCCAACCAGTTTACTCGATTAATGCAAGTATTGTCCGTACATTCTTTGCAAATATTAGATGTTGGGCAGGCCGTTATTCATAATCAATTGACTTTAGGTATTGTTGTTTCATCGAATGATCAAACAGCAACAGCTTTAGCCATGAAAGATATCCTTATTTTAGCACATGATATTGGTTTAACTGTTCGTTTTAAACCCATTTCAGCGACAGAATATGATCAATGGGTAAGTGAAGGTGGTAGAACACGTTATATCGTCACTGCTTTAGCGCCTGAATTGACAGCAGCACATTTACAGGCAGTGACCCATATTGTTTCAAGTCAAGGCTTTAATATTGAAACAGTGACTCGATTATCGGGTCGCCCTGAGCGAGATGGGGTGCAAGAAGGTCCTAAACGTTCATGTGTGCAATTTGGTTTAAGTGGCCAAATGCTTGATGCACAAGCGATGCGTGCAGCCTGTTTAAGACTGTCGGCAGAATCGAGCATTGATGTTGCTGTACAAGAAGACAATGCTTACCGTCGTAATCGCCGTTTGGTTTGTTTCGATATGGATTCAACCTTGATTGAGCAAGAAGTCATTGATGAGTTGGCCATTGAAGCGGGTGTTGGGGATAAAGTTGCTGAAATTACTGAGCGAGCAATGCAAGGCGAGTTGGACTTTCAAGAAAGTTTCCGTGCTCGTGTAGCATTGTTAAAAGGTTTAGATGCCTCAGTATTGCCTAAGATTGCGGAACGTTTGACCGTAACTGAAGGTGCAGAACGTTTAATATTAACATTGAAGTCACTCGGCTATAAAACCGCGATTCTTTCAGGTGGTTTCCAATATTTTGCAGAATATTTGCAAAAAAAATTGGGGATTGATGAAGTACACGCCAATGTCCTTGATGTTGAAGATGGTGTGGTTACAGGTGTGGTCAAAGGGCATATTGTTGATGGCGCACGTAAAGCATTATTACTGACTGAACTGGCTGAAAAAATGGGTATTTCTCTTGAACAAGCCATTGCAGTGGGCGATGGTGCAAATGACTTACCGATGCTTTCAATTGCTGGTCTGGGCGTCGCATTCCGTGCTAAACCTTTAGTCCGTCAGAATGCTAATCAGGCGATTTCAAGCGTTGGTTTGGACGGTGTGTTGTACTTACTCGGTGTGCATGATAAAGACTTGAATAGAGCGTAAAAGTAATCAGTTGATTGCAATATCATGACAAAATAGCGGCTTTCATGCCGCTATTTTTATTTTAAAAAAGAATAGGTGTTGTAGCATAAAAGCTAAAGAAAACAGCCCGATAAAAATATGGACCATCGAATTAAAAAAAGTTTTTTCGGATCGAAGATCGTGTGTATTTTTTTGTAATGACACTGCAAGAGTGATGGTAATTAGATTCTGAGCAAAAGCCTATTTTTAAAAAATGTAATGACAAATGAATGTTGCGACAAAGTGTGTCGTGTAGCTTAAAAACAGCTCTTTTCTTCTTATAAAAACCATACATAATGCAATGCATAAGCTTTTATAAGATTATTTAAGAAAAATTATAAAGCTTGTTGTGTTGTGAAACACCATTTAGACGGTATAGAGACATCATTTTGACGGAGGTTTTTATGGTATCAGCGACATTGGCAACACTCATTGGATTTGGTCTGATTGCTGCAGCGTTGGCTACTGTTTTCTTTTCCCCTTACCGTCATTGGTTAGGTTTCATGTTTGCGGGCATGATCTTTTGGGGAGCGCTAGAATCTATTCGCTATAGCGTACAGAACATTTTTGAAATTTCGATGGCATATAGCTACTTAACAGCCATTATGCTGGCGATGTCTGCTTTGATTGCATTGCTATTACGTGAAGACAGTCGTGCCCAAAAAGCACTTGCTAACCGCCAATACATTGAACATACACCCGTGTATGAAGATGAGTAATTCAAAGTTATTTTTTTAATAAGGACACTGACTTTAAATTACACGAAAAAACTCAATTTAGACATTCAAAGGTATATCGAAATGATATACCTTTTTTTGACCTTATACTTTGTTCTGAAAGCCGTGTCTTAGAAATGACAAGTTATGCTACGATGAGCAAATTCAAATCTAATTTAAAAACAACAGGCTTAAATGTCATGAAACTTTCTTCAATTCCAGTTGTGAAGTTACCAATCGTAGATGCAAGCACAGATCCATTGGATCTTCTTGTATTAGGTTTAGCACTTCGTATGAAGCAACTGGCACGTACGAGTCCAAAATTTATTGAATTGACACATGATCGTCAGTTCAGGATTCAGATTGGTACAGATTTAGGTGTAGCTCGCCAAATTATCGTAAACAATGGTCAAATTGATACGGTTTCTGGTGCTGAGGATAAAGCTGATTTTGTTTTACAGTTTGCCGATAGCGAACAAGGTGTCAAAACCTTAATGAAAGGCGATCCAACTGCGTTTATGACAGGCATGCAAAATGGCAGCATAAAAATGGAAGGGGATTTTAGTTTATTGGTTTGGTTTAACCAAGTTGCCAAACTGATTCCACCTAAAGTACCGAAACCAGTAAAAGACAAAATTAAATTGGCACGCCAATTCTTGAAAGAAAAGACAGGCAAATCATTTTAATGATTTGCTAGTGTCATTGAAAATGTAAAAAAGCCCTTGGGTAATACTGATCAGTTAAGCCTTTTTAAATCCTTCCCCTTGCGGAGCATGCTCCTCACCTTTTTCAAAGGAGGGATGAGTAGCACTGCTGCGCAAGGAATCTAAAATTATTTTAAATTCTCAATAGTTTTCCCCTCTTTTTTTCTTACGCCATATATGGCTCAGGGCTAGGGGAGATTCCTAGATGAGTAACTGCTAAATTACTCTTAACTGACTGGCATTACATCATGGGCTTTTTTATTGCTTAAAAACTAGAAAAATGTTCAATACATTATTCAATTTCTAAATTAAACGTTACAGGTCCATCATTGACCAAATGAACTTTCATATCTGCGGCAAAAATACCTGTTTGTACATTTTCAAATTGTGACTTGGCATATTCAACCAATTGCTCGTAGAGCGCTTTAGCTTCTGCAGGTGGCATTGCAGGGCCAAAATCTGGGCGTAAACCTTTTTGAGTTTGTGCCATCAAAGTGAACTGTGAAACCAATAAAATTCCACCAGCAGCTTGACTAACATTCCAACCCATTTTGCCATCAGCATCATCAAAGAATCGATATTTTAAAATCTTATCAATCAGTTTTTTGCCTTTTTCTAAATCATCTTCTTTGCCAAGCCCTAAAAAAACTAAAATTCCGTGTTGGATTTCTCCTGTTGTTTTACCATCGACAACGACTTTGGCTTCAAGAACCCTTTGTAATAATGCGCGCATAGAAAAGACTAATATAAAAACAAATCAAACCAGTTTACCAAACTTGGATTGTAGATTTCATATTTAATGCTGAGAAAGAAAGCAAATAAGTGATGATTAAAGCCTTAAAAAGAATATGGTTTTATTTTTCAGATTACGTTATGATAAATCGGTATTAAATTTCAGAAAAACAGAGATGGGTTTCAATCTTATCTTGTAATAATATAATGATAATTATATTATCATTTTATGTTAATAATACGATAGAACAGGTTATGGAAAATAAAACTGCAAGATTGACAATTTTGATTGATCCCATAAAAAAAGAAGCTTTTGAAGCGTTATGTAATCAGCAAGATTTAAAACCTTCTCAAGTCGTTCGACAGCTTATCCGTGAGTATTTAAATACACATGGTGTAGATTATGCAACGAAATTGAAAAGTAATGTGCAGAATTCATCGGAAAAATGATGTTGAAAAAAAGCCATCTGTGAAAGATGGCTTTTTTTTGGTTCTGTCCCGTCATAAAAAATTATGAGAAATCTAATTCTTTTTCAAAGATTTTTAACTCATGGCGAGCCATTGCAAGATTTGATTTTTGACGGTCCAATACAAGATACAAAAATAATTCATTATTACGGTCTAATGGACGTAATACATGGTACTGCTTGCCTAGAGTAATCAGTACATCTTCAATATTATCTTTTAAATTTAAAGCATTCGCTACTTTTCGTTTTGCGCGAATCACTTCTGTATTCCCTGCAGCTGCAAGTTCTAAATCTAATCCAGAACCAACCGCAGATAAAGATAAGCCACTTGTGCTATCAACCAGTGCAGCAGCAATTAATCCATCAATTTCAGTTAAGGGATTTAAGTCTAATTTGGCCATTGTTATTCTCCATATCAACATGAATTATTGGGTAATATTATTAATTTTAAAGTGAATAATATTACTTTTTATTTGAAATTTGATAGTAATTTAAAACAAATATAATTTCAAATAAATGTTAATATTAAGTTATTAAAAATGAATTTTATTATAATATTATGGTAACAATTTACGCATACAGCGATAGTGATATATTGACCTTCCGCAATTGAAATCATTATTTTTTTG
>NZ_RAXT01000062.1 GCF_003611475.1 Acinetobacter rongchengensis | reverse complement strand
TATCAACACCTAGAAGATCCGCTTCACTTTCAAGTTTGCGCGAACCAGGTAAGTTAACCCCATAATCGCCTAGTAAACTTGTGCCAGATACAACCATGTCACCAAGACCAGCCGAACTAGCTGCAAGCACACCTAAACCAGTTAAAAGCTTTTTACTTACCTTTTCACGCCCATGATCACGTAAAGCATGTGCAATTTCGTGGCCGATCAGTGCAGCCAATTCATCATCAGTTGCATTAATTTTTGTGATAGAACCAGTCAACACACCGATCTTGCCTCCAGATAGACAAAACGCGTTGATTTCATTATCTCGGATTGTATTAACTTCCCAATTCCAATTTGCTGCGTCAGCTCGATAATGTGGAACTTGTGCGATAAGACGTTTTGCTACTCTATTTACTTGAGCGTTATTCACAATCAATCCACGCTGTTTAGCAGTCGTGATGATGTTGTTGTAAGACTGAGTACTTTGCTGAAGATATTCTTTTTCAGAATACAACATGATTTGTTTGCGTTTAGAACCCATTCCATCAATAGTACTAGATACGCAACCAGTTAAAAGAGATCCGGCAACAGCCAAAACACACAAAGATTTCATCTTAAAATCAAACATTTTGTTTTCCTTTATGTTTAAAAACATTTAACAAGTTAAAACTGCGCTTATTAAGCTTGTTTTTATCTTCCAAATCAGTAATACATTTAAACTCTTTTAAGATGTTTTTGTAATGCTCTTTTTGTTCATTTTCTGACTTATTAAAACCTTTCAAAGCTAACTGTTCAATAGTTTTAGGGCTGAATAATTTCAGAAGAACTATATTTAATATTAAAGTACCAGCCAGTAAGCCCAACGCATAAAGCTGAACAACTGAAGTACTGTATTTAGGTTCCATCGGACCAAGTGAACCAAAGCATATAAAGCTAAATACAGATAAAGTAACTGCAGCTATAAAACTAGATACCGTAACTCTAATCTTGAACTTATATCGTGCAATTAAAGCGACAATTAAAAAACCAAAAAGTATGGTACCAATTGCCGTAGCCATTATGACTAAAAAGAGCCCAGGGTTTGTGTTTGATGGATCTAACATTTCCATAGAATATCCTTAAATAAAACCCTTGCTTTCTAATAGGGTGAAACGATCTTTAAACAGTACAAAGAATGTTTTTTTAACGCTTTCGTACTGGTGTTTGATAATGTCTAAAGCACTATCATATGCACCTAGTTTCACGTAATTAACAAAATTGGCATGATCAAAACCTTTAAGTTTGTGACGTTTAATAAAGCCCTTAAAGTCTTGCTCTTTTTCTTTAAATTGATTCTCAAATTCAAAGAAAAGTTTGCCTAATTTCATGCTGTATAGTTTTAAATTGACAATAAATTCGACTAAAGGTGTTTCATTTCCTCTAATCGTAACCAGCATGTCTTTATCTTTTGTGATTTCGAGCGATGGTAAAAAATTAGAAAAATTAACCAGTAGATCACTTAATAAAACTTGTTTATTAAAGTATGTGACCAAAACAGGTGCGCTATCTGGCACATACGCTTTGATACGTTCAAATTTACTTAAAGCTTCTGGAGAAGCATGACCACTAAGGGCTAATTTCACTAACATATAATTCACTCGACATCTAATTCATTTTTTAAAACCAATTTGTATTTTGGATGAACCCCAAGTCTAAGTTGAAGTAATGTCCACGCTTGCTTTGTTATTAACTTTTCGCCACTTTCAAACTTTGACCACTGTATATTGTTGTACAATCCTGTGTGACTAGACATTTTGGTTTTACTTAAACCACTCCAGACTCTTAGTTGTTTTCCTAAGACTGGTATTGGAACCAGCATTAAACCATTGTCCTCTTGTTCCTTTAAAATCTTTAAAGCTGCCTTTTTACCTACTAATTGACCGCCATCTTCACAAATATAAGTAATACGAGCTGTATATTGTTCAGAGTTTAAGCACTCTTCTAACAATGCTAGAACTTCATCCTGAGGATTCGTTAAACCCCCTCCAACCGTATCGCCTGTATCAGTTTTAATCACGAGTTATACCTTTTAAGATAGATATTCTTATAGTATATACGAAAAACATTTAAAAGATTTTTTTAAAAAAACAAAATGTTCATTTTTTGTATTTTAGCTAAAACCACTTATAATATGATTATTGGTATTAACCAAAGTTTAAAACATATTGAAAGGTGTTTAAAATGACTAACTCTAAAACTAACGCTAAAACCAAAGAGAACCGCTTAAACCAAAATGGCAGTTTAAGCAAAACCGACCAACGCAAGCTTAAACCTATTTCTTTTTGCTTATTAGATACAGAACAAGTGACAATGCTGGAGAAAATTGAAAAGTTTCAATATGGCAATTTCTTTAAAAACATTATAGCTTCTATGACTGATGAAGAAGTTGAACAGATCGCGAATAGCAACAAGAAAAGCGATCCAATCATTCCTCAAAAATTACTAGATCTAAACATCACAAAAGGTTTCTTATCTTGTCGTTCAATTGCAAAGGTGCTTTTTAAACACAATAAAGTTGAATCTATGCTGCATGAGCTACGTAACTTTATCTCTGACGAATTCATTTTAAAGTTAGCTGAAGACCGCAACTTAACACTATCTATAAGCGACTCAGAAGTCGATTCTAATACCTCTTCAGGTATGTTTGATGATCGCTATGCGATGGCTGATACTGGCTATAAGAGCCGTACAACACCTGTTTTCAATCAGCAAAATATTGAATCTATAAAATCCATTGTTCGTGAACATGAGAAGCTTCCAAAACATGTCGAATTAGACAATGATTTCATTGAACAGTTTATGAATGACAATCCTGAAGTATTCGCAAAATTATAAAAACACAAACAAAAAAAACCATCTAATTTTTAGATGGTTTTTTTATGTCTTAATTATTTCTAGAATCAGCTATAAAGCTTCGCTGGCTCGTCTGCAACTGGTATCACTGGCTGTACTTCTTGCATAAGAATTTTAGTCACTTCATCCAGTGGTGCAATGTTGGAAGGTAAAAAATCTATTGCTTCAGGAAATTGTGATTTAAGGTAAGCATCTATGGCTTTGTGAATAGCTCGGTACCATTCTCGCGATTCGCTCTCTAAATTAAACATGCTTGAAATTGAAGCTTCTAGATCCGCAATATATTTACTTGGTAGTAAAGCTTTACGCTCCATATAAGCTTGATGTGCCATAGCAAGCCAGATAAAGCGATTTAATTCCTTACTACTTCCCTCTACGCTATTATCTTTAAAGTTCAACGTTCTAAATTTGCAAATGTGAAAATGTTGCTCACTAAAATATTTAAAGAAATCTTCATACTCAATTACAGAAATGGATTTTTGTAGCACCAATGGTATATCTAATGCGAGATCCACTTCGACTTTACGTGTACCAATGCCATTTTTAATAACAAATTTCATATTCACCTCAAAATAAATTAAATTGTTTAAAGGTGTCTTTATCATTAAAAGTAACCAGGTGATGCGATTCAATTAACGATTTAAGGTCCTTAGCCTGAGCAACTGGCTGTATTTCAATGCTGGCGATTTGTGCAGCTTCATGAATTAACCCTATGATTTGAGCACGGCTTTCTAAATATGCAGATAGATCGCGAGTTTCTTTGAATGAAGAAATGACAAAGTTAATATTCTTTTCTAAATTCTCACTCAAACTGCTTAGTGTTTGGTTAATTGGTGCATACTTTTCTATATGCTCTAAGACTGTTGCATGATCTAGAAAAAAACTAACTTCCAGCAATAATGAATTGTAAAAATCAATAAAGTTCGTTTCTTTTTCAAAGATGAAAATTTCTTGGCCATCTTCGTCATTAGGTATCTCAATTGAACCTTTTGAGATCTCAAAACTTTCATCCCCCAACAATGTATGCAGAATTCGGCCTAAGTGTTCTGCATGTGGTTTGCTGTTAGTAAAGTTGATTTTCAAGTTTTCATTTGAATCAGCAATACGGACTAAAATATAGTTTGTTGTGTGAAATAATTCATCTGCATTGTCAGTAAAATTTAACATTGAAATCTGATTATCTGTTCCAGCATCAGAATCAAGTTGCTTATCCAAAAATTCATGGTTATCAATAAAAAGCTTAGCTACACCGTTTGTAATAATGCTTTCGTATTCACCAAAGTTTTGTGCAAGGTATTCGCTCATTAAATTTGGCAGAACTTCTAATAAACTTTTTTTAAGATCCGATAATTCAATAGCAGAATTGAATAACGAATCTGGCACAAGGTTCTCTACCTCTTCATCAAGTGCTTCATCGTTTGGTGACAACCCTTTTTGCTGTGCAATTGCATTACGGAAGGAAGCCATAATTGAGATTGTCAAAATTGAAAGTGTTACCGTTTTAACCCATTCACTTTTCACATCGTTAGGCACGTAAAAAGCGCAATTACTAACCCACTGGTGGTTATGATTAAGAATCCGCTTTAAAGGGGTTTTAGTGGCTGGAAAAATTTCAAAGACAGTATTTAAGATTGGGTTTTTACCCAATTTGATGCTTTTATTATTACCGTAAAAATAGATGCTGCGAATATCAGACATAATATACTTTCTTAAACTTAACGTTGGTTACATATTATCACTGATTTAGTTTTAAAAAATATTTTTTAAAACTATTAATTTTATTTTTTTGTGTTTTAATTCTGCCCTTGTTCACTGCTTTTAAAACCCAAAAAAACAGGTAACTTTTGCTTAGGCTACGGTGGGAACTTGGTATTACAGTGTTATTTGGTAGCTAAAAAATTAAACATTGATAAACTATTGATAGTAAAAGAGATAAGGAATAGATAGATTTCTTTGCGTGTAGGGATATACTTTTCATCAAACATTTTGTTTATCGCATACAGAAGTGAAGAAAAACATAAAATGAATATGATGATTTGCAATATATATGATGGAGTATTGAGGGTTTCTGGTAGATATTTAATCTTGTATATCGTTGTATTTAAAAACATTTCAAACACAAAGAATACAACTACAAAGATGTAGCAAATATTGAAAATGGCAACTAAGTTGTATGCCGATTTGAGTACCAGGCCTGTCATCGATTGTTCACTTGAATCAATCTCACCCGTTTTTGGAATTTTAAAAAGCACAACGCATTCCAGTTTTAAGAGTGTATCTATTATACTTTTAGAATACCTTTTATCAACTATAAAACTTTGTTATTAAAATAAAAAAATGGCCTTTTAAGACCATTTTAAAACACCCTACCCTCCTTTTAAGACTAGCCGTTGTGCTTATCTTTAGAATCACGGTAAGTAGAGATATGGTAGAAGAAAAAGCACGATAAAAGTGAGAAAAGCACCACCCCGAACGTGTTCCAAAATCTGCTATTTGATAGTTCAGAAATACGTTTATTGATTTCTGAGATAACACATGGATTCGCTTTTGCAACTTCAACATTTACATTGCAGACTTCAGCATATTGGAATAGGAATGTTTTATGGCCAATATCATACATTTCTTGGATCTGGTTAATATTGGTCGTATTCAGAAGAACCATAACAAGAGAGATCAGTGCTACAAATATAGAGATAACAAGAAAGCACTTCACAATGATTTCACGAGCCACATCATCAACACCACTTAAATATCTTTCGAGCAATATATTTAGCTTAGTTCGACCATCAAGGATAATGTTATAGTCATGTTTTACTTCATTATTTCCTGTATGGTTTTGATTTGTTGGTTCAACAGGAATGTCAGATAATTCGGCTGGTAAAGTGACTGCAATTACATCTTTTTGTTCTTCAGGTGCTAAACTTTTATTGCTGCTGTTTGATACAAAATCTTTTAATAAGGGTACTGGCTCACTTTTAAGGTGTTCTGTTTTTACAACCTCGTGAGCCGACTCATTTGCATCGAATAAGATCTTGTCTGTTCTTTCTGGATGCTTGAGATGTATATATTGATAAATAAAATAATTGATCTTTTGCTGTAAGACCGGGCTTTTATCAACTTCACTTTCCACATCTGCACCAAAAGTCTCAGTTATAGATGATTTTAATTCTTGTACTTCGGATTGATTCAGCAATTGATATAGTTCATATATTGTTTTAGAACTGATCATGATAAAACCCACATTAATATTCATTAAACTGTTAGTAGTATATAGAATGTGGTTTTAAAATAAATAGGTATGTTTTAAGAATAAAAAAAACCGCCTTTTAAGGACGGTTTTAAAAGGGGGTTTAATTAGTATAAACAGTTGCCGTTTGCACCAATAGAGCGTCCATTCTGGCTTAAATACCGTTGTACGGTGTTAGCAACATCTCTTGGGAGTTGATTATTCACTTTTTGTATAACATCGACTTTGTATTTATTCTGACAACTCACAATACCAGCCAACATGTTATTGATCAGTGATGTATTGTCTTTACCATCCAATTTACGTGTTTCTTCGTTTATCACTATGAATTGAACAATATTTAGATAGTTATTCGTGAGGTTGTCACCACTTTTTGATGACTTGTTTAGATTCTCAATGGTCGAATTCAAGTTATTCATTCGTGCTTCAAGGCCAGAATCACCAGTGACATTTGCATTATTGTTTTGGTAACGCGTAGCTGTGGTGTTCCGATTAGAATTATATTGTCTTTGCTGTATCGGCTGTTGCTGAACCTGAACTGGTGCTTGCTGTTGAATTTGACCAGGTGCTTGCTGTTGTTGAGCTGGCACTTGCTGAGTTGAATCTTCATTTGAAGTTGCTTTTTTATACCAATCACTAAAATCGGCATTTGCACTACTACTCAATATAGTAGCCGTAAAAATTGCACATAAATAAAGTTTATTATTCATTGTCTGAACTCTCTTTACCGTTGTAGTTCGCTGGACTAATAGCTTTTAAACTGAACTCATTTGCAAGTTTCCACAACCGCATAAATGTCTTTTGCTTTTCTTGTACCCAATAGTCCTTATCTTTTTTTAGAAGATTCTTTAATACATCTGAGTTCAAGTGGAAATTATCATCAAAAAAATGTTCAAACAGGAGTTCTGTTAAATAGTTTTGAGTTAACGTTTTTTTATTTTCATTACCCGTACCAAAGAATATTTGGCAAAGCTTTGTGCTTTCACACACGAGATCTATGTATTTTTTCTCGTCTGCATTTCGCTGGTGGCGCAAATGAGGATGTGTAATAAAAATAGAATTACGTATGAAAGCATAATCAATAATTACAGTAGCTTCCGTTTTCTTTGAAATGTACTCAGCGTTTGTAAGAATTTCACAAGTGGTAACATCAACTTTGTCGCGAATATTAATGAATTCGCTTGAGAAAGTAGATGCACTTTTGTTTTCGATCTCAACTTTCTTATCACGATTTCTCAGATAAAGTAAATTATCTGCTTGCTTCATATCGTTTAGGAATCTTTCAAAGAAGTGATTACTTTTATATAGATCTTCTAGAGCTCGCGTAACATAAGACGCAACCAAATTAAGATTTTTAGCTAAATATGATGGTCCATTCTTAGTTGTATAAGCAGCTAAACGATCCTTAACAAGTTCTATTACTTTTTCAGGTTCACCATTATTCAATCGAATTGCTGAAGTGAAGAGCGCATTACTGATTTTAAGCTCATTGCCCTGTTCATCCTGAACCTTTGCACACATTTCATTTAATGTATTAAGCGCTTTACGATAGTTGGACTTCAACTGAATCTGAAAACGATAATTGCAAAAATTGTCACGATCTGGTGTACGCTTATTGCATGGTTCATACTTAACAGAAATAAATAATTCAATAGATGGATTGTTATTCAGTCTTTCTAATGAAACAAGAAGTCGTTTACGGTAAAAATCACTTGCTTTGTATTTAAATTCTACTGAAAACTCGGTTAATGCTTTGAAGTCAATGTAAGGAATAACCACTTCGCCACGAAACTCATTGATCTTCATCAAGTTATACATATAAAGATCAAAACGGTCCTTAAATCCAAGAACCGTTAAAGTGTCGAGAACTGTGTAGCGCCCCTTTTTATCAAAATCTAATTCAGATAGATTGGCAATCAACGTTTCTTCAAGCTGATAGCAAATAAACGCATTGTTATCTAATTCAAAATAGCCCGTACTGGCAAACATTCTTTTATGAGTTACGCTGTCTACGTCATTTCTTGAAAATGGTTCGCTGTCCATTTGGCGTAAAGAGCTCATTGGTAGCATCACTTTACCAACACTATTTAGCGTATTCCATGCCAAAGATTTGATACGGCCATTGCTAAGGTAATTAGCTTTATTTTTGAATAAAAGAATTTGACGGATGTATTCAAAATTCAGAACAAAGTTGTTCGCTAGTTGTAATGCTTCAATTTGGGATAATTCAGGTTTTTCAGCGATAACGCGCTGCAGCTGATGTGCATACTTATTTTTGGCATTCACCAACATTAAGTAAAAAATGAATTGATCAACAACTGGAATATCTAGATAACATTCGACTATGAAATTACTGATTTTGTTGCCGTAACCCAAGAGATCCATGGTTTTTGTTTCGGCATTAATAATTGAGTCTTTGATTGACTGCGATAGTCCAAAAATTTCATCTTCTGAAATTCCTTTACTTATGCAGACTTGTGAAGAATCTTGCATAACTGCTCCACTTTAGACAACGTACAACGTACATTGCCTGAGATTGAATTAAAAAATAAAAATAAAAATATATTTGCAACCCAACTAACGTTGTAGTCTTTTCGCTTTAAAGCTGTGTATATACTAACTAAATTTTAGACAATAAAAAAGCCTCGTCAGAGGCTTAATTACGCAATTAACATTATTTGTTGACCGATCTGCGGTAACTCTAGTTTAGAAGTAGTGAACCTGTATGGTAGCTTCTCATATATGCTTTTAAAACTAAGAGAATTTCTAAAAAAATCAAAGCTTTTAGTGAGTTTAAAAGTAATATCGCCACTTGATAAGATTTGAATTTCGTCAATCATAGGTGCTGCAGCTTGCTTCGCATCTGTATCAATCATAAATGATAAATCACAAGCTTCACGCATGATCTGGTTGATAGTTTTCTTATTAAAATCTAGACCTGTAACGTGGTTAACTTTTTCAGCTGATACAACGTATCTACCGTCTTCTGCAGAATAAAATGCATTTAAATTATCAACTAGAATAAGCAATTCGGCAGATAAAACACCTTTTAGCAAAATATCAGACGAGCCAGAGCTAAACACATTGAAGTCAATGAGTATTTTTTGATGTCTAAGACTAAATGATTGATATTGCATATCTCGAATTCCCATAGGCATTCTGAGTAGACATTATAGCATCAATTCGTTAATTAGACTACGATTAAAAGCATTTTTAACAGTAATTTCTTAATAAATAAGACTATGAAAAACAGTGCCTTATATGAGTAATATTCACAATTACAATGTAAGTTAACCAATGTAATACTTGATCAAATAAATATGTGCTCAAGATAGGCACCCAGCGAAACTTTTTTATAAATGGTTTGTAAACTTTCTTCCGTCCTAATGACGTAAGTTATTGTTTTATAGTGGTGCCAAAATACGAGCGAAACTTTTTTATAAATGGGTTGTAAACTTTCTTCCGTCCTAATGATGTAAGTTGTTGATTTATAGTGCTGGCAAATTTCGAGCGAAACTTTTTTATAAATGGGTTGTAAACTTTCTTCCGTCCTAATGATGTAAGTTGTTGATTTATAGTGCTGGCAAATTTCGAGCGAAAGTTTTTTATAAATGGGTTGTAAACTTTCTTCCGTCCTAATGATGTAAGTTGTTGATTTATATTGCTGGCAAATTTCGAGCGAAAGTTTTTTATAAGTGGGTGTAAACTTTCTTCCGTCCTAATGATGTAAGTTGTTGATTTATAGTGGTGCCAAAATACGAGCGAAAGTTTTTTATAAATGGGTTGTAAACTTTCTTCCGTCCTAATAGCGTAAGTTATTGATTTTACTTTTTTGTCCAGATCCAATAGCTCAACTATCATAGATAGTATGTTTAGTATGTTTTAAGGTTAGGTTATAACTTTTTGGCTGTACCTAACTTCCAGCGAAAGTTTTTTATAAATGGGTTGTAAACTTTCTTCCGTCCTAATGACGTAAGTTATTGATTTATAGTTGTGTCAAAATACGAGCGAAAGTTTTTTATAAGTGGATGTAAACTTTCTTCCGTCCTAATGGCGTAACTCATTGATTTTCTGTTATAGTCTGAACTCAGCGAAAGTTTTTTATAAATGGGTTGTAAACTTTCTTCCGTCCTAATGGCGTAAGTTATTGATTTGTCGTAAAACAAGCTAAATAGCGATCGTTGGGTCATATATAAGGGCTATTCCTCATAAAATCTGAAAGTCTTTATTATCAAGGCTCTCAGGAAATTGGAGAAGTTATCCGCAACGTTTTGAATTTAATTTGCGCTCAAATGAATTTAATTTGCGCTGGAAGTATTTTTTATTCTATTTAATTTTATTATAAACAGCGACTTACAACACTTGCTAGTTTGCAAATTTCCAATATTGCAAAAAGCTAAAAAATGAACAATATTTTACTCATATTTTTAAATTCATTCTAATATACAAGAACTTAATTTGTGGATAGAATTTAATAGGAAAGTGGATAAAAACATCAAAAACCAGCTAAAAACGCCTTATTTTCTAAAAATTCAAATTCAATTTGCGCTCAAATGAATTTGATTTTCGCTCGTACCATTTGTGTTTTTCCGTACTAATCCTGTAATATCATGAAAAATAAGCATAAAAAATGTCCCTAATTAACTTCCCTTAATTAGAAAGATAATAAACAAAAAATTTCTTTTTAAAAATTTACTCTTAAACTTTTTAATATATTTTTTAATTTTTTATTTGCCTCCTTAGTATATACCAATGAGGTTTTGTAGTATTTTATAAATAGCTTGAGTCAATGACCAGCAATCAAAAATATAAAGCGTGGAATTTAAGAAATGAGTAAAAGTGATAATACGATTAAACGTATCGTCATGACTGTAGATCAATTTTACAAACATGATGAACAAGACGAGCTGTATGCATACGGCTTTGATATGTCTACCAATGAACCAGTTCGCATACGAATGAGTTCATCTGAAGAATTCACGAAGATCATTAATAAACTCAACAAGCATCATACTGAGAATGTTTCAGTAGATGAAGTCCACGCAAAATTTGATTCTGGACGTAACCAACGTACTTCATTAGACACACATAATCGCGGTGCTAACCGTGGTCGAATTATCTGTTTTGACAAATGTGTTGACTCACCCTACGAATCTCTTGACGGTTATAAAACTTATGTTGCTCAGTGGTGCAACGTAATGAGTAACAACCCGAATTCACAATTAATCAAAGCAGTCACTTCTATCAATGTGCATCAACAAAAAAACGGCGATTTCTTTGTTAAAGCTCAAATCATTGAAGATGCAGCACATATGCAAGTGCCCAATGTAAAAATTAATTCTCCAGCACTTCATAACGCTATTATTAAAAATAATTTACAGCTTCTTGTTAAATCTTTATCGAATAGTACTGACAACCAACCTGAGCGCATTCCATTTTCAAAAATTGTTGTGCGCTATGAGTCTGGTTCTGTATTAACTACAATCCCATTGATTCCAACCTATGACAGTGCTGATCGTGAAAGTGTTAAGCAATTCGCTAAGCCAGATCCGTTGATGCAACGTGGCGGTATTGATAAAACTAAAAAGTCTTATCGGGTTGCTAAAGATCCGATTGAAAGTATCAAAGATATTTTGAACGGCAATGACTTTCACACCGCAACTTTTGATCCAAATTTTGTACCATCCAACCAGCATGAAAAAGACCAGTTCGATAAACAGGCTCAGAACGTTTATGTTATGGACCAGGCCCGTATTGCCCTGTTTGCATTACTTGGCGATCGACAAATTAAAGTGTTCTACAATGAAGATGTAGACAAAGAAAAAAATCAAAATTTAAAACGTCTTTACGCTGGCTTGGTGAGTCAAAAATTACTGCCTGAGGTTTATCATGGCCAACAACTACAACTAGGTGCGCTTTACAAAGACACGTTCTTAAAGAAATTTTTCAACAATAAAACGCCTCACGCTGGTTTTCGCAAGGTAGATCCAGAAATAGATTTACGTACTGGTGAGGGTGTTCGTGGTGTTGGTGCACCTCCCCTAGTGAATCAATTTACCGATGACTACGGCAATCCAAAACCGCACGACTTAAATCCTCAATTTTTAAGTCAAGTTGATCGTCAGACCATGAATAAATTGACGCATGCAAAACAGCAATTTGCTGAAGCGTTTATTGTTATTCAACCACACCAACGGAACTCGAATAATTGTTTTGTCTCGTTTATCGAGCCTGTTGAACTTACTCAAACCCGTATGAATGCGTTGAACTTTTCAGAAATTACGGTAGAGCATGTACAGCAACATAAAGCTTCAATCGATAGTCCGTTATCTAAGAACTTCAACCACGATCTTTTACCTGATCCACAAGAGTTAATGATGAAAGTCAGACAGCCAGAAATGGATGTTAAGAAAAGCCAAGAAAAGGCTGCGACTTCTGATGTCTATAACGACATGACTTTTTAATCAAATTTAATAATTCTTCTTCAGGTTCGCTATGACTACTCATGATTTAAACGAAAAAATTAAATGGATCGACTTATCACAAGCTGGTGTATATCTCGATGTACGGCGTGTTGGCCAGACGGATAGCCAATTACTCTTATTGGACGTTCAAAAAAAACTATCTAAAGAAAATTTGAATAACATTGGTTTTACACCGATGAAGTTTGAGGCTTATCCTCACTTTGACGGTCACTTGTATCAATACAATTTGAATGAAACGATCAAACCAAGACTGTTTCATGAAGTTTTGGGTATTCCAAAAGAATTTATCCGTAGTGTGCTTGCGACTCGCCAAGAATTGCATGATTTGTTCAATGCCCAAGCAAAAACATTGGTGCCACAACGATTGAACGTTGCGTTGAATAGTGCAACTCCACTCGGTTATAACTCTGATGGCAACAAAATCTATGCTTCAGCTCATAACCGTTTTTACGTGAATGCCCAAGGTACGCAAATACCTGAAGGTCCTAATGATCAGCCGTCTAGTCTGTACTTACGTGCGACCAAGCAAAAAGATTTAAAAGAATGCTTAAGAGGCTATATCTATCAATTAGAACATGAAACAAAGAGCCATAATCACCAGGACTTTTTAAAGTTTTTAGCTCTAATCACGCAAGCCAAAAATGCTGACGTTGATGTATCCAAGGTAACAGATAAACAGATCCATACTGCAGAAGAAGCGCTTGAAACAGTGATGGTCGAAAAGTTAGGTGAGCTTGATTTTACTGAGAGCTCATTTAAAACGAGTTTAGCGTTATACAATCGCATGCCGACTAAGACCATGCGAAACAATACGATTCGTATGTTACAGCAATATTCGACTCCAATCCCGATGTCACTTGTGGCTCAGCGCTTATTGATTGAGGGTGATAACCGAACAAAACAAAACTTTTCCGTGCTCGAGCCAACTGTGGGTAATGGATCTTTAATCGGTTTATTAACCCAAGAGCGTAATGCTTCTGTCTATGCGGTTGAGTTAGATCCCAAACGTGCTGAACGTACAAAAGCACTGACTCAAAATTATGAATGCACGGTTGTTACTGCAGATGCTACACAAATTGATTTTGAGCAAACGTTTAAGCAAAAAGTTGACTATGTGATTGCCAACCCTCCTTTTGGTGCTATGGATAAACTAGAACGTGTTGCACCAATTTTGGTTCAACAGCGTAACGGCGTAGATCCAAACCCATTATTGGTAGATCCATCAGAAAACGTCTGGTTCAGTACGGATAAATTGGACCATGCCATTCTGGTTAAATCACTAAACGCACGAAACGATCAAGGGCGTTCAGTTTTCATTATTGGCTCAGATAAACAGATTTCAGATGGTACGGTTGAGCGTAAATCAAAGAATTTACTTAATTATCTCTATAAGCATTATGAAGTTGAGGCGGTTGTAGAAATCCACGGCAATGCATATGCACGAAACGGCGCTAATCAAAATGTTCGTATGTTAGTGGTAGGCAATCGTAAAAACGAACAAGCGTTACTACAAACTTACCAATCTTCTGTGGTACCAGATAAGTTGAAAGTCATTACGGACTATGACGAACTTTGGGGATGGGCTAATAACGTAATCTATAATCGTTTGAATCCGAATAAGGATCTATACTTCAAGCCAACTACTCCGACTCCAGTTGAGCAACAAGCACAACAAGCACCAGTGGTTGAACCTGTTGTTGAGGTTAAGCCTGTTGAAAAAGAAAATGACGATTTGTTTGCCAGTCTAGGTGATGAACAGCCTGTTTCGCCACTTGAAGATATTGCATCAAGTGTAACGCCTACGTCTGCAGTCACTATGTTTGATGAAGTCGTGGTCGCTAAAGAAGAAGAGATTAAGCAAGAGGAAGCTGTCAAACCAAAACCGATGTTTGGTCGTAAACCTAAATCAAAACCGAATAAAGTTTCTTTTGACTTCGGAACCGTTGAAGTTAGTACGCAAACAACCAGTTCAGATGATGATGTACCTACACCAACTGAAGCTACACCAACGTTTGAAAATGAAAATGACAATGATTTCGTGCCTGAGGTAAAGAATCCGCACGAGAACCAAAATCTGGATGAAGACCTTGACGATGACGTTAATCTTCAAGTAGGTGATACCACGGCGACCAATGAGGGTGAAACACCTGAACAAACACCAGCTGAAGAACCAGCGGTAGAGCAAGTAAAACAGGAACCGGGTTTAACTGCTGAAGAGATTGCTAAGTTAAATTCTGAATTAGCGATCGGTACTGAGCAAAAAGAAGAACCGACTGTTGAATCTGACCAATCAAATTTACAGCCGATTGTTCCTGTTCCTAATGCTGAAAACACAACAGAACCAACTCCGGAAAATATATACCAAGTTAAGTATATACCGATGTCTATGGCATCTGAGCCAATTGCTTTAGTGGCTAAAAACCAGATTAAAGCGATTAATCAGGCAAATGCTCAATTGACTACACACATCCAAAATGTATTAGGTTTTGGGGGTATCAATTTCCAAGCTGAAGTCGATAATGGTAACTACCCTACTCTTGTTGATGCCTATGTCGCTAAGAAATTGCAATATGACAATTTTGATGCACTAAAGTCCGCTTTTGCATGTGAACAGGTCGATGCGGTTGCCCATATCATTTTACGTTTTGACCAAAACTTACCTGTGCTTATTGGCGACCAGACGGGTTTAGGTAAAGGTCGTATTGCAGCTGCGTGTTTACGATATAGTGCGTTAAGAGGAAAGCCCCCTGTTTTCCTTACAGATACAACGCAACTCTTGAACGACATTTGGCGTGATATTGTTGCTACAGACAGTGACAAGTTCTTTAAAGATCCGTTTATCTTTAACTCGGATGCTGTGATTAACCGCTTTGGTACTGAAGAGGTTTTATTCACTGGCCAAGATCTACCTAAGGAAATTGAAGATATTCCAGCGCAACATGACTTGGTATTGGCAACGTATAGCCAATTTAACCGACCAAACCGGAAACGTGCGTTATTGACTCGTTTTATTAATCAAGACACTGTTTTGGTGATGGATGAAACGCACCGTGCAGCATCCTTGAAATCAGCTACAAGTCAATTTTTCTTAGATGTTATTGATCAGACCAATCTAATTAATTTCCAGTCTGCATCGGCAATTAAGAAACCTGAAAATCTTGAATTCTTCCATAAATTGTTCCCTCGATCCGTATCTCGTAATGACTTACAAAAGGTTATCGATAATGCAGATGGTCCAATTTTGGAGTTTATTTCTGAAGGTTTGGTAGACAGCTCTGCCATGATTCGTAGAGAGCAAGATCTCTCGCACATTACCATTCAAACCTTTGTGCCAACTGAAGAGGAAATTAAGAAATTTCACAATTACTCAGATGTTCTTTCTGACATCTTGACGGACATGGTGAAATTTTCTAAAGATATTCGCCTCGATGCGCTAGAAAACATTGCCAATGATGATGATGCTGTTGCCAATTTAGACTTTCATCAGGATTCAGACGATCCGAAAAACCGTTTAAGTTTGAGTGTGATGAACTTTGGATCTCGAATGTACCAGATCCAAAAGCAATTCCTATTGGCATTGAAAACTGACTCTACAAGTGATGCTGTGATTCAGGCATTACATGAGGGTAGAAAGCCCGTGATTGGTTTGGAAAATACGGGTGAGAGTCTATTCAACATTTTGATGCAAAGTCGCATGGAAGCGATTTTAAAAGCAGATACGGCGCAAGACGTTACCGCTGATTCGCCTGAAAAAGAAAAAGCGTTTAATAACTTCAAGTCGGTATCGTCAGAAATTGAATTTCTTGAAAATGAGCTTCAAAAACTCATGATCAAAGAAAACCGTGACGCTGGCGATGAAAAAGCAGCGAAAAATATTCAAAAGGAATTGACTAAGCTTGAATATAAGCGCGGTAGCTATCTGCAAAGTCAAATTTCTGTTTTAGATGAACTCCCACAATTCCGTGACTTGCTTGAAGTGATGTTAGATCGCATCGATGTGGTGAAAGCTGAAGATAACTACGGTAACTCGTTCGTTAAGAAGCTCAGTACGGAAGTGACATTTAATGAAAACGGCGATCCAGTGGTAAGTCCGTATAAAATCATTTTGGATCGTATCAAAGAAAAGATTCAAAAGTTCCCTGACCTACCTTTGATGCCTTTGGACGTACTACGTAACAAGGTGACAAAAGCTGGCTTCAAGATTGATGAAATCTCTGGCCGTCAGATCCACTTAACGGAAACAAGAGACGGCAAATGGAAGGTTAATAAACAAGAGAACAATACGACACAAGGTAAGATTTTGGTTCAATCAAAATTCCAATCTGGTGAAATCGATGTTGTTATTGTGACTCGCTCTGGTTGTACGGGTATTTCTCTACATGCAGCCAAAAACCCTGATCCTACAATTCCATCGGATCACTTGCGCCAACGTGAGTTGTTTTTCTTGCAAAAACCTGAGAACTCTACCGATACGATTCAGATGATCGGTCGTGTGGGTCGCCGTGGTGAAGAATCACATCCGATTATGACGACAGTAGATTCGGGTATTCCAGCAGAAACACGTATGCACTTAATGATGATGCGTAAACTGTCTACCCTATCAGCGAACGTCTCTGCCAACTCAGAAACCAAGTTTAACGAAAACGATTATCCTGACATGCTCAACTACATTGGCAACCGGGTAGCGTTGGACTATTTAAAAAATAACGTAAACTTGGCGAACACACTTGATATTGATATTTCGGATGATGAAAAAGGACCATCATATCGCACGGCGCAAAA
>NZ_RAXT01000061.1 GCF_003611475.1 Acinetobacter rongchengensis | reverse complement strand
TCTTGATTCCTGAGATCAAGACGATAGCAAATAAGTGAATAATGTTTCAGCGTTTTTTAGAGTTCTCTAATATCCATAACGCACCTTATTTACAACTCTCAGGGCGCTTAGCTCAGTTGGTAGAGCGTCTGCCTTACAAGCAGAATGTCGGCGGTTCGATCCCGTCAGCGCCCACCATATTCTCTCTTTATTCATTTGATAAATTTAGATACAATCAATATATAATTATTTTAAAAATTACCCATTACTATGAGAAATCCTTATCAACGTAAAGCTGCTTCTTCAACTCAAAAAGGGCCAGTTCAAGCCATTGATCAATATAAAAGTTTTGTAGAAACAATTGTTTCACAAACTAAGTTATATGCACTTTATGATGATGGTTGGGCATTGTGTTCAACACCTACAGGTCAGCAGTCTTTAGCTGTTTGGCACAGTAAAAGTTTAGCTCAGTTATTGATTAAAGATAATTGGAGTCGCTATACACTCCAAGAGATTGACTTAATCCCTTTTTTAGATGAAATGATTCCATTTATTGCCAAAAATAATACGTTGTTATCAATCAATTTAACCCCAGAAGGGCAGAATGTTTTGGTTTCAGGTCATAAGTTTTTGATCGATATGAAAAATTATTTATATCAACTTTATACAACACAGCCTGAGTTGTTTAGAAATAATATAAATTTACCATTACCACGCAAAATTCGAATTAATCAAATGTAATCAATAAATCATTCGTAGGTCATCAGGTGAGTTGATTGTTAATACTCACCCAATAGCCAGCCACTGATATAGGCAAAATATTCTCTGAGCCATGCGTTATAGCGCGTTGTGATCGGGGTTTCTGCACCAACAGTGATAAAGTGTTTATAACCTTGCTTGTTGGCGATTGCACCCGCACGTAGGGTATGGAAATCACTGGTGACTATGGCGATTTTAGAATCTAATCCAAGTTGATGTTTTGTTAAAATTAACTGGCTATTTTTCAGATTTAAATCGGTGCTTGTACTTTGATTTTCTTGAAGAATACGCTTGGCTGGAATTTTTGAATGGTCTTGTAAATAATTGGACATGATTTCAGCTTCAGTTTTTACTTCGCCATAATCAAGCCCACCACTGACGATGATCAGCGTTTGAGGTTGTTTTATCGCAATTTCACCTGCTGTATCTAAACGTTTCGCTAGTGTGGGGGAGGCTTTGCTTTGGATAATGCCACTGCCCAATACAATAATCGCTTGAACATTTTCAATTTGATGTTTTTGATTGGATTTAAGTTGAATATAACCAAAAAATGCAATCAAACTGATTAACCAGATTGCAAATGCGATCCAACCGAATTGCCAAATTTTTTTTATTTTCAAATGTTGATTCAGAAAAGAATGGATAGGCTTGATCCATAGTGCTGTTGTACAAAAAACAAAACCAATCAACAACGGGAGTATTGTTCCCAAATGAATTTTTTTGAATAAAATGAGAATAAACCCATCAAGAAAAAGTAAAAAACCAATAATAAATACAACAGACCGCAGCACTTTGTTTTTATACATATCAATCAAAATCGTTTAAGTATTTTATTATTTTAAACTGAAATGTCATAAGCATGGGTAACTAAATCGTTTTTTCAATATAACCAGTCATGTTTTTAAAACCAAAGCTCAAAGACAAAACCGAGCACTTTGGCTCGGTCTATCTGCTATTCAAAAGATTTAGAATCTATTCATAAAAATTAATAAACATCACGACGATAACGACCATCAAGGCGTAACTGATCTACACGATCTTGACCAAGAATATCGACCAAAGCTTGTTCAACATCACTTGCCATGCCATTGATGCTACCACATACGTAAATGACAGCATCATTCTCTACCCAAGCTTTAAGCACTTCGGCATGCTCACGTAATTTATGATGTACATAGATTTTTTCAGCCTGATCACGAGAGAAGGCCAAATCAATACGTTTAAGCATTGCTGTATTTTGCCAAGCTTGAACTGTATCTTTAAAGAAATAGTCATGAGCTTGTTGACGTTCACCAAAAATCAGCCAGTTATCTGTGTAATCTAAACGCACACGTGCATGAATTAAACTCATGAGACCTGCAATACCTGTACCATTACCAATACAGATAATCGGGCGATTATCTGAAATTAAATGGAAGGATTCATTGGTGCGAATGCGCAAAGAAACTTGCTCACGTAATGCCACATGCTCAGTCAGCCAACCAGAACCTAGTCCAAGTTCGCCGTGTTGATTACGTTGCTGACGAACCACTAAACGTAAAACTTGTTGAGTTGGAATGCTTGCAATTGAATATTCACGTGTTGGCAGTGTCGGTAATTGCTCAAGTAACTGTTGCATATTTGAAAATGAAGCAACCTCTACAGTGAGATCACGATCCCAAAGGGCTTGTTGAATCGTTTGATTCAAAGACGTGACTGGAGTTTCAGCATCGATTTGAAGCTTATCCAAAAATAATTGAATGCGATCTGTACTGTTACCTGTTTGAATTTCAGCAATATCGCCTGCTTGCCAATCGGCATCATGCGGTGCTTGTAGTTCAAGATTAAATGCAGGTGCACCCATACTGTTTGGGTTGAGCAATTCACGTTTTGTCAACGTCCACTGATCAAAGGTTTTTTCAATCGACATCTCTTTTAGATCAAGATGTGTGGTTTGTGCTAAAGCAGTGTTCCATTTTTGAATATCATCATTATTTGCATTATTGACTTGAATGGTTGCAAATAATTGTTGAGCGCCTGATTGTTTTAGCCATTGGTCAATACGGTGTCCAAAAGCGCAGTAAGAGTCAGGATAGTCTTGTGAACCCAATGCCAAAACTGCGTATTTTAAATGAGACAGATCGAGAGACATTGTCATCAGTTTTTTCTCAAAACTTGATGCAAGATCAGGAGCTTCACCTGTCCCATAAGTACTGGCAATAAAGAGGATCTGTTTGGCTTGTTTTAAGTCATCTACAGTCAGTTGCTGTACTGCTTTTACTGTTGTAGGTTGGTGAGCCTCTTGCAAGCTGGTGGCTGTACGCCAAGCCAATTGTTCAGATACACCTGTCTGTGATGCATAGGTAATCAGCCAAGGCGTTACATTTGGATCCAGTTGAACTGCTGAACTGGACTGTTTTGCTGCTAAAGTCAGTTTCTTTTGTTTACGACGTTTGAGATAAAGCATCCAACCTGTCACAAAGAATAATGGCATAACCAATGCAGCAAGCATCGCAATGAACTGATAAACAGGGCCAAAGAAACTACCACGATGCACAGGAAGCATGCTGCTCATGATTTTTTCATTGAGCTTTTTATCTTTATATAACTCTACTTTTTCAAGTTGAGCAGTTTGATAGTTATAAATAGCCTTGTTACGAGCGCGCTCATGTTGAGGAATCGCGTCTACAAAAGAAACTTCAACTTTACCATCCGCTTTTTTAGGAATAGAAACGGTAAGGGTAGAGTAGTCACGTTTAATCTGAGTATTAAATCCACTCCAAGTTTGTGTAAGAGCAACTTGGATTTGTTCAGGTTTTAAACCTTGTTTTTCATCAGGTTCTCGACTTGCTGTACCGAATCGTTCCCCACGATTTGGATTACCACCATCAATTTTTCTTTCATTGGAAGCAGTATCGCCACGACCTTCACCACGCTTTCCAGTATCAGTTTGTCCTTCTACACGATTGCCTTGGGGACGTTGATTAGCTTCACCACGACCAGCTTGCATTTCAGGTTGAGGCTTTTCTACACCTAATACCTTGAACATACCATTGCGCCACCAGTCATAAGACCAATATAAGCCAGTACATGCAAGAATTAAGTAAAAAATCACCACCCATGTCCCAATCACAGCATGGAGATCCCAAAGGAAATTACGCCCTTTGAGCTTTGGTTTAATCACAAACCATTGTTTAAATGAGTGTTTCTTTGGCCAACGTAGATACAAACCACTCAGAACAAAGAAAATCAGCATCAATGTGCTGGCACCTGTAATTTGTTTGCCAAATTCTCCAGCAGTTAAATTACGATGTAGCTGTTGTATAAATTGGAAAAATTCTTTGCCTTTGATTTCAGGTAAAACTTCCGCAGTGTATGGGTTAATCATCATGGTATAACCCTTGCGTGCACCTTCTTTCACAATATTGATGCTAGAAGATTCATCTGGTGCTTTTGCAATGGTAATACTATTGATTTTAGTTTCAGGGCTTTCTGTTTGAAAATGTTGATAAATTTCAGCAGGGGTCAACTTTGCTTTATTTTCAACTTGAACAGTGAAACTATTTGGATTTAACCACTTCTGAATAGGTTGTTCATAAGAATAAATAGCACCAGTTACCCCCATAATGGAAAGAATTAACCCTGCCGTAATCCCTAAGAACCAATGTATTTGGAAAAATGTCTTTTTGAACATGGTCGTGGAAAAGGAAATGTAATTTTGATGGACAAATTATAGCTGAAGATTTAGAAGATAAAATGGATTTTGCAGATAATATTTATTCTCATTATCATTTTTATTAAAGCTTTGTAGTAAAATATAAAAAAACCTCCATGATTTGGAGGTTCTTCATAAAACTAATTTTTACAATGTTTTAGCTTCGCCAACAGATTCTTGCAAGTGCTTACGTACTGTGGCAAAAGGGAAATTTCGGCTGTCCATACGTTTCGGTAGGATATAAGCACCTTGTTGACCTTTCACTTTAAAATTCACCAACATGAAATCAGGTGTGTTATACCACTCATAAATATCGTTCCAGCTAACTGTTCCTACGCCTTCTTGAACGCCCATTTGCTGACGCATGACAATACCACTTGGTTGTACACCGAGTTTAATGCCTTTAATTTCCTGAACTGGAAATTCATTCATTTTACGTTTGACATACCATTCAAGACCAAATTTACGAACCAGTAAATAAATCGCTACGCAGGCAAGAAGTACCCAAAAAATAACAGTTGAATAGTTCTTGATAAAAATAAGACCCAGCAAAGCCAGCGCTACAACAACGCCTATAATTGCCCAAGCTTTCATTCCAATTTTATTGGTGCTGCGCCAAATTGCGAGTTGGGCGTTACGTTGTTCAGCTTCCGAAACTTCGTACGGAACAGGTTGTAAAGTATAAGCGTAAATATTTTTGGCAGTCATAGTGTCAGTAGTGTAGGTAAATCTAGTCAGAGTTTAGCACTAAATCCTCAGATTTAGTGAACGTATTCTACCAAATAACGAAGCAAATTTTATACACATTTATAAAGATGCCAATTCTGTCGATTGTTCATCACGTGCATGGCTTAAGTTTTGTTTTAGTGTTCTTAATTGATCTAAAATACTAAACATAAGTGATAATTGTTGAAGAATAATCAAAGATTTAGAGTTGTCTAGTTCTGATTGATTTAATCGAGTTCGTATGTTCTGCAACATATTTTGTACGCTTAAATCGGGTGTTTCATCTCGTAGTAACGCGCCACGAATATCATCGAGTGCTTGGTCCAATAAATTTAAAACTTCTTGATCTTGTATTTGTGCCCGATGCGCACCTAATGCAGCGATGTAGCTAATAAATGTATGATTTAAAGCTAGAAATTTAAATGCCAAACCTTTTTGACTAGGATCAAAATCAGGTTCGGTGGCTAAAGTTGAAATGAGCGAAGCGACATCGGCATCGGTATTGTGTGCTGCACGGCGAACAATTCGATAGTTCAAGGCATTATTTCGACCATGATGATATTGATTGACCACCTCAGCCAAATAGTTGCATTGCGCTTCTAAAGAACGCTGAATGGTTCTAGGTAGGCGACGGAATTTCCAATCTGGGAAAATAAAACTCACGCCAAACCATGCCAAAGCACAGCCAATAATCGTATCAACCATACGTGGTAGACCTGCGTCAAAGCCGCTCCCATCAAGATTAAAGTTAATTAAAGCCAAAGTTGTTACAAAAGCAGTGGCTTGAGCATATTGTTTACTGCGTAAATCGAAGAACAACACACCTGTGAGTACCATTAATAATAATTGTCCTTCGATTGATGGGACAAAATATAAAATGGCATAACCTAAAATAATCCCGGCCAGCGTACCGATAATTCGTAAACGTAAACGACGTTTGGTGGCGTTAAAATTGGGTTGACTGACAAACAGGGCAGTGAGTAGCACCCAATAACCATATTCAATATTGGTCATTTGAATAAAAACATAACCAATGAAAAGCACAATCGAAACACGAATCGCATGTCTAAACAGAACAGATTCAGGGGTTAAATTCTGTTTAATACGAATAAAAATATCATCCCAACCTTTTAAGTCATCATCTTTGAGCTGGTGTTCAATATGTTTGCTTTGATCAGTCGTAATATGACGTTCAGTTTCGAGATTTCTCAATTGAGCATCAATCGATTTGAGGTTTTGATAAAGAGAAAAGAATGCATTGATCCACATCAAGTCATATTTTTCTTCTTGTTTTAACTTGTCTAAAGAATGTCGCAGGTTTTTAAATGCATGTTCAAAGCGAGTATTATGCCGATATGCGGTACGGTGCAAAATACTATCACTTAAATCCTTACATGCTTTACCTTGTAATGTCAGAACTCGTTGAAAACGAAATAGAATATCACTGTGCTCAAATAACTTTGCTATTTTTTGATAGTCAATATGAGCAGAATCAGCACGTTCATGGATATCTTGCGCGACAAAGTAGTATTGTAAGCTTCGACGTGTATCACGTTGACCTCTATCCCCTTTTAATCGAGTCAGTAGCGCAGTACGCATTTCGTTGAAAATAGTGATCAATCGACCATTTTCCAACGATAAACTAATCATGCTTTGTTGGTAGCTGTCTGAAGTCATATCGACATCAAACAAATTGGATTTTGAAAATAAAAAATCACCCAGCGCGGAATAGCACTGCGATAATTTATCTTGAACTTGGCGAACTGGAAAAAGTAGAAAACTAATCGTTGAAATCAGGCCATACCAAGCTGCACCGATGACCAATAACATCGGTTGCATATACCATTGATCAAATAAATGTACCCCCAGCATGGTATATACAGAAATTACCAAACAACCGTAGGAAATCGTGGCATAACGACGTCCCAAAGAACCCAATAGAATCCAACCTATACAAGAAACAATCAGTCCAATGGCAAATAAAATCGGGTAGGGGAAAAGTAGAGTGACAGAAGTTGCGGTTATGAAAAATCCAATGTAGGTATACAATAAGTTTTGAATACGTACTGAAAAGCGGTCATCAATATCACTTAAACCTGCGGCAAGAACACCTAAGGTTAAAGGAATAGTCATTAACTGATTTCCCATGAGATAAGGAACAAATGCAGTACCTGAAAAGGCAATGATCATTCGCAAGTTATACATAAAACTTGTGTTATAGGTGGCTTTTTGGAGTTTTAACAACCAAGTCTTCAAAGGAAATCCTTATTTAATCAATAGATGTTATGAAAAAGATCACAATACGAGAATTTATGTGATTTTTAACTGTTATCGATGACAAATCATACATCGGACAGTGTAAACTTGTCTGCAATCTTCGTATGCAATTATAAATGATCTATGTCTGAAAAAAACGCTAGGCAACAGTATTCTATTGGTTGGATTATGCTTTTGGCTCTATTTACATCTTTGGGGCCGCTATCCATCGATATGTATTTGCCAGCATTGCCTGAAATGGCACAAGATTTTCATGTCTCAACTCAACAAATTGCCAATACTTTACCTGCTTATTTTCTAGGGTTAGCCATTGGGCAACTGATTTATGGTCCTATCAGTGATCGTATTGGACGCAAAAAACCCCTGTATTTTGGTATGGCACTTTACACATTTGCCAGTTTACTGTGTGTTATTGCACCCGATCATTGGTCTTTGATTGCTGCACGTATTCTACAAGCCTTGGGTGGCTGTGTCGGTGTGGTGATGGCACGAGCTGCAATTCGTGATCGTTTAGATATCCAAAGTTCAGCACAAGCTTTTGCGAGTATGATGATTGTGATGGGAATTGCACCAATTCTTGCGCCAACGTTCGGTGCAGCTATTCTGCATTTCTTTAATTGGCATGTAGTTTTTCTTGCATTGTCTTTGATTGGTTTAATTTGTTTGCTGTGCGTACATTTTTTATTTAAAGAAACACTTGCTCCTGAGCGCAGATTAAATCTGAATTTCCAACAAGTTTTTATTTTATATGCGTCTATTTTAAAAGATAAAACTTTCCGCTTTCCTATGATGGCAGGCTGTTTTACGGGTGCTGCCTTGTTTTGTTATATCAGTTCAGCTTCAGCGGTGTTGATGGATGGTTATCATTTGTCTCAACAACGATTTGCATTTGCATTCGGTTTTAATGCTTTGGGTATCATTATTTTATCGTCTTTAAACAAACGTTTAGCCAATAAAGTCTCTGTCGTTAATCGCTTGAAAATAGGTGGATTGATTCAAGTACTTGGTGCTTCAATTATTGTTTTAGCAGGATTATTGGCGACTGCGCCATTTGCCTTAGTGATGTTTGGACTTTTCCTCACAGTTTCAGGAATTGGTTTTACTGGGCCAAACGCAATGGCTTTAGCAATGTCAGAACAAGGTGCAAGGGCTGGAACAGCAAGTGCGATTATGGGCAGTATGCAATTTGCATGCGGGCTTTTAGGCGGTGTGGTTCTGAATTTCTTGGTTTGGAGTCAATTGTTTAATATGGGAATTTTAATGTTGGCATTTACATGTATGGGGATGATGATGATTTTAAAAGTTTCCAAGCAAATCAGACTCAAACAAAAAGTTGCTTAGCTATTTAGCTATATGATTGTCGATGTTTGGGGTGTCAATGCTTGAGTGTTCGCTCTGTGTATGAATCGCTTATCTTGTAATATTTAAATGAAGCTAAAAAAGGATTCTATAAAAAATAAAAGCCGACGATTCGAGTGATGAGTAAATCGTCGGCTAAAATACTTCTTTCAATTTAGATTTAGGCTGCTATTCTAAATCTAGATGTTGAAGCATAAGTTTTAGGTCTCTCTAGGGAGGAAGGTCTCCAAATCTATGCGGATGCCGTGCACTAGGACTTGGTTGCTGCGACCTTATACTTATATAACGACATCGTTTTAGGATTGGTTGACAAGAAAATAAAAAAAATTAAAAAAAATTTCTTATAATGTATTTTTGAAGTTTGGATCAGTCTCGATGGTTTCGCTAAGCAAATATTTTTTATGGTTTTTTGTTCTTTGTTTAGTGTTGACTATGGTTATGGGGTTAATCAGTTTACTGGTACCGAATCAAATTGCAGGGGTTCTTATCGCATTTCCCTACTTAATCAGCATGATCATTGTATTACATTTGTTTTTAAAACAACAGAAAAGAGCACCCACTCAACAAGAGCAGAAAAAATTCACCATTGGCTTTAGTCTGATTTTTTGGGGCTATAATTTAGTTGGTTTAATTGGGGAAATTATATATTTTTCTCAGCAAAACCCTGAAGTTCTCACAAACTTCTTATCAGGTTTACAAAATATTCAATTTCTAAGTATTTCAATTTTGATGCTACTCATGCTTGCTATTCCTTTATATTTAATCACTTACTGGTTTTATGGTAAACAAGCACAACGTATGGCTGCAAAAATGTTTGGAGGATAGTTTATATATTTCTTTAAACACCCAAAACATAAAACAGGAATAAATACAGAATGAAAACAGTTTTAGTGACAGGGGCAACAGGATTTATTGGCAGCCATTTGCTTGAATATTTATTCAGTCATGGTTTTTATGTGGTTGGATATTCTAGACAAAAGAAAGCATCGACCAATACGCAGCTTCGATGGATCCAAGATTTTTCTGAACTTAAAAATTTAACAATAGACTATGTGGTAAATTTGGCAGGAGAAAGTATTGGAGAAGGGCGTTGGACAGCTAAACGCAAGCAACAACTGATTCAAAGTCGTGTTGTTACAACGCAAAAACTTTATCATAGTTTAGAGCAATTTCAGATCAAACCTGAATGTATCGTTTCAGCATCTGCAATCGGTTTTTATGGTATCGATCTTGATGAAAATTGGGATGTTGAATGTGATGAAACGTCAGCACCTCAAAATATTTTTATGTCTGAACTGTGCCAAAAATGGGAAGCTGAAGCGCTCAGCCATCTAAATCAAAATACGAAGATTATGCGTTTGGGTGTTGTTTTTGGAAAAGGTGGTGGAATATTGCCGCAGATGTTGCTCCCCATCAAACTGAATTTGATGGGTAGAATTGGTTCAGGTCGTCAACCGATGACTTGGGTACATGTAGATGATGTGATTCAAGCGATTCTATTCTTATTGAGCAATCATTCTGATCAGAAAATTTATAATGTGGTTGCACCTGACCATATTTCTCAACTGCAATTTGCTCAAACTGCTGCACAGGTTTTAAAGCGTAAGCCTGTGTTATTCCTACCTAGTTTTGTGATGAAAATGCTGATGGGAGAACAATCTCAATTGGTTTTAAATGGGCAATATGTTCAACCCAAAGCCTTGTTGAAAGAGAATTTTCAGTTTCAATATGTAGATTTAACCAGTGCTTTAAAACAGATTACCAATTAGATATCTTGCAAAAGTCAAAAATGATCGAAGATTAATATTGAAAACTCCTTCTCTTGAGCCATATATGGCTCAAGAGAAGGTCTGGATGAGGGCGATTTATCATAAAATCCTCACCCTCTTGCTGGTAATAATGCTCATCCTTTAAAAGGAGAGGGAACTTCCATTATAAATAGAAGTTCATCACAACTCGACTTATGCAAGGAGCCTAATCCGTAAAATCCAGTTATTCATTATCGACATCATGCTCAAAAGAAACTTTTTATCCTGCTTGTTTTAAGCGTTCTGTGGAGTACGCATTAGGATTGACTAAAGTGTCCTGATTTAAAATAAGTTGCCTGAGTAATTGAGCAGACGCTGGCCCCATGCATAAACCATTACGATAATGCCCAAAATTGGCCCAAAGGTTATCAAGTTCAGGCATTTTCCCAATATAAGGAATACCAGTTGGTGAGCTTGGACGTAAGCCAGCCCATTGTTTTACAATTGGAAAATTAGCCAGTTCGGGCACCATTTCCACACACGCCTTATAAATATTTTGTTGTGTTTGCACACTTGGACGTTGATCAAAACCAATATTTTGCATACTTGAACCGCAAACTACATGGCCATCCATGCGGGGAATCAGGTACATCACCTTATTCATACACATCGTCGGTAACCAATTCTCAGGGGTTTTGAAGAGCATCATTTGCCCTTGAACAGGTTCGACAGGAATCGAAAGTTGTAATTGTTCAGACCAACAATTCGACCATGCTCCTGTCGCAATCACAAATTGATCTGCTACAAAATGTTGTCCATTTGATGTTTGTATAGATTGAATGTGTTGATTTTGAATATTAAATTTTTCAATCCATATGTTTTCATGCACTTCAACATTTGGATGTTGCTTGAGATAAGTGATGAGTGATTTGAGCAGCCTTGGATTTCGTATATTGGCCAAGTGTGGAAAATAGATTGCATGTTGAAATTGTTGTGAAATGTGTGGATTCACGTGTTCAAGTTGGGTTCTTTTTAAATATTCGCAATGTTGTATTGGGTCTTGGTATTTTTCTTTATAAGCCAGTCCAATATCGAAATCATCTTCATCAAAAATCAGCATACCTGTTTCATGGATCTGAAAATCAATTCCAGTCACAGGTTGTAATTTTGCATTCCATTGTTGATAAAACTGTTTTGCGTATTGGGCAAGGTCGTTGACTTCTTGGGGATATCGCCATGGATACATTGCTGAAAGAATACCACCTCCTGCCCATGAGGCAGCATGTCCAGCTTGTTGCTGGTCAAAAAGTGTGATTTTACAGCCTTGTTCTGCAAGTTCTAACGCAGTGAGTAATCCGCTTACCCCTGCACCGATAATGGCGATGTGCATGTTGTGTTTAGTACCGATACTCAATTTTATTTTTAATTCACCCTATTTACGCACAGTTTTACAGTAACTCTTTAAAACTTATCCGTAGATAGGGCAGTTCAATCTTTCATTCAATAGATTATGAATGCCTCCTTTTTAAAGGGAGGTTGGGAGGGATTGATTACTTCATTTGTTTTAATTGACGTGCGGCATGTTCAGCGTAGTATGTCCAAATACCATCTGCACCTGCTCGACGGAAGCACATCAGTGATTCCATGATGACACTTTCAGACAACCAACCGTTTTGAATTGCTGCTGCGAGCATCGCATATTCACCACTGACCTGATACACAAAGGTCGGTACGCCAAAGGTGTCTTTAACCTCACGCACTACATCTAAATAAGGCATACCAGGTTTTACAATCACCATATCGGCGCCTTCTTGAATATCCAGTGCGATTTCATGTAAAGCTTCAGCACGATTACCAACATCCATTTGGTAATTGTATTTATTGCCACCTTTTAAGTTTGATGATGAACCTACTGCATCACGGAATGGGCCATAAAAGCTGGATGCGTATTTCGCAGAATAGGCCATGATACTGGTATAAATATGACCATGACTTTCTAAAGCAGTACGAATAGCACCAATACGCCCATCCATCATATCACTCGGTGCGATAACATCTGCACCTGCTTCCGCATGGCTTAAAGCTTGTTTAATTAAACATTGAACAGTTTCATCATTTAAAACATAACCTGTCTCGTCGATAATACCGTCTTGCCCATGTGTCGTATAAGGGTCTAATGCGCCGTCGGTGATGAGTACCATTTCAGGTAATTCTTTTTTCAAAAGGCGTAGCGTGTTTTGTACTAAACCATCTTCATGCCATGCCGCTTCTGCGCTTAAGCTTTTGTCTTGCTGCGGTGTTACTGGAAAGAGAGCGAGTTTAGAAACACCAAGTTCTAGCAAGGTTTCTGCTTTTTTTAACAGTAAATCCGCAGATAAACGCTGTACATTCGGCATACTTGGCACATCTTGGGTTTGGTTTTGCCCTGGAAGTACGAATACTGGATAAATGAGGTGATCTGCTGTGAGTTGAGTCTCTCTTACCATCGCTCTAAGTTTGTCGTTTTTACGGATACGGCGCATACGCGTAGCGGGAAAAGCAGGACGATTGAACGTATAAGTCATAACACAATCTCGTTGTTCAGTATTAAACTAGGTCATAATTGTAGTCCTTTCATATGTCTTTTGGGGAAAAACTCACGTTTTTTCTCATTATTGGTTCCGAAATTATTATGCGTGATTCTTCTAAAACTGATTCTGCACCAAGCGAATCACAAAAAAAATGGACTGGTAACTTACATTTAGGTGCGAAAGCAGACTTAAATGTTGTTCTCAATCAGCTTACTACAGCATTTAACGGTTCACCTTACTTTTCGCACAACACAATGCAAATGCGTGTTGTGAATAATGAAATTGAAGGTTATATCGAAATGCAATCATTCTTGATTGGAAATGTTGCCTTTCAAATTTTACATGGTGGTGTTGCTGCAACATTGTTGGACAGTATTGGTGGAATTGTGGCAATGGGGGAGCTTTATAAACGAGCAGAACCAGACCAACTTCCAGATACCTTAAAAAAAGTTTCTCGTTTAGCAACGGTTGATATGCGGGTTGACTATTTAGCGCCGGGTCGTGGTAAACATTTCATTGCTAAAGCTGAAACTTTACGAATGGGACGAAAAGGCTGCACGATGCGTATGACGATGGTCAATGATGAAGGCCAAGCCATTGCAACTGCAATCGCATCCTATGCTTATTAAATTTTTTAAGTGTACTGACTAGTACAGATTGTATTTATTATGTCAATATAAGCCATCAAAATGATTATTTTGGTGGCTTTTTTTTTACGGGGAAATTATTAAAACCAAGAGTATTGCAGAAAATTCTCTAGTTAAACTGGTGAGTAATATTTTTATTCTCACATTATGATTTTTATCTGTAAAATTGATCGCCACAATTTTTTAAAAAATGGACTTATTCATTATCCAATATATGTTTCATTTAAGTCATTAAGTTGAAATTCAGCTTAATGACTTAAACTCGGCTAAAGATAGTGATAGAGACCATAAACGCTAGGAACATGCGATGACTGAAGCGCAAAAGACGAATGCATCTCCCAATGATGACGCAAAAGAATCTCAAACAGATTTAGAAGCGCAGCAAAAACGTAAGAAAATGCTGAAAATATTTGCAATGCTGATTATCGTTGCAGCGATTTTATATGCAATTGGGGCTTTGGTTTTTGGACATTCCGTAGACACAGACAATGCCTATGTCGGTGCAGAAACTGCCGAAATTACTTCTATGGTTAGTGGCCAAGTAGAAAAAGTATTGGTGAGTGATACCCAACAAGTCAAAAAAGGCGATGTTTTGGCCATTATTGATCATCGTGATGCAAAAATTGCAGTTGCTCAAGCTGAAGCAGAATTGGCGAAAGCCAAGCGCCAATATACGCAAAGTTCAGCAAACAGCAGTTCATTGTCTTCGCAGATTTTAGTCAGTGCTGACGACATTAACAGTGCTAAAGCACAAGTGGCACAAGCCGAAGTGGCTTACCAGCAAGCACAACAAGAATTTTCACGCCGTCAGCAATTAAGTGCATCAGGTGCAATTTCTAAAGAAGAATTTACCAAATCGCAAAGTGCTTTAAATAATGCCAAAGCCAGTGTCGATGTTGCTCAAGCAGCACTTGCGCAAGCTGAATCTAAGCGCAAAGCGGCACAAAGTAATTTAGATGCCAATGAAGCATTAATCAAAGACTCATCACAATCTTCTACACCTGATGTATTGGTTGCGCAAGCTAAACTTGACCAAGCTTTGCTTGATTTACAACGTACAGAAATCAAAGCACCTTTAGATGGTGTGGTAGCACGTCGTAGTATTCAAATTGGACAACGTGTCGCACCTGGATCAGTTTTAATGAAAATTGTTCCAATTAATGCTTTATATGTCGACGCAAATTTCAAAGAAAGCCAATTGAAGAAAGTTAAAGTTGGACAAAAAGCAACTTTAACTTCTGATTTATATGGTCATAGTGTTGAATATCATGGCACGGTGATAGGCTTTTCAGGTGGTACAGGCTCAGCTTTTGCTTTAATTCCTGCACAAAATGCAACAGGGAATTGGATCAAAGTCGTTCAACGTTTACCTGTACGTATTCAACTTGATCCTAAAGAATTGGTTGAACATCCATTACGCGTGGGTTTATCCATGGAAGCAGAGGTTGATACCTCATCAGCGAAGTAATGCCGCATGAATAGCACAACTTTTCAAGGCGAGTTAAAGGGTGGTAAATTATTACTGGCCGCCTTCTTCCTCGCACTGGCAAACTTTATGGTCGTATTAGATATGACCATTGCCAATGTATCTGTTCCTCATATTACAGGAAGTTTAGCTGTTTCAAGTTCGCAAGGAACTTGGGTCATTACCTCTTATGCTGTCGCTGAAGCAATCTGTGTTCCTTTGACGGGATGGCTCGCAGGGCGTTTTGGTGCAGTACGTGTTTTTATCATTAGTTTGATTGGTTTTACTACATTTTCAGTCTTGTGTGGTTTATCCAATAGTTTGGCTATGCTCGTGCTTTGCCGTATTGGACAAGGCTTATTTGGCGGGCCAATTATGCCGCTTAGCCAAACTTTACTGATGCATATTTTCCCACCTGAAAAGCATTCACAAGCCATGGGAATGTGGGCCATGACCACTGTTGTTGGACCAATTTTAGGCCCAATTTTGGGCGGGACAATCAGTGATAACTTTTCATGGCACTGGATTTTCTTCATTAATATTCCAGTTGGAGTCATCTGTGCACTTGGGGTAATGCGTTTGATGAAAACGTCAGAAACTCCAATCATGAAATTACCGATTGATACAATTGGTTTAACCTTATTGATCATTTGGATTGGCGCATTACAGTTGATGCTCGATTTAGGTCATGAACGAGATTGGTTTAACAACACCTTCATTTGTATTCTTGCTGTGATTCTCGTGATTGGTTTTATTGCCTTTTTTATCTGGGAATATTATGAAAAGCATCCAATCGTCAATATTCAGATATTTCGATACCGTGGTTTTACCATTGCAACGCTGTCCTTAGCATTTGCTTTTGCGGCGTTCTTTGGCAGTATTGTTTTGATTCCGCAATGGGTACAAATCAACTTGGGCTATACCGCTTCATGGGCAGGCTATCTGACAGCGACCATGGGTTTTGGTAGTTTGCTCATGTCACCAATTGTGGCAAAAATGGCGACAAAATATGATCCTAGAGCATTAGCAAGTTTTGGATTGATGATTTTAGGTGGCGTCACACTGATGCGTTCTTTTTGGACCACGGACGCTGACTTTATGGCATTGGCTTTACCTCAGATTATCCAAGGTTTTGCAGTACCACTGTTCTTTATTCCATTGTCAAATATTGCTTTGGGTGTCGTTCGTCCAGATGAAGTGGCTTCGGCTGCGGGTTTAATGAACTTTATGCGAACGATGGCGGGAGCAATTGGTGCATCTATTGCGGTAACCATTTGGGATGATCATGCCAAGCTGGCACGTAGTGAGATTGTTTCCACAATGCATGTTGAAGAAACGCAACGTAACCTGGTCAATAATGGTTTCAGTCCTGAAATGGCTTTGGGTACGATTTCCAATTTAGTCGATAAAGAAGCTTTAACACTTTCAGTCAATCATGTGTTTTTGATTTTTGCGATGATCTTTATTTTCGCAGGATTGATTATTTGGTTATGTCCAAGGCCGAAGGGCAATGTCGGTGCTGGACATGCACATTAAACATTAAGTGAGATGAATAGCCTGCTGAAAAGTAGGCTTTTTTTATGAAATTTATGTACGCTGATTAAGCGGGCTGCTGTGTATTTTTCTGTATTGATGAAGATCAGGTATAATAATCTGATTGTGTACCACTATGGGGAATATTTATGAAGTCTGAATTTCAGCAAGGAAAAATTAAACAATACGATGCCGAAAGAGGTTTTGGATTTATTGGTGGACTTGAACAAGATATTTTCTTTCATATTTCTGATTTTCCACTTGCAGATGGTGAGCCAAAGCGAAACGAAAGAGTTAAATTTATCGTGGTTGAAAATAACGGTAAGTTAAGAGCTATGAAAATTGAACGTGTTGAAGATCAATCTGCGAAGGCAAAAAAGACCAGAGTTGTTGAGCATAATAAGTCGATTACCAATACCTTGTTGTCAAATTTTAGAAAGTGATTGGTATAAGCCTTTCTAATCTTCTTTCTTAACGGGAGGCCGTGAGTGCTGGTGGTAGATTCATGGTATTTCTCCCTTTTTAAAAGGGAGATTAGGAAGGATTAAATAGAAGAATAAAAATGAAACCCTATAATAAAAATTTAAAACAACCCTCACGTGACCTTAGAAATAATATGACGGATGCAGAGTTGTTGCTTTGGAAAAAGTTGCGTCGTAAACAAATTTTAGGTTTACAGTTCTACCGTCAAAAACCAATCTTAAATTATATCGTTGATTTTTATTGTCCATCTGCAAATTTGGTGCTTGAGTGTGACGGTG
>NZ_RAXT01000060.1 GCF_003611475.1 Acinetobacter rongchengensis | reverse complement strand
AAAGCGATATGAAAACCTTCAGGTTGGTGACGAATTTCCAACTCATTACGTGCTAGTTCAAGTAATGTTGCCAAACTTTTACGCTCTTTTTCAGTTAAACCAAAAAACGAATCGGTATGGCGTAGAGGAATGATGACGGTATGCCCTTTAGACAACGGATTAGGTTCAGGTAAAATTGCACCAAAATCATTTTTATCGATAATATCAAATTCGTCAAATTCACAATATGGGCATTTTTTTTCAGTCATTTTACATTCCTCTTTTCAATATTATTTCAATCGATAGACGCTTAATTGTATGATGCAATTAAGCGAGTACACGATCTAATACAGCATACATTGCAGCTAAACCTTTTTGCTCTGCTTCAGCGTTATAACCTAAATCTACATTGTTGGCTTTGGCACGTTCGTCCGCAAGCGGGTTACTAAAGCCATGTTTAGCATCTTTTAGCACAATCACTTCATTGGTTATGTGGGCATTGTTCATTTCTTGTTTAAATGATTCAACATCTGCCAAAGAGACCATGCTGTCGAGTTCACCATGCAAAACGAGGACTTCAGCTTTGAATGTATCTTGTTTAGCAGCTTGCTGAGCAGATAAATTTGCGTGAAAGGTGATTGCTGCTTTTAAGTCAGCGCCTGAGCGTGCTAAATCCAAAATGACTTTACCACCATAACAGAAACCGATTGCAGCCAAACGAGTAGCATCAACTTCAGGTTGTGCTGCTAATGTTGTTAAACCTGCATTGGCACGTTCAACGATAGTATTTTCCTGAAAAGTTTGTGTCATCCACTCATTGGCTTGAGCTGCTTGAACGGTTGTTTTTTTATCCCCATACATATCAATTGCGAGTGCTGCGAAACCATGTTCGGCGAGTTCATGAGTACGTTGCTCTGTGTATTCATTACGACCCCACCATTCTGGGCCAACGATGATGCCTGCAACAGGTTCTACAGATTCAGGTGCAGCAAAATAACCAATGAGTGTTGAACCATCAGCAGCTGTATAGGTTATTTCACGAGTTTTGATTGCGGCAACCATCTGTTCAATCCTTCTTTGTTTGCGAGAATGCAATTGATTAAAACACAAATTAGAAGGATTCAAATGAATAATTTTTTAAAAATGAGGATTGAAATGTGAGAATTTATGAAAGGTCCAATAGCAAAAAGAAGGACCTAAATCCTTCTTTTACTATTGTTGTTTTAATGCACATGACGAGTCTAAGTAAACTAAGCTTTCCCTCTAGAAATAAAGCCGACAATGGCCAAAATCACAGCAACAACTAAGAGGATAACAGCAAAGTCTTTGGACATACCTGCAACGCCTCCAAAGCCAAACAAACTTGCAACCAGTGCAATCACTGCAAAGATAATCGCCCAACGAAACATGATTTGATCTCCGTATTGTTTTTATCGAATTTCAGTATATGCATGTTTTTTCGACAAATGTGTTTTGTTATGTGGCCTAAATGTGAATAAATCAACGATATGTAGCAGGTCTGTTATGTTTTTACGTTGTTGATGTCACAGTGAGTACGTCTAAAACTGTTATAATAATTCAAATCTTAGATGAACAACTTTTGATTGTATGACTCTCGACCTACGTCCCCAATTTTGGAAAAAGTATTCACTTGATGAAATGAATCAAGCAGAATGGGAAGCATTGTGTGATGGTTGTGGTTTGTGCTGTTTAGTCAAATTGGAAGATGATGAAACCCATGAAGTTGCTTATACCAAAGTGTCATGCAAATTGTTGGATTGTAAAACGGCACGTTGTTCAGATTATCCAAATCGGTTAGCGCATGTGCCTGATTGTATTCAATTGACACTTGAAAAATTACAAAGCATTCATTGGCTACCTTCTAGTTGCGCCTATCGCCGTTTAAATGAAGCTAAACCTTTGCCTACTTGGCACTATCTCAATACAGGTTCAAGAAATAGTGTTATTGAAGCAAGAAAATCTGCAGCAGGGCGGTGTATTTCTGAAGTGGAAATAGATGAAGACGAGATTGAAGATTATATTGTGCGCTGGGTTAGATAAATATTTGCTAGTTTTTTTATGTATTCTATTAAATCGGTCGTATAGAGAACAGGATAGGATAAATTTTTAAACCATATCAGCAGCATGCATCAGTTATTCGTTATGTATGGATCAATGTTTGCATCCATTCATTATTTTCAATATCCAGTTGTAATATTGTCCATTTTCCATAGTAGACTAGAGCTAGAATTCAGCGATTAAAAAGAAGTATGTCAGATACCCAAATTCCACTTCCAGAACGTCTTCGTCCACGCGACTTGGCTGAAATTATCGGGCAAGATCATTTGCTTGGTGAAAATGCGCCGTTACGTCAAATGATTGATCAAGGACATTTACCTTCAATTATTTTTTGGGGGCCGCCTGGTGTTGGAAAAACTACAATTGCTTTACTCTTGGCGCAAGCGGTGGATCGTCCGTTTGTGAGTTTATCGGCACTGAATACGGGTGTTAAAGAACTTCGTGAAGTGATTGCTGAAAGTGGTGATTTACTGACACCTGTGGTTTTTATTGATGAAATTCATCGCTTTAATAAGTCACAACAAGATGCGCTATTAAACGCTGTCGAAAAAGGCAAAATTACGCTGATTGGTGCGACCACAGAAAATCCATCTTTTGAAGTGAATAGTGCATTATTGTCACGTTGTCAGGTTTATACCCTACACGCACTGAGCAATGAAGCGATTCAAGATCTAATTCTGCGCGCGATTCAACAAGATAAATTTTTAAAAGAGCGTCATATTCAGATTGAAGAGTTTGATGCATTGGTTCAGTTTGCTGCTGGTGATGCACGTAAAGCTTTAAATTTAATTGATTTAATAGCCAGTACTTTTGAAGCAGATGTTGAAAATATTGTCAGCAATGCGATTGTGGTTAAAGTTGCACAGCAGAATATAGCCCGTTATGACAAATCGGGCGAACAACACTATGACTTGGTATCTGCTTTTATAAAATCCATTCGTGGAAGTGATCCCGATGCCGCCTTGTATTGGATGGCGCGGATGTTAAAAGGTGGTGAAGATCCAGTCTTTATTGCGCGTCGTATGTTGATTGCAGCCTCAGAAGATATTGGAAATTCAAATCCAAATGCTCTGCTTCTTGCAGGCGAATGTTTCCGTTCAGTACAAGCGATTGGTATGCCTGAATGTCGAATCATTCTTGGACAATGTGCAGTCTATCTTGCAACCAGTGCTAAAAGTAACAGTACTTATTTGGCGATTAATAAGGCATTAGAATTAGCGGAGAAAACCGCTAATCTTCCTGTACCGTTACATTTACGCAATGCGCCTACCAAACTGATGAAAGAACAAGGTTATGGTGTAGATTATCTCTATCCACATCATTATCCTGAGCATTTTGTACTTCAGGACTATTTACCACCTGAACTCAAAGGTACGAAATTATACGAATCTGCTCGCAATAAACGTGAAGTTGAAGGAGAGCGTTTACAGCAACGCCGTTGGCAACAAGAACAGCAACAACAGTAAGTATTCACGTTAATTTATGGATAAAGCCGATTCTAAATAACGGTGCTCAGTCTCGGAAAAATTTAGAACTGGGCTTTTATCTTTTGGAAATCGATAGCCAATCATTAAGAATTTGTTTATGAAATTATCTGCCTTATCACTTACTTTATTTAGTGTCCTTCCGATTGTCGGTCATGCAGAAATTTCTACTAAAATTACGACAAAAGCACAGACTCAAAACATTTCAACGTCTCAATTAAACGTGCTTTATCAGCAAGATTTCACACAACAAAAGACCATTCCTCAAGGTTGGCGTATTCCTGGGAATAATGCGGGCAATGTGTATGTGGAAAATGGCGTCCTGAATCTTGATGGTCGGGCCAATGCGATGCAAACCACGTCAATTTTGTTACCACAAAATTTAGAAAAGCAGCAAAATTATCGAATTGATTTAGAGTTTAGTTTGGATCAACCTGTCAACCAATCACGTTGGGGTAGTGTGATTTATGATGTGACAGAAGCTCAAGGTGTCATACCAAGTCGCTATTATCAATTTACCCTACGAGCAGATGCGACCAAGCCAAATGGAACAGAATTTGGTCGCCGTAAAGCCAATGGTCAGTGGGAGGTGCTTGAAACAAAAGCATTTTCTGAGAATATAAAACCACATCAATGGTATAAAGCCAGTATTGTGGTATCAGGGCAACGTGTACAGCACTATTTGAATCAGCAGTTAATGCAAGATGTTGAATTGGAACAGCTTGCAACCAAAGGCGGTATTGGTTTATCCGCAGCAGGTGTTATTTTAAAAGTTAAGAATATTCAAGTATCCGAACAACTAGTAGCTCTGCCCAATTTGCAAAATAAAGTCACTCAAGTTCAGGAAATTCAAACGAATGTTGCTTTAGCACCGACCATTATTCAAAAAATTGAAAATAGCAGTTCATCATTCAGTTCAGCCAATCAGTTGTATTATCAACTCGATGCTCAGCTTAATTTATTCAATCAGAATGGCCAAAATGTAGGCTCTTTACAGCAATATTTAGCTCAACCTCAGCGTAATACCATTGCGGTACTGGAGATTAAAGAACCCAAAACACTGGAAGCGTTGAAAATTCTGGCAAATACTCAAGATATTAGTGACATTACCTTATTATCAAAAAGTGATGCTTTGCTCAAAACAGCACATCAAATCATACCTACCGTACGGACAGCTTTAGATTTTAGTGCTGAAAAACTAAAGGATAACCGCCAAAGCCTCGCTGAAATTATACGCCGTAGCAATCAGGCTTATGCTCGAATTGTGGTTTTACCACAGACTTTGGCCAATAAAGACAGTATTCGCTTTATTCAGCAGCATTTAATGACGGTTTGGCTGGGTACATCTGCAACACAACCGCAACAGGTCGCGCAAATTTTAACTGCGGGTGCGAATGGCATCATTACAACGCAAAGTAGCTTATTCAGTCGTATTTTAAAACAATTTCCGAAAAATACTTTATTGCGTAAACCATTGATTATTGGGCATCGTGGTGTGCCAAGTCTAGAAGATGAAAACACCTTAGAAAGTGCGAAACATGCGGTAGCATTAGGTGCTGATATTGTTGAAAATGATATTTATCTGACGAAAGATCAACAACTTGTTGTCATGCATGATCTAACAGTTGATCGAACAACGACAGCGACGGGTAAAATTGAGGAGATGACACTTGCTCAAGTTCAACAACTCAAATCAAAGAATAAAGGATATAAAATCCCTACACTTGTGGAATACTTTGCAACATTTAAAAATAATCCGAATTTTGTACTAATGATCGAAATGAAGAGTGCTAATCCACAATTGGTACCCAAAATGCAGGATGAAATCAAAAAGTACCAAGTTGAAAATCAGGTGGTGACCACTTCATTTAATGTCGATCAAGTTGCTCATGCCCAAACATTATTGTCCAATATTCCACGGGGATTATTGGTGGGTACAATGCCGAAAAACCACAATAGTTTGGTGAATGCCAAACAAATTAATGCAGATGTTCAAACATATAATTCATCCTATAACCCTGCTTATCGTGCTGATTTAATTGAGTTGTTAGAAATAACAAAGCATCGCGGTATTAGTTTTTGGCCGTGGGCATTGAATGATGAAACATTTAAAAAATTATATCTTGCAGGTAGTTATGGCATAACCACTAACTCAGCGCAGCTTTATTCAGCTTATGTGGTTGATGTTCAAGTACCTGAAACAGTCAAGATACAAGTGAATCAACCTGTACAAGTCACTGCCCAATTGACTCAACAGGATCGAACTCAATTTAAGCAAGTGATCACTGATTTTATGGTTCTATCAGGTGCTCCACAGCATGAATTTAAAAATGGTCAGTTGATTTTTTCTGAAAAGGGCACAGCTTATGTGTTAGCAGGCTATAAATATCAGATAGATTCGCAGAATTTCTATCAAATTTTTTCAGCACCGATGAAAATAGTGGTGAAATAATTTTCAATTTTGCCTTGTTCTGCTACGTTTAAATACAGACCGAATACCGATCCTAATAAATCTTTAAAATAAAAAACCGAGCGCTAAGGCTCGGTTATTTGAAGATTCAGTATCTGTAATTAGATATCTGAAAGATCTACCCCAATACGAGTAGCAACTTCTTCATAAGCTTCAACAACACCGCCTAGGCCTTGACGGAAACGGTCTTTGTCGAGTTTTTTCTTGGTGTCTTTGTCCCATAAACGACAACCGTCTGGAGAGAACTCATCGCCCAATACGATACGGTCATGGAATACACCAAATTCAAGTTTGAAATCAACAAGTAACATGTTGCCTTGAGAGAATAAATCTTTCAGTACAACGTTTACTTTTTGAGTCAATTCTTTCATTTGCGCCAATTGTTCAGCAGTCGCCCAACCTAAAGCAATCGCTTGAGATTCGTTGACCATTGGATCGCCCAAAGCGTCATCTTTGAAGAACAATTCGAAGGTTGGTGGAACAAGTTCTAAGCCTTCTTCTACACCTAAACGACGGCATAATGAACCTGCAGCGTAGTTACGCATAACACATTCAACAGGAATCATTTTTAATTTTTTAACTAAAACTTCAGTTGGCGAAAGCAATTCTTCAAAATGAGTTTCAATACCAGCAGCGGCCAATTTTTCCATGATAAAGGCATTAAAACGGTTATTCACCTTACCTTTGCGATCAAGTTGCTCTATTTTTTCGCCATTAAATGCTGATGCATCATCACGGAAAACGAGAATTAGATGATCTGCGCTATCTGTTTCATAAACGGATTTCGCTTTACCAGTATAGAGCAAGGTTTGTTTTAACATGGGGGAACCTTTTGCAAGTAAAAATTGCCTAGAACGACTAGGCTGGCCAGTTTTGGTAAATCTGGGATAACAATTCTGCAGCTTTTTCTTTATCTGCAAAACTGTTGTCAGGATTGAGCAGAGCAAGCGTATTGCTTGATCCTACTGAGTTGAGTTTTAAAATATAAGTTTGATTGTCGACCTTCAAAGTTGTTTCAAAACCACTTTTACTTTGACTATTGGCTTTAATATTTAAACTACTCAGTGTGGCAAGTGTGTACTGCCAAATTGTAGCAGAATTTCCATCAATTTTAATCAATGGATTGCCATTTCCATCAGTTAAAAGTTGCGGACGACCTACACTTTCGTTCGGCGCCGAACTTTCATCTGTTGAGGTATTCACTTGAGCGCTTTCAGGGCGTGGCACTTCATAACGGTTACCACGTTTATTTTCAAACTTAGGCGCATGTTGAATCGCTTGAGGATCAACAATAGGGGCTGGATACAAAGGCGCAGCAGGTCTAACCATTGTACCTTCAGGGTAATTAAGTGGCTCTATAGTGGTCGTATTTTTATAATCTAAAGAACCATTGCTGATTCCAAGTGAACTACAACCCGCCAAACTTAAAGCTGAAAGGGCAAGAGTTAAACCTAAACGTAATTGCATAATACTAAGCTCTGATTAAATGATACCCACTGCTTTAAGTTCTTCACGCAGTGGCGTACGGTATTGTTCTGCAAGTGGCGTTAATGGTAAGCGAATGCCAGTACCAATTAATTCCATTTCATGGAGTGCCCATTTGACTGGAATTGGGTTGGATTCACAAAATAGAATATTGTTTAATTTTGCAACTTGACTGTCTTTGGCCTGAGCAATATCAGTTTGCCCAGCCAAAGCAGCGGCACAAAGTTCACTCATAATTTTGGGTGCAATGTTCGCTGTTACAGAGATGTTGCCTTGTGCGCCTAAAGCAATTAATTGGCATGCAGTTTCATCATCACCTGAATAAACTGCCATGTTTTTGCCTTTTAAGCCATCGATCAGTTCTTTACCACGTGGGACATCACCAGTCGCATCTTTGATACCGACAATATTTGCAATATCTGCTAGACGAATTGCTGTGTCGTTGTGCATATCTACACCAGTACGACCTGGGACATTATAAAGAATGATCGGTAAATCAACTGCTTCAGCGACAGCTTTATAATGTTGAAATAAGCCTTCTTGTGTGGGTTTGTTATAATAAGGCGTAACGAGTAGTGCTGCGTCAGCACCCAGCTGTTTTGCTTCTTTGGTGAGCTCAATCGCTTCGTGTGTTGAGTTTGCACCAGTACCAGCAATAATTGGAATACGTTTATTGGCTACACGGATAATTTCTTTAATGACTTGTGTGTGTTCTGCCAAAGTCAGTGTCGATGCTTCACCAGTTGTACCGACAGCAACAATACTATTAGTGCCTTGTTCTATGTGCCACTCAACGAGCTTCTCGAGACCCTTCCAATCTACGCTGCCATCTTCGAACATAGGGGTGACGATTGCGACAATTGAGCCTTGAATGATCTGTGCTTGCTGAGTCATTTTGAAAAAATATCCTATTTTTCCATCTACAGTTTACGTTATGTAAAAATAATATGTAGGTGGTTGCAGTATTTTGATTTGAGCGAGAAACAATCATTTTAGAGATTGAGTAATGCTTATGCAAATTATGACTGATTCAGCGAGTGAGAACAATACGATTTATTCAAAGCTAGAGAAATCTTTATAAAAAGAAACAAATAGATTTTAACGCATTTGAATATAGCGCAATTCATTCCAATATTTTTCTTACTGAATGAAGGGTTAGAAGGTATTTTTAGGGGAACAAAGCCAGTTGTGATTATGCTACCTAATGTAAGCCATAACGGCTTCATTCTTTTGATTATGTTAGCTGTATCAGCACTTCTAATGTTACTGTGATGTTATTCAAAGCACTGAAAAACGATTCAATACTTTGATTATGTTTGGTTGCTCGCAATTTGAGGCTTTTTTATTGTATGTTGGGTCATATAGGATTTTTATTTTTATCATTAAGATCTTTACGTGGGATTTAATTTAAAAGGGAATTGGGGAAATGTTGCAATCTGAGCGTAGTGTTTTAATTGTTGTTGATGTGCAAAATGGTTTTACATCTGGTGGAAATCTAGCAGTTGCAAATGCAGAACAGATTATTCCGACCATTAACCAATTGGCACAGCATTTTGAAAATATTATCCTGACTCAAGATTGGCATCCTACAAACCATATTTCTTTTGCTGAAAATCATCCCAATAAAAAGCCATATGACACGATTCGATTAAATTACGGCATGCAAGTATTGTGGCCATCGCATTGTGTGCAAGGCTCAAAAGATGCTGAATTTCACCCTGATTTAAATATTCCAACAGCACAAATGATTATTCGTAAAGGCTTTCATTCTCAAATAGATAGTTATTCGGCCTTTATGGAAGCGGATCATCAAACCACGACAGGCTTAGCGGGTTATCTCAAGGAACGTGGCATAGATACTGTATTTATCGTTGGCATTGCAACGGATTTTTGTGTGGCTTGGACAGCGATGGATGCAGCAAAATTAGGCTTTAAGACCTTTGTGATTTCAGATGCGACTAAAGCGATTGACGTACATGGTTCATTACAACATGCATGGCAAGACATGCTCGCAGCAGGTGTGAAGCGAGTGGTCGCAAATCAAATTTTAAATGCGCCTGATATTACACAATAATGATTAGAAATGATTGAATCATCATGCATTGATGAAATTGGAGTAAGCACATGATGTATTTATTCACATGTACCCAATTGATAATCGCAAAAAATGGTAATTGCAAAAAGGTCTGTATAGGTAGTAAACACAATGTCTGCAATGTTACGGTTTAGCCTGTTCGTACAAAAAACGTTTGCCTTTTGGGTGGTATTTTTTGCTTTTATCGCACTGTGTTTTCCACCTGCCTTTGTATGGATGAAAGCTTATATTCCATGGGTTTTGGGGATTATCATGCTGGGAATGGGGATGACCATGACCGTGGATGATTTCAAAGGCGTATTGCAAAATCCAAAAGCTGTTGTGATCGGTGTGCTTGCTCAATTTGTGATTATGCCCGGACTGGCTTATTTACTCTGTCAACTTTTTCAGTTACCTGCCGAAATTGCGATTGGTGTGATTCTGGTGGGATGTTGTCCTGGTGGAACAGCATCCAATGTGATTGCTTATATGGCCAAAGCAAATACAGCTTTATCGGTTGCATGTACCACGGTTTCTACTTTTTTAGCACCGATTTTAACACCAGCTATTTTTTATGTGCTTGCCAGCCAATGGATTCCGATCGATGCTGGATCGATGTTTATCAACATTCTGAAAGTGGTTATTTTCCCAATCATCATTGGTGTTGTGCTCAGAAGTTTGTTTAAGCAAAAAACAGAACAGTATATTCAGATTATGCCGCTGATTTCAGTGATTGCTATTGTTGTGATTGTTGCTGCAATTATTGCAGCCAGTAAGGCTGCTATTATGCAGTCAGGTCTGCTGATTCTCGCTGTCGTGATACTTCACAATGGTTTAGGGTTTTTCTTAGGATATTGGGCAAGCCGATTATTTAATTTGTCTTATCCAGATGCTAAAGCGGTGTCGATTGAAGTTGGTATGCAAAATTCAGGTTTAGGGGTAACTTTGGCGGCCATTCATTTTGCGGCTTCACCGATCACTGCTGTGCCAAGTGCAATTTTTAGTTTATGGCACAATATTTCTGGGCCAGCTTTGGCAACGTATTGGGCAGCAAAAGCGGATAAAATGTCTAAAAATAACCAATAAAATAAGTTGTTTATCAAATCGATATTTTTTAGAGTGCTTAGGCGCTCTTTTATTTTGGCATGATGGGTAAAGGCTGTAATTGTTGTAAGAATGCTTCTTCAGTCATCACTTTAAATCCATGTTGTTCAAGTAAAGCTGCTGTCACACCCTTTCCTGCAATTTTCTGATTGGAGAACGTACCATCATAGATCATGTGTGAACCACAAGAAGGACTATTGGCTTTGAGAATGACATGAGTGACTTGATGTTGTTGAGCAAGCTTTAAGGTTTTTTCAGCGCCTAAAATAAATTCATTGGTTACATCAAACCCTTGCAGATCCATAACCTTGGCTTGGCCTTGTAATACGGCAAAGCCATCACCATTAATGATTTCAGCAGGCTGTCGAGGAGTAGATAATCCACCGGCAATTTCAGGGCAAATGACCACCGCTTGATGTGTATCAAGTAACTGTTTAAGTTTGAGCTGTAAACAGCTTTTTGCATCATAACGGACATTTTGCCCAACAAGACAGGCACTAATCAGGTACTTATTCATGGGGTTTGGCAACAAAGGCTGAATATGTTCAAATCATAAGCACAGTATAGTTATATATTGGATCTTAGGGTGTTTTTATGGCAATTTATGTGGATCGAGCAAAAGTTCCATTTAAGGGTAAACAGTGGTGCCATTTGATGGCAGACAGCCTTGAAGAATTGCATACTTTTGCAAAAGCGGTAGGGATTGATTCGAGATTATTTCACCGTTCGGCTTCTTATCCACATTATGATATTACCTTAGAAATGCGTATTTTAGTGATTGCTTATGGTGCTATCGATGCAGATCGTAGAACAATTATTATGTGTGGCAGAAAGTTGAAAATGCAGTTGATTGCATTAGAGCAAGATCAGTAAATATCTTATCTATAATAATAAGCCGTGCTTTGTGGTAAATATAAAACAACATATGTATAAATGAATGTGTAGCAAATAATATTCTTGAATGGAGACAGAAAAATAAAATGACCAGACTCAGTATTAATGTGAATAAGATTGCGCTCATTCGAAATTCTAGAGGGACTAATTTTCCAAATTTAGAGGATTTTGTAGAAAATTTATTGAGGTTGGGTGTTAAAGGTATAACGATTCATCCAAGACCTGACCAACGTCATATTCGGTATGATGATGTCTATCAAATTTCTAAGATAATCAAACAGCATGCTGATGTAGAGCTGAATATTGAAGGATATCCAGATCGTAAATTTATCGATCTAATCAAAGCAGTTGTACCAGAGCAATGCACCTTAGTCCCAGATTCACCAACACAGTTAACTTCAGATCATGGATGGGATTTGAAAGATCCTACCTTTCTACAATCTGTGATACAAGAGCTCAGCAATGTTCCTTCAAGATTGGCATTATTTATTGAGCCCAATAAAGAAGATGTGATTTTGGTTAAACAGCTTGGAGCTGATGCTGTTGAAATATATACAGAATACTATGCAAGTCGCACTCAACAAGATGAAATAAACTTGGCGATCCAATCGATTTCAGAGGCTTGTATTGCGGCTGAAAATGTAGGATTAGTCGTTAATGCAGGCCATGATTTGAATTTAGATAACTTAGAAAGGTTATTAAACCATTGCAATATCAGTGAAGTATCGATTGGGCATGCATTTACAGTTGAATGTATACATTACGGGATAAATGAAGTGATTCAACGTTATCTTGCAATGTGTGAAAAACGTGGAGCGACGGGTTGGCAATAGTGTTTAGGATCATGATGAAATGAGTCAAAGCTTGAATGATTTAGCGGTTCGTCTTACGGTTGAAGAGGATTGGGGAATTCTTAAAACTGTGCGTTTAGCATCTCTACTCGATAGCCCAGATGCTTTTGCTATCACTTATGCTATTGCGGAGAAATATAGCGAGTCACAATGGCGTGATCGTGCATCACATAAGATGCAATATCAATATATTTTAGCAATTCAAGGGACTCGGGCGGTAGGCATTGTCGGTGGAACATTCAACGCTAAACTTGAGTTTAATTTGATTGCGATGTGGGTTAATCCTGAGTTTCGTGGCAGTGGTATTGCAGATTTGCTCATTTCTGCGATTAAAAACTTAGCAGTTTCCAAAGGGCATACGAGGATTGTATTGAGTGTGTCTCCCGATAATTCGCGAGCAGTGCGTTTATACTCCCGACATGGTTTCATCTTTATACCCGAATGGGAATCTGTCGCGCTGAGTTCAGGGCAAAGAAATCAAAAAATGGAATGTTCAGTATTGTTTTAATGTCTGATTCTATATCTTGTCGGTGGCAATCTGTTTTTTTCATTTTGAATTGATTTTATATCAACTGCAGAGTTCGCCATAAAAAAATCCACACATCATGCTGTTTAGAGCATAGCTTGTGTGGATTTTTTGAGCAATTAAGTATTACACTTTATTACTCAGTATGAGACTTTATATATACCTAGTGAAATCATATAATCAAACCTAATCAAAAGAGATCTGTTCTTAACAAAACAGATCTTTTTTTGTCCAAAATAAAAGGTATATTCCAAGTGAAACTATAATCAAATAATCTAAGGACAATACAATGGACTTGGTTAGATTAAATGCGAAAGTCTATAGAAGTAAAACAGGTGTCTACACTGAAATTCCAGTACTTTTAACAGAGTATGGGGTCATAGACTCCTTTGTTGAGTTTTTCCTTGATCATAGTCATATACGTAGTAGAAGCTGGATGGAGAAACACATAACAGCAATAAAATTATTTTTAAATTTTTTAGAAGTAAACTTTCAAACTCTCAATACCCCAAAAGAATTATTCAAAGTTTTTGTTCAACAACTATACACTGGCAGTATTGGTTTAGATGGATTTGATCCATCTAAACTTTATTGGAAACCTAGAAAAATTTCGACAGCAAATAGTCTGATTAATTCATTAACAGATTATTTTGATTGGATTTCAGAAAACAAAAATCTTGAAAGCATTAACCCCTCGATACCTAGCAGTACCTATGAAGAAAAGTTATTTTGGGGTGCATGGCATCATAAGCATAATCGTTCCTTTTTAGCACATACTTGGGATAAAAATGCCGCACAAGCCCTTTCTAAAAGGACTAGATTTTCGAAACGAACTCGCAACCTATCCTCACACCTAGATCCTGTGAAATTCTTTCCTGATCAATATTTCACTCAATTATTGTTTGAAGGATTTACAAATTATGGAAATGAACAATCATTATCAGTTTTCGAAAAACTAAATATTAGAGATATTTTAATTACATTACTGCTCAATGGCGGTGGTTTAAGAACTAGTGAACCATTCCACCTATATTTATCAGATGTAACTTTAGATCCAATTTTATACAGAGAAAAACATATCGAAACTGCTCTTGTAAGAATCTATCACCCCTCAGAAGGAACTGCACCAGAAGATTGGAGCAATACTAGTGGCAAGGTACAAAGAACACATAGAGAAAGTTATCTCAAAGGCAAATTTGGTCTATTACCACGTAATAAAGTCAGTGACAGAACCTATAGAGCAGGATGGAAAATTCGTAAACTAGATAGCGAAAAAGAAAAATTTATAACAGTGCAATGGTTTCCTCAAATTTATGGACAATTATTTTATAAGTTATGGAAATTGTATCTAGTACAAATAAGAGAGATTGAAAAAAATCATCCATTCGCTTTTATCACATTATCAGGAGAAACAATTGGTTCACCTTTATCAATTTCAGCCTACTATCAAAATCATGCTAATGCAGTTAAAAAAATTGGACTAGCATCAGCAAAAAATAATGGCACTAGCCCACATGGTCATAGACATGCATATGGTCAAAGACTTAAAGATGCCAATATAGATCCAATTATTAGAAGAAATGCCTTGCATCATGCAAGCCTAGAATCACAACTTGTTTATTGTGAACCGCAAGTTGAACAGGTCTCAAAAATTTTAAACTCAATCGAAGATAATATTGCTTCAAGTAAAGCATCAGATCCGAATATTAAAGTGTTTTTAGAAAACTGCTTCAATGATGTAGATCCTACTGAATTATTGTCAGGACAATCATGGTTATTAAAAGGATAATAACATGGGAAAATTACATGCAAGGGGTAATGGCATTACAGAAGATATCGACTTTAATTGGTTATATCAAATGTATGGCATCGAATATAAAAACTGGAGCATACTGGCACAGAGATGGTTGAAGCTGCAACCTAAAGCCCTTTCAAGTAGAAGAAATTCACTCAGTCGTTTTTTTCGCTCCTTTCTAGTCCCATTAAAATTACCAACTAACCCGTTAATTTTCTTCGATCGTAATACAAATATTCCTGACTTTTTTGAGGAATGCATTCATCCAAGCCAAGATGACCAAATCTCTATTGCTCATAGACAAGCAGTAACCTACAACAATTATGTCCGTGAATTTTTAGACTTTTCTTTACAAGAATTAGTCGGAATTGAAGATGATTTTGATCACAACACAATTCCTAATCAATATAGAAATCCGTTAAAGAAAAAAACTCGTTCGGGCATAACGGTTTCAGAAACTATAAGAAACCCCTTACCTTATAACTATATTCAAGAATTACGAGAAGTTATTTGCCCTGCTGAAGCGATCAGTTTCAAGGATTGGAAATGGGCGCAAGAGGCTGGTGATGCGATAAGTTTAGGTAAATCTGGTGGTGACTGGTACGAGGTAACTTCTGAGAATATTAATTTCGAAGATCCTAATTGTGTATGGCGTAAACGTATTATTCCCAAAGGAAAAATGTACCAAGGTTTAAAATTATATAAAGATCGATCAGTCCTAGAGATGTGGTGTCCTGCTAATGCTGTTGCCTTATATGTAAAATTAGAATTACCACTGAGAACCTCTCAAGTTCGTTGGCTTGATTCAGGAGAAGCTGATTTATGGCGTTACGAAAATGGCAATTGGATACTTAATATACACCATCTAGCTCCAGTAACTAAAATAGAGCGAGCCAATTACTCTATAGGTCGTGGAGTATTTAGAAAAGTTTCTGATCTTCAAAATAATTCAACGTCTCTATTCATCAATACAAATAAGACAGCGGATGTTTATAAAGATGGGATGTCAAAAGGATATACAATTCCGTGGCAGCACGAACGTGTCCTAAAGTGGCTAGAAGCTCTACGTAATTGGCAAGAAAAATATAATCCCATTGATCGCCCAACGAGATGGACTGAATTGAAACGGAAAAATCTTGGCGATTTAAAAAGTGAACAACAATTAAAAGAAATGCCTCCAACTTGCTTTTTATTTAGAAATAGAGCTGTTGAACTAAGTGAAGATTTTGCATTTCCTGTTTCAGACAAAGATGTTATGCGTTTATGGTTCAAATTATTAAAGAATCTTGAACAACGATGCTTTAATCGTGGTGAGACCTTAACAAACGGAGAGCCAATTCAATTTGTCAAACCAAGCCAAGGTGTTTTTACCAACTACACTACAACATTCTTTCCTCTGCACTCTCTAAGAGTGTCATTAATTACGAGTTTTGCTCTTGAAGGCGGTGTACCTATTCCAATCCTTTCTAAGCTCGTTGCTGGTCATAGTCGAATCATCATGACTTTGTATTACACAAAGGTTGGACAAGCCTATATGCAAAAAGTTATGAATGAAGCAGAATCAAAACTAGAACTCACATCAAAAGAAAAATTTAAAGAGTTTCTTATCAATTCAGAATATGAACAAATCAAAAATTCGGTAGCTTTCCAGGATATTTCCTCTCTAAATGCGATTGCCTCTAAAACAGAAGTAAGTTGGCAAATGATGGATCGAGGTATTTGCCCCGTTGGATGTCAAGGATGTGAAAATGGAGGGGAACAATTCGCTAAACTTGGAAATGCTCCTATTAGTTATAGCCCAGTAGCTCGTGATTTTCAGGGAAACTCCAAAAATTGTGTTCGTTGCAGATGGTTTATTACGGGACCTGCTTTTCTACCCAGTTTAATTGTTCATTTTAATAATCTAAGTTATGAATCAAGTTGTTCTTCAGATCGATATAGAAAGTTCGAGTCTGAGCTTGAAGAACTAAAACTAAAAAAATTTACTTCTGAAGATCGAAAAGAAATCTTTTATGATGAACAAAAATTAAAAAATGCTGAATTTCAATATGAAAGAGAAGCAACAAAAATAGATTCAATAATGAATGATATGCATGCGAGCTACAAACTAATTTCTCAGTGTATTCAGATTATGAATCAAAATTCTGATAAAAAAATTCAATTGATTGGCAACCAATTACCAGAAGATATCACCATCAATACTGAAGAAGTAAGTGAGTTTTCACAATTAGAAATTATTTGTAGACATGCTGAATTTTACCCATCCTATGATGCAACCAAAGCAGCTCTTAAGCGTGGGCAAGCGATTGATTTAATGCTTAAGGCTAATCAACAAGATCCTATTCTTTTATATTTATCGGAAGAGGAACAATTGAAAGTTGGAAATCAAATTATGATTTTAATTGAAAATAGAGTTGGGTCATTTGAGGGTGCAATCAGATTCATCGAGAGTCAAGGCAAATTATCAGAAATCAATCTTCTTGATATTCAAAGGCTAGCTCTCGATTCAACTAGTCCAAAACATATTCAAATTAAAACTATTTCATAATTACACTAGAGGCTATTCGCTATGGAAATAGAGCAATTTTTTGAAAATCTTATGAATGAGGCTAGTTCAAGAAAACAAGCATCGCTTCGTATTATAAATAATATATGCAATGAGCAAATATTAAGAAATAGCCCTGACTTTTCTATCGCAACTATTGGGAAAATTTCCAAATTACAGGGAGGGCCTTCTGAACAAGCCATAAGAAACAAAAATGGTGAAGCCTATCGCTTACTCATATGCGCTTGGTCTAATAAATCTAAACAGAAGAATAAATCCATTTCCAAACCTGATAACTTTGACCTTTTACAACACATCCAAAATCCATCTATCAGAG
>NZ_RAXT01000006.1 GCF_003611475.1 Acinetobacter rongchengensis | reverse complement strand
GACTTTATTAATCTGATCATACTTTTTATCAAACCTCTTCTCGTTCAACACAAGAATCACCCATTTTTATTAGTGAATGCTTAAATGTTTACGTGCTTAATTTGATGACTGGGCTAAATTAAATCAATTTGATTTGGTTTTAGGTTCTTGGCAATGTGCACAATGCTTTCGTGTAAATAACCCGATAGATTTGATGTAAATTGGACCACCACTTGATTGAGAGAAGAAATGTTGTTTACACCAAGGACAAATATCTTTCATTAAAAAACCAAACATGACAAAGAGATAAGCAAAAATTCCAAAAATCATCGTCAAAACAAAAACCAAGCCTTGAGTCGCAATGAATATTTTTAAGAGGTAATAACAGAAATATATTAAAAACGGTAAAGAGAAAAAACGGATTACAAACTGATTTCTTGCTTGAATAAGCTTTTGGTATTGTTGGTGTTTTCTAGTTCTTGTTTCAATTTATTTTATTCCTCAATCATGGAAGCTATCAGATGATAGCTTCCACATACTTAAAAAATAAATACAGATTAACGCCCAATCATCCCACGTGCTACGATTTCTTTCATAATTTCATTGGTTCCACCATAGATACGCTGGATACGCGCATCGACAAAGAAACGTGAAATCGGATATTCAGTCATATAACCATAGCCACCAAACAACTGAAGTAAGTGATCTGCAACTTTCATTTGCATGTCTGTACTAAAGCTTTTCAAAGCCGCAGCTGTTTCAACATCCAATTTATTTTCTTTATATAACGCTAAATTTTGGTTATAAAAAGCTGCTGTTGCTAATTCATCAATTTTTGCTTGGGCTAAAACAAAACGCGTATTTTGGAAATTACCAATCGCTTGACCAAAAGCCTGACGTTCTTTGACATAAACTGTCGCAACATCTATCGCACCACGAATTGCACCCAAAGCCGTTGCAGCAATTGCAGTACGTTCACGTGGTAATTCTTGCATCAAATAAGCAAAACCATTTCCAGCATTGCCCAAAAGTTGATTGGCAGGAACTTTGACATTGTCAAAGAACAATTCAGAAGTATCTTGAGAATGTAAACCGATTTTGTCTAAATTTGTGCCTTTTTTGAAGCCTTCCAAATGCGTATCAACCAAAAGCAATGACACACCTTTTGCACGTGCTTGCGGATCAGTTTTACATGCGAGCACTACTAAATCTGCATGTTGACCATTTGAAATAAAGGTTTTTGAACCATTTAAAACATAATGATCACCATTCAAAATCGCTGAAGTACGCATTGCTTGCAGATCAGAACCTGCTCCCGGCTCAGTCATACCGATCGCACCAACCACTTCACCTGCAACCATTTTAGGTAGCCAATATTGTTTTTGTTCTTCATTGGCAATATGCAGAATATACGGCGCTGCAATTTCTGAATGACATGAAATAGCAGTTGATAGTGCGCCATAGCCTGCTCGTGATGATTCTTCAACCAACATCAAAGAATATTCGGTAGGTACGCCATAGCCCCCATATTCTTCAGGGACATCAACACACAAATAGCCATTTTCACCCAAAAGTGTCCATACCGAACGAGGCATCAAGCCTTCTTTTTCCCATTGCTCATAAAAAGGAGCAATATGTTCATTCATAAAACGTTTAAAATTATCACGAAAAAGTTCTAAATCTGCATCATAAGCAAGCATCAAGGTATTCCTTATTCAGTTTGTTGTTTAAATTCCTATTCAGCTCATGCTAATCAATTTTGAGAAAACTTTCATGATCACATGAGGTCATTTTTTTATGTTTATTTAGCCAATAAACGGCACTTCATATATAAAAAAGAGTAATCAATGTGCATTGATTACTCTTTAAATATAACACCAATGATAGATATTAAAATTTGTTGTCTTTAAACATCGGTAATGATGAGTTTAATTTAGTGACTTCATTCACCAACTTATTCATCAGTGAAGGAATCAAAGCATCTGCCATTTGCGCAGCTTGCAATCCTAATTTTTCACCTAAAGTAGGCTTACGGCGTGTTTGAATCACATAAACATCATGATTTGGCAATAAACCGAGTAAATATTCATCTGACGTTTGTAATTTATCCACTAGATTTAAATTACGTGCATCCTCACCATACCAGTGCTCACCCGTAGCAACATTTTCAACATTGAGTTGCGGACGATACTTTTCAACAAAGTGTTTAAATAATTGATGCGTTTGTTGCAATTCTTCTTCAAACTTAGCCTTACCTTCTGGCGTATTTTCACCAAACATGGTCACGGTACGTTTGAATTGACCTGCGGTATAAAGTTCAAAATCTACATGGTGCTCTTTCAGTAAACGATTGAAATTCGGAACTTGAGCAACCACACCAATCGAACCAACCACAGCAAAGGGAGCCGAGATAATTTCACTTGCAATACAAGCCATCATATAACCACCGCTTGCTGCAACTTTATCGACACAAATGGTCAAGTTAAAGCCTGCTTCACGTAAGCGAACCAATTGTGCAGCGGCCAGACCGTATCCATGTACCATACCACCTGGACTCTCTAGGCGAACCACGACACGATCACGACCTGCTTTTGCTGTTGCCAAAATTAGAGTAATTTCTTCACGTAAATTTTCAACTGCAGAAGCTTGCACATCACCTTTAAAATCTAAAACATAGACTTTTTGGTTATTTTTCTTTCTTAACCGTGCTTCTTTAGAAAACTGTTGTGTCAGTTGTAAAAGCTCTAGTTTAGAAGATGTTGTTTGCGCAATTCTTTTTCTTTGTTCGTTAATACGTGCATTTAAATGACCAATATGGATCTCTGCAGGTACTTTAGGTAAATGAAATAACATAAAATTTATATTCTCTAATAGGCCTAGGCTTTCATCTTAGATTAGGTCAATGCAGATATTTTTCAATAGCGATGTTTAAATTAAATGTTATCAACAACGCAAATCAAACACTTCATATTTTCAACTCACTTAATCAAAGTTTGAGTTTCAAGCTGCTGTTGGTGTATGACACCTGATTGTTTGTAAATGAGAAAGTGCCTTAGCATTCGGTTTAGATGTTACAGCCTTAAGCAACTGACTATTCAAAAAGATAAAAAAAGAGCCTTTCGGCTCTTTCAATTTCACAATTTGTTTTAAATCAACCAAAACGACCTGTGATATAAGCTTCGGTTAATTGATGATCAGGTTGGGTGAATACTTTCTCAGTCGCATTCACTTCAATCAAATCACCTAAATGGAAGTATGCAGTACGATCAGATACACGAGCAGCCTGTTGCATAGAATGCGTTACAATCGCAATCGTATATTGTGCAGAAAGTTCTGAAATTAATTCTTCAATTTTTGCAGTTGCAATCGGATCAAGTGCAGAACATGGTTCATCCATCAAGATCACATCTGGACTCACTGCAATGGTACGTGCAATACAAAGACGCTGTTGCTGACCGCCTGAAAGACCTGTACCTGGCTGATTTAAACGATCTTTGACTTCGTCCCACAACCCAGCTTTACGCAAACTATTTTCCACAATTTCTTCTAAATCGTACTTATCACGTGCTAAACCATGAAGTTTAGGACCATAAGCCACATTATCAAAAATTGACTTTGGAAATGGGTTTGGTTTTTGAAAGACCATACCCACTTGAGCACGAAGTAAAACTACATCAAGATTTGGATCATAAATATCTTGATTATCTAAACGAACCTTACCGGTTACACGACAAGTATCAATCGTGTCATTCATACGGTTTAAAGTACGTAAAAATGTTGATTTACCACAGCCTGACGGCCCAATAAATGCAATCACTTCATTTTCAAAGATTTGAAGATCGATACCTTTGATGGCTTCTGATTCACCATAATAAACATGTACATCTTCAGTGCTGATTTTAACCGTTGAGTTTTTTTCTTTTTTTGGCGCACTAGATTCAAATTGCGAAACAAATGACGTCGCTTGACGCTTTTGCTCTGTTTCATTCAACGCTGATTGAGATTGTTCTGAATTCACGATTCTATCCTGTTCTAAGGAATTTTTAATTTCTACAGTATTCATATATTGTGCCCTTTATTACCAGCGAACTTCAAATTTCTTACGTAACCAAATCGCAAAGCTGTTGAGACCAACCATCAATGCCAATAGAACAATGATGGCAGCTGCTGTACGTCCTTCAAAGAAGTTACGCAATTCATTGCCTTGCCATAAGTAAACTTGAACAGGTAATGCTGTAGACTGGTCTAATGGTGTCGCTGGAATATTTGCAACGAATGCACTCATCCCAATCAATAACAATGGTGCAGTTTCACCTAAAGCATGCGCAACACCAATGATGGCACCTGTCATAATTCCAGGTAATGCCAATGGCAATACATGATGAAAAACAGTTTGTAAACGTGATGCACCGATACCTAAGGCAGCTTGGCGAATAGAGGGTGGTACAGCTTTAAGTGAAGCACGTGTAGTAATGATCACCGTTGGGAGTGTCATCAAGCTGAGGACTAAACCACCAACCAAAGGTGCTGAAATCGGTAAATGCATCCAACCGATAAAGATTGCTGCACCAAGCAAACCAAATACAATCGATGGAACAGCTGCAAGGTTATTGATATTCACTTCAATAATGTCAGTGATGAAGTTCTTTGGTGCAAACTCTTCAAGATAAATTGCACTGGCTACACCAAGCGGAATAGAGATCACAATCACGATAAGCATCATGAACAATGAACCCATAAATGCACCCGCTAAACCTGCTGTTGCTGGCGAACTACGTGAATCTGGATTACTGAACAATTGCGTATTGAAAGTTCGTTCAATCACACCTTTTGCCGCTAAATCATCAGAAAGTTTACGTATTTCTGGGCTTAGCTGTTGTTGATCATCAGGCAAAGAACGATCAATATTACCTGCCAACCACACATCAATATTGGCATCTGCAAGGAAATTCAATTCTATTTTTTTACCAATTAAAGACGGATCTTTAAATACCATATCTCGAATACGATACGCTTCTGAACTGGTGTACAAACTACTGAGTTCATCACGTTGGCTTTCAAGTGAAGGATCTTTTGCAATCAAACCATTTACGATTAAGGCATCCCAATCGACCATGCCCATCTTGGTTTGCCAGTCCACATAGCGCTCTTCATAATGCGCAGGCGACTCACCCACTTTCTGAGTCGGTTTTGGCCCTGCATCAATCACAGTTGGATCAAAATAAACAGGAACAGTCATACTGGCTTGCCAAAATGCTGGAAGTCCTTTGTATAAAATACTACCAAACAAAACTGCAACGAAGGCTAGACCAATCACCACCGAAGTGAAACCAACAATACGAAATGTTTTTTCTTTACGATGACGCTTTGACAATGAACTTGCAATTTTTGCCTTACGTTTTTCACGAAGCTCAGCCGCAACTTGAGGATCAAATACATTTTGATCCACAGGAGATGTATTTGATGTACTCATTCGTATTGCTCACGATATTTACGCACGATGTAAAGTGCAACAATGTTTAAACACAATGTAATGACAAATAAGGTTAAACCTAGTGCAAATGCCACTAAAGCTTGTGGACTTGCAAAATCTGTATCGCCTGTTAATTGCTTTACAATCGTCACTGTCACAGTTGAAACCGCTTCGAGTGGATTGATATGCAATAAAGGACTGTTCCCTGCTGCAAGCACCACGATCATGGTTTCCCCTACAGCACGAGAAACAGCAAGCAAGAATGCACCTGTAATCCCTGGTAAAGCAGCAGGTAAAACAACTTGGCGAATGGTTTCAGACTTGGTTGCACCTAAGCCCAATGAACCATCACGTAATGCACGAGGAACTTGGGTGATAATGTCGTCAGATAATGAAGATACGAATGGAATAATCATAATTCCCATAGCAAAACCTGCGGTCAAAGCACTGGTTGCATTCACATCGATACCAACTGCATTGCCCATCATTTTAAATACAGGACCAATCACCATGATGGCAAAAACACCATACACAATCGTAGGAATACCCGCTAAAACTTCGATGGTTGGTTTTGCCCAAGAACGAAAGCGAGGAGATGCATATTCAGCGAGATAAATGGCAATCATTAAACCAAGCGGCACAGCAACCAATAATGCGATACCACTCACCATGAGCGTACCCCAAAGCAATGGTAATAATCCGTAGCTACCCTCAGCATTTCCTGAAGTACTAAAACCTGGATTCCACTCTGTGCCAAAGAAAAAGTCAATTGGACTGACAAATTTAAAGAAATGCATTGCTTCACTAAACATCGACATCACAATGCCAACAGTGGTGAGAATCGCCACTCCAGAACAGAGAATCAAGACAACATTAATGGTTTTTTCTACTTCATTACGTGCACGGAATTGTTGGCTTATTCTTTTCTTTGCCCAAACAAGTCCGAGCATTGCAGCACAAACGACTACTGCGAATTTTGCAAATGAACCAATTCTTTCAAATTTAGCCAGTTGTTCTGCTGCAGCAATTTCATAAGCTGCGGGTGTATCTGTTACCCCAAACCCAGAAGCAATCGCTTGAATACGGTCAACCAGTACATCAACTCCCGCTTCATCCAGTGTAGAAGCAATATTTACAGGAATATTCTGTAAAATTAAGTGTTGTAAAATGCTTGGTTCAACCAAATTCCAAATGATCAAAATTAAAAAAGCAGGAATGCCACACCATAACGCAACCAATGAACCATAATAGCCTGGACGCGAATGTAAGATTGCAGTGTTATTCCCCTTACCTGCTAGGCTTCGGCTTTTTCGTAGCCCGATTTGATATGCGATAGCAATTAAAGCTAATAACACGCCAATAAGTAGCAGATTCATGTATTCTCCACCGTTTTTCCAATTTTCATGATTTGAAAAAACTCTGCTTAGCATTGAAAGCCGATGGTAGTCGCCCACCATCAGCTTCGATTATGACTGATTGATTATTTACCAGCTTTAAATGTTGCAAGAATTTTTGCGCGCTCAGAATCAGACATTGAAATTAAACCTGCTTTGTCTAATTTAGAACCTTTACCCGATACTTTCTTGTTTAAGAAGTATTCAGTATATTCTTTTAAGCCTTTAATCGACTGCAAATGCTCACCTTTCACATAGAAGTATAAAGGACGAGATACTGGGTATGTACCATTGAGAATGGTTTGCTCAGAAGGTGTTACATTGTTTACTGTCGCAACACGTAATTTGTCACGGTTTTGATCATAGAAACCTAGACCGAAAACACCAACTGCATTTGGAGAAGATTTTAAACGTGCAAGTGTTTCAGTATAGTCACCTGCAATTTCAATCACTCGTCCGTCTTTACGGAAAGATGAACATGCTTTTTTCTGTGCATCTTTATCTAATTTTTTATAGTATTCGTAAGCTTCACATCCAGCTTCAACCATTTTTTCTTGGAACACTTCACGTGTACCGTGGTTAGATGCAGGGATGACTAGAGTAATCGCTTCATTAGGAAGTGATTTGTCAATTTGGTTCCAACGTGTATAAGGGTTTGGAACCAATTTACCATTTGATGGTAATTCTGCCGATAACGCTGCAAAAACGTGTTGTGGACGTAATTTATAAGCCGCTTTGCTTGAATTTGAAGCAAATACGATACCGTCATAACCAATTTTGATTTCTTTGATTTTATTTACGCCTGCTTTTTTACATGCAGCAATTTCAGTATCTTTAATTTTACGAGAAGCGTTTGCGATGTCGATAGTGTTGTCACCCACACCAGAACAGAATTGTTTTAAACCTGCAGAACTACCACCAGAGCCGACAACAGGTGCTTTGAACTGTGGGAATGTATGACCAAACTCTTCTGCAACAATACTTGCATATGGAAGTACAGTTGAAGAACCAGCAATTTGAATCGTGTCACGAGCTGCATTAGCTGTGGTTGCAACCGCCGCCCCTGAAACAACTAAAGCAAGTGCAATGTGATTTAAGCGCATTCTTTTCTCTCTTAATAAGCTTGCAATTTTGAAGTACGCCATTTGTTAGTCATGTTGTACTTTTCGGATAACTGCATTTTGATTTTAAAATATGACAAAGAAGTTACAGCTTTATGACGCTTTTATGATAATTGATATTTCAGAATTATTTTAATTAAAAATCTTTTAAATTCAATATGTAATAGAAAGTAATATATTTTTATTTTTTTCTAATTCTATAGATATAAATGTAATCATTCATTTATATGTCACAATTAACCGCTTTTATTTTACTTATTTAGGCGACAAGTTAAGTCGTAAACTCATTATTTTATCATCAAAGATAGCTTAAAATAATAAAAAAGAGTAATTGATGATGAAAATATTAACCCGTATAGAATGGCATGAAACATTTCTAAAAATGGTTGCTTCAACCAGTATGATCACCTTAATTATTACAATGAGTTGCTTAATTATTTACATTTTATTATCACAAATCAGTTCCTCTTTTCTGATGCAAAACCTATTGATCAGCTTCAGTTTTATTTCACTGTTCATTCTCACCATGCAAACACTACGTTCGATGTATCATGTCTACCATTTGCCTTTGATGGACAGTTGTAGGCAAAACTACCAAAAAATTATTTTCTTTTGCAGTAGCTTCTCCATGGCGCTCATCATACTCAGTTCATTCCTATTGAGTTTTAGCAAAATGCTTAAAGATTATTATGGCTAATCAGTAAATCATGGTTAAATGCTGATAGAGGATTGAATATACAGTTGTTATTCATGCTAAAAGATATTCTCATAAAAATGCGAATCTGATTATTATAAAATACAAAAAAGGAGATCATTTGATCTCCTTCTTGCATATCACCAAGGCAGATTAATCAATCGCAGGTGTATATGTACCGTCAGCAATTGCACCTTTAATGCGCTCAGCTTCTGCAAGGACAAGACCTAGCAAATTCTTCACGTTATCTAAAGTTGCAACAGGGCTTAAAGTGGTCATTTTCAATGATTGAACATTACCGACTTTGGTTACCCCAATATTCGCTTCACCACGTGCAAATAGTTCATCTGCAACGTTTTGGTTTAAGCTATCGAGTAACTCAACTGGATAGCCTGCTGGAACAACACGGAACAATACAGAAGCGAATTGTGGATCAACCAACATTTCCAAACCTTCTGTTGCATTGATATATGCTGCAACATCACGTGTTAAATCAACACCATGATCGATCATTGAACCGTACAACTCTTCACCAAGTGATTCAACGGTCATCCACAATTTCAACGCGTCAAAACGGCGTGTGGTTTGTAAAGACTTAGATACGAGGTTCGGTACACCATGTTCTTCATCATACGCAGAGTTTAAGTACTCAGCTTCATAATGCATGAAACGATAATTCGCTTCATCTTTTAACAAGAACGCACCACAAGAAATTGTTTGGAAATAATGCTTATGGAAGTCTAGTGTCACAGAATCAGACAATTCAATTCCATCGAGCATAGAACGATAATCGTTAGAAAGAATCAGTGCACCACCCCATGCCGCATCGATATGCATCCATGCACCATATTTGTTGGTGATTTCACGGATCTTTTTCAGTGGATCAATCGCACCTGCATCCGTTGTACCCGCTGTTGCAACAACACATGCCACGATCTTACCTTCAGCTTGAAGATGCGCCATGGTTTTTTCTAATGCATCAGTATCCATCTGTGCGTTACCATTCACAGGAACAGTCACTACAGATTGGAAGCCCATACCCATCATTGCCATGTTCTTTTGCACAGAGAAATGTGCATTTTCAGAACAAATCACTTTGACGTTGCGCATCGCATCCGCAGGGATACCATCACGCTGTACAGACCACGGATTACCGTTTTCATCTTTCCAATTTTTAGAAATACATGCATCACGTGCCAGTAAAACACCCATCAAGTTTGATTGTGTTCCACCTGAAGTGAATACACCTGCTTGACCTGCGCCATAACCCACTTTTTGACGTAACCAATCGATGAGTTGAACTTCCATCAAAGAACCCGCAGGGCTTTGATCCCATGAGTCCATAGATTGGTTAGTCGCATTAATCAGTACTTCAGCAATTTGACTTGTCACCATTGTCGGACAATGTAAATGTGCTAAAGAATGTGGATGATGTACTTTTAAGCTTTTATTTAAGAAAAGCTCAACCATACGCTCCAATGCTTTATGTACACCTAAACCTTCTTTTGAAGGATTAAACGCAATTGCACTGCGAAGATCTTTGATGCTTCCGCCAGTGTACATTTTATCGTTTTGCAACCATGCTGCGACTGCTTTAGTCGCCTCACCCATTGCTGACTCATAGTCAACAATAGATTGAGCATCATTGCAGAGTAACGCTTTACGGTGTTCTGCAAAATCTACCATAACTTATGCGCCTCGAACTGCAACAAGCGCTTCAGCAACTGCTTTCTTAAAGCGAGCAAGTGCTTCAACACATTCTTCATGAGTGATAATCAATGGGCAAAGTAAACGAATAACTGTACCGCCACGACCACCTTTTTCAAGCAATAATTTATTGTTGAAACAAGCTGTTTGAATTGCAGCAGCCAACTGTGAATCTGCAGGTAATGAACCCATATGATCCGCAGCTTTACGCTCATCCACAATTTCAACACCGATCATTAAACCACGACCACGAACATTACCGATACACGGGAATTCAACAGCTAATTTTTTCAATTCAGCTTGTAAGAAATCACCACGCTCTTGTGCATTTTTCGCAAGGTTTTGTTCTTTAATGGTTTTGATGGTCGCAAGACCCGTACCCATAGCAAGTTGGTTACCACGGAATGTACCCGTGTGACCTGCTGGTTGCCATGCATCAAACTTACGTTTAATCGCTAAAACAGCCAATGGTAAACTACCACCAACAGCTTTAGACATTACCACTACATCAGGTTCAATACCCGCATGTTCAAAGGCAAACATTTTACCTGAACGTGCAAAACCAGCTTGAACTTCATCAAGAATCAATACGATGTTATGACGCTCAGTCACTTCACGGATTTTTTGCAACCATTTTGTTGGCGCAGTTACCACACCACCTTCACCTTGAATTGCTTCAAGAATCACAGCAGCTGGCTTAGTTACACCGCTTTCAACATCTTCAATAAAGTTTTCGAAGAAATACGTTAACGCATCTACACCTGCTTCACCGCCAAGCCCAAGTGGGCAACGATATTCATGCGGGTATGGCATAAATTGTACGCCTGGCATTAAGCCATTGACCGCATTCTTAGCAGATAAGTTACCTGTCATTGCAAGTGCACCATGAGTCATCCCATGATAGCCACCAGAAAAACTGATTACTGTGCTACGACCTGTATAGGTCTTTGCCAATTTAATTGCTGCTTCTGTACCATCTGCACCAGATGGACCACAGAACTGTAAGCAATACTCTTCTTGACCACCTGGAAGTTGTTCAAGAAGTGCTTCAGTAAAAGCATCTTTTAAAGGCGTTGTTAAATCTAAAGTATGTAAAGGTAGACCACTCGCTAAAGTGTCTTGAATACTTTGAATTACCGCAGGATGATTATGGCCTAAAGCCAATGTTCCTGCCCCAGCTAAACAATCGAGGTATTTTGTACCTTCAACATCGGTAACCCAACAACCATGTGCTTCCGCTATCGCTAACGGTAATTTACGTGGATAACTACGAACATTCGATTCCATCTGACTTTGGCGAGTCAAGTAGTATTCGTTTGTGGAAGTGGCAGCAGGATTTACAGAAGTAACGCTCATATCGAATTACCATCTCTGATATGGGTTGAAAGAAATAAGTCGGGTGACTTGCGGTCTTTTGACTCGGTGCTTTATAGAATCTAGTTAGAGTGCTTTGTGTATTCATAACTAGGAGCGGAATGATACAGTTTTTTACGACAAAATAAATATCTTTTATGCACTTATCTATATTCCATTTATCGAAAAAAACATTCAGCAAACTCTAAACAACTATTATTATCATACTATGTGACAAAGCAAAGAAAACCCAATAATTTTATTGATTATTTAAAATTCGTATACTGCTTAAAATGACTCGATTATAATTTCCAGCTAATAAGCTGATTTATAAATATTTTTAATTTAATATAAGTTTCAAATCATACGTAAATTATTACAATTACACCACAAATTCTGCCAAAGTAATCCGCAAGTTATGCTTAATATCAAAATATATTCAAAGTAATTTAATATAACTTTCAGTCAAAAAATTTTACTCTTACTTTTAAGGATTCGCCATGCGTTATTTAGCTTTAACCACCCTTCTTTTAGGAACGACATTAAGCACTATGACTATTGCAGCTGAAAAAGAGCCTTTAAATTACAATATTGTCAATGTACAAGCTGAAGCGACTCGTCAGGTGTCTAATGACGAAATGCATGCTGTACTCTTCATTGAAAAAACCAACAAACAGCCTGCTGAGCTGTCATCACAAATTGCTCAATTGATGAATCAAGCCATGTCGCTTGCTAAAAAATATCCACAAGTCAAAGTCGAAACAGGTTCGCAAACCACTTATCCTGTATATGACAATGACAACCAAAAATTAAAAGAATGGCGTGGACGCGCAGAAGTTCAAATTGAAAGTAAAGACTTTAAAGCAGCCAGTCAGCTCATTAGTGAATTGCAGCAAAACTTCCAAACGCAATCGATTAACTTCTCTGTTTCAGATGAACAACGTAAGAAAGTTGAAAATGAGCTGATGGTTGAAGCTTCCAAAAGCTTTCAACAACGTGCTCAAATCATTACGCAAGCATGGAATAAATCGAGCTACAACTTGGTTAACTTAAATTTAAATACCAGTAACTATTACCCACAACCCGTCATGATGCGTGCAAGTATGGCAAAATTTGCCGATGTTGAAGCTGCACCACTTCAAGATGTTTCAGCGGGAGAATCTAAGGTGACAGTGAATGCCAATGGTTCAATTCAACTGAAATAATTTTACTTTAATCAATGAAAACCGTGCTTATGTACGGTTTTTTTATGCCTGCATATTTATAGTAACAACAGCGCACTCAATATCAATTAGCCAATAGCGTATTAAAATGCACAATCCAATGCTCTACCTAAATGTGCATTATTGATTAAAAATTCAATTAATTTTAACCAAGCAATAGTTATAAATGATAATCATGTTTATTTAAATTTAGATTACAAAAGATTAAGATAGGCTAAATTTTTATTGCACATATTCTTATAGAATTTTCAAGGATGCTCATGTTACAAAGCTTAAAGTTCAAGCCATCCACGCTTAGCTATGCAATTGGATTATCTTTTCTCTCTGTTTCGTCGATCAGCTATGCAGAAAATGAAGACAATAATCAAACGCAGACACTTGCGCCGATTGTTGTTCAAGCCCAAGGCAACTGGTTAGAAAATGCCAATGCAGAAAAAGTCCATAACCATGCAGGTGCACGAACGATTATCGATCGTAAAAAAATGGATGCTTCTGCTGTTACTTCAATTCGTGATGCGTTAAAACAAGTTCCTGGTGTTCAAGTTCAAGACAGCAACGGGACTGGCGGTAGTGATGTATCTTTAAACTTAGGGGTTCGAGGTTTAACTTCACGTTTATCCCCTCGCTCAACAGTGTTAATGGACGGTGTCCCTTTATCCTTTGCGCCCTATGGTCAACCACAGCTATCTATGGCTCCCCTTTCTATGGGGAATATTGAGTCTGTCGATGTCGTTCGTGGCGCTGGCTCTGTACGTTTTGGGCCACAAAATGTGGGCGGTATCATCAATTTTACAACGCGTGCTATTCCTGAATACTTTTCTGGCTCAGTGGGTTTAACCACTGAGTTTGCAACAGGTACAGATCAAATCAAATACAGTCCAAACCTATTTATTGGTGGCACAATGGAGAATGGTTTAGGTCTTGCCCTGCTTTATTCTGGAACCAAAGGTGATGGTTACCGCGAAGCCAACAATGAAATAGATATTGATGATGTAATGTTAAAAACATCTTATCAATTTACCGATCATGATCAAGTTGCAGTCAACCTGCATCATTATGAAGGTCGTGGAGAAATGCCTGAAGGTTTAACAGCCGCGCAATATGCTGAAAACCCTTATCAATCAAATCAATTTCGTAACTATTTCGCAGGTCGACGTTCTGACATTTCAGTAAAATATAGCCACAAAGATGATGTCAATAATTTCGAAGTATTGGGCTACTACGTAGATTCATTCCGTACTAGTGATCTTGAATCGGCGATTGCTAATACAGCCAATAGCCGTATTAGTAACTCACCTCGTGACTATAAATACTTTGGTATCGAACCTCGTTATTCAAGAGCCTATACATGGGGCAAAATGAATAATGAAGTAACGGTAGGTTATCGTTACTTAGAAGAAGAAAGTTCTGAGTTTTCAGGTCGTACCGCTGCTTATAATACAATGACAGGCACTCCCGGAACACGTGTGCCAAATACCACCAGTGATGGTGGAACAAAAGCGCATGCTATTTATATAGATAACCGTTTTGGTCTAGGTGCATGGACGATTACACCAGGTGTACGTTTTGAATCGATTGAAACCCACAACGATTTTACTGCTTATCAAGCTGGCGTTGCAGTAAACACTGTTCATCCAAAAATTAAGTCTGACGAATTTTTACCGAATATCGCGATACAGTATGCATTCAATGATCAATGGAATGTATTTGCCAATGCAGGCGTATCATTCGGCCCGCAGCAATACAACCAGCTTGTAACGACTCGAACTGTAAACAATGTCAATACTGCTGTGACCACACTAGATGGTTTACACCCTGAAAAATCAAATAACTACGAAATCGGCACCAAATACTTAGGCAATGGTTTAAATGCTGAATTTACCGTATTTTATCTAGATTTTGACAAAGAACTTTTACTTGAGCGCCCTGACAATATTGGTACAGGTATTTGGACTAATCTAGGTGCAACCAGTCATAAAGGGGTTGAGGCAGGTTTAAGCTATGACTTTGGTTCATTGTCCGACTCACTCAAAGGTCTAAAAGCGTATAGCAATTACACCTTTACCAAAGCAGTCTCTGAAGCAGGTAAATTTGACGGTAAAGATCTACCTTATTATTCACGTCATGTGGCCAACTTAGGCATGGGTTATACCGTAAATAAATGGTCGGTAAATGCAGATATGTTTGCCCAGTCTAAACAACATGCACCAGGTTCTGGCAATCAATATCAAACAGAAGAAACTGCCGATGGCCGTACTGGTGATATTCCTGGCTATTCAACTTTTGCTGTTCGTACTGGCTATAATTTTGGTAAAGATTTTTACGGTCTAAAAGTCGCAGGCGGGGTGAAAAATGTATTTGATACTCAGTACTTCACTCGTTCTTCTGACTCAACAGGCGGTAAATATGTAGGTCAACCACGTACCTTCTATTTACAAACTTCTGTTGATTTTTAAGTCTGCACTTTTGATAGATAGCATTTAAATCATCATAAAAATCATTAAAAACTTAAGCTCCAATCTCGCAAAATGAGACTGGAGCTTTTTTAATAGACATGAATTCAGGATAAGAAATTGGAAAAAATAGACATTTGAGTCACAATTTAATCACGACAAAATGAATGCCCCAATGCCTAAATTAACATAATTTTTATGCACACTTTAGGAAAATTCAACCCATGATAATTTTTTGCATATCTGATGTATTTTTATACTAATAATATGATAAAAATAATGTATAAAATAGAAGCAATCTTAATCATTCTTTACAAAAAGAGGTTTAATAATGAACAAATATGATTTACCTAAGAAGTTAAAAACGATCAGCGTTTTTATTTTACTTTCAACAGCACCTGCTTTAATTTCCTCTAATTTATTGGCAGCTCCTTCAAGTAGCTATCCAGATCCTTTATTAACAACGCCGATTAATCCAGATGCAATTAACGAAGGATTAGAGATTGACGGTTATACGCAAGGGGTACAAGCGTATATATGGGGTTACCCATTAGTGCGTATGGAGCGAATCATTAGAGAATATATTGATGTTCCAAACCCAAAACCAGCAACCAGTTATCGAGCACCACTGAACCAAATCGGTTGGGCTCGCGAAGTAGCTACAGATACTGCCAAGGATATGCCAACGCCTAACAATGACACAGCCTATATGAGTAGTGTTGTTAAATTGGATGAACCGTATATTCTTACTGTACCTGATACAAATGATCGCTATTATGTTGTTAATGTGTTTAATATGTGGCAAGAGTTAGAACATTATATTGGTCGACGTACAACTGGAACAAAAGCAGGTAAATTTGCATTGGTTCCTCCTGGTTGGAAAGGAACAATCCCTGCTGGAATTACACGCTTAGATGTAAAAACAGACAAAGTTTGGTTATGGGGACGTATTCGTATTGCCCAAGGTGAAAATCTAACAAAAGTACATAAGCTACAGGATCAATTTAAACTCACCCCTCTGAGTGGCAAACCAAAGCTAGATGCGAAATTAGATCCAATGCCAGCGATTGGTAATGATCCATTAGGTTTTATGACACATTTAGCTTTTGCACTGAAGTACAATAAAGTTCCTGCGGCAGATGAAGCAATGTTTGCGCAGTTCTCTCGTTTGGGTTTAACAAAAGATGGTTTTGATGAGACCAAGATGTTTCCTGATGAAAAGAAAGGGCTGTTAAAAGGCTTAGAAGATGGACCTAAAGCTGTTGTTTCAGCATTCCCTTATTCTTCATCTGTCCGTAATGGTTGGAACTGGGCGACTGGTATGGATAACTTTGGCTTTAACTATCCATTACGCTCATTGATTACTGGACCATATTTCGGTGGAAATGGTCAAAAAGAAGCGATGTATCCAATTCGATATATTGATTCGGAAGAAAATGTTTTGACTGGTGCAAATAACTACTCGATTCATTTCACCAAAGCACCACCTGTAAATGCGTTTTGGTCTGTAACGATCTATGATGCGGATACTAAGATGCTGGTTAGCAATCCAATCAATCGATTCAAAGTTGGATCTGATACGAAAGGATTAAAGATAAATTCAGATGGTTCAATTGATATCACGATTCAAAATCAAAAACCGGCGAATACAGCCGCTAATTGGTTACCAGCACCGAAAGGTAACTTCTATCTGATTTTACGTTTGTATCAACCAACCGAAGAAGTATTATCTGGTCAATATGCTTTACCTCAAGTAGTACGAATGAAATAAATCTAAACCAGTTCACACAAATCCCTCATGAAATATGAGGGATTTTTTTGAGGAATGATTATCCAACCTATGGCAATCAAATTCTAGAAATGCGGTCTTAATCTCATCCCTAGAAGATGAAACCGCTTGATGTAAATTCACCCAAGGTCTATGGTAGAAAGAAATTTTACTTTGAAATTAAAAAAGCAACATCAAACAACCAAATCGGATTTCAGAAAATGAGGTGTTTGGGTATGAATCATAGGTGAAGCAAAAAGTGGAAGAATTTAAACAAGAATCTGATATTATAGCCTGCATCTAGCAGGCTTTTTATTTTGTGCTGAGACTAGGTGGATTTTTCAAAACAGGTAACCTAATAGGATATCTGAAGAAACAAAATAAAATAAATGCATATATTTAAATAGGTTGAGCTTAAAATGCTTCTAATAATCGACAACTATGACTCATTTACTTATAACATCGTCCAATATTTTGGCGAGTTAAACCAAGAAGTAAAAGTAGTCCGTAATGATGCCGTGACTTTAGAGGATATTGAGCGATGGCAACCAAAGTATCTAGTGATTGGTCCTGGACCTTGCTCTCCTTCAGAAGCAGGAATTTCTATCCCTGCAATTCAACACTTTGCAGGCAAAATTCCATTGCTCGGTGTTTGTTTAGGACATCAAGCAATTGGACAGGCCTTTGGTGGTGACATTGTTCGTGCCAAAACAGTGATGCATGGTCGTTTATCTGACATGTACCACAGTGATAAAGGTATTTTCAGCAATCTTCCCTCTCCATTTTCAGCGACTCGCTATCATTCGCTTGTGATTGATCAAACGACTGTACCTGAATGCTTGGAAGTCACTTGCTGGACCAATGAAACTAATGGCTCTATGGAAGAAATTATGGGTGTAAAACATAAGACACTACCTGTTGAAGGTGTGCAATTTCATCCTGAATCAATCCTAAGCCAACATGGTCACCAAATCTTTAAAAACTTTTTAGATATTTATGCATAAAGAGCGTAATCAAGATAATGAATATTCAACAAGCTTTAAATAATATTACCAAGAATATTGAACTGACCCAGCCACAAATGGAAGAAGTCATGCGTACCATCATGAGTGGCCAAGCCACGGATGCACAAATAGGTGCGCTTATGATGGGACTGCGTTTAAAAGGTGAAAGTATTGATGAAATCACCGCAGCAGCGCGTGTTATGCGTGAATTTGCCATCAAAATAGATGTCAGTGATATTCCCCATCTGATTGATATTGTTGGGACTGGTGGCGATGGTCAAAATCTATTTAACGTTTCTACAGCATCTTCTTTCGTGATTGCGGCTGCGGGTGCAACCATTGCTAAACATGGTAATCGTGGTGTGTCATCCAAGTCAGGCTCTTCCGATTTATTGGAACAAGCTGGGATTAATCTCGATTTGAATATGCAACAGACTGAACGTTGCATCCGTGAGATGGGCGTGGGTTTTTTATTTGCACCCAATCATCATAAAGCCATGAAATATGCTGCTGGCCCGCGTAAAGAGTTAGGCTTCCGTAGTATTTTCAATCTCCTTGGCCCGCTTACGAATCCGGCTGGGGTACGCCGTTATGTGATTGGTGTTTTTTCAACAGAATTATGTCGTCCACTTGCTGAAGTGCTCAAACAATTGGGGGCTGAACATGTCATGGTGGTTCATTCTAAAGATGGTTTAGATGAAATTAGCCTTGCATCTGCGACTTATGTTGCTGAATTAAAAGATGGTGAAATCACTGAATGGGTCATTCAACCTGAAGATGTTGATATTGAATCTCAGACATTGACAGGTTTATCTGTAGAAAGTGCGGCTGAAAGCCTCGTGTTGATTAAAGATGCATTAAGCAAGAATAAATCAACCAAAGGTGAAAAAGCTGCCAATATGATTGCTTTAAATGCAGGTGCGGGTATCTATGTTTCAGGTTTAACCAAGACTTATAAGCAAGGTGTCGCATTGGCACATGATATTATCTATGGTGGACAGGCTTTGGAAAAAATGGGCATTTTGTCTGAATTTACCAAAACGCTCAAAGAATACGAAGCTTAAGGATTTAAGGAAATCATCATGGTTGATATTGCCAATACCATTTTAGGTAAAATTGTGGATCGTAAACATGAAGAGTTTGCAATTCGTCTAAAACAACATAGCTTAAAAGATGTTGAAGAACTTGCCAAAGCAGCAACGCCAGTTCGAGGTTTTGCTCAATCTTTACAAAGTAAACGTCCTGGTGTGATTGCTGAAATCAAGAAAGCATCTCCATCAAAAGGGATTATTCGTGAAAACTTTAATCCTGCTGAAATCGCAGAACAATATGAACAAGCGGGTGCTGCATGTTTGTCTGTTTTGACCGATGTTGATTTTTTCCAAGGTGCAGATGAAAACATTCAGATTGCACGTCATCATTGTTCATTGCCTGCTTTAAGAAAAGATTTTTTAATTGATCCTTATGGTGTGATTGAAGCACGTGCTTTGCATGCAGACTGTATTTTATTGATTGTGGCTTGTTTGTCTGATCAACAACTTGAAGAAATGTCTAAAACTGCATTTGAATACAATCTAGATGTATTGGTTGAAGTTCATGATGAAGACGAACTTGAACGTGCGATGAAACTTTCTGAACATTGTATTCTAGGCGTCAATAACCGTAATCTTAAAACCTTTGATGTTGATTTGAATACTTCATTGCGTTTAAAAAGATTGCTAGATCCATCGCGTTTATTGGTCACTGAAAGTGGGATCGCAACACCTGCTGATGTTGCAATGATGCAAGAGCATGACATTCACGCCTTCCTGGTCGGTGAAAGCTTCATGAAGCAACCGCGTCCCGATGATGCTTTTACAGCTCTGTTTGGGGTTCCTCACGCTATTTAAACTGAATCATTCAAATTCTGATTTAATGCTTCAATTGAACTTAAGATGATATTTGAGTCTATTTAATCTTTTCATTTATAAATGAGAATGTTTAATCGATGATTCTTAAAAAAGCCCAACGCTTCTGAGTTGTTGGGCTTTTTGTTATCTAAACGATTGATGCTAAATGTTTATCAATTAATAAGTTGTAATCACACCTGCTTCTTCCCGTTCTTGGATACTAATGGTCGGACTATTCGGTGCTTCAATAATTTCAGTGACAATAAAACGTACTTGAGCAACACTCGGCTTGCCTTTTAAGTCATCCGCTAAAGAATCATTTAGTTTCCCAACTTCCACAGCATTTGGAGGTGTATCACCTCTGACGACGATGCGTATCAATGTAAAATCATTATGTTTTTCAAATTGGATAGTATCAACAATATTATTATTTTTATTCAACAAGGTCTCAACTTCAGTCTTTATACTTGTCTCATACAGTTGTTGACGTAGCATATGCATAAAATTCAAAGATAAATAAATAGTGAGTATCAACAGGAAGATTAAACTGATTGCATTTCTTTTGATAAATTCAATGACATTACTTTTAACTTCAATATCTGAACCACGCCTAAAACCTGCAACCCACAACACCAGTGATGAACTGACTTGAATAGCAATAATATTGGTTGCTGCTAAAATAAAAGCATTCGCGGCATTTCTCCACTCCATATGAGCAAACAAAATACCACTTGCCACCAGTGGAGGAACCAAAGCTGTCGCGACTGCAACACCAACAACTGCAACCGAAAGCCGTGGTGAGACAGATGCAAATGCGCCTGCAGCGCCACCTGCTAAAGCAATCATTAAATCCATAATTGTCGGTTGAGTACGAGACAGGATTTCATGTGTAATCGGTATATCAATATTCATTAAACCCAAAATGATCCCAATGGCATAGATCATTAAAATGCCTAAAGACAGTGTGGTTAATGCTGTTCTAAACAATATCCAGCGATTATCAATCAAAGACAACGCAATACCTGAAATAGGTCCTAACATCATTGCTACCAGCATGGCTCCGATGACGACAGCAGATGAGTTGGTTAATAGACCATAGCCCGCAATAATTGCAGCTAGGGCATTCATAATAAAAAATGTTTTACTCGGTAAAGCATTCGCCTGAATATTTAGGCGAACTTGCTTATGATCAATTTTTTTGGAATTCTCTCGTAACGCTTGTTTATATCTTAATTTTTCTTTGAGAATTTCATACTTTTCTTGATCAGGCGTATCTTCAACAATAATTGTTGGGTCTTTATCTTTTTCAATCGGCATAAGTATTTATTAATCTTTTAATGCGTTGACTTAATTTAGCTTTTTTTTTAATCTACCGATAGAGTTAATCTGTGAATAATCGCACAGAACTATAGTATATTTTGCATCCAATAATAACAAAATATTTCATCCGCCATTGAAGTTAAAATACTCAAATTTATCGTGAATTCAATTCAGTTCAATTTTGAATGGATTAAGTCTATAATGCTAAGCAAATATTCTCTTTTTACTGTTTTTTGCAATTATGAGTAAATCTGATTCAACATTCTCAAAATCTCAACTTGATCTTTTAAAACAATTCAAAAAACAAATTTCTACAGGTCAACCTCAGCCTGGATCTACAAATAAAAAGCAGAAATCGGTACCTGTAACCACACCTTTACCTCAAGATGACGATCTGGCCTTATTTAATCAAGCGATGCAAGGTGTAAAAACGATTGATAACGGTAATCTAGCTAAAATCGCAACAAATCATGCTCGCAAAAAACCTGATGCTAAAACACTGGCAAAACGTGCAGCAGCTGAAGGTCCGATTGAAACTGAACATGCGGAATTATCTGATACCCATGCAATGCTCAACCCAGTTGCGAGTCAAGCGAGCTTGAGTTACCGCATTGCAACCTTACAGCATAAGGTTTTTGAAGATTTAAAAGCTGGCAATATTCGTTGGTATGAGGCTGTAGACTTACATGGCTGTACCATAGAAGAGGCCAGATCTGCAGTTTTAGAAATTATCCAAATCGCCAAGAATGAAAACCAGAATGTGATTAAAATTGTTCATGGTAAAGGCCCTGAAGCAATTTTAAAATCCTATGTAAATAGCTGGCTTCGTCAACACCGTGATGTTTTAGCTTTTGTCAGTGCTCCTGAAAAACAAGGTGGCACAGGTGCCGTTTTAGTTTTATTAAAACGTGCTGAGAAAAATCCAAAATTTAATCAGGATCAATAATCCATTTTTGTACCCACAAATTTTGTGTTTGATGATCAATATCCTTTAAAATACGGTTTATCCTGTAATAGTCAGACTTTTTTGGTTTTTCTGCTACAATGCCGTCCTTGTTCAATCCGTATAAGTGAACACGTTATATGTCTATGCAGCAATCCTACGCAAATATTTTAACTGCCGTTGGCGAGGACTTAGATCGTCCTGGTCTGAAAGACACGCCTATGCGTGCGGCTAAAGCTTTTTCGTACTTGACGTCTGGCTATAGCAAAACCTTAGAAGAAGTGACCAATAATGCGGTCTTCCCTTCTGATAATGATGAAATGGTGTTGGTTAAAAATATCGAATTTTATTCTTTATGTGAGCATCATTTATTGCCTTTTCATGGTCGTGTACATATTGCCTATTTACCTTCTGGTAATGTTTTAGGCTTATCTAAATTTGCACGAATCACTGAAATGTTCGCACGTCGTTTACAAATTCAAGAGCAACTCACCAAACAAATTGCGGATGCAGTGGCGGAAGTCACCCAAGCTCGTGGTGTCGCTGTTGTGATTGATTCAGCTCATATGTGTATGATGATGCGCGGTGTAAGTAAGCAGGAATCAACGACACGCACTGTGTCTTTTGTCGGGGATTTTAAAACGGACAAAGAAGCACGTCGTGAATTCTTACAAGCTGTCCCTGAAGCACATTGATTTTATGAATTTTTCATCATTTCTATCTATAAAAATTGCTTTAAGCCTCAAATTCAACTGAGGCTTTCTTTTAAATGAGGTTTTTAAAATGTCTTCAATTTGGTTAGCTGGTCATGGCTTAACAAATAATGAAATAAGTGAAGATTACCCTCGTGCGGATCGTTTGGTGAAAGGTAATCCAAGACGTTTAACTCAAAGTTTGTATGATCATCCAAATATGAATTGTGGTATTTGGCAATGTGAAATAGGTGCATGGAATATTCAATTTGCAGATAATAAACAAGAGTTTTTTCAGATTATTGAAGGTTCTGTACGTTTACATGATGCAAATAGTCAATCATTTATAGAAATTAAAGCGGGCGAAGCTGGCATTATTCCGCCTTCATTTGTCGGTACATTTGAAGTCATTGAAGCTGTTAAAAAATACTTTGTCGTTGTCGAAGTATAAAAAATAACGTCTGTTCGGGATAAACTTTAATGTAAGGATTAACCTGAAGCATATATGCCACAAGGTCTTGCACTTCACTTGAAATATATTTCAATCTTGTTCAGATTCGATCTAAAATATACTACCTCGCAAGACGGACGTTAAGGGATGAGGGCACTGCCACGCAAGGGAACAACCTAAGCTGTGATTAAAGCAACACTAGAGTCACCAACCCGACAGATACCACCAAGTACCTAATAATATATTGCAAAAACAGTAGATTACAGATATTTTGAAATATATTCCACATACCTCTCACAATGCGACTGACGTTTCCGCATACCATATATTTAGTTGTTAGGAAAATAACGTATCCCTAACTCAGGTTATTTAGAATTTTCCCCATATAGCGTTCATCCAATAACTTTCCTTGATATAAAATACTCTTTCTACGTACCCCTTCTGTTTTGAATCCATGCTTTTCATAGAACTTAATTGCACGAATATTGTCTTGAATAACACTCAATTCAATCCTGATCGCTCCCTGTGCAATAGCCCACAATTCAGCATCATGATACAAATCATTGGCTAAATTCTTTCCATGATAGTTTTTCAAAATGCCTATCACCAATTGAAAACAATGCTTTACTTTATTAAATGGTTTTCTTGAAAGTGCAATAAAACCAACAATATGCTGCTGATCGATGGCGATAAATATTTTCTCATTCTCTGATTGATTTAAAGTTTTAATATATTCAATTTGCTGACTCAATACGATCGGTCGTTCTCCCACCTCAAACAGCATAAATTCTGTTTCAACATCAAGTTGATTAAAAAAATTTATCAAACTTTCAGCATCTTGTGTCTCAATTTGTCTTATTTCCATTTAGGTTTACACTTCTAACAATAAATTGACTACTTTCAGAGAGAATATGAACAAAAGCCTAATCAAAACATAATGATGATGAAATACCAACGGCAGATCTTAATGTGATTAAAATAGGAAAAGATCATTTCTCAAACAGATCAGTGATTTCTAAGCCATTCTAAAACCTAAAAATAATGTGCAAACCCAAAACTACCTTTCATCCAGTCCTTGCGATCTTGCTGTTGATATTCCCAGCCCACTCTGAAAGAATTTTGTGAGGATAATGAATATTGTAAGTAACTATTGATTCGTAAGTTCCACTGATGAGAATCTTCCCAATAAGGCAATTCAAGCTGAACAACACTATTCAGTTGATCTGTCCAAAGATTCTGACAACCTAAGCTAGGCCCTAAACCGATACGCCACCCTTTATCCAGTGATTGGCCTGCTTGTAAATGAGTTTGTATTTCTGCATAACATAAATTTTTACGATCATCATCTGCTAGGGTATAGCCTGATTGCGCCTTTGCAGCAAATACCCCATGTTGTTCATCTTCACTGAATTTTCCATGATGAATGGCTTCTTGTTGCCATCCTATATTCAATCCCCATGTGATTGGTGTTTTAAATGGTGTAATCGGGTTATATGAATGAACCGTTAATAAATCCAAATGCTCTAATTTGAGTTGATCATCACGCCACTGCGCAGCACCATCTAAAAATAAAAGTTGCGTACCTAAACGGAAACCACCTTGTGGATCTTTTAATTCATGATAAGCCTGACGATGCCCCAATTGCACAAATTTCTCGCCCTGCACTTCTCCGATATCGATCGACCAATTTCGAGAATCATGCCCATGTACAGGATTTATCTTTGGTTTTTGCGGTTCTTGACGTTGTTTGGCGATTGGGATTTGACTACGTAGGCCCAGTAACTGTCTAAAACGTGGTTGCACAAACTTTTCATCGACTTGGCGAGAAACAAATTGTAGATATAAATCGTCATACGCCATTTCTAGTATTTTGGCACGATCCGCTTCATGCTCATTGGCTAAACGCATTTGCATTTGCTGCGGTTCTAAGGAAGCAATTTCATGTGCTTTCTTCGCTAAACGATGTCCATGTTGCTTGGCTTGCGCATTTAACTGTGTTTCTAGGGCTGGTCGATACACTGTTTCTCGAATTAGACCTTGTTGATCCACTGCTTTAATCGTCTCTACAGGAATTGCAGCATAGCTGAATTGATGACGCAAATTCGCGGTTGGACGAACTAAATCAATCAGTCCCAACAAACGATAAGCACAATTATCACTCACAAAATAATATGGGAAGCTCACTTTTTGCATTTCCCACATATGTTTGACCAAAAAGGCAGTCTCATCAGGGCTTAAATTCAGTTCATACTCCCATAGGTCACGACTTTCAAAATCGCCATATTCTTTTACTTTTCGGTAATATGGCATGAGTGAATATTCACCTGGATAATCACCAATTAAACCTTTCCATGCATACGACCAATTGTCCTGTCCATTCACTGTAGCAGCATAATTCACAGCATAAGAAACTAAGTTCAACTGCTTTTGACCTTTAGGGTCTAAACGTAATAATGTATGCCCAAACATAGAACTTGGGTTGCCCATAAAATCTGTGGCGTAAATTAAAGTCGCTTTATATGGATTAATTTGTGCATACCATTGCTCAAACTCGGGGCATGTAACTTGTGGAAGTTGTTGAGTGTTAATGTTCAATTGTTGCATGAGCCATTGGCTACGCGCTGGAAATTTACAACGAAAAGATTGATTCGGTTCAGCAGATTGAAATAAAGCTGTTATATCAGCAATCATTTCATTTTTAATATTATTTTGACCATCTGGAGCTAGAAAATAACCTAAATAACTGACTTCACTTTTTGGAGAATCTTCTGCATAGAGTAAGCGCTTCCATGTGATGTTCTGTTCTAATTTTTTTTGTTGTGCCAATTTGACATAGTCTTGAATGGCCAATGATTCAGCCGACGCACTGAAAGATACAAATAAACTGAGTAAACTTAAACGATTAACTAAATATTTCATTCACAATTTCAATATTAAAAAACTAAGCAAATTTATGATTTTTATCACAGATATAAAATAAAAGCCCTGTCAAAGACAAATGTAAGTCATTTAAGCATTTTAAATCCGCCCCCCTCCTTTGATAAAGGAGGGATGGGCAGCACTACTACGCAAGGAATCTAAAATTATTTTAAATTCTCGATAGTTCTCCCCTCTTTTTCCTTGCGCCATAAATGACTCAGAGTTAGGGGAGATTCATAGATGAGTCATCATTAAATGACGATTAACTGATCAACTCTAATCAAAGACAGGGCTAGTAAACCATTACACGTATGCTTTTAATACTGCATCTTTTGCCATCACATCTTGAAGTGATGCTAAAACTTGTAGAGAGTTTTGATTATCTGCTGAATAGATATGTGAAAAATTCGACTTGGTCACAGCAAAGAAATGTGCCTTATCAGCTTCTTTAACATTCAATAAAGAAGCAAGAACATTTAAGCTTTCCCCTTGACCTACAGCCATATCACGCGCAAGTGATTCTGAATTTTCATTGGTGAATGTAACCACTTGAGCAGTGACTTTACCATTCCCATTACACCCCAATGTACCAAAAGTAATACCGATTAACTGGTTTGTGAAAAGACCATTGGTTGTCGCTGCTAAAATTTTGGGAATTTTACCTGATTGACCTGCCCAAATTTGTGAACCGACACCACACCCTACATCTGGATCAGCCATTGCAACACTAGAACCAGCGGCTAATACAGCAGCTAAAGCGATTTTTTTTAACATATAATTCTCCAGAAATTATCCATATGTGACATATGTAAATTGTTATATTCCGTTTTGTGTAGATTAAATTACACCCATACAGATTTATCACATAAATATAGATAAGCAAATCAAAATATGACAATTAAGTGACTATTTTTTGTTCTCAATGAGTAACCAATTTCCATTGCTATTTCTTTTGCCAAGGATTTTTAAAACAAGCACTAAACTTAATAATAGCAATAAATACCAAGAACCTAATTTTCCCCACCCTACCATATGCCATGCATCGACTTGACTCGGATAAAGCCAAATTTTATAAAATGTACTGATGTTTTCTGCAATCCAGATGATAAATGCCAAAATGAATAAAATGGGGAGCATCGGCAGTTGAAAATGATGATGGTATAACTCAAAACGAATTTTTGTTTTCCAAAATATCATCACACTCCACAAAAAAAGTATGTTGCGGAAATCTGGAATAAAAAATTTGCTCATAAAATTAATATAAGACAATACCGCCAAACTGAGCATATTGGCAAAACGAGGCAAATTTACGAATGAAACCTGATATAAACGTAATGATCGTGCAAAAAAACTTCCTACTGCTGAATACATAAATCCTGCAAATAGCGGTACCGTCATGATTTTAAATACAGCAGGTTGTGGATATTGCCAAGAAGCGATTTGCGGATGGGTGAGGAACAATTCCATCCCCATAGCCATGATATGAAATAAGGCAATCACCTTGGCTTCAGCCCATGATTCTAATTTTAAATACAACAAACAAACTTGGATAATTAAGGCATAAAACAATAAATAGTCATAGCGAAACAAACCATAAAACTCATGGCTCCCCATACGTGCTGTTGCAACAAAAGCGATCAGTAATAAAATACCAAATAAGGCAGCTGAGGCTGCCTTATATAAAAACTCAAATAATGATTTTAAATAGATCATGACAAAATTAAAACTTAGCCCAAATACTTGGCACTATATTCATGAACCGTATCAATGAAAGCTTTCGGATTTGTTGGATCGACCCATTGGGTAATACCATGACCTAAATTTGCCACATAACCTGTTTTTTCGCCATTGGCATAAGCATCATCAAGCATAGCTTTGGTGGCATTTTCAATGGTCGTTGCAGAACCATAAAGCGTTGCAGGATCTAAATTTCCTTGTAAAGCCGCACGACCATTTACAGTTTGGCGAGCGACATTTAATGATGTCGTCCAATCTAAACCAAATGCATCCGCACCTGTTGCAATCATTGGCTCAAGCCATTGACCGCCACCTTTAGTGAATAAAATAACAGGAACTTTTCGTCCTTCATTTTCACGCTTTAGGCCAGCTACAATTTTTTGCATGTATTTTAAAGAAAATTCTAAATACTCACGGTGAGCCAATGCCCCACCCCAACTATCAAAAATCTGTACAGCTTGCGCACCTGCATCAATTTGCGCATTTAAATAATCAATAACCGCATCCGCAAGTCGATCCAATAATGCATGTAGTACTTCAGGTTGCGCATACATCATCTGTTTCGTAAAACGAAAATCCTTACTCGAACCACCTTCAACCATATAGGTGGCCAACGTCCAAGGACTTCCCGAGAAACCAATCAATGGAACTTGTCCACCCAATGCAGAACGAATGGTCGATACCGCATTCATGACATAAGATAAATCTGATTTCGCATCGAATTTTGGAAGATTCGCAACATCCTGTTCTGTTCGAACAGTTTTATGAAATTTTGGACCTTCACCTGTTTCAAAATATAGACCTAGACCCAAAGCATCTGGAACGGTGAGAATGTCTGAGAACAAAATCGCAGCATCTAATTCATAACGACGTAAAGGCTGTAAAGTCACTTCACAAGCAAATTCTGTATTTTTGCAAAGAGAAAGAAAATCACCTGCTTTAGCTCGCGTTTCACGATATTCTGGTAAATAACGTCCTGCTTGACGCATCATCCATACTGGTGTGGTATCTACAGGTTCACGCAATAAGGCACGTAGAAAACGATCATTTTTTAAAGTCGTCATTTACTTTCCCATTCCAAAAATTAAAGTCGCCCCATCATAACAAAAAGGCTTCAAATTTAATAATTTCTAAGTAAAAATTTCAATCTATACGTTGAATCTACACCATCGTTATAATTTTAAAAAATACCAAAATAAAACAAAAATGCTTTATACAATATTTCTTCATAGAAAAAAATGATTGAAACAAAACAAGTACTGCATCTATATGTAATTTCTGTAATACTTGCCAAGATATTTTAGTAATCAATATGAATAATTCTTAAGGTTGAATTACATGTTCGTTCGCTCAATTCTTGCTTTGAGTTTAAGCTGTATACTTACTGGTACAGCATTTGCAGCTTCTACAACTGAGCAACCTCTAAATCCTACAAAAGTTGTTACGACTCCAGTCGAAGATCCAATCGATCCTTTAGCAATTGATTCATCAGCAGTCTCTTCTGCTGAAGCTCAGATTTCGCAGCAAGAGCAACAAGAGTTAGACCAAGCTGCCAATACACTGCAAAATTTAGAAAAAACAGAATCTAAAACTGCCGATATTGCTTCTGCTCCAACTGCACCTACAACACCTGCTGCGGCAACAACAACACCGTCAAATCCAAATGCACCCAAAGCCTCTTGGACACTCGATGGTCTAAACAATGCGCAGTGGTATGAAAATATTGGCAAAGGTCAGTTCCCTGTCTACGCACGTGCACATGTGATGTTAAATAATGCGCATGCTTCACCAGGTGCGATTGATGGTACAAGTGGAATGAACACCTTAAAAGCGGTTGCATCATTTCAGCAAATCAATGGCTTAAAACCAACAGGTGAATTAACACAAGAAACTTGGGATGCACTGGTTGCTAAACAAGGCAATAAACCTGCTTATATTGAATACACCATTACAGACGCAGATTTGAAAGGGCCATACGCAGCATCAATTCCACATGATTATGCTTTACAAGCAAAAATGAAAGGCTTGTATTACACGCGTGTCACTGAAATGTTAGGTGAAAAATTCCACATGGATGAAGATTTCCTCAAGAAATTAAATCCTAAAGCGACCTTTAAAAAAGCTGGCGAAAAAATCATTGTGACCAATATTCGCAATGAGCTTCCTGAAAATATTCATCTGATCGTGGCGCATAAAGGGGCGAAACAGCTTTATTTGTTTAATGCACAAAATCAGATGGTCGGCTCTTTCCCTGCAACGATTGGTAGCTCAGATACCCCATCGCCAACAGGTACATATAAAGTAACTGGCGTTGCACCAAACCCTTGGTACAGTTATTCACCAAGTAACTTTATTCAAGGTAAAAACCTCAAACCACTCTCATTACCACCAGGTCCAAATGCTCCTGTAGGTAATATTTGGATTGGTTTAAGCAAAAAATCATTTGGTATTCACGGTACACCAAACCCATCAGCAATCTCTAAAACGGCTTCACATGGTTGTATCCGTTTAACCAACTGGGATGCCAATGACCTTGGTAAAAAAGTGAAATCAGGTGTTACTGTTAAATTCTTAGAATGATCATTCGGAATTAAGTATTCACTAATATCAAAAAACCAGTGTTCAATGCACTGGTTTTTTGATTTAAAATGCTCTATTTATTAAGAATACAGAGTTCTACTCTTAGCCACATGACAATACTCAATACACCACAAATATCTAAAATAAAAAAAGTGTTTTCAAGCGCCGATGCTTTACTCATCACAGCAGGTGCAGGTATGGGGATTGATTCTGGATTGCCCGATTTTCGTGGTAATCAAGGCATGTGGCAGGCCTATCCTGAACTTGGCAAACAACGTATCGATTTTACGTCAATCGCAAATCCGGCAGCATTTTGGAATACACCAAAGCTTGCTTGGGGGTTCTATGGCCATCGTCTACAGCTATATCGGAAAACTACACCACATCTAGGCTTTCAATTATTGAAAAAGTTAAGTGGAAGCTTACAACTTCCCTATTTTATTTTCACTTCAAATGTCGATGGTCAATTTCAAAAAGCAGGATTTGATGAAAATTTGATTTATGAATGCCACGGCTCAATTCATTATTTACAATGCTTAGAAAGTTGTGAAAGTAAAATTTGGACAGCCTATCAAATTCAGCCACAAATTGACCAGCTCCGCTGTGAATGGCGTGGTGAATTACCACAATGCCCTTATTGCTCAGGCCTAGCTAGACCCAATATTCTCATGTTTGATGACTACGATTGGCTCAGTCACAGAAACCATCAACAAAGACAGAACTTAGAACGCTGGTTAAAGCAATATCGCCGACCAATAGTCATTGAAATAGGTGCTGGAACTGCAATTCCAACCGTTCGAAATTTTGGAGAAAGATTTGCACCATCATTCATTCGAATTAATCCTAGAGAATATGATTTAGCGACCAATCAAGCAATCTCCATCCCACACAATGCTTTGCCTGCTATTCAAGCCATTTTAGATGTACTAAAAATTTAAAAAAAGATTTATTTATACAAGTCGAGTTTAGGAAGATTTACAACGCTTACACAATTTTTAAATCATCGTTCCAAATATACAACAATACGTTGCTGGTTTAATGTTTAAAGCGATATAGCGAAGGATTAATATACTCTCAAGTTAAAAAGAAAAATTTGGAGATTTGAAATGAATACATTCTTACATCGTAGTGAAGATCGTGGACATGTACAAGCAGGCTGGCTAGACACCAAACACAGTTTCTCTTTTGGTAGCTGGTATGATCCAAAATATATGGGTGTTGGTTCGTTACGTGTCATCAATGACGACACCATCGCTGGACATAATGGTTTTGGTACTCACCCACACGACAACATGGAAATCTTAACATGTGTACTGGATGGTACGATTTCTCATAAAGACAGCATGGGGAATGAAGGTCATATCAATGCAGGTGAATGGCAATTGATGAGCGCTGGTACAGGTGTACGACACAGTGAAATGAACCAAGGGGATAAAGCGGTTCATCTTTTACAAATTTGGGTGATTCCAAACGTTAAAGATGCTGAACCTAACTATCAACAAATTGAACGTGATCCTAAAAAAGCACCAAATGAATGGCTTTTGATTGCTGGCCCAAACGACAATGCGCCGATGCATATTCGTCAAAATGCAGAAATCAAAGCAGCTTATTTAGAAAAAGGTCATACCCTTGAAGTTAAAGCGACTCAAATGTTTAACTATGTTCATGTGATTGAAGGTGAAATTGATATTGCGGGCCAAACTGTTAAAGCAGGTGATGCTTATCTATTTGATGAAGATGCAACCCTTTCAGCCAATGAAAATAGTCAATTTATTTGGTTTGATTTAACCAACTAATTTACCTTAACCTGAGTTCTGGATAAGATATGTTTCCAACTGTATGATACGCGGAAACGTCAGTCGCATTGTTCGAGGCATGAGGAATATATTCCGCAAGAGCTGTAATGTACTGTTTTTGCGATATATTAGGTACTTGATAGTATCTGTCGAGTTGGTGACTCTTGCGCTGCTTTAATCACAGCTCAGGTTTTGCCCTTGCGTGGCAGTGCCACTCATCCCGAAAGCCTTGCGAGATAGTTCCTCTCAGGTCGAACCTGAACAAGATTGAAATATATTTCAATCGAAGTGCAAGACCTTGTGGCATATATGCTTCAAGTTCATCGTTACATCAAAGTTTATCCCAAACTGACGTTACCTTAAACACGAAAATCCTCTGTATTAGCAATACAGAGGGTTTTTTATCGAGAATCAAAACTACCTTAACGACAATAATCTTTTTGCTGATTTTGAATTAGTGATAACGCTGCATTCCAAGCAGTTTGAATAATCGGTTCAGCTGCATCACTTTCAAATTGCTTCACTGTATATTCACAAATTTCTTGACTTGGGTAATGTAAATTCGAGCTACTCATCGCTTTAATTTGTACTTGGCAAGCACGCTCTAAAAAGTAAATTTCATGGAACGCACGTGCAATCGAGTTTCCAGTTGCTAATAAGCCATGATTTCGTAAAATCATGCAACGAAAATCACCTAAATCATTGACCAAACGCGCTCGTTCTTCCGTGGAAAACGCAATACCTTCATATTCGTGATAAGCAATATTGTTATAAAACTTAAGTGCATGTTGTGATAAGGGTAATAACCCTTTTTCCTGCGCAGAAACTGCAATACCATCAGCAGTGTGAGTATGAATCACGCAATGAATATCTTCTTTAGCATGGTGCAAAGCTGAATGAATCACAAAACCTGCCACATTCACCATTTTCCCTTGGTCATAATCTGCAACGATATTGCCTTCATGATCAATTTTGACTAAATCCGAAGCAGTCATTTGATCAAAAGTTACCCCATATCGGTTAATCAGAAAATGATTCGGCTCATCGGGAACACGTAAACTAATATGGGTATCAATCAAATCAGTCATCCGATAATAAGCAATTAAGCGGTACAATGCCGCCAATTGACAACGTGCTTCCCATTCTGACTTATGAATATGCTTAGGCCGTTTCATCCTTAAAATCCTTTTATTGTTCAGTGGTTAAACCACACTTAGTTTTAACAAACTCTCTCGTTTTCACAATGACTTTTTATTTTAAATGATATGCAAATAACATTTTAAAAGGATTGGTTTAAATAAACGCTATGGATACATGCATGACACTTCAAACAAAAGTCTTAATTTAATCAACCTCGCTCACTACCTTATTATTACGACAATCCCAATGCCAAAAAGTCTGAATGACGCCGAGACCTGATAAGTTTGCTCTAATCATGCTTAAACCGCTTGATTAAAAGAACTATTCAAATGCATCTTAAAATCATAACCATAGCAAAGCTATGTTGATTTATCGCATGCGTTTTAAGTTGTAGGTCACAACCCCCCAAATTTCAACTTCTTGCCCCTCTTCAATATAAATATTTTGATATTCAGGGTTTTCCGCTTTTAACCAAATTTTAGGTGGATTAAATTGCTTATCAATCATTAAACGTTTAACAGTAAAATCATTATCAATACGTGCAATCACAATATCTCCTGATTTAGCCGTGATACTACGATCCACGATCAATGGATCATCAATATCAATACCCACATCAAGCATAGATAATGAGTTTGCTTTCACAATAAAGGTAGAGCTTTCATTACGAATCAGAAATTCATTCATATCCAAAGATTGATCAATCGTATCTTGTACCGAAAAAGGCACACCAGCAGCAACACGTTCTGTTGCCATTGGAATTTGATAAATTTTATCGTTATTTGGACGAATTGTTTGAATTTTAATATTCGATGTTAAATCACTTAATGCACCATTTTTGAAATTTTTCAGTAACCAATTTTTAATAAAATCAGCTTGTGATTCAGGTACACGAATCACTTTGGTCGGTTCATTAAATTGTGCTTTACGTCCTGCATTTGCTCTCGCACCACCATGTTCAAATTCTGTTTTTTTTGTCATGCTGTATCCTATATGCTGCATAAAAGCCATTAAAATCAATATATCTCGAAAAAGTTACAAATTCAAGTTGACGGCGTGTTTTTTTTGAATAACAATACCGTTATCGATCAGTTTTTGATACATCTATTTGATCAAGGATGACAAGGATAATCAATATACTTATCATAAATCAATAATTTAGAATGAATATAAGATTCTTTATTTCACTAATCTATTGATCTGATTGAATAAGTTTACTGGTCTAAATTAGCTTACTTAATTGATTGATTTTCTATGTGGAGACATAAAAATGGCTACTCAACGTGATGCAATTCTTGGTTATGCAGATGAACAACATGCTTACTATATTCGTCTGATTGAAGACAATACAGTACTCGGCAGCCAATACGGTCTATTCTGTGAAAACACCAATAGTGATATAGCAGAAAGCATTATGACAACGTTATTTTTAAAGAAATCTTTTTGGCTGAATGGTTCAGAATTTAGTGATATTGTAAAAGGTTTAGAGCCGTTAACACTTTAACGCTTAAACAAAAGATTGTAGTAAATACCCAAAAATATACCTGAATATTGTGTTTAATAAAGACAAACCTAGTTTGAACATTCATACACAAAAAATGAAGATGCACACTATTCAGGTCATTTAAAATTTTTGATAAATCAATTCATAGATTCTAAGTTTGAGTTAAGTATATACGTATAGATGTCTAGTTAATTCAGTGAATCAATAGCTAAGGCAATGATGTAATGACCATATCAATGGATAAATGTAGAAAGTACTTAACCAATATATTCAGCATTTAATATGTATAAAACAAATGCTCATCGACGAATTAAAAATGTATCGTATTAAAATGACTCACTAAAGCCACTCCTCCTAATAACAATAGAAATAATAGTGAAGAAATAGCTTTCCAAAACATCACAGGATCTCTATCTACCCATGATTTCCGCTTTAATGTTAAGAATTTTGGATTTGGGTAAATCAAATCATAAACAAACTCTGCAACATCGTCATAGCGATGATCTGCCCTGATTTGAACTGCTCTTTCTAAAGCCTTATCCACCCATAGAGGTACATCTTCACGATAATAAGATAGGGAACGATACTGTAACTTTCTAAAATCTTTTTTTGATTTGCACTTTGCGATATTGGTTTGATAAGGCAAATCAGCACTTAACAAATAATAAGCGAGAACTCCGAGCGAATATTGATCTGAGGACGCGGTAACGGATTCAGATAAAAAGTATTCAGGTGCCATATAAGCCATCGTGCCCAATGCAACTTCTTCGACATCTTTCGTCATTTCACGAATTCCTGCCACACGACACGCTCCAAAATCAATGATTTTTACCGTACCCAAATGATCAATCATAATATTTTCAGGTCTAATATCTTGGTGAATCATTTCTAAACGATGTATCGCCTGTAAACCTTTAGCAATCTGCTCAATAATCTGCCGAACTTTATCTAATGGAACTAGCTGTTGTTGATCTGTAATCCATTGTTTAAGCGTAACACCTTCAATATATTCCATCGTATGATAAATATAATTCCGAGGTCTAAGTTGTACATAAGCAGCTAAAACATGAGGATGATGAATTCGATTTGCGATCCATTCTTCGAATAAAAATTGCTCAGTTAAATACGGATCTTGTTGTACATCTGTAGCAGGAACTTTAATCACCAAAAGCTGTTGTTGATCAATTTCATGAGCCAAATATAAAACACTACGATTGCTGTTATGTATTTCACGAACAATCTGATACCCATCAAATTGTGTTGGGACATTCAGAGAAGGTACAAATGCTAATTGAGTATAATCAGGTACAATTTCATGTGCCCCAACTTGAGGAAGCTCCTGAACTTTTACAATCTGAATCGTCAAATTGTCTATACTGCCTTGTTGGTAAGCATACTCTACAATTTGTTGGGCAATCAGATCTAAACTGGTATGAGTTTGAGTTAGAAATTGGGTTAACTTTTCAGATGAACAATACTCATACACGCCATCTGTCATCAAAATAAAAATATCATTTTCATATAAAACATAACTTTGATAATCAATATCAACTTTCGGATTTACACCTAGCGCGCGGCTCAAATAACTTTCCTGTGATGACAACCAAACCCGATGATCTGTGCTAAGTTGTTCCAGTTGCCCTGACTGTAGTCGATAAATTCGACTATCACCAATATGAAAAAGATGCACAATGTGCCCTTTCATCACCAATGCGCTAAGCGTGCAAACATAGCCGCGATCTTTATCAAAACGATATTGGCTTTGCTGGGTTTGTGCATACAACCAACTATTTACCGCAGTTAAAACACGTTGCACCGATGTTTTTACGGTCCATGTTTCAGGAGTAGAGAAGTAGTCTGCTAGCAAGCCCGTAACTGCCATTTGGCTAGCAATATGACTGACATTACTGCTGCTAATTCCATCCGATAATGCACAAGCAATGCCCTTATGTTGCAATACATAATTTTGCGGTATTGAAGCAGCGTAAAAATCTTGATTGATCACTTTACGCCCTTGATGAGAATATTGACCAAGTTCGACTTTTAATTGTTGAGTCATATTTTTCATCTCAATATCACGGAGAGTCTACATGAGGCTCCCCCGATTAAAATGATCTTATTTAAAAGTTCGTTTTGGTGCAGTTTTCACATGTGTTGTATATAAAGCTAAGCCTGTTAATGCCACCCCCCCCACCAAATTACCTAACGCAACAGGAATCTCATTCCACAATAAATAATCCATCACTGAGAAATTACCGCCCATCATCATCGCGAAAGGAAATAAAAACATATTAACGACTGAATGTTCAAAACCCATGGCAAAAAACAGCATCACTGGCATCCACATTGCAATAAATTTACCGCTTACGGAAGTTGAAATCATTGCACCAATTACGCCAAGAGAAACCATCCAATTACACAACATTCCTCGAATGAAAATAGTTAACCATCCCCCTAAACCATATTCCTTATATCCAAGCGTTCTACTTTCACCAATATGTGCAATTTTGTTGCCAATTTCATTGGGCTCAGTTGCAAAACCATAGGTATATACAACTGCCATAAGAACAGCAACGGTCAATGCACCTGCAAAATTACCTAAAAACACCCATCCCCAATGTTTTAAAATTCTAGGAATCGTTACACCTGCACGCTTATCAATCCATGCCAATGGTGTTAAAACAAATACACCTGTTAATAGGTCATATCCCAATAAATACAGCATACAAAAACCAACAGGAAATAATAATGCACCAATTAAAGGCACACCTGTTTGAATTCCTATTGTTATTGCAAATACTGCTGAAATAGCGAGGATCGCCCCTGCCATGAAGGCACGAATAATGACATCTCGTGTTGCCATATGTAATTTTGATTCGCCTGCATCTACAACTTTGACTGCAAATTCCGATGGTGCAAGATATGACATAAGCGCTGTTCCTTTATAAATCAATAGGCAACTCTTTTAAATTGGTAATAAAAAAGCCTAAAGCATGAAACATGCTTTAGGCTCCTTTGCCTATCAAACATCAGTGATATATTAAAATTGAAAAATAGGCTTCTTTGCCTGCTGAATAAAAAGCAAATGGCATGCCAAAGTTTATACATACCGACTCAAAACCATACAAATCACAAAAATTCTTTAGGAATATTCCTTAAAAAATTAGCATATTTAGAATTAGATAAAAATTTATCTGAGCTTATCCAGCTTGTCCTAAACTTCCTGATAGAATCTAAGTTTATATCTTCATATCCAAATTCGACATTGCAACAAATACAAATATCAAATGAGGAAGTTTTACCATCCTCCCCCCATGGAAAATAATCCTCTTCAAAATATCCACAAATACGACAAATATTTAATTCTATATTCACGACACCTCAGCAGGGAACGTAATTACTTTTTCCAACTTCATTTGATTCATCACGACCATTAACAAACGATCTATACCCAAAGCAATTCCTGCACAATCAGACATATTCGGCAAAGCAGCCAACAAATACTCATCAATCGGCATCACATGCAAACCAAGTTTTTTACGCACTGCATTATCCGCTTCAAAACGACCACGCAAAACATCTGCATCTATCAATTCATCATAGGCATTGGCGAGTTCTAAACCTTCAATATAAAGCTCGAAACGTGCTGCAACTAACTCACCATCCTCATCATGTCTAGTCATGGCTAAAGACGCCAATTCAGGTGGAAAATCTGTTAAAAATACTGGTGTATCAAAACCTAAGCTTGGTTCTACCATGTGTGAAAATAGCAAATCGATATAGGCTAAACGATCATCGCCCAAATCGAGATTTAAACCGACACGATGTGCGGCATCTTTTAATTCTTTCAAGCTCGCTTGGAGTGGATTTAAATCCAAACGATCCATAAAAGCATGTTTATAACTCAACACCGTCGGACGAACTTCACCAAAGCGCTGTTCAAGTACAACATTTAATAAATCAGTCACTTCGAGCATTAAATCTTTCAAACTGAATTGCGGACGATACCATTCCAACATGGTGAATTCACTATTGTGTTTACGACCATGCTCATCATCACGAAACACTTTACAAATTTGATAAATTGCACCGCTACCACTTGCCAATAATCGTTTCATGGCAAATTCAGGTGAGGTTTGTAAATAATGGATTTGCTTCTTCCCTTGAACATGGCGCTGTGCTTGTACAGAAGCTAAATGTACATCGGTCACACCTGCCTGCGAAAGTACAGGTGTTTCAACTTCGAGCACTTCTCTCTCAGCAAAGAATTGGCGAATTTGTGCATACATTTTTGCTCGTGATTTGAGTGCGTCTAAATCACAAGTCGGTTGATATTGAATGCTACTTTGGATAGGCTGACTCATGCTTTTGGCCCTCCATGTGCAGCCCATTCACGGCGTAAAGGATAAGTTTTGCGTAGATGATCAAATGCCTTCTGATCCACCTTACCATTCTTCAAACATGCTCTTAAATTATCGTCATCCCGTTGAATATTATAGATTTCAGATAAGTATTTTTTCAGTGTTTGCTTAATATTATTGCCATAAAAATACTGCTCACCAGTAGGCAATTGTGATTCAAATTTTTTATTCGCAGAATAGCCAAATGTTTTACAAAATGCCTCATAAATCATTTGAGTACCGCGTGCCTTACCTTCTAAGCTATATCCAGCGATATGTGGCGTAACGATGGTGATTAAATCGAGTAATTCTTGTGAAATCTCAGGTTCATGTTCAAATACATCTAAAACCACTTTACGCTGTGTCTTTTGAATGTCTGCAATTAATGCGGCTTCCTCAACAACAGGTCCACGTGCAGAATTAATTAAAATCGCTTCAGGCTTCATCAGCGCTAACGCATTGCCATCAATTAAGTGATAAGTCGCATGTTCGCCTGTTTTGGTTAATGGTACATGTGTTGTAATTGCATCTGCATTTTTTAATAATGTTTCAAGTTCAACCTGTTGAATATCTCGATGTTGCACAAATGGATCAAAACCAATCACATTCCAACCCAAGAGCTTTGCCATATAAGCCAAACGTGAACCGACATTCCCCAAACCAATAATGCCTAAGGTAAAGCCTTTATTTTGATCAATAAAATCAGGATTCAAATGTAATAATGCGGTGATCACATATTCAGCAACAGCTTGCGCATTACAACCCGCTGCATTTGACCATACAATTTGATGTTTTTCTAAAGCTGTAATGTCTAAATGATCTGTGCCAATCGTTGCACTACCAACGAATTTAAGCGCCGTATTTGCAACCAGTGATTCATTCACATTGGTTACAGACCGAACCAATAGAGTTTGAACATCTTTTACATCATCATGCGTTAAAGTACGCCCTGCTGCCTGATGAATTTCTCCGAATTCTGAAAAGAAATATTCAGTAAATGCTAGATTTTCATCCGCAACAATTTTCATAACTTTATCCAACCTGTTTATACCACTATGATAACGCTTTGTAGATATTAAAACTATGCGGTTCTTGTCCCCCATAATTTAAAAATTCATCAATTAAAGTTCAAATCAAATGAATAAAACTATAAACAAACTCAAAATATTTCTGTCTAAAACAAATAAAATATAGTTAAAACTGAACTTGTTTGTGCATAGTCGTTCTAACATCATTTTGCTATCGCGTTAGGCGGCATGGATGCCACCGTTGGGCAAGGGTGATAGGGATATCCCCTTTGCCCAACAAGGATTTTGGTTACTTTGATCCTTCAAAGTAGCAAATTCTGATACAACTGGATTTCAATTTTGCGTAATAAATATTAGGCAATAACTAGTTCATAAATATAAATGATTTTTTAAACCCTATTTACAACCAAAATTGTTAAAAAACCCGTAAGATCACTTACGGGTTATCATTATAAAAAAATAAAATTATTAGAAATAAATCATTTTAAAACAAACGATTCATACCATTTAAAGTTGCAACACGATACGCTTCTGCCATCGTTGGATAATTGAATGTGGTTTCAACAAAATACTTAATCGTATTGTTTCCACTTTGCATTACAGCCTGACCAATATGAATAATTTCGGCAGCATTATTTCCAAAACAATGCACACCAAGCAATTCTAAAGTATCTCGATGGAACAAGATTTTTAGTTCACCCACCGTATCACCTGTAATTTGCGCACGCGCCAAATGACGGAAAGACGCTTGACCAACTTCATACGGAATTTTTTCAGCGGTTAACTGACTTTCAGTTTTTCCGAAGAATGAAATTTCAGGAATGGTATAAATCCCTGTAGGAATATCCTTAACTGGCTTAATATTTTCTTCACCACTCATATTCGAACCTGCACAACGACCTTGGTCATATGCAGCAGAAGCAAGCGAAGGCCAACCGATCACATCACCAGCAGCATAGATATTTTCAACTTCAGTTTGATACTGATCATTGACTGCCAATTGACCACGGCTATTTGGTGTAATCCCAACATTTTCAAGACCTAAGCCATCTGTATTTCCAGAACGGCCATTACACCACAAAATAGCATCCGCTTTAATTTTCTTACCACTAAGCAAATGCATCACCACATGATCATCAAATGTTTCGAGGTGATCGATTTGCTCATTATTACGAATAAGTACACCTTGTTCACGCAAGTGATAAGACAACGCATCCGCAATTTCATCATCTAAATAGCTCAACAATTGGTGCTGAGTATTAATCAAATCAACTTTATGATCCAATCCAATGAAAATCGAAGCATATTCGCAACCAATTACCCCTGCCCCATAAATAATGATTTTATGAATTGGGTAATCTAAATCTAAAATCTTGTCTGAATCAAAGACACGTGGGTGATTAAAGTCTAAACCTTGTGGATGATATGGACGGCTACCAGTTGCCACCACCAGTTGCTTAAAACCTAAGGTTTCTTTTACACCATCTTCACTGAAAATAATCACAGTGTTTTTATCTTGAATATATGCACGACCATGAAATACATCAATATTATTACGATCGTAAAAACGTGAATGCGTATCAACTTGTTGTTGGATGACTTTATGCGCATTTCGTAGCACTTGCTTCATGGTGAATTGTTTCCAATCCCCCACTTTTTTAAACATTGGATCACGTTGATAACGGATAATACTTGAAACTGTTTGACGTAAAGCTTTACTTGGAATTGTTCCTACATGGGTACAGTTACCACCAAGTTGCTCACGAATATCAACAATTGCAACACGCTTACCCGTTTTAGCAAGCTTCATTGCCGCGCCTTCACCAGCAGGACCAGAGCCAAGTACGACCGCATCGTATTTCACATAATTCCCACTAACGACTTCTTTCTTACGTGGCATTCAAAGCTCCTTATACTAAATTCAGTCTATATCTCGTGTCATATTATGAACTAAAGTAAAAAAATTTTCTGTATTTCACATGCATATATTCTGTGATAACCACATTTAGTATATGAATAGTCTTTTTGCCCTATCGTTTGGCATTTACGCTATAATAAATCTCCTCTCCCCCGTAGAAAACAGTGGAAAAGTTGAATATGTCAGAGAACCGTAAACCAGAACAGGGCGTCAAATTACGCGGTGCAGAAAAAGTGGCTCGCATACCTGTAAAAGTTATTCCAACGGTTGAAACGCCTCGAAAGCCTGATTGGATTCGGGTCAAAATGGCTGCGCCTGATGAAGTTCAACGCATTAAAACCACTTTACGTGCACAAAAACTACATACCGTATGTGAAGAAGCTGCTTGTCCAAATTTACCTGAATGTTTTGGTGGTGGTACTGCAACCTTTATGATTATGGGTGATATTTGTACACGTCGCTGTCCATTTTGTGATGTCGCACATGGTCGCCCAAATGCGCTCGATGCGGATGAACCACGCCATATGGCAGAAACCATTGCTAACCTTGGTTTAAAATATGCGGTGATCACTTCTGTTGACCGTGATGATTTATTAGATGGTGGCGCACAACATTTTGTAGATTGTATTAAAGAAGCACGTGCATTAAGTCCGAAAACATTACTTGAAATCTTAGTTCCAGATTTCCGTGGTCGTATGGATGTTGCATTACGCATCATGACGGAATGCCCACCTGATGTGTTTAACCACAACATTGAAACTGTACCTCGTCTTTATAAAGCAATGCGTCCGGGTTCAGACTACCAACACTCTTTGACTTTATTGAAAATGTTTAAAGAATATTGTCCTGATGTGCCAACAAAATGTGGTTTGATGGTCGGTATTGGTGAAACAGAAGAAGAAGTGATTGCGCTGTTGGATGATTTACATGCGCATGGCGTAGACTATGTGACGATTGGTCAATATTTACAGCCTTCTAAAGAGCATGCACCGATTGATCGTTTTGTAACACCAGAAGAGTTTGAACGTTATACGGCACATGGTCACAAGCTTGGATTTAAAAATATTTGGGCTGCGCCGATGGTACGTTCAAGTTATTTTGCAGATCGTCAATATTATGGTGAACCTGTTCCACAAGTTCGTCGTAAAGCAGATCCTGCGAAGAAAATTGCCGTTCAAACCATTGAAGCATAGTTTGTCACGAATAAAAGTATTTTATTTTTAGATTAAAAAGCCCTCAGATATTGAGTAATGCCGGTTAGTTAAGAGTAATTTAGTCGTTACTCATCTAAGAATCTCCACTAACCCTGAGCCATGTATGGCGCAAGAAAAAGAGGAGAACTACTGAGAATTTAAAATAATTTTAGATTCTTGGTACTCCCTCCTTTATCAAAGGAGGGTTGGGGAGGATTTAAAAATGCTTAACTGATCAGCATTACTCAGATATTGAGGGTTTTTTATGTCTAAAATTTAAGCATTATTCTATGCATAAAAAACCGATGTCTAAACATCGGTTATTCAAAATCAAATGAATGCTAATCTAAAATGTGAATCGATTAAGCCTTTAACCATTTCTCAGCTTGGGCTTGATCTACAACATTTAACTCAACCGTTGTTAAATTAATTTCTCCACCCTGTAACTCAAATTGCATAAATTCATCACGGCGGAACGCATAAACAGTAAATGCAGCTTTGTATTTAGCGTATTTTTCAAGTAACTTTTCTGATGCTTTTAGACCATCAATCGCAACAATCACATCATTTGCAGATAAGCCTGCTTGAACGCCCACACCATCACGACGTGCTTGTTGAATCAGTAGACCTTCAGGTTTCTCAACAACTTTTAAACCAAATGGCAGAGTCTTGTCATTTTTTAAAGCATAGCTTAAACCAAACTCAGGGAATAATTGATCAAGCGGTAATTCATCGGTGGTATTGATCAAATGATTAATTTGCTCAGTCCAGTCATCACCTGTTAATTCTTTACATAAGTCAAAAATAGTCCGCTCATTCACCTGAATGCCTTTTTGGCTATTTTCATACAAACACCGCATCAAAGCATCCAAACTCGAACCACGTAAACGAAGCCCTAAATCTAGACACAATGCAACCAAACAGCCTTTGTTGTAATAACTGGTTCCTGCATTATTTGAGTTTTCATCCTGACGGTAGAATTTAATCCATGCATCAAAACTTGACTCAGAAACAGACTGAATAAAACGTCCTGGATTTTGTAAATAACGATCTATTTGCGACTTCAATAGTTTTAAATACGATTCTTGAGAAATCACACCACTGCGATACAAAATCAAATCATCGTAATACGATGTAAAACCTTCGAAAATCCATAATAAACTGGTATAGCCTTCTTGATCTAAATCATAGTTTGCAAAATTTTCAGGGCGAATAAATTTAACCAACCATGAATGGAAGTACTCATGACTACATAAGCCTAAGAATCGTTGATAATCTGCAGAAGGCTCAGTCGGTTCATCCACTTTTGGTAAGTCATCTCGTGGAGAAATCAAACTGGTGCTGTTTGGATGCTCTAGTCCTCCATAGCTATTGCCTGTTGCCATGGTCATAAAGGTATAGTCTGAAAATGGTGCTGAACCAAACATTGATATTTCAGTACTACAAATTTTTTCAATGTCTTGTTTCATACGTTCAGCGTTCATTGCATGCTGACCTGAAACCACAAACTCATGCGGAATACCATTGGCTTCAAAACTGAAACGGGTCTGATCTGCCAACTCAAAAGGGGCATCAATCAATTGAGCATAATTTTCTGCTTTTAGGGTATAGCGCCCTTTGACCAAGCTTTTTGATACTAAACCTGTCGCAATTTGGAAATGTTTGAGTTCATCTGGTAAAAATATTTCTAACTCAATTGGCGCTTGTTCTTGGTCTTGTAAACCTAAACACACACATGCAGGATTGACGTATAAACGTGTTTGATCGACATAAGCACCACGCACTGACAGATCATAAGCATAGACATCATATTCAACCGTAATCAGTTCATGGTCTGTGTTATATAAGCGCCATTTATTTTTTTCAAATTTGCTGATATTTAACTGACGCCCATCTTCATCATAAGCTTTGACTGCTTCGATATGTTTCGCAAATTCACGGATTAAATAACTCCCCGGAATCCATGTAGGCAAAGAAAGTACCTGTGTTGGATTTGCAAGAAAACGTAAAGTAACATGAACGAGATGTTGACGATATTCGTCAAATTCAATTTGATAATGCAACATAGTGATCTATTTAAAATACAAAACAAAGAAATTACCAATTAGAGTAGCATTTTTTTACAAAGTCATCCGCTGTTAGTCGCAATTGTCTACAATTTTAGCTAGCCTTGTTTTGAAAAAAGGCATAGGATTCGCACAGTTTGTGCGTTCTCGCCATAGGATTGGCTAAAGGTAAATCTGTTGAAAATTCTCGTTTCTTTTATTGCATTACTCAGCTTAATTTGTTCTACACTGGTCAATGCTGCTTTACTCAATATAAACCCTCAAACAGTTGAGGCTGAAGCTTGGACTATTTTAGATACGCAAACGGGTCAAACCCTTGCTGAATATAATAGTCATGTGCAACGCGCACCTGCATCGATGACAAAGATGATGGTTGCTTACATTGCACTAAAAGAGTTAAAAGCTGGTCACATTCGCAAAGAAGAAATGATTACCGCAACCCCAGTTGTACACATGGTGCAATGGGACGAATCACAAATGTATTTAAAAAAAGGCGAACAAATTTCAATAGATCAGCTACTTGCTGGTCTTATTGTGATGTCTGCAAATGATGCTGCGGTAACATTGGCAGAACGTATTTCAGGCAGTGTTCCTGCTTTTGTCGCACGAATGAATCAAGAAGCTCAAGCTTTGGGAATGAAAGACACTCATTTTGCCAATGCACCAGGTATTACCATGCCTGATCATTTTTCATCTGCGCACGATATGGCACTTTTAGGTCAAGCAGTGACTATGCAAACACCTGAATATTTACACTATTCAGTGATGCCAAATTTCAGTTATAAGCAACACTTTCACCATGCAACAAACTTGGTGTTAAAGTCTGACCCAAGTGTCGATGGTTTAAAAACAGGCTTTACCAAAGCCGCAGGTTATAACCTCGCATTAACAGCACACCGCCCTTCTAGTATTGCTGGATCACCTGATCGTCGTTTGATCGTTGTGGTAATGGGTGCTAAAAGTGCGATTAAACGTGCAGAAGTTGCCCATAAACTGCTTAATCTTGGCTACGCCTACACACGTGATGAAGTAGCGATTAAAGATAAACAATTGATTGCTGAATTGCCTGTAATCAAATCCACATTGAAAATGTTTAAAGTTGAAGCCAAAAAGCCACAACTGGTCACAACCTCTTTATATAACGACCCTAGCCCAATTGATTTAATGACTTTCGATGTCAATAACAGCAAGGTCATGAAAGTAGACTTAAACGGTATTTTGACTACTGTTGAGCCTTTACAAGAAACACAGACCCATTTAAATGTAGAATTAAACGAAACCTCTTTGACTGCACCACTTGAAAAAATCATGCATTTGGCAAAGGTCAATGTATACCAAAATAATGTATTAATTCAGAGTTTTGACATTGAAGACGAAGTTCATATTGAACAAGCATCTTGGTTTGAACGTTTATTGGAATGGATCAAGTCATGGTTCTAATTTAAAACCAAGTTTTTTAGTCAGTTTTATTGTATTTATGTAAATTGTAATACAAAAAAAACTCAATTATATAAAGAGGATGGCATATTTAAGCCATCCTTTTTTAATAATAAATCGAGTCTTTTGTATGTCGAATCTACATCATATTGTGATCGTTGGTGGTGGTGCTGGTGGTTTAGAGCTGGTTACTCAGCTTGGTGATACTCTCGGAAAAAGTAAAAAAGCCAAAATCACCCTCGTAGATCAAAAACTTACGCATATTTGGAAACCGCTTTTGCATGAAATCGCTGCTGGGACAATGAACCCAAGCGAAGAAGAAATGAATTACTATGCCCATGCGGCAAAACACCATTACGAATTTGTACTGGGTCGTTTTGAGCAACTAGACCGTGACCATAAAACCATTACACTCAGTAAAACTCAATCTTCCAAATATGAATCAAAACATGAACAAATCACATTAGGTTATGACACCTTGATTCTGGCCTTAGGTTCAGTATCCAATGATTTCAATACCCCTGGTGTTAAAGCATTTTGCCACTATTTAGATAGCCGCCATCAAGCTGAAGTTTTTCAACAAGACTTATTACATTTGTACTTAGATGCACAAAACAAAGACGTAGATCGTAATTTGCAAATTGCCATCATTGGTGCAGGTGCAACAGGTGTTGAACTTGCTGCAGAATTGGTACAAGCCAAGCAGAATTTTTATAAGTATGGTTTAAATAAAATTAATCCAAAAAATGTCAAAATTTCATTGATAGAAGGTGCAGATCGTATTTTGCCTGCTCTTTCTGAAAAAATTGCTGAACATGCAACGCAACAATTAGAACGTATGAAAATAGATGTACTCACTGCAAAACGTGTCGAGAAAGTAGATGCAGAAAAAGTCTATTTTACTGATGGCACCTCAATAGATGCACAATTGAAAGTTTGGGCAGCAGGCATCAAAACACCTGACGTGATTGCCCATCTGAAAGGCTTTGACAAAGACCGTATGGGACGTTTAGATGTCTATGCGACACTACAAACCAAATCCGATCCAAATGTGTTTGCATTTGGCGATTGCGCGCACTGTATTCTAGATGCACGAGAAGCGCCTTTAGGGCCACGTGCGCAAGTTGCAAGCCAGCAAGCAACCTTCTTGGCAGAAGCTATGCAAGCACGGATCAAAGGCCGACCACTCCCTATGTTCCAATTCTCTGATAAAGGTTCACTGGTTTCATTGAGTAAAAATAAAGCTGTAGGCGAACTACTGGGACAGGTCAATGTGCAAGGCTTTGTCGCAAAATCGATGTACGTGTCTTTATATCGTATGCATCAAGCCACGATTTATGGTTATGCGCATGCAGGCCTACTAACAGCTAAAGATTTTGTTACACGAAAAATCGCGCCAAAAATTAAATTGCATTGAAATTTGATTTTTTGCCCATATTAATGAAAAAATCGTCAAAAAAATGATGAAAATGCAATTTTTTAGTAATTTTAGTCTACAAAAATTGCTTTTCACTTTATGATGTACACTTAAAACTATCGATTATCGAATGGATCAATAACATGACTGCTATTGCAAATAACCACGTGGTTTCTTTCCACTACACGTTGACTAACGCTGAGGGTGAAACTCTCGATAAATCACAAGGTGAACCGCTTGCCTATTTGCATGGCGCAGGTAATATCATTCCTGGTTTAGAAAAAGCTTTAGAAGGTAAAACTGTTGGTGACAAATTCACAGTAAACGTTCCTGCTGCTGAAGGTTATGGCGAATACAATCCTGACCTAGTACAAGAAGTTCCTGCGCAAATGTTCCAAGGTGTTGAAAACATCGAAGCGGGTATGCAGTTCCAAGCTCAAACTGATGACGGTGTTCAAATCGTTACTGTAAAAGCAGTTGAAGGCGAAAACGTCATCGTTGATGCAAACTTCCCACTTGCTGGTCAAGACCTTACTTTTGAAGTAGAAATTGTTGAAATTCGTGATGCTTCTGCTGAAGAATTAGAGCATGGTCATGTTCACGGTGCAGGTGGTCATCACCACTAAGATCTGATGATCTGTGAGAAAAAGGCAAAGTATAAAACTTTGCCTTTTTTGTACCCATTAAAAATGTATGATCAATCAATGATTTTAATGTGAAAAACGAAATACTATGCAAAGACAACTGATTTGGTTTAGACAAGATTTACGTATCCATGATCATGCTGCACTATGGCATGCAGCACAGTCTGGGCAAGTGATTGCACTCATTATCCTTTCACCAGAACAATGGAAAATACATGATGATGCGCCGATCAAAATTGACTTCTATCTACGCCAAATTCAACAACTCAAACTCAGCTTAGAAGCATTCAATATTCCGCTGATCATTCGTATCACTCCTTTATGGAAAGAAATTACCAAAGAAATCAAGCAATTGTGTGATACGTTGGAAATTCAAAATGTACATGCCAATATTGAATGTGGTGTCAACGAACTCAATCGTGATTTTGACGTACAAAAAATCTTAAACCAATCTGCAAGTGATTTAGTGCTATACCATGACCGCACGATTTTCCCGATTGGCTCAATCCGCAATAAATCAAATCAACCATATCAAGTTTTTGGTGCATTTAAAAAATACTGTTATGAACAACTAAGCATTTCTATTCCACAATCCTACCCAGCACCCACACCGCAGCAAAAAATCGAAATTGCCATATCAGACCCGATTCCCTCACTACAACAATTAGGGTTCAAATTGGATGATATGAAACAACAATGGCCTGTAGGTGAGCAATATGCTTTAGATTTACTTGATGAATTTATTGAGCATAAAATTTTTGATTATCAAACTGAGCGAGATTACCCAAATCAGCAAGCGACAAGCCAGCTTTCAGCATATTTAAACATAGGTATACTTTCTATCCGTCAATGTTTAAATGCAATTTTTCGAGCACAGCAAGGACATTTTCACATTGACAATATAGGGCAGCAAACATGGCTAGATGAACTGTTATGGCGTGAGTTTTATCAACACATCTTGTTTGATTTTCCACGTGTTTCCAAACATTTACCATTTAAGGCTGCAACACAAAATATCCAATGGCGTCACGCGCCTGAAGACTTAAAAGCGTGGCAAATGGGTCAAACAGGTATCCCTATTGTCGATGCTGGAATGCGCCAATTATTGCACACTGGCTGGATGCATAATCGTGTCAGAATGATTGTTGCGATGTTCCTCACCAAGAACTTATTGATCGATTGGCGTTTAGGTGAACAATGGTTTATGCAACATTTAATTGATGGTGATTTAGCTGCCAATAATGGTGGTTGGCAATGGTGTGCTTCAACAGGAACCGATGCCGTCCCCTATTTCCGTATCTTCAATCCTGTGAGCCAATCACAAAAATTCGACCCTCAAGGCGATTATATTCGTCAATGGTTACCTGAACTTGCTGATTTAGATGCGACAACTATCCATGAACCTTATGCAAAAAACTCTAATCTTGATTTGAATTATCCAAAGCCGATTGTAGATTTAAAGCAAAGTCGTGTTCGAGCAATTGAAGCTTTTAAGCAAATTTAAATAACTTAAAAGCTTCTGTATTCTTCATTCAGTGATTAAACAGCGTGTTTATAAATTTTTAATGGATTTTGTGAATATTCTTTCGGACGCTCGATAGATCCAAAATAACAGTAATATTTAAATACGCTATCCAATGAAATATAAAGGATTTTTTGTTCTAATGTAGACCATACTTGGGCATGATTTGAACCTGATAAAGTACTACCACTCAATTGGAATAGATATAAATCATGTGCTTTTTCAATTGAGTTGGACGTGAATTGGTTATCTGAATTGGATAGCACACGATAATTGGAATCAATCCGCCATTTTTCACTAAACCAAAGTTGCAATAGATCACCTAAATACAATTTTTTCTCAGAAAATGGCCAAACATCCAAATAAGTATGTTCAACTTCAAGATAATATTGTTCAGGGTTGTGTAGAATCGAAAGATAGTTTTCTTGATAAAATGAAAAATTTTCAAAAATTTGAGCAACAGTAAGCGTATTCATTCGCTGTCTCCTATTTAGCCATTTTAGTGCTGGCAAGTTGGTTAAATCCACACGGTTTAAGCATTGCTTAAACTCACTTTATAAATTTAATCTAGCAAGCTAAATTTTATATTGCAACCTTTTTGACAGCCTTTTTTTGAATATTTGCATTTTCGTTCAAATAAAAAGCATATAACTTAAAAATGTGCAAAACATGACATGAAAGTCTTGACCACAAAGGATATATCCTTATAATCGCATGCAGATTCTCCAATAGCTCAGTCGGTAGAGCGACGGACTGTTAATCCGCAGGTCCCTGGTTCGAGCCCAGGTTGGAGAGCCAAATACTTAAAAGCCCACTCATTGCGAAGTGGGCTTTTTTTATTGTGAAATATCGATATCAATTGACAAAGCGGTATTACACGAAAGTAAATTGAATAAACGACTGTGATGACATCTAGTTAAAAACAAAAAAGAAGTGAATCAATCACTTCTTTTTAAACATTTAAGCTACTGCTTTACTTGGAACACCACTGTGAAAACGGAAAGTATCATCAGGATCGAGAATTAAATTCTTTTCAACTTCACGTATCAATTCAATCCGTTGCTGAATATCTTCCTCTGGATCTTTCAACTTTGCAGTTTTTGCAACATCCAAAGCAAGCGCAAGGTAGTCTTCATAATGACGAGATTCAGATTTCAACAAATAACGATAATAACGGCCAAGCTCATCATCAACGATCGGTGCCAAAGCATAAAAGCGCTCACAAGAACGTGCTTCAACAAAAGCACCGATGACCAAAACATCAATCAAGGCCTCAGGTTCATAAGTACGAATTTCTTTACGCAAGCCACCTGCATAGCGTCCCGCGCTTAAGCCCTTCCACTCTTGACCACGCTTGGTCATAAATTCTAAAACTTGCTCATAATGCAACATTTCTTCACGAACAAGTTGTGCGAGTTTGATCTGTAAATCAGTAAAAAAACTATAACGGAACATTAAATTCATCGCTGTTCCAGCCGCTTTTTTTTCACAATTTGCATGATCTTGCATGAGCAATGGGAGATTATTCAACGCCTCATCCAACCATGCTTGCGGTGTTTCACAACCCAAAAAAGCAATCACAGGTTGCATGAGTTCATCATAATTAATACTAGACATGACCAATATTCAACAACAAAAATTAAAAAAATTAACCTGCAGCGTTTATCGCTGCTTTCATGTCCTTCACGGCTTGTTCCAAACCAACGAAAACACTTTCCGCAATAATCGAATGTCCAATATTCAACTCATGGATGTGAGGAATGGCAGCAATCGCCGCAACATTCTCAAGATTTAAGCCATGGCCTGCATTGACCACCAAACCTTTAGACACAGCATATTCAGTACCTTGAATAATTCGCTCTAATTCAGCTTGTTGCGCTTCAGCCGTTTCAGCATCTGCGTAGGCACCTGTATGTAATTCGATGGTTGGCGCACCACATGCAATTGCAGCATCAATTTGAGCTATATCGGCATCAATAAACAAAGACACATCACAACCAATGGCAGTTAAAGCTTGGGTTGCAGCTTTCACATCTTCAAAATGTCCAACAACATCTAAACCACCTTCCGTAGTGACTTCTTGACGCTTTTCAGGAACAAAACAAACATGATGCGGTTTAATCTCTTTCGCAAAAGCAATCATTTCATCTGTTACCGCCAATTCTAAATTCATTCTGGTCTTTAAAACAGGGCGCATGCGACGTACATCATCATCTTGAATATGACGGCGATCTTCACGCAAATGTAAAGTAATTCCTTCTGCCCCTGCTTGTTCACAAATTAATGCGGCTTTTACAGGATCAGGATAAGTCGTTCCACGTGCTTGTCTTAAAGTCGCAACATGATCAATGTTTACACCAAGCAATGCAGCCATAACATTTTCCTAATATCAATAAATTTAAAATTAACGATTTACAATTTTCGATTGCGCGTTTTGAATCCAAAGCTGACGACTTTTTAAAGGTCGATCACCGAGTAGTGAAGTAATCATTTGCCGATAAAGCTTTGCCAGTAATTGTAACTGTTCTGCATTAAAATCCCCACCCTTTTCATAATTCAACATCGTGAGGATTTGCTGTCCAGATAATGTTGCGGATGAACGATGTGCAGCTGGTGTAAAGCCTTCTGCCAATTGAAATTGATAGTACTGAGTTGCAATGATCTCTTGTTGATTAGAATCATGTGCATAATCCAAGGGATATCCTAATTCCTCTAATAGTGCATGTTCAAATTGGCGTAAAATTTGCCGAAGAAACACATCAGCCTCAGGATGATCAGCTAATTTTTGTAAATGTTGGAGGGTTAAATGGTATTGCTGAAATGTTTCAGGCATTGTCTCTTCTAAAGGACAAAGCCGTAGAATAACTTCATTCAAATAAAAACCTGAAAAAAAAGCATCACCATAAAAGAAAATGGGTTGATTTAATATTTCCAGTTTAGAAAAATTTTTAAGTTCGGATTTACCAGAAGCTTGTAAAGTAATCGGTTGGTATTGAGGTGGAGGCGTTTGTCGAAGAATACCATCGACACGACCATGCTCTTGCGTAAACAAGTGCACAATATGGCTACGTTCTCTATATTTACGATGATGAATTAAATAACCATGCAAAATTTCATTACGCATTGATCAGTGCTTCATTCACTGATTTGTTGATTAATCATCATTGTCTTTTTTCTTTTCTTCTTCATCATCACCATCGGGGATGACTGCACCCACCACAGCGGCAGTACCCTTGACGACCCCTTTCGTGGTTTTATAGGCAACTTTTACAGGAACTGTCACAATTTTTGTAATACAGCCTTGCAACATCACTACACAAGCAAGAATTGAAATCACTCGAATCATCACAGTTCCTATTTTTAATTTAATGATTAAATATCGCTATAACCTAGGCTTTTTAGCGCACGCTCATCATCAGACCAGCCACCTTTCACTTTAACCCAAAGTGTTAACATGATCTTCTGTTCGAACATTTTTTCCATGTCGACACGAGCATCCATCCCTATTTTCTTCAACTTAGCACCTTTTTCACCAATCACAATAGCCTTTTGCCCTGGACGATCGACAAAAATCGTTGCATCGATGTAAGTACATGCTGCTTTTGGACGACCGGTTTTTTCATTAATGGTCGCTTCTTCAGTTTTAAATGATTCAATTTGTACAGTTAAATCATAAGGTAACTCTTCACCCAACTGACGCATGATTTTTTCGCGAATAATTTCACTTGCTAAGAATCGTTCAGATCGGTCAGTCAACTGTTCCAAAGAATAGAGTGGTGGTTGGAATGGCAAATATTTTTCAATTGCTTCACGCAAATGATCAAGATTCGCACCACGCAGGGCAGAAACAGGAACGATTTCTGCAAAGTTCATTAATTTTGCACGCTCTTGAATCAACGGTAAAATCATGCGCTTATTTTCCAGCGTATCAATTTTGTTGATCACCAGAAGCACTGGCATTTCAGCATTTTTAAGTTTCTCAAGAACTAAATCATCGTTCTGCGTCCACTTTTGTGCATCGACCACAAATAAAACTAAATTCACATCACGCAAAGCAGAATGTGCAGCTTTATTCATCATCTTATTGATCGCACGTACTTCTTTTTTGTGCATTCCCGGCGTATCAACAAAGACAGCCTGAGATTTCGCACGGCTATCAATACCAATAATTTTATGGCGTGTCGTTTGTGGTTTACGTGAAGTAATCGATAATTTTTGACCCAATAAATGGTTCATTAACGTCGATTTACCCACATTTGGACGTCCAACAATCGCTACAAAACCACTACGATAATCCGAAGGAATTTCATAACCTTCTGAACTAAAAAATTGATTAATTAACTCATTGCCATTTTCAGTCGGCTCGTGATCAGCATCATTGTGATCGGAATGTGTATTCATGCAGTTTACTGCTCCAATAGCTTTAAAAAATCCGCCGCAACTGCTTGTTCTGCAAAGCGGCGACTCGATCCCTCACCCATCATTTTAGGCAAGCCATCTATGGTACATTCTACTTTAAAATGTTGATTCGGTGCATCACCCTGAATATCTACAACCTCATAAATAGGAAGCTGTTTTTTACGCGCTTGTAGATATTCTTGTAACCGTGATTTTGGATCTTTCAACTGATCTGTTGGTTCAATGTTTTCAAAATACGGCTCATACCATTTCAAAACAATTGATCTTAATAAAGGTAAATCCTCACAATCGGTATAAATCGCTCCAATAATCGCTTCTACAGTATCTGCTAATATTGACTCACGATGATGACCGCCTGATTTCAACTCACCTGTACTTAAAATTAAACTGGTGCTTAATTTTAAGTCATTGGCAATTTTACCCAATGCCTCCTGACGAACCAAAGTCGCTCGCATACGCGTCAGACGTCCTTCATTTTCAGTCGGATAAGCATGGTATAGATAGTGAGCGATAATCATACCTAACAATGAGTCACCTAGAAATTCTAGGCGCTCATAGTTGTATTTGTGACTCACCGAACGGTGCGTCAGCGCAAGTTGCAATAACTCGTATTGTTTAAACTGATAACCAATTCTGCTTTGTAAGCGAGGATCACTTACTTTCAACTGACCTTTTATCAAAACTCTTCTCGAAAGTGAGGACTATATCGATATTCAGCATGAAATGTTTTCGTACCTCATATTTCTTAGTCACTTGTAAACCATCTTGTGTAGAAACCGTCGCAATATCATCAAACTTAATGTCTCTGATATTATTCATATCAAAGTTTTTACCAATCTCTGATGAAAATTTTGAAGGTGTAATATCTGCAGGGCTATTCTTAATTTGCTCTACAATTTGTTGATCAATTACGTGATCATCCCAATATAAAGGCCATACGGCAACAGTGATTTTCAATATAAAAGCTAATGCTATTATCCCCAATAAAATCCCAATATATGAAGTGCCTTGTTGATTTTTACGCATTTTTTTATCCAACAGGTGAAATTAATAGTCCTTCATTTCAATTGAAACAATGAAAGTTTGACCCAAAAAAGAGTTTCAGCCATTTCATTTATTTCAATTGCCTATAAATTTCTTACATTCCTACATAAACACGAGGTCACAAAAAATTTATTAGGCTTATTATCCTTGAAAGTGACCCAACTTGCTAGTTTAAATCATTTATTGCACTTAATTTTTCTTATGAATCAACGTCTATCAATAGTTTTTGTAGATAAAAATAAAGGCCAATTTTCATTGACCTTGATTTGTTATTTATTCGGGCAAAATCAATTAATCGATTGCACCATTACGATTAAATGAAGGAATTTTAAAGCCTGGCTCTTTATGCATCCAAACATAAATTGCATGACCTGTTAAGTTTTCTTCAGGTACAAATCCCCAAAAACGACTGTCCGCACTTTGGTCACGGTTATCACCCATTGCAAAATAATGTCCTTTAGGAACAGTGACTTCCCAGCTTTCACCATTTGATTTCACAAAACGATCATTCGCAGTAGCCACATACGGCAAGTCTTGCTTTTGTTGCGCATAATTAAATGCACCAATCAAGGTGTTTTGACCTTCCAATAAACGCACCAAATGCTTATGTTGTCCCATTTGCTCATAGTAGTAAATCGATTTAGGTGTATCTAAAATATCTTTTTCACGACTAAATTCAGTTGGAATCTGCTGCACATTTTGACCATTAATTGTCAGCTGACCTTTATTGTATTCAATACGATCACCAGGCAAACCAATAATACGTTTGATATAACTAATCTTTGGGTTTTTCGGATATCTAAAAACAGCGACATCACCACGCTGCGGTTCACCAATATCGATAATCTTGGTATTGGTAATCGGTAAACGGATTCCGTATTGGAACTTATTGACCAAAATATAATCACCTGTTTCTAAAGTCGGTACCATAGAATCAGATGGAATATTAAAAGGTTCGAAGAAGAAAGATCTTAATACCAATACGATCGCTAAAACTGGCCAGAAGTCATACGCCCATGAAATAATGAAATTTTCATTCCCTTTACCTTTGGTTGCACGTTGTTTTAATACAAACTTATCGAGTAACCATAATCCAAAGAATACGAGAGTTACTGGTACGAGAATTAAATTAAAATCAAAATCCATGAGCGATGATACCTCTTATTATCTTTCTACTTTCAATACAGCAAGGAACGCTTCTTGTGGGATTTCAACACTACCCACTTGCTTCATACGTTTCTTACCTTCTTTCTGTTTGGCTAACAACTTCTTCTTACGAGAAACGTCACCGCCATAACATTTAGCCAATACGTTTTTACGCATTGCTTTGACTGTTGAGCGTGCAATGATTTGAGCGCCAATCGCTGCTTGAATTGCAACATCAAACATTTGACGTGGAATCAAATCTTTCATTTTCTCAACCAAAGCAATACCACGATGACGTGCATCATTACGATGACAAATCATGGCCAATGCATCAACTTTGTCACCATTAATTAATACATCAACCTTAACTAAAGATGAACTTTCAAAACGAACAAAGTTATAGTCCAAAGAAGCAAAACCACGCGAACAAGATTTCAAACGATCAAAGAAATCCATAACCACTTCGGCCATCGGGATTTCAAAAGTAACCGATACTTGGTTCCCCAAGAATTTCATATCTTTTTGCACACCACGGCGTTCCATACACAATGTCATGACATTACCCAAATATTCTTGAGGAACAAGGATGTGACATTCTGCAATCGGTTCACGTAAATCTTCAACGGTTGAACCATCAGGCATTTTAGATGGGCTATCGATATAAATCGTTTCACCATTTTTCATTAATGCTTCATAGATTACAGTCGGTGCGGAACTAATCAGATCTAAATCATACTCACGTTCTAAACGTTCTTGTACGATTTCCATATGTAGCATACCCAAGAAGCCACAACGGAATCCGAAACCTAATGCGTCAGAGCTTTCAGGTTCAAAGAATAATGCTGAATCGTTAATTTGCAATTTATGCAATGCATCACGGAACGGTTCAAAATCACTTGCATCAATTGGGAATAAGCCTGCATAAACCTGAGGTTTTACCTTTTTAAAACCTGGTAAAGTAGCAACCTCTGGGGTAGTTGCTAAAGTAATGGTATCACCCACTGGTGCACCAAAAATATCTTTAATCCCCGCAATAACGAAACCAACTTCGCCGGCTTCCAATATTCCTGTTTCAGTATGTTTAGGATTGAAAATACCGACTGAAGTGATAATGTGTGATTGACCTGTTGATTTCATTAACATTTTGTCGCCTTTACGGACACGACCTTGTTTAACACGTACTAAAGAGACAACCCCTAAATAGTTATCAAACCAAGAATCGACAATTAAAGCTTGTAATGGCGCATCACGATCACCTGTCGGTGCTGGAATGACATTCACCAATGTTTCCAAAACACCTTCCACGCCCAGTCCTGTTTTTGCAGAACACGTTGGCGCATCTGTCGCTTCAATACCAATAATTTCTTCAATTTCATGAATAACACGTTCAGGTTCAGCTTGCGGTAAATCAATTTTATTGAGTACCGGAAGAACCTCAAGACCTTGCTCAATTGCGGTATAACAGTTTGCAACTGACTGGGCTTCAACGCCTTGTGCTGCATCAACCACCAGCAATGCCCCTTCACAGGCTGCTAGTGAACGCGACACTTCATAAGAGAAATCGACGTGCCCTGGGGTATCAATAAAGTTCAACTGATACTCTTCACCATTTGGATGCGTGTAATACAGCGTAACCGACGCTGCTTTAATGGTGATACCGCGCTCACGCTCAATATCCATTGAGTCAAGGACTTGCGCTTGCATTTCGCGTGCTTGCAATCCGCCACACATTTGAATAAAACGGTCTGCAAGTGTCGACTTGCCGTGGTCGATGTGGGCAATGATCGAAAAATTGCGTATATTTTTGATATCGACGGATTTTTTAGCTTGCGCCATGGGCTACCTTGAACATATAAATTGCGCTATGTGTGAAGTTAAGATCACATAGCAAAAGCTGATAAATAAATTGCGATGGATTATAGCAGAATGCGGTTATAGAAAAACAAATATATTGTTGTGAATAACGAAAGCATTCACCACATATAAACTTATGCGCAATCGGCATCGCTCATTCAAGCAAAAGTTTAAAAATAAGTCGTGATGTCATGTCTACATTGAAACAACTTTGTTCGTTGATATTTAACTCAACTTGTTGAAATCCATACTTGCGTAAAAGTTGTATCGATTTATCATTTTCAGCATAAACTTCTGCCACCACAAAACTGATTTTCTGAGTAAATAATAAATTTTCTTTGAGATCCAAAAGCATTTGGCTCAAAACTTCTGACATATAACCTTGTTGCCAAAAATCAGGATGCAAATCATACCCAATCACTACGCCATGTTGCCCCTCAGTTTGGATGAGTCTATTTACCCCAAAACTACCGATCAGTTTTCCACATTTCAATCGAATTGCATAACGATAGCCTTGTCGATTTCTAAAGCGCTCATGCATTTTATCAATCAAATCATAAGCCTGATGTACTGATGTAAATTTCTTTACATCATAAAACTCAAGTACAGCATCATTTGAAAATATTGAAAAAATGGCCTCAGTATCTTCATGTTTTAAATCATTTAAAATCAAACGCTGAGTTTCGATCCATTTCAACTGGCTCATAGATATCTCATCTACATCAATATAATCAATCAGCAAACTTTTAGATTGTTGGTATTTAACCCAAAGTAAATGGGTCTATTGTGGCATCAATCGGTTGATAGGCTTGTATAAACGTCGGAGACATGCGCTTAGGTCGCCCAGTAGCAATCTCAATACATGCCCATTTGGTATTGCCCGTAAATAATAAGTTATTATCTTTGGCATTGAAAAATGCATATTGACGAAATGAATATAATGCATTGATATCATACAACCATGTTCGGAGTATGATTTCATCATCTAACAGTGCGGCTTTACGATATTGAACATGATGTTCAACCGCTACCATGGCATGTTTCAATTCTAGATATTGTTCTAATCCCACACCTAATTCTTCGATATGGGCAGATGCCACATCTTGCATCCATTGTACATACACCACATTATTCACATGACCTAAAACATCGATATGTTCTGGTTTTACTTTGATTTTTAAATCAAACACTGAACTCATGTGATCTATCCTTTTCACTCAATCTCTAAAATTGCATTATTTTTACATAAAAAAGCCACTCCGTGAGTGGCTCATTTGCTATTTTAGATGAGAACTTTCAAGTGTTTTATTGAATACGTAAACCAACCATTGCATGTTGACCTTCACGTACAATAGCTACACGAGCAACTGTATTTTTTTGCAATTCAGAAACAGCTTCAACAAAATCATTTGGTGTATTGATTTTCTTATTATTCACTTGGGTAATGATATCTCCCGGAATAATACGTGATTGAGCGGCTAAACCACCTGAAGTCACGTCTTCAATAAAGACTCCACCTTTTAGCCCCAATTTATTCTTTTCAGGTTCAGATAGGCCACGAATAGCCACCCCTAAAATTGGCCCTTTACGTGGTTTAGTTATAGTGGTTGAATCATTTTTCGCAGGTGTGTCATCAGGAGCAGATGCCAAGGTTGCGGTAATGACTTTTGGTTTGTCATCACGTAAAACCTCTAACTGAACAGATTGCCCTGGCTGAGTACGATTTAAATAGTTCAATAATTCAGAAGTACGCGAAATAGGTGAACCATTATATTTCATGATCACATCACCTGCTCTAAAGCCTGCTTTAGATGCTGGAGAGTCAGGTGTAACTTGGGTAATCAATGAACCTTCTGGTTTATCTAACTTATAAGCTTCAGCTAAATTACGATCAATGTCTTGTAGCATAATACCAAGGAAAGAACGAGACACTTTACCATTCTTTTTCAATTGATCGACAACATCCATTGCGACATCAATAGGAATAGAGAATGACAAGCCCATATAGCCTCCCGTACCACTAAAAATACGAGAGTTTACACCAACCACTTGCCCTTGTTGGTTAAACAGTGGACCACCAGAGTTACCTGGGTTTAAGGCCACATCGGTTTGGATAAATGGAACAGATGTTTCACCCATCATATTACGAGATTTGGCACTGACAATCCCTGCGGATGCTGAATAATCAAAACCAAAAGGTGAACCAATTGCAAGTACAGGCTGACCGACTTTAAGTTGGTCTACATTACCAATACTCAATGATGGATAATTATTGCCTTCAACTTTCAGCAAAGCGACATCTGTACGTTCATCACTACCCACCACTTTCGCATCAATTTCACGACGATCATTCAACATAATCGTTACTTTAGATGCATCTTCAACCACGTGATGATTGGTGAGTAAGTAACCATCTTTACTGATAAAGAATGCGCTACCATAAGCCGTCTTTTCTTGCGGCGCACGCTGTTGTGGAATAATGATCTGATTGCCAAAAAAACGCTTAAGAATCTCAGGGACTTGTTGCTGCAACAACTCTTCTTGAGATAATTTTTTAACAACATTCACGCTCACAACAGCAGGACTAACTTGTTCAACCAAATTAGAAAAATCAACTGGTGTTGAAGCTTGTACTTGTGATGTGACTGCAGCGATAGAAAATGCTGCCGCATACATTCCTTTTTGTATTAGACCATTACTCATTTATCACGAACCTACGTCTTATGTTTTTTTGCTTGAAAAATGTTTGTAACATATTAATTGATATCTTTGCGTAATAATATGTTTTCATTTTTTTATAAAACAAGACTTTACTTAATATAAGCTTAAAACAAGCGTTTATGATGTATTTAGACTAAAATCTGAACCCTGTGACTATTGTATTTTCCTGAAAAAAAGAGTGTTATTAGCAGACTTTTTTCAAATTAGCTGATGGACATGTCTAATTTAAACACAACACATCAATTTGATGTGATTATTGTGGGCAGTGGTGGTGCAGGCTTAAGTTTAGCTTTATCACTCCCTGAACACTTCAATATTGCTGTTTTAGCTAAATCGACTTTGACTGATGCAAGTACTTATTATGCACAAGGTGGTGTAGCTGCTGTACTTGATGAAACAGATTCTATTCAACAGCATATTGATGACACAATGATTGCAGGCGCACAACTTTGTGAATTAGATGCGGTGAAACAAACAGTTGAAGGTGGTCGTCCATCCGTAGATTTCCTTCTCAATCATGGTGTGCAATTTACACTAGATGAAGATGAGCAACTGCATTTAACACGTGAAGGTGGACATTCTCAGCGTCGTATCATTCATGCAGCAGATGCAACTGGAAAAGCCATTTCAACCACGCTAGTACAAAAAGCGCAAGAAAAACAAAATATTCATATTTTCGAAAACTTCATTGCCATAGACTTAATTACAACACATAAATTAGGCGATAAAACAGCAACAAATCGTGCTGTCGGACTGTATGCGCTTGATGAAGTGAATGAAAAAGTTCATACCTTTTTAGCGCCCTTCACTGCTTTGGCATGTGGTGGCGCAATGAAAGCGTATTTATATACTTCGAATCCTGATATTGCGACTGGGGATGGTATTGCGATGGCCTATCGTGCAGGTTGTCGAGTGGCCAATATGGAATTTAATCAATTCCACCCTACCTGCTTATATCATCCACAAGCACGTTCATTCTTAATTACGGAAGCAATGCGTGGTGAAGGTGCTTATTTACGTTTACCAAATGGCGAACGTTTCATGCTGCGTTTTGACGAACGTGCTGAACTTGCGCCACGTGACATTGTTGCACGTGCAATCGATTTCGAAATCAAACGCTTAGGTATTCGTCATGTTTGGTTAGACATTACGCATAAACCTGCGGACTTTGTCAAAGAACACTTTCCAACATTGTATGCTCGCCTACTCGAACTCGGTATCGATATCACTACAGATATGATTCCTGTGGTTCCTGCAGCACATTATACTTGCGGTGGCGTGGTTGTAGATGAAAATAGCCAAACTGATCTAGCAGGCTTATATGCAATTGGTGAAACCTCTTATACAGGTTTACACGGCGCAAATCGTATGGCAAGCAATTCATTATTAGAGTGTTTTGTATATGGAATGAGCGCTGCAAAAGATATACAAGCAAAATATAATACGAATTTTGACGTCCCAAATGTACCTGACTGGGACGCAACTCAAGTCTCTAATCCTGATGAAGATGTTGTGATCTTGCAAAACTGGGATGAACTACGTCAAACCATGTGGAACTATGTCGGTATTGTCAGAACGACTAAACGCCTACAACGTGCATTGCATCGTATTGAAATGCTTAAAAAAGAAATTACTGAATATTATCAAGATTATTATGTCAGTAAAAACTTGATTGAACTACGTAATTTAGTCATGGTTTCTGAAATGATTGTACGCTGTGCCATGCAACGTAAAGAGTCACGTGGCTTACATTACACCTTAGATTACCCAGAGCTTTCACCTGAATTAAGGAAAACTGTGCTCACACCACCAAACTTTGCAGTGGAAACACCATTGGTCAATGAAGGGGTTTAAAACTAAATTTTAGCGACCAAAGTTTAGTTTTTATCATTCAAAATAAAGGTATCTTAACAGTATAAGGTGCCTTTATTTTCTATACAAAATATCGGATATTTCAATTTTTTTATTGATTAGCATAATAAATTTGGTGTGCAGTTTGAAAAGTTTGTACATGTAGTTGAACCAAATCCTCCAGATTTTGATAGCCTCCTGCCAAAACAAACATGATTGGAATCCCTTGCTTTTTGGCCATATTAAAGACAATTTCTTCTCTTTTTTGAATTAACTCAGCTGTAAACCAAGCAGAACCATAAGGATCAGCTTGATGACAATCCATGCCTGCTTGATAAATAATAATATCGGCTTTCCAATCTTCTGCGCGCTGAAAAGCTTCATGCAAAGCAACCATATATTGAGCAAAACTACCGTTTTTCGTATGCACATGCCGACTTTCAGCACGCTCATAGGTCGGATAACCAAAAGCAAGACCATAAATACTAAAATTATATAAATTGTCTAATCTTCGGGTGAACTCGGCAGTTCCATCGCCACCATGTTGGTCACAATCGAGGATAAATATTCTTTTGTTGGGGTACTGTTGAGCAATCAGCGCCAGCCCATTAAAGGTACAATATGATCCACCATACTCATAAGCCGCATGATGAAATCCTTGTGCAATATTCGCAGCGATACCATGCTCAAAAGCCAAAGCTGTCGCCATCAACTGACCTGAGTTGATGGTTAAAACAGCATCTCTTAACTGCTCATTCCAAGGTTTAAACCCTGCAAATGTCGCTAACTTTTTAGGTTCACCTGTCAAAAATGCATCCACATATTTAGGTGCATGCAACGCTCTTAAAATTTCAGGATCAATCGGTTTTGGTTCGTGGAATTTATAGTCATCAAATTGCTGTAATTTTTCAGCCACTGCAACCAACTTCTCCATACTATTGGTATGTGTTTCGGCAAAATAGTGTGGAGAAAAACATACATTTAGCATATCGATTATCCAAAACTTAGTGCGCTTAATTGAGATATTGCAACATCATTTAACTGTTTTAACAGCGTTGTATCTGGACTAAAAAGACCATTCTTTACTTGTTGTTCAAAATGCGTTGTGAAGGCTCGTTTACGATTTTCAGGTGAAATCGCCAAAGTCGTCAATCGCAAAAACCAAAAACCCTGAATGGCTTTGTAAGGAATAATGTATCCCTTAAATTTCTGGTTTGGCGTTTTATCTTCAATCTGCTCAATATCATAATCCACAGAAAATAAAGAACCGATCGGAATACGAATCCCATTCATAATCAACGGTTGCAAGTTGATACATGAATGATTATCCCCCATATTCATTTTTTCAATGAGTAGCGGACGATTTTGCTCATCTACAAAAATATTGATTGAGCCTTGTCTCAACATCGAACCATGTGCAATTTTAAGAAAAAACGTTTCAGCCATAGGGCAAGAACCCACTTTGGGTTTTTCACTCAACGTTTGTATTTCTGTAAAACCTGTTTCTTGCGCTGTTTTAGGCAAAATAACATCTTCTAACATACTACAAATAACTTTACTCTCTTCGAGCTGGGCTTGTTGTGAAACTTTTCTTAAATTTTCTTGAATTAAAATTTCTTGTTCAACAAGCTCTTTAAATTCATCATTTTTTGCAGTAGTCAAAAAATCACGAAGAGATGGATTGTGATCGAGATTATGCCAATCTTCGATGTCTAAACCATATAGATTTTTTTGATCGATTATTTTCTTTAATTTTTTAAAATCATAATCTTTAAATATTTTTAAATCAGTCGCTTCAACAACATCACGTGGAAAATTAATGAATTCCGCCAAAACTCGTGTAGCCTGCGTATAACCACAGCCACGGCGTTCGGTTTGATGTGAATAGTGTTCATTTAACATTTCTGTCAGTTTGTCTGATAAAGGAAAAACCTGTTCCTTAAACAAATGAACAACTTCATGATCCAATGACATCTTAATCATTCCATACAAATTATTAAATTTAGAATTTGATTTCCGTTTATTATAAACAGCTTAGCATTGTGAATATAAGAGTACAATTACAATAATAGCTTCGATAAACCAATCTCATAATACATATACTTTTCATGCTTATTGAAATAAACATGAATGTATGAGAATTGTTTAAAATAATGATATGACAGCAAAAAACGAAAAAAGACTGTTAAACCTAGCCTATACTTTGCGGTGGAATTGAATATGTTCCAGTCACATGCGCAACAGGATCTTCTGAATCCACCGAATAAATCCATACTTCTCCCACCACCAAGGCCTTACCTACTTTCATTAATTTACAAATACCGCGCAGGTCAGTCCCACCTGTCGGTTTCCGTAAAAAATTAATATTCATATTGGTCGTCACGGCTAAACCAACTAAACCTATTTCTCCCATGATGGCGACATAGAGTGCAAAATCAGCCAATGCCATCATGGTTGGCCCTGAAATCGTTCCTCCTGGGCGTAAATCAGCTTCAGCAACTTTCCAAAGTAAGGTTGCCCCTTTGTCGGTCACCGCTTCAATTTCACAGCGTTCAAGACTTGGGCTAAAGAATTGTTGTAAAAACTGTACGATTTCTTGTTTTGAACTTTTCATAAAATAATGTCTTTACATTGCGATTACTTAGACAATATAAAGACATTTGATATTGGATGCATTAGCGATTAAGTTAAAAAATTACATCATAAATAACTCAATTTATCATTCTCTTAAATTTTTAAATAAACGATGAGGACCTTGTCTACTTTAAATAATCAATTGCATCTGCAAAAACTTGCTCTGGGGTTTGGGTTGCGTCCAAACGCTTCATCCGTTGCGAATCTCGCATATGAATTTCCGCAAAACCACTGCGTACAGATTCAAAAAATACCAGTTTTTCTTGCTCAAAACGATCCAGTGCACCACGCTCACGTGCGCGCGTCATGCCTAACTCAATCGGTGCATCTAACCAAAAAGTAATATCAGGCATCCGTACAACAAAGTTCTCATTTAAAAGCTGTAGCTTGTCGCGACTCAAACCACGACCTGCACATTGATATGCAAAACTAGAATCAACAAAACGATCACATAATACAATCTTGCCTTCTGCCAATGCTGGCAGGATCACATTTTGCAAATGCTGCGCTCGAGCTGCATACATCAACAATAACTCTGTATCGTTGCTCATTTGCTCATCATGATTCACCGAAAGCAATAATGAACGAATTTGCTCCGCTAAAGGTGTACCCCCCGGTTCACGGCTAAGCACAACATCTTTACCTTGTTGTTGAAAATGATCAAATAGTTTGCGAATGAGGGTGGTTTTTCCAACGCCTTCTGTACCTTCAAAGCTGATAAACATACTCATTCCTTAATTTTTAGCTCGCATAACTTCAATATATTCCTGCACCGCACGATTATGGTCTGGTAAATTCGAAGTAAATTTATGCCCACCATTCCCCGTTGCAACAAAATAAATATTTTCTGAATCATCAGGATGTAATGTTGCCTCAATCGCTTTTTTACTCGGCAATGCAATCGGTGTTGGCGGTAAACCATTGATCGTATAAGTATTATAAGCTGTTGGTGTACGTAAATCTTGTTTAGAAATCTTACCTTGATATTTATCACCCATACCATAAATCACAGTTGGATCTGTTTGTAGGCGCATACCCAGTTTCAAACGGCGATAAAACACCCCTGAAACTTGACGTAACTCACTGTCTACACTGGTTTCTTTTTCAATAATAGAAGCCATAATCAAGGCTTGATATTTATCTTTATAAGGTAAGTTAGGCGCACGTTTTTCCCAAGCTTCATCTAAAATTTTCATTTGACGTTGATATAAATCTGTCAAAATTTGCTTATCTGTTGCACCTTTATCAAAGAAATAAGTATCTGGTGCAAATAATCCTTCAGGATGATCATAAGGAATGTTTAAGGCTTTTAACATTTCAGCGCTCGGTAAATTCACTACCGATTTTTCAACCAATGGATCTTTTTTAAGCGCCTGCACCAATTGTTTAGCTGTCGTGCCTTCTATCACCAAAAGACGACTCATTTGCGCATTTTCAATATCAGAAACCATTTCTAATACTTGGCGCATATTCATGCCTTGTGTGACTTCATACACCCCTGCTTTCATGGTGTCATGAATAAAAATTTTACGATAAAGTTTTAAAATAATTGGAAAACTGACTTTATCTTCTTCTGCCAATTGGTCGATAAAACCTGTATACGTTTCACCATTACTAATCGACAACTTTTGTTTTTGCCCTTCGACAGGATAAGGTTTAAAAATACTCATTCTTAAAATGATTGCACTGAGGATCAAAAGCACAAGCAAAATGATCGCAATACCTTTATGTTGCATTTTATTGGTGGCTTTATCTTGAACTTTCTTTTTAGGTTTAGACTTAGATTTAGCTTGCGACATGAGTATTAAACTGACTTAAATGTAAAGTTTCAAATAACTCAACACAAGGTTGAGTGTCTAAAGTTTGATGATTCAAGTTTTTTGCAATTTTCATCGGACTTAAAGCATTGCAAAAAAATAAACTTTGCACTTGCCGAATTTCGTCCATATCCACAAAACGCTGCTCACATGAAACACCAAAATGTTGCATTCGTGACAAAATTTCCGCACGCATTACACCATGTACCCCATTATAACGAAGTTCTGGCGTAATCCATGTATTGTTTATTTGAATAAAACAATTACTGCTCACACCTTCAACAACTGAGCCTTGCACATCTGTCACCAAAGCTTCTAACCACCCCTTCTCCGCAGCTTCTTTTTTCAACATGACTTGTTCTAAGCGGTTTAAGGTCTTTAACCCAACAAGATTCGGCATCATCAGGCCAATTGCTTGATCTAACACACCACTTTGTATGTATTCAGGCTGAAAATCTTCAGTGCTTTTGGGATAATACAATACATAAACATCTGCATCATGCTCAGGCATCGCATAACCACGATCGCTTTCACCACGGCTTAGCATGATTTTTAATGTACCATTCAGTACTGAAAACTGTTGTTGTAGTAAAGCTATACTGTGTTCCAGTAAAGCTTGATTAAATTTTAAAAATAATCGTTCTGAAGCCAGCGCTAAGCGTGCCCAATGTAAATCTTTCAACTCTAAAATATTGTGATGAAATCTAGCTGTGGTAAAACAACCATCCCCATAATGAAATGCTCGATCCAAAAGTGGTATTGAATCAACTTGTTGAGCATTTTTAAGACAAATCATCACAGTGCTTACCTCGAGTCTTTGCGCAGATTTTAATAACGATATACATAAAAGCTATTTCTTTTTAATTCATATAAAATTCGTTTTTTATTATTTTTTATGAATAAAGACTAGCGTTATGCTCACCCCATATTAACGAACTTCTGAAAAATTTGGGGACTCAACCATGCAATTTTCAAAATTAAAATTAGCAGTCGTCGCAACGCTTCTTTCTGCTTCAACTTATTCAATCGCTGCTAAAGACTTTTTAAATGTCTCTTACGACCCAACGCGTGAGTTATATGACAACTTTAACCAACAGTTCGCAAATTATTGGAAGTCTAAAACTGGCCAAGACATTAACTTTAAACAATCACATGGTGGCTCAGGAAAACAAGCACGCGCTGTGATTGATGGTTTACAAGCTGATGTCGTAACTTTGGCACTAGCAGCCGATATTGACGCAATTGCACAAAATAGCAACTTATTACCCAAAGATTGGCAAAAGAAATTCCCTCAAAACTCTACACCATATACTTCAACAATCGTGTTCCTTGTTCGTAAAGGAAACCCTAAAGCGATTAAAGACTGGGGTGATTTGGTTAAACCTGGTGTTGAGATTGTCACACCAAACCCTAAAACTTCAGGCGGTGCACGTTGGAACTATTTAGCAGCATGGGCTTGGGCAAAACATAAATATGGTTCAGATGCAAAAGCTCAAGAATTTGTTCGTCAAATTTATAAACAAACCAAAGTTTTAGACTCAGGTGCTCGTGGTTCAACAACGACATTTGCTGAACGTGGTATAGGTGATGTGTTATTGGCTTGGGAAAATGAAGCTTTCTTGGCAACTCGTGAACAACCTGGCAAATTTGAAATCATTACTCCATCGCTTTCAATTTTGGCTGAGCCACCTGTAGCCATCGTTGAAAAGAATGCTGCAAAAGATGGCAATTTGAATTTGGCTAAAGCGTATTTGAACTACTTATACTCGCCTGCTGGACAAGAAATTGCTGCGAAAAATTACTATCGCCCACGTAATGCAGCAACGTTGAAAAAATATGCAGCGACCTTCAAACCACTGAAATTAGTCACGATTGATAAAGAGTTTGGTGGTTGGACGAAAGTACAAAAGCAGCATTTTGAAAATAACGGGATATTTGACCAAATCGTTAAGGCAAATAGTAAATAACCTATAGCGCGAGTCGTAAACAGGAGCATTGTCATGGTACATACAGTTATTGTTCCCGGCGTTGGTGGAAGTGATCAAACTCACTGGCAATCTTGGTTGGAAAATCAGTTGCAACACCGTACTCGTGTTCAACAAAAGAACTGGAATAAGCCCATTCTTACACAATGGGTGAAAGAACTGATCACAGTATTAGAGGCAACCGATGATAAAATTCAAATCGTTGCACATAGCTTTGGTTGTTTAACCAGTCTGGCTGCCTTGGATGAAGCTCCTGAGCTTGCTCAAAAAGTTAAAAAACTGATTTTGGTTGCCCCAGCAAACCCTAAGCGCTTTGGTGTGAATGGGTTTGCAACCGACAGCATCGGTGATTATCAAGGTTATTTTTATGGCTTAAAAACACCTGTGCCAACCACAATGTTAATCAGTGAAAACGATCCTTGGTTTGCTTTTGATGAAGTCAATGCACTTGCAGCAGCTTGGAACATCAAACCAATCAATCTTGGGAAAGTTGGACATATTAATGTTGCATCGGGTTTTGGGCCTTTTCCAGAAATTTTCAATTACATCATTTCTGAGAAAAAACATGCCATTATCAGTAAGCCTGATATCAAAAAGTTATTTTTTAAATTTGCATTTTAACTGATGCCTCTTAAGCTTTGCCCAATTCATTTTAATTTTGCTTATTGATTTCAATAAGCTTTCTCTCTTTTGAGGAGTCATCATGTCGCAGCGATCCCGAGTGCTGCCAGGATTTGGTCTTTCACTAGGCTTCACCCTAGCGTATTTATCTTTAATTGTTCTGATTCCATTAGCTGCTGTTTTTATCAAATCACTCGGTGTAGGCTGGGATGGTTTTTGGGAAATCATCAGCTCAGAACGTATTTTAAAATCATTACAACTCAGTTTTAGTACAGCCATCGTTGCGGCATTGGTCAATGTAGTTTTTGGTTTATTACTGGCTTGGTGTCTGGTTCGTTACTCATTTCCAGGGAAGCGCATTGTCGATGCATTGGTTGATTTACCATTCGCATTACCTACCGCAGTTGCGGGTATTGCACTTACTTCGTTATACGCACCTACAGGTTGGATCGGCCAATATCTTGAACCACTTGGAATTAAAGTTGCTTATACCCCTATCGGTATTACTTTAGCCTTGATTTTTATTGGTATTCCATTTGTTGTTCGTACTGTACAGCCTGTTTTAAGTGACTTAGAAACTGAATTAGAAGAAGCCGCTTCAGCACTGGGTGCCAATCGTTTGCAGATTGTGAGCAAAATTATTCTACCGATTCTATTTCCTGCCTTGTTGACTGGTTTTGCACTGGCATTTGCACGCGGCGTTGGAGAATATGGTTCAGTCATTTTCATCGCAGGTAACCAACCTTTTGAAACTGAAATTGCACCGCTTATGATTATTTCCCGTCTAGAAGAATATGATTACGCAGGTGCAACAACGATTGCCGTTGTCATGCTGGTTATTTCTTTCTTTATCTTGTTCTTAATTAATTTAGTACAGGCATGGGCGAGTCGCCGCACTGGGAGAACAGCACGATGAGCTTAAATACCAACAGCAATGCCTTAGCGATAAAATTACAGTCACGTGATGCAACACGTGAACCAACGTGGGTTCGCTATACTTTAATCACCATTGCTTTAATCTTTTTCTTAAGCTGTTTGATACTGCCGTTGATTTTGGTTTTTGTTGAAGCCTTCAAACAAGGTATCTCTGTTTATTTCGAAGCTTTGGTCAATCCAGATACTTTATCTGCAGTGAAATTAACCTTATTAACAGCAGCGATTGCAGTTCCGCTGAATGTCGTTTTTGGTGTAGCAGCAGCATGGTGTGTGGCGAAGTTTAACTTCCGTGGAAAGTCAATTCTAACCACTATTATTGATACGCCCTTTTCTGTATCTCCAGTCATTGCGGGTTTAATGCTCGTCCTGATTTTCGGCTCACAAGGCTGGTTAGGTGGATGGTTAATGGATAATGACATTAAAATCCTTTATGCGACACCTGCCATCGTATTAGCGACCGTCTTTATTACTGTACCTTTTGTTGCTCGTGAGTTAATTCCTTTAATGGAGGCACAAGGTACAGAGGAAGAAGAAGCAGCTATTGTCTTAGGTGCATCAGGTTGGCAAACCTTTTGGAAAGTTACCCTTCCAAATATCAAATGGGGCTTAATTTACGGTGTGATCTTGTGTAATGCACGTGCAATGGGTGAGTTTGGCGCTGTGTCTGTTGTATCCGGACACATCCGAGGCGAAACCAACACCTTACCGTTACATGTTGAAATTTTATATAACGAATATACCTTTAGTGCAGCGTTTGCGGTGTCTTCACTGCTGGCATTGTTGGCAATTTTCACATTGATTCTCAAAACATGGGTTGAATACCGCCAAGAGAAACAAAATCGTGAAAACAAAGAATCTACAACTTCTTAAGGAATGACCATGAGTATTCAAGTTAAAAATATTGAAAAAAACTTCGGTGCATTCCATGCACTAAAAAACATCTCTTTAGATTTTCCAGATGGTCAATTGGTTGCACTACTTGGCCCATCAGGTTGTGGTAAAACGACGCTATTACGTATTATTGCGGGTTTAGAATCTGCAGACCGTGGACAAGTGATTCTTGAAGGAACGGATGCAACTCAAGTGCATGTACGTGAGCGTCAAGTTGGCTTTGTATTTCAACATTATGCTTTGTTCCGTCATATGACTGTCTATGACAATGTTGCATTTGGTTTACGAGTACGCCCGCGTGCTACCCGCCCGAATGAAGCAGAGATTAAGAAACGTGTTACCCGTTTACTGGATCTAGTCCAACTGGGTTTTTTGGCAGATCGTTATCCTGCACAGCTTTCAGGTGGACAACGTCAACGTATCGCACTTGCACGTGCTTTAGCTGTTGAACCACGCGTTCTACTTTTAGATGAACCTTTTGGCGCACTGGATGCCAAAGTTCGTAAAGAACTGCGCCGTTGGTTACGTACACTTCATGACGAACTCCATATCACTTCTATTTTCGTAACACATGACCAAGAAGAAGCGCTTGAAGTTGCCGATCAGATTGTGGTGATGAATAAAGGCGATATTGAACAAATTGGTTCACCTCGTGAAGTTTATGAAAAACCAGCCACTCCGTTTGTATTTGACTTTTTAGGTCAAGCCAATCGTTTCGAGGGTGAAAATCACCAAGGTATTATTCAAATTGGTGAGGATCGTATTCAATTACCATCAGCGAGAAATACAGCAGATGGTAAAATCATTGCTTTTGCTCGCCCAAATGAGCTAAAAATTCATGCTCAACCGACTGAAAATGCGATTCAAGCCACTTTCTTACGTGAAGTTTGGATTGCAGGCAAAGTCATGGCAGAATTACAAGATCGTCAAGGTCAACTGATTGAAATTGCTTTAAATCCTGAAGAAGCAAAATTACATCAATTTAGACCAAATCAAACTGTTTGGGTGAGTGCATCTACACTTCACCTATTTGAAAATCAAGTCGCATAAACGACGATAGGATGAGCCTTTCACCGCTCATCCGCCATTGAGGTAACGAGCAAAATGAACTTTCAGCAATTACGCATTATCCGAGAAACAGTTCGTCAAAATTATAATTTAACAGAAGCTTCTGCGGCACTTTACACCTCACAATCAGGTGTAAGTAAACATATTAAAGACTTGGAAGATGAGTTAGGTGTACAACTGTTTGTACGTAAAGGTAAACGGCTATTGGGTTTAACTGAACCAGGACAATCGTTACTGAGTATTGTTGAACGTATGCTGATTGACGCTGAAAATATTAAACGTCTTGCGGATGATTTTAACAAGGTTGATGAGGGGACATTAACCATTGCGACAACCCATACTCAAGCACGTTATGTATTACCCCCTATCGTCAATTTATTCAAAAAAGCTTTTCCCAAAGTTCATCTTATTTTGCAACAAGCCAGCCCTGTTGAAATTTCTGAAATGTTGCTTTTAGGTCTTGCAGATATTGGTATTGCGACAGAATCTTTAACGACTGAAGATAACTTGGGTAGTGTGCCATTTTATAATTGGAAACATAGTATTATTACGCCACAAGACCATCCGCTGACTAAAATTGATCCAAAAGAGATCACCTTAGAAGAGCTTGCTGAATACCCGATTATCACCTACCACGGCGGTTTTACAGGACGTTCAAAGATCGATAAAGCATTTGAAGAAGCCCATCTTGATGTTGATATTGTCATGTCTGCACTAGATGCAGACGTCATCAAAACCTATGTTGAACTCGGTATGGGTGTGGGGATTGTCAATGACGTAGCTTATGACTTAGAACGTGACCATCGTTTAAAACAAATCAATACCGATATTTTTGGTTTAAACACCACATGGATTGCTGTCCGCAAAGGTCATTTACTTCGTGGTTATGGTTATGAATTTATTTCACTCTGCTCACCTGAGGCAGATATAAAAGCATTAAAGAAAATTGCTTACCCTGATGACTAGTTTAATAGTTTCTCTTAATAATTTTTATTTAACTTTTTAGTAAAAATTTAAAATAAGGGGTATTTACCCCTTATTTTTATAAATACATAATAAAACTCGCTGTTTTAATTGACAAAAAAATATAGAAAAGATCAAATGTAGAAAAATTAGCCATCTTGTTTAATTCTTCATTTTTCAGTTTATTTATGATCGAATTCAATAAATAGTCAAAAATGACCAAGCAAATTGATTATTGATTTGGGAGGATTTATGAAAATACCCGTATTGAGTGTAGCACTGAGCAGTGGCTTTATTCCTATTTTCAGCCATGCTGCAGCAATAGAAAAATCTGACCAATCTATTTTACCCTTTTTAGAATCAAATCATTATGTAGAGCTTTCATATGCTGAATTATATGCCGATGTATCAGGTCGGGTTCAAAATCAGCAACAATTACAACAAATAGGTGTACAAAACTTTTCTACTGGCAACTTGGTCGATAACTATTATTTCACCAATGTAGCAGCCAAATTTCAAATCCATCCACAGTTATCCTTTGGTGTAATATACGATCAACCTTATGGTGTAGATCTTAATTATGATTACCACCCTCAATCCATGCTCGGTAAGCAAACCATTGAATCTACAAATTTAAAGCTTAAGAGTGAAAGTATTTCAATGCTTGTGGGATACCAACCGACTTTAAATTGGAATCTGTATACGGGTGCTGTTTACCAACAATTTGAAGGAGATCTAGATGTTTTTGGCCCAAGTTATTCTGTTATGAGTGGTTATCAAGCTAACTTTAAACAAAGCTCAGGTCATGGTTGGTTAGCGGGTTTAAGCTATCAAATTCCAGAATATGCTTTAAAAACTGCAATCACCTATCGTTCTAAAATTACTCACCAATCCACTGTAAGTGAAAGTATTTTCGATCAAGCTTTAAATATTGTTCCTGCTGCAAAAACACAATTAACAACACCTCAATCGGTAAATTTAGATATTCAGACAGGGTTAACCCAAAAAAATGTACTGTATAGCAACCTCAGATGGGTCAATTGGAAAGATTTTGAAATTCAACCACACCAGTTTGGAGCTGTCGTTGATTTAGTGGAGCAACAATACCCTGATTTGTTCAAACCATTTAATTTAATTGATTACAATAACGATCAATGGTCTGCGAAATTGGGACTTGCCCATGTTTTTAATGATCAATGGGTGAGCTTAACAGATTTGTCTTGGGATTCTGGCAGTGGTAATCCAGCCAGTACACTCAATCCATCTGATGGTTTTTATGGATTTGGCTTGGGGGCATTATATAAATTTCATAAACAAGGTTTTGTTTCTTATGGCTTAAAATATTTCAAGTTTAATAAAGCTGAAGTCAAAAAACTCGATACAAGCAATCCGATCACTCAAAATGGAACTTTATCAGCTGTTTCAAATAACAATGCTTTTGCGCACGGCATCAAAATTGGCTATCATTTTTGATGTAAATCAAACAGCACAGCCTATTTTCTTTATCTGAATGCTCTATTCAACAAATAAAAAACGAGCCTAAGCTCGTTTTTTATTTGTTTCTTTAAACAATTACCAATGGTAGCTTACGCCTACTTTACCTACTGGTAACCATTGATATTTGTCATCATTGCTTACTTTGTATTCTAAACGTTCAGCAGCATAATCACCTGAAGCCGTACCACCAACTTCTTGTAATCCAGTTGCGTTTAAATTAGCGTTTGGATTACCAGTGTAGTATGCGCCAACTTCACCAAATACACCCCAGTTTTTATTGATTTTAGGTGCAAAACCAAAACCTAAGTATGGAGCAATTTGATTGTCATAATCAACAGTTCCGTCGATGCTGCCTTGACCTGTTGGAGCGTAGTAGTTTTTACCATCAATTTTGAGTGTGTCATTTGTATTGTTTAAAGATTTTTTCAAATCATATTTACTATCAACATAACCTACACCAGCTGCAACATATAGACCTTGTGCCCAAACATTTTGGCTCGCACCCCAAGGACGAATCTCAGCATTTAAATAGGTCAAGTTGTTGTCCATATCCATGTCATATTTAGTGCCATCGATAGATAAGTCATCTGACCAAGAAATGTCGCCACCATTATAACCTAGTGCTAAACCTACATACGGGTTTGCAGTCCAAAGTAATGCACCACCGTAACCTGTAGTACCCACTTCCAAACGTGCACCAGTAGGAATCAATTGATTAGCTTCAAATACATTGCCTTGATGAACAACAGTTTCATCTGCCATTGCAAAAGTAGAAGCTGAGAATGCTGCTGCAAGCGCAACTAATTTTAACACTTTCATTTATATCTCCTCAAAAAATAGAGTTTGTTCTTTAATCGTTCATATGTGTTTTGACTCAAATGGATCATATTTTATTTGCTCTCCACAATTAATAGCTAAATTGATAGGTTTTTGTTATTTTTTGATACAAATGAGTATGAATTGTTGTTTTTAAACAAGTTGACTTTACATGAATCTGAGCGATTAGTTCTTTTGGCTTATATTCTTTTAAAGTTTAAGATTAGTTTTTCCGATTGAAACTAGATTTTGTCTCTAATCTAGACCTGATTTAGTGTAGAATCTTTAAAAATTTTTTGGGAAGGAAGATTATGTCTCAGCTTTCAACGATCATTGAACAAGCGTTTGAAAATCGTGCCAACTTTACTGCAGCGGATTGTCCAGCAGAAGTTCGCCAAGCTGTTGAAGAAGCCATTGCTGGTTTAGATAATGGTACACTTCGTGTAGCTGAAAAAATTGATGGTGAATGGATCGTTCATCAATGGTTGAAAAAAGCAGTGTTGTTATCATTTAAACTTAATGACAACAAACCTATCGAGTCATGCGATCTTCAATTCTATGATAAAGTAGATACTAAATTTACGGGTTGGACAGATGCTCAATTTAAAGCCGCTGGTGTACGTGTAGTACCACCTGCCGTTGCTCGTAAAGGTAGCTTCCAAGCGAAAAATGTGGTGTTAATGCCATCTTATGTCAATATTGGTGCATACGTAGATGAAGGCACAATGGTTGATACATGGGCAACAGTTGGTTCATGCGCGCAAATTGGTAAAAATGTTCACCTTTCTGGTGGTGTAGGCATTGGTGGTGTACTTGAACCACTTCAAGCAAATCCAACCATTATCGAAGACAACTGCTTCATCGGTGCACGTTCTGAAATCGTTGAAGGCGTGATTGTTGAAGAAGGTTCTGTAATTTCAATGGGCGTCTTTATTGGTCAATCGACTAAGATTTATGACCGTGCAACGGGCGAAGTTCACTACGGCCGTGTACCAGCGGGTTCTGTTGTAGTTGCGGGTAGCCTACCTTCTAAGTGCGGCACTTACAGCCTTTATGCTGCAATTATCGTGAAAAAAGTAGATGCACAAACACGTTCTAAAACCAGTTTGAACGAACTTCTTCGCGACGACTAATTTTCACTATTTATACGGAACGTACATTGTTCCTCATCTCTACGCTCAGTCATGAGCGTAGAGATTTTTCATTTTTGTAAACTGCGGTCAATGTTATGAATTCTCTCCGATCCTCGACTATTCCTGTTTCTGATCCGTCTGCGGGGTTACGTATTACGGAGATTTTCTATTCTCTACAAGGCGAAGCCAATGCAGCAGGATTACCTACTGTATTTATTCGATTAACAGGTTGTCCACTACGTTGTACTTACTGCGACACAACTTACTCTTTTGAAGGTGGTGAACGTCAATCTTTGGATCAAATTATTCAAACAACTTTAGATTACAAAACCCCTTATATTTGTGTGACAGGTGGCGAACCGCTTGCGCAACCGAATGCATTACCATTAATGCAACGTTTAGCAGATTTGGGCTGTCAAGTTTCTTTAGAAACCAGTGGTGCTTTAGATGTATCTAAAGTTGACCCTCGTGTTTCAAAAGTATTGGACTTGAAAACCCCCACTTCGGGCGAAGTTGAACGCAACTTAATCAGCAATTTAGATCACTTAACTCAGCATGACCAAATCAAATTTGTCATTTGTAATCGTGAAGACTACGAATGGTCTAAACAGCAAGTTGAACAATATGTTTTGCATGACAAAGTCAGTACAGTATGGTTTTCGCCTGCTTTTGCCGTAGAAAAAGGTGCAGTTCATTTACCACAACTTGCACGTGATTTGGCTCAATGGATTTTAGACGACCACCTCCCTGTTCGCTTCCAACTACAATTACATAAATTGTTATGGAATGATGAAACAGGTCGTTAATTTCCTCACTATCTTAACTATCCTAATTTTATAAATTTTTTGGAGACTGTGAATATGCGCCCTCGTGCCATTGTCTTATTATCTGGCGGTTTAGACTCAACGACTTGTTTGGCTTGGGCGCAAGCAAACTATGAATGTATTGCCCTAAGTTTTATGTATGGTCAACGTTCAACCACCGAACTTGATGCGGCTCGCGCATTGACTAAACGTGCGGGTGTTGAACATCGTGTGATTAATATTGATTTGGGTAACTTAGGTGGTTCTGCACTTACAGATCATAACATTGATGTCCCTGATCATGAAACTGATGGTATTCCTGTAACTTATGTTCCAGCACGTAACACCATTTTCCTCTCTTATGCACTCGCTGCAGCTGAAGTTTTTGACGCTCAGGCAATCGTCATTGGGATCAATGCTGTTGATTATTCAGGATATCCTGACTGTCGACCAGAGTTTATTGAAGCTTTTGCCAATATGGCACGTCTTGCAACAAAAGTGGGCGTAGAAGGAAAACCGCTGAAATTTGAAACACCTCTGTTACATTTATCCAAAGCGAATATAATACGCTTAGGCTTGGAACATGGCGTAGACTATAGCCAAACGGTTTCATGCTACCAAGCAGATGACCAAGGACGTGCATGTGGTAAATGTGATAGCTGTCGTCTTCGCAAGGAAGGCTTTATGGATGCAGGTGTCGCAGATCCAACACGTTATATTGCGTAATAACAAGGTACAGTTTATGAAAAACTTAAAATCAGGTCTTCTTCTTTCTTCAATGTTTTCAATTGCTGCAATGATGGGTTCTACTGCTCAAGCTGCTGAAGCAAACCCACTTCAACAAGCTTATAAAAGTACAAATGTAAAATCTGCATTGATCAATGTTTGTAAAACTGAAACTGCAAAGGGTGGAAAGTTAACAAGCGCTGAAGTAAGTAAGTTCTGTTCATGCCAAATTGATGCTCAAGGTAAAGTAACAGAAGCCCAAAAATGGGAAATTCAAAGCGCTGTAAACCAAAAGAAAAACCCATCTAGTTTAGCTTTTGTACAACAACAAAATGCTGCACTTAAAGCATGTTTTGGTCCACAACTTACTGGTAAGTTAGAAACACTGACCCAAGCGGCAATGAAAGCAGCGCAAGCGAAAAAATAATTTAATTGTTTGTATGAAAGCCTGCATTATGCAGGCTTTTTTATCACTATTTTTAAATAGCATCTGGTTTTAAATAGCATCTAGGAAATTATGCAAGCTTCATGGAATAACAATCTCTTAGAAGGACAAAATTTCGTTGCCTCTTATAGTGGTGGCAAAGATAGTAGTCTCGCACTCTATTATGCAATGCAACATTCAAAACCTGTTGCATTGATGGTGATGCTTGAAGAACAAGGTTTAAGATCACGTTCACATGCCATGCCCTTAGAGATTATTGATGCACAAGCTGCTGCAATAGGAATTCCTATTCTCAAAGGTTCAGCCACATGGTCTAACTACGAAGCTACTTTCTTAGATTTACTTGTTCAAGCTAGACAATTAGGCGCTGAAACCTTACTCACTGGTGATATCGACCTGACTGCACATGCTGAATGGAATCAGTCTGTTTGTGAGCGTAGTAACTTAAAGCTATGCATGCCACTTTGGCAAAAACCACGGCTAGAAATCGTACACGAGCTTATCACCCTTGGATTTCAATGTATGATCGTGACTGTCAACCTCAATCTTGGAATGCATGTTGAAGATTTAGGGCGAATTTTAACCCTTGATTATGTAGAAGAATTATTGTCACGCAAGATTGACCCATGTGGTGAGGCTGGGGAATTTCACACCACTGTGATTGATGCACCTATTTTTAAAAAACCACTTTTGCTCAACAAAGGTGATATTCTATTTCACGAAAATTATGCCTTTTTAACACTTGAATTAAAACATGATGAACATTAAGGATGAAAAATGACTGAATCCATTCAACTTCCAAATCAGACTTTTCCGACTACAACGGGTGAAATTAATCTAACTCAACTTACAACAGATTGGTTGGTTTTATATTTTTACCCTAAAGACTCTACACCTGGTTGTACCACTCAGGCTGTGGGCTTCTCTTGTTTAAAGGATCAGTTTGACGCTTTGCATTCAACTGTAATTGGTGTATCACGTGATTCCGTAAAAGCACATCAAAACTTTACTGAAAAACAAGCACTGACCATCAATTTAATCAGCGACAAAGAAGAAGTATTGTGTAAACACTTCGATGTGATTAAAGAAAAAAATATGTATGGTAAAAAAGTCATGGGCATCGAACGCTCAACATTTATTTATCATCATGGTCAGTTAGTTAAAGAATACCGTAAAGTAAAAGCGGCAGGTCATGCTGAACAAGTTTTAGAAGACTTAAAAACACTTCAAGCAGGTTAATTTTTCCTGCATGAAATTAAATCAAAAGCCAATAGGCTTTTGATTTATGTCTTTAAATATACCGCTGATAGAATGAGCTAATTTAGAAACAATTTAAACAGCCTTAGATAATCTTAAACGATCAATGAAGTCGCAATGCCCCACATCACTAAACCAATAATAAAATCTAGAATTTTCCAAGATTTCGCACTTCTAAAAATAGGTAATAAGAACCGCGCACCAAAACCTAAAGCAAAAAAGAAAATCCAAGAAGCGGTGATTGCACCCAAAGCAAACTGAAGTTTAGCATGTTCAAATTGTGTAGAAATAGAACCAATTAAAACCACTGTATCCAAATAAACATGCGGGTTTAACCATGTTAAAGCCAAACAGATCAACACCATTTTTAACAGTTTGGATTCATCTTTTTCACTTGGCAATAAATGAGTTGTTGCCGTGAATGCTTTATAAAAATGCTGCGCACCATAAAAGAATAAAAACGTTGCCCCTAAATACTTCGCCCATTCCACCAATTCAGGATTGGTTTGCATGATTTTAGAAAAGCCAAGAACGCCCATTAAAATCAGAATCGAATCAGAAGCAATGCACACCATACAAATCCAAAAAACATATTGTTTTTTTAGCCCCTGTTTAAGTACAAAAGCGTTCTGCGCACCAATCGCCATGATGAGACTCATTCCAATGGCAAAACCTTGCATATAACTTTGTAACATGACGAAACTTCACTTTTAATTGATTTAGAGGATTGTGCTATTATCCAAATTAAATCGATTAAATGAGTATTTCTAAATAAATATTAATTTAACTAAGTTTTTCTTAGTTTATTGAGGTTTTAATCATCAAGTTTTGCACTATTTCACATTCATCTTCTTTTAACTGGATTGATGCCAATGCTACAAAGTAAACACAGTGAAGCTTTTCTGGCTGTTGCAGAAACAGGGAGTTTTGAATTGGCAGCCGCACGTTTAAATATCACGGCTTCAGCAGTGACCTTGCGATTGCAAACTTTAGAAAAACAGCTCGGACAAGTGCTGATCATTCGAGAAAGACCCTGTAAAGTCACGCAATCTGGTCAAGAAGTTTTACTTTTTTTACAACATCACCGCTTGATGGAGCAAAACTTAATTCAAAACTTACAGGGACAACGTTCAAATTCTCAATTTTTTAAACTGAACATTGCATCAAATGCAGACTCGTTGGCGACATGGTTATTAAGCAGTATCCAAAAAACATTAATTCAAGAAAAAATTATTATTGATCTAAAAATTGATGATCAATCGCAAACACATCACTTACTTGAAGCAGGTTTAGTTAATGCCTGTATTTCAACAGAATCGATTCCAATGAAAGGATGTGAGGCTACACTTCTCGGTAAAATGTCGTATCGCATGGTGGCAACACCACAATTCATTCAACATTACTTTCAACACGGTATACATAGAAATGCACTAAGAAACACACCGACTGTAATTTTTAATGATAAAGATCATGTGCATATACAAACCATACAACAAATATATGGTTTAACTGCCAATATGTATCCATGCCACTTTATTCCATCTTCAACCGCATTTGTTGAGGCCATTCTACTCAACCTCGGTTATGGCATGGTGCCTGATTTACAGGTAAAAAAAGAATTAGCCAATGGAAAATTAGTTGAAATCATGCCTGAAGCAAGACTTGAACTTGAGTTGTATTGGCACCACTGGAAGCAACAATCAATTCAATTAGAATGTTTAACAAAAACCCTGATTGAACAAACTCAATCTCTACTCAATTAAAGCAATGACCAAATAACATTTGATGATTATTGATTGAGTTTTTCAATTTCAAACACAAGCTCAACCCATTAGATTTAGAATTTTAAATCGTACTAAAGATTTGATTTATCATGCGTTTCATATTTATGTTTTAATTGCTGATAAGTCTCTGTTTGTTGAAATTTTTCTAAAAATTCAGCAGTACCTAGTGGAAATTCCGCTTGTCGAATTTCACCCCGATAGTAAGCTTCGCGTAATGGCGTTGCCGAAATCGCCCCTACTAGACTTGCTAACTCAACCATTTTCCATTCAGGGAAAAGTTGTAAATAATAAGATGAATCATCTTTAAAATGCCCAATCAAACCGACTTGATCTTCTGTTTTAACCACACCTTCTACCAATGATTTAACCAATTTCACCCATTTAACATCATCATAAACATCAATAACATGTACGAAGCGAATACGTTTTTGATCTGCTTCTGAGAAATTAGACAAAATCATTTGCTCACGTTCTTTTGCAAGGAACGGATTCTTAGTATTACGCTCATTCTGTGCCGAGCCTAATGCCAAAATGACGTAGTGGCTTTGTTGTAGCGCTATTTTAATCGTTTGCATGTGCGCCAAATGAAATGGTTGAAAGCGACCAATGTAAACGAGATAATCAAAAATATATTTCATAGTAGATCTAACTTTTTTGAACTGACCAGTTTGTGTCGAATTTTGAATTATGCGACATAATGCAGATCATAGAGTTCAATTAATTTCTAAAGCAAGGATAGTACGATGACACTTAGTTGTATTCAACAACCACATGAACATTTGAATGCGAATTTAGACAATGGCGTACTGACTTTAGCCATTAACCGACCAAAGGCGAAAAATGCTTTATACGGTGAACTTTATCTATGGATCGCTAAAGCTTTTGATGAAGCAGATCAAGATAAAGATGTACGCGTTGTTATTTTGCGTGGTGAAGATGCAGACTTCAGTGCGGGCAATGACATGCAAGATTTTATGGCTTTTATTCAAACACCGCTGCAAGGTAAAGAAGGAGATGCACCTCCTTTTGTTGTTTTAAAAGCAGCAGCTCGCCTGTCTAAACCGTTAATCTGTGCGGTTCGTGGTGTTGCGATTGGCATTGGTGTAACGATTTTGCTTCATGCAGATCTAGTATATAGTGACAATACTGCCCTGTTCCAAATTCCGTTTGTAAGCTTAGGGCTTTCTCCTGAAGGTGCTTCGAGCAAATTACTGATCCAACAAGCGGGTTATCACAAAGCAGCAGAATTATTGCTCACTGCTCAAAAATTTAACAGTGAAAAAGCGCTCAATGCAGGTATCGTCAATAGCATTGAAGAAGATGTTTATGCGCACGCTTTAAAACAAGCGCAAACTTTAGCAGCTTTACCACTTGCGTCATTAAAACAAACCAAAGCTTTGATGAAACATAATCTACAAGAAATTGTTGATTGTATTGATGATGAAGCTGTTATCTTTATGCAACGTGTAAAATCACCAGAAATGGCGGAAGCTGTTGCAGCATTTATGCAAAAGCGCAAACCTGATTTTGCCCAATTTAACTAATTGTTGAATTGAAAATAACAGACCACTTAGCAATCAACACGAAGGCTAAGTGGTTTTTTAGTTTAAAGTAGACCCTATTTTTATTAGAATGAGAGAATGACAATGTCACAAGATGCTCAACCTAAAAAACGTTATTTTGAAGCAGCTCCACAAGATATCGATGTTGATAACTTTAGAAAGGTGATTGAAAGTCGCCGATCTGTACGTAAATTTACAGACAAACCCATTCCCGCTGAAACCTTAGATGCCTGTTTAGACTTAGCTTTGCTGGCACCAAACTCGTCTAATTTACAGCCGTGGACATTTTATGTGGTTCAATCACAACCTAAAAAGAAACGTTTAGTGAAAGCGTGTCTAAACCAGTTTGCTGCAAGAACTGCCGCTGAACTGATTGTTTGTATTGCACGTACTGACCGTATCGATGAAATGGCTGAAAATAATATCAATGAATTTCCTTTTCCTGAAATCCCGCCATTAGTTAAAAAATATTACCGCTTTATTCCGTATAACTATAAAACAGGCTATTTCAATGCCCTAGGTAACTTTAAGAAAGTTGCATTTAAGGTCGCACGTCAGTTTGATAAACAACTCCCTGTAACAGCGTATACACCTGCTGATGCCAAACTTTGGGCGACTAAGACCACCGCTTTGGCATGTGAAAATTTAGTATTGGCTTTACGTGCTTATGGTTTTGACAGTTGCATGATGGAAGGTTTTGATGAACCGATGGTTCGCAAGATCTTGAATTTAAATGCAGATGAATATCCCGTCATGGTCATTGCTGCTGGTGAACGAGCTGAAGATGGTGTTTTCTATCCACAGTATCGTTTTGATCGTAAACTATTTATTCAAAAAGTTTAATTTTATAAAATTCCCTCTCTTCTCAGGAGAGGGGTAGGGAGAGCTTCATAATTCCCTCTCCTCTCAGGAGATATCTAGAGAGAGCTTCATAATTCCCTCTCCTCTCAGGAGAGATCTAGGGAGAGCTTCAATTCCCTCTCCTCTCAGGAGATATCTAGAGAGAGCTTCATAATTCCCTCTCCTCTCAGGAGAGATCTAGGGAGAGCTTCATAATTCCCTCTCCTCTTAGGAGAGGGTTAGGGAGAGCTTCAATTCCCTCTCCTCTCAAGAGAAGGTTAAGGAGAGCTTCAATTCCCTCTCCTCTCAGGAGAGGGTTAGGGAGAGGTACAAAAACCTTCATTTCAGAAAATGGTCAGGGAGAGATCAAAAATCATCACCTCCGAAGAAACCTAAGAAAGATCAATAATTTGAATAAGCTCAAAAGCAGGCTCTTCATAAGGATGACTTGCCTTTAAAGCTTTTGCGACTTGTACAGCCTTTTCTTTAGGAACAATGGTTTCTACACGCCATTCAGGGAGTTGTTCTAAAGTATCCAATTCTCCAATAAATGGGTTTGCACCTTTTACAGGTTTAAATTGCCCTATCCCTAACACTTGCCAAGCACAGTGTTCATAGTGACCAATACCACCAGCTCCTGCTTCAAAAACAGCAAGTTTGGTTGATTCTAAGTGTGATTCAGGGACGTAATAGATGAGTTTGAGCATTTTAATCATTCACTATAAAGATGTTTTGAAAATTCATATTTAATACCAAACAACATTATTAACTTAAATTGGAGCTGAGCTTATAAATCAACCTACTTTTGGGGTTTCCATTGGTCGATCATACAAAATATTCATTATAATCAATCAACCAATAAAAAAGGACGCCTTAGCGTCCTCCTTTAACATCTAAAAATTAATCTTCAGATTCATTACCATCAGACTCAGGCTCACCTTCATCCATAATGGTTTCATCTTCAACCAGTGTTTCAGAATCAATTAAATTTTCAGTATTTTCCAATACTTCGCCATCAATCACTTCAGCCGATAAAATCTCATCATCAGCCTCAACTGCTTCTACAGCAACGACACCAACCAAGATTTCTTCATTGCCTAAACGAATCAGACGTACGCCTTGTGCATTACGACCTGTTCTAGCAACTTCAGAGGCACGCGTACGAACTAAAGTACCGCCATCAGAAATTAACATCAGTTCTTTAGATTCATCAATAGCAACTGCACCAACCAACTCACCGTTACGTTCAGATGTCTTAATTGCAATAACACCTTTACCACCACGTTTCTTGGTTGGGAAGTCATCCACTGGAGTACGTTTACCATAACCATTTGCAGAAGCACATAACACTTCGCCAGTTTCAGGTACAACGACCAGAGAAACAATACGACTAGCGACATTTGAATCAGAAGTATCTTCATCATCTGAATCGATATCGGTTTCAACATCATCTTCAGCTTGAGCTGCTGCTAAAGTTACGCGCATACCACGCACACCTTTCGCAGTACGTCCCATTACACGCGCATCCGTTTCAGAGAAGCGAATCGCTTTACCTTCGTTTGAGAACAGCATAATTTGCTGTTCACCATCAGTAATCGCTACACCGATTAAGGTGTCTTCTTCTTTCAACTCAATGGCACGTAAACCATTTGAACGAACATTACTAAATTGTTCTAATTCAACACGTTTTACCGTACCTGAAGCTGTTGCCATAAACACATAGAAGTTTTTACGAACATTTTCAACACGTTCTGCAAACTCTGCGACCAATTCATCTTCAATATCCGACGCTGAAAGCTCTAAACCGATTTCTTTCAATTGCTTACGTAATGCATCCGATAAATCATCAGGGTTTTCACCAAGCTCTGCAAATGCAGCTTTCAACGGCTCATAATGTGCTTCGATGATTGCATTTTCACGCAACTTAGCAACATTAGCACGTACAAAAGTTCTAAACTCAGTTAAACGCTCTGTAAACTTCTTCGGCGCATCAATCACAGGCAGAATTGCTGTAATCGTTTCATTCGCATCAAGTGGCAATAAGTTCACCATTGGGCGACCTTTAGAACCACGAGAAGCTTGCGGTACTTCAAAGACTTTTAGACGGTACACTTTCCCGACATCGGTAAAGCAAAGTACAGTCGCATGGTTTGAAGTTACAATGAGATGTTGAATATAATCATCTTCTTTCATTGAAGTTGCAGACTTACCACGTCCACCACGGCGTTGAGCAGCGTAGTCTGACAATGGTTGCGTTTTTGCATAACCTGTTTTAGAAACAGTTAATACTACTTGCTCTTCTGGAATTAAATCTTCACGTGAAAAATCAATACGTGATTCTACAATTTCAGTTTTACGTGCATCGCCATATTGCTGCAAGATCAATGCAAGCTCTTCACGAATGACATTCATCAATAGGTTAAAATCATTGAGAATTGCTGTTAATTCAGCAATCTGCGCTAAAATTTCAGAATATTCAGCTTGTAGTTTATCTTGCTCAAGGCCTGTTAAACGATGTAAACGTAATTCTAAAATCGCACCCACTTGTGCAGGTGATAAACGGTAAACCAATCCATCTAAACCAAATGGGCGATTCGGATCTTCACCTTCAATTTCATCAGGACGAACTGAAATTGCGCCTGCCTTTTCAAGCAATGCAACTACATTTCCACCTGCCCATTCACCAGCAAGTAGACGTTCACGTGCTTCAGTAGGATTCGCCGATGTTTTGATGGTTTCAATAATGTCATCAATATTCGCTAAAGCAACGGTCAAACCTTCTAAAATATGACCACGTTCACGTGCTTTGCGTAATTCAAACATTGTGCGACGCGTCACGACTTCTTGGCGGTGACGAATAAACGCAGCAATGATATCTTTCAAATTCATTAGCTTAGGTTGTCCATTATCAAGACAAACCATATTGATGCTGAATGAGTTCTCAAGTTGAGTATTTAGGAACAAATTATTGACAATCACTTCAGCGTTTTCACCACGCTTTAAGTCAATTGCAATACGCATCCCTTCTTTATCAGACTCATCACGAAGCTCTGAAATTCCTTCAAGTTTTTTCTCTTTGACCAATTCAGCAATACGTTCAATGGTTTTTGCTTTATTGACTTGATAAGGAATCTCAGTAAATACAATGGTACTGCGACCTGTTTTTTGATCTTCTTCTATATGGTACTTACCACGAATATGTAAACGCCCTTTACCTGTACGGTAAGCATCTACAATTCCTGATTTACCATAAATAATACCGCCTGTAGGGAAGTCTGGACCAGAAATATGTTCCATCAATCCTTCGATTGAAATATTTGGATTATTTGCATAAGCCAAACATGCATTGACCACTTCTGTCATGTTGTGCGGTGCCATGTTGGTTGCCATACCAACTGCAATACCTGTCACACCATTGATCAATAAATTTGGAATACGTGTCGGCATAACCTGAGGAATACGCTCAGAACCGTCGTAGTTATCTTCCCATTCAACTGTATCTTTTTCTAAGTCAGCCAGCATTTCATGGGTCAGTTTACGCATACGTACTTCGGTATAACGCATTGCTGCCGCGCTATCGCCATCGACTGAACCGAAGTTACCCTGACCATCAACCAACTGATAACGTAGACTAAAATCTTGTGCCATACGTACAATGGTTTCATAAACAGCAAAATCACCATGTGGGTGATATTTACCGATTACGTCACCGACAACACGTGCAGATTTTTTATAAGCTTTGTTATAGTCATTACCTAATTCGTGCATAGCGAACAGCACACGACGATGAACCGGTTTTAAACCGTCTCTCACGTCTGGTAATGCACGAGATACAATAACACTCATAGCATAATCGAGATATGAGCTTTTTAGTTCATCCTCAATGGCAATCGGTCTAATTTCCGATACGCTCATGCATACTCCTTATTACAAACAGCGCCAACTGCAACTGCTCATTTATATAATCAATCTTGCAAAGAATTAACTCAAAATGACTGAGCTAAAATCCGAAAATACAGCCAAAAAGTATAGCATAAACTATACATTTTTGCGCGTAGAATCGTTATGTTTTATCAACAAACATCAACTTTATTTTGTATAGATTTTCAACAACATAACTGACTTTATTCGAATTACTTTCCTTGCAAATTTATTTTTAAAAAAGCAAAGTTGATCTGAATATTTTTGATCAAATTAAAATTTAAAACATTTACTCAAAATATTTATATCTTCAATTTATCAGTGTAAACATAACACTGTTTAGTTTACTCTTTAACATCGTCATTTTCAGTTTTTATCTCTAAAGGAATAAATAGACGTATCAATAAAGTCAAAATTAATGATATAAAACCAACAGATATAAATAATCCAATTTGTATGAATAATAAAAGGAAATCAGTGGCTAAGCCAGGACCCAAAAAAATAAAATTTCCGTCAACTAAATCTTTCTCATCTGCAAAAGTAAATAAAAAAGTAATCAATCCTACAATCATTATCAGCAAAGAGATGAGTAAACATGGAATGACCCAAATAAATTGACTTAATTCGATATAACATAAGTAAGCTAATAATCCCCCCAATGCGAATATCAATGCACCAGAAAAGCAACAACAAAATCTGAAATATAACGGGTCTTTAAAAACTTGTGACAACTTTTTCATAGTTTTTAATCATTCATACTTTTAATTGTTATAACAAAGCAAATACCAATTGTCTTCTCCCACATGTAAAAAACGCCCCTTTCGGAGCGTTTTTTGAAACTTAATTCGAGAATTAAAGCTTAGAAACCAATTCTGGAACAACAGTATTCAAATCACCCACTAACCAGTAGTCAGCAACAGCATTGATTGGCGCTTCTTCATCTTTGTTGATCGCTACGATCACTTTAGAATCCTTCATACCAGCCAAGTGCTGAATCGCACCAGAAATACCTACAGCGATGTATAGGTCAGGTGCAACGATTTTACCAGTTTGACCAACTTGCATATCGTTTGGAACGAAGCCAGCATCTACCGCAGCACGTGAAGCACCTTGAGCAGCACCAAGCTTGTCAGCAAGTGGATCAAGTACTTTATGGTAGTTTTCACCAGAACCTACACCACGACCACCAGATACAACAATACGAGCCGCTGTTAATTCTGGACGTTCTGATTTCACGATTTCTTCAGAAATGAACTTAGAAATACCAGCATCACCTGTAGAAGCAACAGCTTCGATCGCAGCAGAACCACCTTCAGCAGCAACTGGATCAAATGCAGTACCACGTACAGTTGCAACAACAATTGGTTCGTCAGATTGAACTGTCGCAATTGCGTTACCCGCATAGATAGGACGTTTGAAAGTTTTAGGACCTTCAACAGCAATGATGTCAGTGATCATGCTTACGTCTAAAAGTGCAGCAGCACGTGGAAGAATGTTCTTACCAGTTGTTGTAGAAGCAGCAAGGATATGTGTATAGCCTTTGCCAAGCTCTGCAACTAATTTAGCTACATTTTCAGCCAATTGATTTGCATAAGCAGCATCATCAGCAAGTAATACTTTGCTTACACCAGCAACTTTTGCAGCAGCGTCAGCTACTGCTTGAGCACCAGAACCTGCAACCAATACAGTGATATCACCACCGATTTTTTGAGCTGCAGCAACAACGTTTAAAGTTGCACCGTTAAGTGTCTTATTGTCGTGCTCAGCGATAACTAAAATACTCATGATTTTATCCTTCTGTATTAGATCACTTTCGCTTCATTTTTAAGTTTTTCAACAAGTTCATCTACAGACTTCACTTGTACACCAGCTTTACGCTCTGCAGGTGGTTCAACTTTAACTGTTTTAAGTTTAGAAGTTGCCGAAACGCCATAATCTGCAGGAGTTTTCGTTTCAAGCGGTTTTTTACGTGCTTTCATAATGTTTGGAAGCGCAGCATAACGTGGCTCGTTCAAACGTAAGTCAGTCGTAATAATCGCTGGAGTGTTCAGTTCAACAGTTTGTAAACCGCCATCTACTTCACGAGTCACTTGAACTTTGTCGCCATTTACTGTTACAACAGAAGCAAAAGTACCTTGACCTGCATTCAATAATGCACCAAGCATTTGACCTACTTGATTAGAGTCATCATCGATCGCTTGCTTACCTAAAAGGATAAGTTGTGGTTGTTCTTGTTCAACTACACCTTTCAGAATTTTAGCAACTTCTAAAGCACCAATTTCATCAGTCGTTTCAACCAAGATACCGCGGTCTGCACCCAAAGCCATTGCAGAACGGATTTGTTCTTGCGCTTCTTTAGGACCAACAGAAACAACAACAATTTCTGAAACTGTTCCTTTTTCTTTTAAGCGAACCGCTTCTTCCACCGCGATTTCACAAAATGGGTTAATTGACATTTTAACGTTAGTAAGGTCTACCCCACTATTGTCCGGTTTAACGCGAACTTTAACGTTGGCATCAACCACACGTTTTACAGCAACAAGAGCCTTCATGTAATCCTCGGCTGTTTTAGCAAAAGTAAATGTTAAGAAGTGTTATAATAACGCTTCATTTAAAATTTTTAGGTGTCCTATCTTGCAATGTGATTGGCATTTCGGTCAAGTCACAATTCACAAAACAGCTGTAAAAAAGCGTAAAAATCGTTGAACGGACAGTTCATAAAAAAAATGTAACAATGCTAACGCCCCATTTCGGGCTATATTTAAACAGATTTTAATATTTGATTCTAAATATATTTTCTATCAATTAAAGTCAGTAGCGTTGAATTTTATAGGTAAAAATAAAAAATGGAACAGGAAAATAACGTCTCTATGTTGTTTGCTTTTTTTTACTTAAATTTGTCATTAAAGATAGATTGAGAAAAATAATGGGTTAACTTTATTATTAAAAATTGTAACTTTGAATTTTTTTAAGCAACATCTAAGTCTAAATAATGAAAAGTAAGCATAAGTTTTAAGCTTATGCTTACTGAAAATCATTGAGTACAATTGATCAATGAGGGTTACTTATAGCTTAGTTGACGACTAACCAAGTCGCAGCCAAAGCCAAAAGAGAGCCTGAACCTGCATCAATCCATTTTTGCTTACGTTCATCTATACCTGTTTTTTGTGAAATTTTGGCAAAAACCAGGCTCAAACCACAATAAATAACAAAAATTAGGCCGATGAAAATGAATGATAAAATCAAACCTTGGGCAACTGTATTTCCTGACTTATCAATAAACTGAGGAAGAATTGCAAAATAGATCAGCATGCCTTTCGGGTTTAATAAGGCTGTTAAAAAACCTTTGCGAATCGGTTGTGCTGAAATTTTCTGTTCTATTTTCACTTGTTTTGAATGAAATACCGACTTGATTAAATGAAATGCCAAATACAATAAATAAGCAATTCCAAGATAACGAATGGTTTCAAATAAAACAGGAAAAGAAACAATAATTGCAGCAATCCCAAGTGCAACCAAGATTGAATGCACTAAATATCCTGAACAAATACCGATTGTTGCCATCATACCTGCTTTCGCATCTTTACCCATCACTTGTGACAGGATAAATAACATATCTGGTCCTGGTGTGAAAATTAACGGCAATACCGTTAAGGCAAAAAGTGCAAATACAGACATTTTCATTTCCTTTCTGTACTGTTGGAGGGAAGAAAATAGTATCTTTCAAAACCCTTAAAATAGGATTGCAAATGTTCTATAATATTGATCATTTTTCGAATTAAATTCTAATTTATGAAAATTTCATCAAAGACAATTTTAATTAAGCTAGATCGTATTGATAAAAATATCATTCGTGCTTTACAAGCCAATGGTCGAATTCAGAATAACGATTTAGCCCGTGAGATTGGGCTATCGCCTTCTTCTTGTTTAAGACGGGTTAGATTATTGGAAGAAGCCAATGTTATTCAAAACTACACCACTGTTGTTGACCCTCAAAAAATTGGTTTTCAATTGATTTTATTTTCAAGAATCTGGCTGTTAGGACAAGATGCTGAAACCATTGACCTATTTATTGAAGCGATGAAAGAACTACCGCAAGTCATGGAGTGCTATATTATTTTGGGTGAATGTGATGCGATGTTAAAAGTGGTCGTCCCCGATTTAGAAAGTTACCGAAAATTTCAGTCCACACATCTGACTAAGAAGAACGGTATCACCAGTGTTAAAACTGATGTGCCTAGTCAAATTATTAAACAAAGTTTTCAACTCCCGCTTGAAGATTTATAACTTAATCGTCTTATAAACCGTAAAAAGTAGTTTTGGAAAATTGTGATGAAAGATTTTCATTCAGTAATTCAATTGGAAACGCCAAGATTAATTTTGAGACAATGGAAAGATGCTGATTTTCAGGAATTTTATGCTTTAAATTCAGATATTGACGTGATGCGGTACTTCCCTTGTGTGTTGACACGGCATGAAAGTGATCTATTGGCATCTAAATTCCAAAATATAATTTCAACAACTGGTTGGGGATTTTGGGCTGTAGAATTAAAAGAAAATCATCAATTTATTGGTTTTGTTGGATTACAGAGCCAACCTACACAATTCGACTTTTCGCCCTGTGTAGAAATTGGTTGGAGATTAGCAAAACAATATTGGCATCAGGGTTATGCGACCGAAGCCGCTCAAATTTGTTTACAATTTGCTTTTGAGCAGCTAGCCCTTAAAGATGTTGTATCATTTACGACGAAATTAAATATCCCTTCGCAAAAAGTCATGCAACGCTTAAACATGCAATTAATTTCAGAATTTAATCATCCAAGACTTGAAGCTACACATTCATTGGCTTGCCATGTGCTTTATCGAATAACTCAACGAACATATTGTCAAACAGTAAATACCACTAAATAAAGTATTTACTGTCTACACAATCAAGCAATAAGCTTTTCGAGCTTCATTTATCAATTCACCCAAAAATTCAATGAATATCTTTAACTAAGAACTAAGTTTAGTGTCTAAAAAGTCACGGTGAACATGGCTGAGTTCAATTAAGTCTTGATTTTCTAAATCAAAAATCTTCCAGACTTCAAGAAAATCCTCTTTTAAGTCAACATGATTTGAGGCTATTTGAGCAGCTTGCCATTGTTGATCTGAAATCCACAAATAGACTTGTTTGGTTTCTGTGTTTATGGCTTGTACCTTACCTTCAGCATTGATACCCAAGACTTTTCCTTTCTCTGGTAATGTCGCTTCAATTTTCGGTAAGCTAAATTCAACAAAATGTTTAACTTGTCGTAATCCATAGCCGCTAAAAATTTCTTTTTGAGCTTCTGTGAGTTGCTTATATTTTTGTTCAAGTTCCGAAATCATTGAAAAACCTAAAATTTTAAAAAATTGAATCAATAGAAAGCATTTTTATTCATGCGAAATTAGATATACAACAGAGCTTCTTTAAAAACAATTAGCCTTTTGGATTTTTTCTCTTTGAATTGTTTCTAAGCGATATTCATTTTTAAAATAAACAAACATGACTTGTTGCGAGAGTTAAACTCAAAAAGCAATCTTTGATTCTTAATGTATTGCACAAATCAGCAATAATTAAACAAATAACTAAACATTGTACTTGTTCAAAAAACTTAGCTTGTGTAAATCTATTTCGCCTAGAAAATAAACAAAGATCACTACCACTTGAACATCGGCAATGGACTCCAAGGTTTTTTAAATAATCGTTTTACTCCCAAAGCCATTAATGCCTTATGAAAACCTGCATTTGGAAATTGTTGGGTAAGTTTTTTAAATTCACTCATGGGAATACCCGAACGTATAAAACCGAATGAAAAATCGGCATAATCAGCTTGTCTAAAATGTTCAACCAATGGATATTCTAAACATTTGGTGATGGTCAACTTATGATGTTCTGAGATCATTAATGTTATTTCTTCTTGCCAATCTAATAACTGATTCGAAGTCAAATATTTGTGCATTTCTTCAACAGACGGTTCAATGTAATCAATTGTTTTCGCTGTCCAAATACCAATATCATGAAAAGCAACTGCTATTGCTATTTTTTCACAGACCTCTTGACGCTGATCTTGGCATAAAATCAAACAACAGGCAGCAACACGCTTACAATGGTTTAAATAACCTTGATAATCTCTACCGATAACTGACTGATATTCTTTTAGAATTCCATCAATATAAACAGTACATTGTGTAAATGCCGCTTGATTAAGCGATAACATATTTTTCTGCTGTTCTTTCATTTTTATGCTCTTAGGTGGATCTGATCATAGACTTTTGTTGATTGAAACAATTTAAATCAACATATAATAAATGATGATTAAGCTTAGATTACTATGCATCAGTATTTTTTGTATAGTGGATAAATCACTCCAGTCCTATCACAAATGAACGCAGATGTATGTTAAGTGTGTCTAAATATAAGATCGTTTTTTTGTTATAGGTTTAATTTTTTTGCGCTCTTGGATGCGCTTGATCATAAACCTGAGCAAGACGATCAAAATCAATATGCGTATAAATCTGCGTAGTGCTTAGATTACTATGACCGAGCATTTCTTGAACAGCACGTAAATCACCACTATTTGACAGCATATGACTGGCAAAACAATGTCTAAGCAAATGTGGATGTAAGTCTACATTTACACCTGCGCGCAACGCCTGATATTTCACACGATTTTCGATTTGACGCGGTGTAATATTATTGCCCCGCTGAGTAATAAATACATAGGACTGCGGGCTAAACTCTCCTTGCCAAATCCGATAAATTTTCAACCATTCTATTAAGCTATCTCTTGCTTTAGAACCAAAAGGCACAATTCTTGTTTTGTTGCCTTTCCCCGTAATCCTTAATAAATGCCGATTAAAATCAATATCACGAATGGTCAATCCTTGAATTTCCGCTAAGCGTAAGCCACTTGAATAGAGCAATTCGAGAATAGCTTTATCACGTATCCATAATTGTTTTTCAATCGGTTTTTCAGGTTCAGCTTGATCCATGATTAGATTCACAGTTTCAATATCAATCATACCTGGCAATGGTCGGGGTTGTCTTTTCAGCTGAAAATCATCTGCTGGATTGATGTCTAAATAATTTCCTTGCTCCGCCCATTTCATAAATTGACGAATCGAAGTCAAATGACGTTGCAAACTGGTAGAACTGAGTTGATCTTTTTCTACACGATACGCAATATATTCTCTTAAATCTGAAGTTTCGATTTGTTTTAATTCAAGTTTTTTCTCATAGCAAAAATCAATAAAATTAGACACATCACGAAAATAAGCATCTAAAGTATGCTCAGACTGATTTTGAATTTTACGATCTTTAATCCACATGGAGAGCAATTGCATTGCACCATACTGCATAAAGCCCTCCTACATCATATAAATAAATACATCTTTAAATAGTCTAACAAAAATAAAGCTATTCTTTAATTTGATCATAATAGAACTAAAGAAAAAATTTAAATTTAGCAATATTTACCGATTGACCAATGATTGGGTATCATTAAATTATAATTTCTCTAAGCATTATCATCAATACAATTATATTTTAAGCTTTTGAAATATATTAATAAATATTTTAAATAAGTCAAAAAATAGCAGCAAAATTAATAATGAAAATCCCCTCGCTCTCAGGCGTAATAACGCTCATTCTTTATAAAAGAGAAGTGACTTCCATTGTAATAAATATTCATCACAACTCGACTTATGCAACAAGCCTAATGTTAATGTGTACAATAATCTTTAAAATATTCATTATTGTCAGAAACATACCAATCACTAATAAAAAAGGTTCCGAATTCAGAACCTTTCTTTGTATTTTCAGTTACCCCTGAAAATACCTTAAATCTAAACGACCTTCATAAACTGTGGCCGTTGGGCCGGTCATCCACACCACATCGCCCTCTTTCCATTCAATATGCAACTTACCACCAGCCAGCTCAATTTCCACCTTATCAGACAATAAACCACGGCGTATTCCAGAAACTGCTGCTGCACATGCACCTGTACCACAGGCCATGGTTTCCCCTACGCCACGTTCAAATACACGTAAACGCGCATGTTTTTCATCAATAATTTGCATAAAACCAGCATTAACACGTTGCGGAAAACGTTCATGTGATTCAACTTGCGGACCGATTTTCGCTACATCTGCGGTCAACACATCTGAAACAATCGTCACAGCATGTGGATTCCCCATATTCACTACATCAATTGTTAATTGCTGATCGTCGGCTAAAGCAATGTCATACAGGGCTTCAGGTTCATCTGCAATAAACGGAATTTCATTCGGTAAAAATTTAGGGTAGCCCATATTGACTCGAACCCAACCATTTTCACCCAATTCAGGTTCTACAATCCCTGCACTGGTTTGTACTTTAAAACGTTTTTTATTGGTCAACTGACGTGAGTGTACAAATTGTGCAAAACAACGTACCCCATTACCGCATTGCTCAACTTCAGAACCATCTGCATTGAAAATACGATATTTAAAATCTACATTTGGAAAATCAGGTGCTTCAACAATCAGTAGTTGGTCAAAACCAATTCCGAAGTGACGGTCAGCCAAACGGCGAATGGTCATTGCATCAAAAAAAGCACGTTGGCTAATCAAGTCAACAACCATAAAGTCATTGCCCAAGCCATGCATTTTGGTAAATTCTAATAACATCTAAAATTACTCCTTAAGGCAATAAACGTTCATTTTTCCAAAGTGATTCAATCGTTTCACGTTCACGAATCAAGTGAGATTGATCAGCATCCACCATCACTTCTGCTGCACGACCACGGGTATTGTAGTTCGAACTCATCACAAAACCATACGCCCCTGCACCCAAGACAGCAAGATAATCATTTTCTTTAATCGCAAGCTCACGCTCTTTACCTAAAAAGTCAGCAGACTCACAAATCGGTCCAACCAAATCCCAAGTTTGCTTTTCAACGTCTGTACGTGAAGTTACTTCTTGAATATCCATCCACGCTTCATAAAGTGCTGGACGTATCAAATCATTCATCGCAGCGTCAATTAGCGCAAAGTTACGATACGTTGTTGGTTTCAAAAAATCGACCTTCGTCAACAATACGCCTGCATTTGCAGAAATACTACGACCTGGTTCCATATATACTTTAAGACCCAATTTTTCTAAAGCTGGACGCATTGCTTCAGCATATTCAGCAACAGTTGGCGGAACTTCATCTTTATACGTCACACCTAAACCACCGCCAATGTCGATGTGTTGTAGGTTGATGCCGAGTGCTTTTAATTGTTCAATCATGCTGATAACACGATCAAGTGCATCCACAAAAGGCTGCGTTTCAGTCAGTTGTGAACCAATATGGCAATCAATTCCCACCACATCTAAATTTGGTAATGACGCTGCATATTGATAAGTTTCAAAGACGACATCTGACGGAATACCAAATTTATTTTCTTTTAAACCTGTTGAAATATAAGGATGCGTTTTGGCATCCACATCAGGGTTTACACGTAAAGAAATAGGTGCTTTTTTACCAAGCTGCGCTGCAACTTTTTGAATACGATCAAGTTCTGCATATGATTCAACATTAAAACAAGCAATACCCACTTCCAATGCTTTTTGAATGTCAGCTTCTTGTTTGCCCAAACCCGAGAATACAATTTTTGATGGATCTCCACCAGCAGCTAAAACACGTGCAAGCTCTCCACCTGTCACGATATCAAAACCTGAACCTAATTTTGCCAATACATTCAAGACTGCAAGATTTGAGTTTGACTTCACCGCAAAACAAATTTGATGATCGATAAAGCTAAATGCCTTATCCATATCCAAATAATGTTTTTCAAATGTCGCTTTTGAATAGACATAAAGTGGTGTGCCATATTGCTGTGCAAGTTGCTCTAAAGAACATTGCTCTGCATGCAATACCCCATCAATACGGGAAAAACTCATGAATGTATCCTTTCAATGAAAGTTTAATTGGGTTTAGTTTGAATTCGTTTGAGATGCAGGTACAGATTGATCTGCGACATCCAATTGAGCTTTCACTTTTTGCTCAGTTTGAACGGTTTTGCTTTCCTCTTTCGAGTACAACAAATATTTCGCTCGTTTATCATAATCAGGACTATTGGCTAACTGTAAGTCACCCGATTGTCCGCAGCCGATCAACGTTACGCTACCTAAAACCAAACCGATGCTACAAATAACTAAACGCATCTGTTCACCTATTTCTAAAATTTTCGTCAGTATACCTTGTTTATAGATCATAAAACATTGACTAAAAACCAAAGTATCAAAGCGTAGAGCTTAGAACGAGAATAAAAAAAACGCCAGCGAATCACTGGCGTTTTCTTATGAGAATCTTTGAAATAGCTAATTACTGTTTTTTCTTATAGAAACAGAAATAACCAATCGCAAGGATAATTAACCAAATTGGGCTGACCATCAAAGACTTAAGTGTGTCTGGTTCTAAAGCAAGAATACCAATTGTCCCAATAAAGAAAGCCATTACAACATAACAAGTAAATGGTCCACCTGGTAATTTAAATACTGATTTTGCATGTAGCTCTGGGCGTGTTTTGTAGTACACCAAATAGCTCCATAAAATAATCAACCATACCAAAATGAACAAGATTGTTGAAAGTGTTGTTGCTAAAGTAAACGCTTCAACTGTATTTGGAACGAAATACTGGAGTGCCGCACCACCCAATAAACACACACCAGAGAAATAAAGTGCATTTGCAGGAACTGCACGTCTATTCAATAAACCAAATGATTTTGGCGCTTGATCTTCACGAGATAAACCAAACAACATACGGCTTGTTGAAAACACGCCACTGTTCATAGATGACATGACTGAAGAAAGCACCACCAAGTTCATGATGATTGCCGCAGCAGCAATACCTGCTTGACTAAATAGGTTTACGAATGGACTCACTTTAGGGTCAATCATATTCCACGGCGTTACTGACATCACGATCACCAATGCCAAAACATAGAAGAAAATGATACGAATAGGAATTGAGTTAACTGCTTTAGGTAAGTTTTTCTCAGGATCTTTCGTTTCCGCTGCTGTTGTACCGACCAACTCAACACCAACAAAGGCAAAGATCGCAATCTGGAAGCCAGCCAAAAAACCTTCAAAACCTTTCGGGAACATACCACCGTTGTCCCATAAATGAGTAAATGAAGCAACTTGTCCTGTAGTAGATGTAAAGCCTGTAAAAATCATCCACAGACCGACCAAAATTAGAACCACAATGGCAATGATTTTGATCAAGGCAAACCAAAACTCAAGCTCACCAAACAATTTTACAGTAACTAAATTCAACCCCATAATAAAGAAAATGGCTGCAACACTAATCATTGCACCTTCAGTTGGCGTAAAGGGCACACCATTATTAAAGAACTGTAAATAGTAAATAATGGCAGATAAGTCAGCGATACCAATCGTGATCCAACACAACCAATATGTCCATCCAACAAAATAACCCGCCCAAGGGCCAATTAAATCTGTTGAAAAATCGATAAATGATTTGTATTGCAAATTTGATAGTAATAATTCACCAAGCGCACGCATGACGAAAAACACCATCAAACCAATAATCATATAAATAAATAATATTGAAGGCCCAGCAAGACTAATGGTCTTCCCCGAACCCATGAATAACCCTGTACCAATTGCACCACCAATTGCAATCAATTGAAGATGGCGATTCGATAAACTTCTCGAAAGCTCCCCATCCTTACTGTGTTGTGTCGTATTTCCTTGTTGCATTATAAATTTCAACTATGTATCTATTCACGTTAAAATTATCTTAATTTTCAAAAAAAATAAAAAGAAAAATTTTACTAAACAGTTTATTAGCCAAACTAAAGACGCTGCACCCAAAACATTGAATTTACAATAATTGACTGTATTTTATACCAAAAAAAATTAATTATTCTAAAAATCAAGTATTAAGATAATTTTAAAAAAATATAAAATAAGCAAATATGAAGCTTGTATCTCAGATAAATCTATGTCACAAAAGAGATACATTGAAAAAAACTATACTAAAGTTCAATTGGGCATGATAGACCATGATGATCCATAAGGCAAAACGCTGATCTGAACTTTATATCTCTAGAATATGGATGGCATGACAATTGCTTATTTAAACAGCATGTTATGTAAATAAAATGGATAAAAAAGAAGAAGCTTATGATCGAAAATATTCAATCAATCATGGAAACACTCAGTGGTTGGGTCTGGGGACCCTACATGCTTGTACTGTTGGTCGGTACTGGTGTCTTCCTCACCTTTAGACTGATGTTTTTACAATTCCGCCTTTTACCTTTCGCCTTTAAGCAAGTTTTTGGCAAACATGATAAAGCCAAAAGCCATGAAGGAGATATTTCACACTTCGCTGCACTCATGACTGCACTTTCTGCAACCATTGGTACAGGTAATATCGCAGGTGTAGCAACAGCTTGCGTACTAGGTGGCCCAGGAGCTGTATTCTGGATGTGGATGACTGCTTTAGTGGGTATGGCAACCAAATATGGAGAAGGTGTTCTCGCTGTAAAATACCGTATTACCAATGAAAATGGCCAAAAATCTGGTGGTCCAATGTATTACATTGAACACGGCTTAAAGTGGAAATGGCTAGCAATATTGTTCGCTTTATTCGGAACAATCGCCTCATTTGGTATTGGTAGTTCTGTACAGTCAAACACTGTGGCACTTGCTGTACAAAACAGTATGGGCATCGAAACTTGGGTAACTGGTGTCATCATTACTGTATTTTCAGCTTTAGTGATTTTAGGTGGGATTAAATCGATCGCAAAAGCTTCATCTTTTATTGTGCCTATTATGGCCATCGGTTATGTTTTGGGTGGTTTAGCGATTATCCTCTCTAACATTGAGCTGATCGTTCCTGCACTTAAATTGATCTTTGTTGATGCATTTACTGGGCAAGCCGTTGCTGGTGGTGCAATTGGGGCTGTCATTCGTTACGGTGTGGCACGTGGTGTATTTTCAAATGAAGCAGGTATGGGTTCTGCACCTATTGCTGCTGCCGCTGCAAAGACCGATCATCCTGTACGCCAAGGCTTGGTTTCAATGACAGGTACATTTATTGACACCATCATTGTTTGTAGTATTACAGGTATTGTTTTAGTCATGGGCTATCTGACTGCGGGGAATAGTTTTGGAACTGAAACGGGAGCGGTACTGACCACACATATTTTTGATCGCTTACTTCCTGGTGTAGGCGGATGGGTAGTCACCTTAGGGATTATTTTCTTTGCATATTCCACCATTCTAGGTTGGTGTTATTACGGCGAAAAATGTGCGACTTATTTATTCGGAGAAAAGTTTGTCCTTCTTTATCGGATCATTTACATTCTGACAGTCTTTATAGGAACGATTGCAACACTTGACTTAGTATGGTTATTTGCAGATACCTTCAATGGTTTAATGGCCATTCCGAACTTAATTGCCTTACTGTTACTTTCAACAGTAATTGTCAAAGAAACCAAAGACTTCTTAGCAAAGCGTAAATCAGGCGAATTATATTAATTTATGAACTTGCCACATCCAAGAGCTGCTTTCATGCAGCTCTTTTTGTTTGAGGTCTGTTCATCTTTTTATATGATGCTGTATAGTCCAACAATCAATTCAATCACCTCAATTTTTCGAAAAATTATTATGGCAAAAGTTAAAACTGTTTATCGTTGTGAACAATGTGGAACAGATCATCCTAAATGGTCAGGTCAATGTTCAGACTGTGGTGAATGGAATAGCTTAACAGAAGTTCGCATTGAACCCGTGGTGGCTCATCGTGCCAAAGCCATGGGGGGCGGTTATGCAGGACAGGCAGCCAATGTAACAACACTCAACAAAATCACTGTTTCAAATGAAACACGCTTAGCCACAGGTATTGGTGAGTTTGACCGTGTTCTTGGTGGTGGTTTGGTGACAGGTTCTGTAGTTTTAATCGGCGGTGATCCCGGGATTGGTAAATCGACGATTCTGTTGCAAACTGCAACACATATGGCTGCTGGCAACAGTTCAGCACTCTACGTTACAGGTGAGGAATCTCTTTCCCAAGTCGCATTACGAGCCAACCGCCTAGATTTACCGACAGACAAACTTCAAGTCATGGCGGAAACTTGTGTTGAGCGTATTTGCGATACACTTGCCCAAATTCGTCCTGCTGTTGCCATATTAGATTCGATCCAAACGCTTTACACAGAAACCTTACAATCTGCGCCAGGTGGTGTGTCACAAATTCGTGAATCTGCCGCCCTACTCACTCGTTTCGCTAAAAATAGTGGTACAGCATTATTTATTGTTGGTCATGTAACCAAAGAAGGTTCACTGGCTGGCCCCCGTGTACTAGAACATATGGTGGATTGCGTCCTTTATTTTGAAGGACAGTCTGACTCACGTTACCGCATGATTCGAGCAGTTAAAAACCGTTTTGGTGCGGTGAATGAACTGGGTGTCTTTGGTATGACAGATAAAGGACTGAAAGAAGTTGCCAATCCTTCTGCGATTTTCCTGAGCCGTTATGATGAAGCGATTCCTGGCTCAGTGGTCATGATTAGTCGTGAAGGTACACGTCCACTTTTGGTTGAAGTCCAAGCTTTGGTGGATGATGCCCACGGCCAACCTCGCCGAGTTGCACTGGGTTTAGAACAAAACCGTTTAAATATGCTGCTCGCGGTAATGCATCGTCATGGTGGTGTGCAAACTTCAGGTCAAGATGTTTATGTCAATGTTGTAGGCGGTTTGAAAATTACAGAAACAGGTTCAGATTTAGCTGTCCTTCTAGCATGCGCATCTAGTTTGAGATCCAAAGCGCTACCTCAACAACTTGCAGTTTTTGGTGAAGTGGGATTATCAGGTGAGATTCGTCCTGTGCCAAATGGTCAAGAACGACTGAAAGAAGCCATTAAACATGGTTTTAAATACATCATTGTACCTAGAGGCAATGCACCACAAAAACCCATTGCAGGTGTTCAAATTATTTCTGTAGCACGTTTACACGAAGCACTAACTGAAGCAATGCAACTCAGTGACGAAGTTGGTTAAAGCCGATCACACCATCCATCCGTTGAAGCATTTCTCTTCCAAGGAGGAGCTTCAACAAGCTCTCATATACATCATCAGTTCAACATGATTGCATATAAAACAACCTAATGATTAAATTGAGTTTTAATTTGATCAAAAAAAAGAGAATTCCTCAAATACACCATGATTTAATGCAGGTGTCATTTTTTATGAGAATATGAAGTACTTGTTTAGAGACTAAAACGGCATATAAATGCATAATTTGATTGATATGATAAAATCAACATTTTAAAGATTATTTTATATTTTCAATAAATTATAAAAATATTTTCCTGCCCATTTCAGCAAATAAAAGTTTCGTTATGTTTATGTGAATTTATGCTCAAATAAATCCTAAAAACATTGAAATTTTATACAAAAGACTGCATAAATAGAGAAATGATAACAACCAAATTTAGTTGTTTAAATCATATTCATCAATTGCTTTGTTAAATAGGAAATTTCTATGGAAGTCCGACAGCGCGGCTTGATCGCAGGTATTTTAATGGCAACTTTGGCTGTAGCTCCTTTAGCCGAAGCTAAACGTGCAGGTGGTGGCAAAAGCCATGGCATGAGCCGTTCTTCGAGTTCAAGTCAATCTTATTCTCAACCTCGACAAGTTACGCCTGCTCAACAACCGACTCAAACCAGTCAACAAAAATCAGGTTCTGGTGTAGGTAAAATGGTTGCTGCTGGTGTTGCAGGTGCTGCTGTGGGTGCAGTTGCAGCCAATGCGATGGCTGATGACAATAATGCAAATAACCAAGCTCAAATGAGCGATGCTGAATTGGCGAAGCAAGAGGAAAAAGGCGGTATTCCAGGTTGGATTTGGTTAATTCTTATTGCGGGTGCAGCTTTCTTCTTGTTCCGTAAATTCGGTGCAAAAAAAAAATTAGCCACCAATAACCCTTATGCACCGAATAACACAGGTTCAAATGCACCATTTGGTCAAGCCAATACAACTGCACGTAACGCGAGCAGCAATACCAATATTTTTGGTCAGTCAGTCGCAGGCGGTGTTGCAACACAAGCTCCTTTTGGTGCGTCAACACAAAGCGGTAACCAGCTTCCTGATGGTAGTGAACCTGCTGCTTTCTTACGTGTTGCTCGTCAGCGTTTTAACCATATTCAGTCTATGAACTCTGTGAGTAATATTGCTGAAATTCAACGCTATCTCACACCTGATCTTTATCAGTCAATGTATAGCGACATTATGGCAAACCAAGATCAAGATGTGGCTGAGTTTTCCAACCTCAATGCAATGGTTGTAGATAGTGCAACTGAAAATGGACAGTATGTTGTAAGCGTTCGTTTTACAGGTACAGTGAGTGAAGATTTAAACAGTCTTCCACAACCTTTTGCTGAAGTTTGGCACTTTGTTAAGCCAGCAGGTTCTAACCAAGATTGGTTAGTTGCAGGTATCCAACAAAGTTAAGCTTCTATTTGAGTTTAGAATACTAAAACCAGTACTTCGGTATTGGTTTTTTATGCATCATTCAATTCTCTAAAATATGCTATATAAAATAATGAGTTGCCCTGCCCAACTTTCCATAACACATTGATCCAATCACTCCACATAACTCATAGCAACAAAATCTTCACGTTTATTCAATCAATGCCAATACTCAACTTATACTTTCCGTTCTACACTGAATGGATAATCAATCTTTTCATTTTAAATAACTAACCATCCAAATTTTTGCACATGAAAACAGAGTAATGAAAGATGAAAAAAATATTTTTTCTTTGCATATTTACCATGGTGAGCTCGTATAGTTTTTCTTGTGATCCTGTTTCCTTAGATTGGGATAAATTTCATAAACGCTATGATTTAAATAAAAATAGAACTTTTGAGCTTAAAGAGTTCTTGAAAGTTAAAGACTTTGATCCACTCCCTTGGCCGGATGATAAACGCTTTCAAGGCAAAGATAGAAATATCAAGTTATTTATATACTTAGATAAAAATAAAGATAACAAATTAATTGATGAAGAACTTGGAGATATTCATAGCTTATTGCCTAATCCTTGTGCCAATTGGCCATCGAGATGATCTTTGACTATATTTAAGCCTAAACAAAAAATTCTAGGCAATAAAAAACCCTATAAGTTGTATCCTACTTATAGGGTTCAGTTCACGATTTAGGGCTTTAATTTGACGTTTAGTATTTAACTGTTAATGTTAAAACACAATTAACGTTGAGGTAACGGGATATATTGTGAATCAGAGTTTTGAACTTTACGTTCCCCTACTTTCACAGTTAAATCAACTTTCTGTTCACCACGCATGACTTCAACTTGAATGGTCGAATCTGGCGCTTGTAATGCTACATAATTGATTAAATGTGAGGTAGAGCTAATGTCTTCTTGATTTACTTTGACAATACGATCACCTACTTTAATTCCAGCTTGGGCCGCAGGACCATTTCTAAGCACATCAGCAACAACCACACCAGTTTGACGAGGTTGTAAAACATCTTCTTGAGTTGGCGGTACTAAACTAATGCCCATCCAACCGCGTATTACACGCCCATCTTTTAAAATTGAATTTAAAATTTGCTGACAGATTTTTGCTGGAATTGCAAAACCAATTCCTAGAGACCCGCCTGATTGAGAGAAAATTGCAGTATTAACACCGATCAAATTACCCGCAACATCAATCAGTGCACCACCCGAGTTACCAGGATTAATTGCAGCATCGGTTTGGATAAAATCTTCATATGTATTGATACCCAAATCTGAACGACCTGTTGCAGAAATGATGCCTTGGGTTACCGTTTGACCGACACCAAAAGGGTTACCAATTGCTAAAACAACATCACCAACTTCATTACCACTTAATTTAAACGGTAAAACTGGAAGCTCTGTCAGTTCAATTTTAATCACAGCCAAGTCAGTATCTGGGTCCGTTCCAATCACTTTTGCTTCAGCACGACGCCCATCTTGTAATGCAACAACAATTTGATCGGCTTGAGCAATTACGTGATTATTGGTCAAGATATAACCATCTGGACGAACAATCACCCCTGAACCTAGACTATTTTCATTTGCACCTTGGTTCTGGTCTGGAATCTGATTACCAAAAAACTCTCGAAACGCTGGATCGTTTAATAAAGGGTGCTTTTGTTTTACTTTCTGAGTGGTAAAAATATTCACCACCGCAGGTGCAGCAACTTTTACAGCAGCACTGTATGACACCACACCACCTGTTCTAGAGGTATTTACCAAAGGCTCTACTTTTTCAGCAGGCATTTTTACACCATCGGGAGCAATCGGTGCTTTGGGTTGCTGGAGTTTTTGCCAAACAACAAAACTGATAATGACGAGGATAAGTAATACCCACGGTAGCCATGCGAATGAACGGCGCACTTTTATTTCCTCTTAGAATTTTTTAATTAGTTGATGCAAAAGCAATTTATCTATTGTAAAGCAAATTTTAAAAGATACATAAAAAACAAAAAGAATTTTGTTCAGCTTTAGTTACAATTCAAAATGTGTTTTTATATTTTAAAGTGTTTAAGGCAGTTTTAAGGTTATTTATGGCTTTATTAAAAGAAATTATTCAATGGTGCGATCAAACTTTAAAATCTCATGAATTTAAAGACTATGCTCCCAATGGTTTGCAAATCGAAGGTCAATCAGAAGTCAAAAAAATACTGTGTGCGGTAACCGCCTCACAGGATGCAATTGATGCAGCTATCGCACAACAAGCGGATCTACTCTTGGTTCATCATGGCTATTTTTGGAAAGGCGAAGCCTATCCGATCACTGGAATGCGTGGAAAACGCATTAAAGCTTTAATTAAAAATGATATTTCCTTGGTCGGCTATCATTTACCTTTGGATTCGCATCCAGTACTGGGAAATAATGCGGCAATTGCTGAAATATTAGCTTTAGAAAAAATAGAAGCTTTAGATCCGAGTGAACGTAACCCGATTGGAAATATTGGTTACTTGAAGAATCCTATGACACCTGAAGATTTTAAACATTATTTAACAGAAAAATTAGGTTTTGAAACAATTCATTTAAATGCAGAAAAATCAAACATTCAAAAAATTGGTTTTTGCACTGGTGCTGCCCAAGATTTCATTACAAAAGCCGCAGATATGGGCTGTGATGCCTTCATTTCAGGGGAAGTGAGTGAACGTACATTCTATGAAGCCAAAGAACTCGATGTACACTATTTTGCCTGTGGACATCATGCAACTGAACGATATGGGGTACAACGACTTGCCAAAGCTATTTCAGAACAGTTCAATATTGAGTATAGTTATTTCGAATTAAACAATCCGATTTAATCTTGGCAATTTTTGATTGTTTTGTAGAACATAACAATACGATCAAAATTTTTGTCAAAAATAATCACTGATTTTTAACATTTTCTTTATACGTATTAAATCGAAAGAAATTGTGTATTGTTATTTAACATCCTGCACAATTGCTCGAAGAATCTATTACAATGAAGCCACTTAATGTTAAAACCCAGCAAAATGCAAGGAATTTAAAACATGACAACCATTACTTTACCTGCGCTTCCATACGGTTATGATGACCTAGCTCCACACATCAGCAAAGAAACGCTTGAATATCATCATGACAAACATCACAACACTTATGTTGTTAACCTCAATAACCTGATCAAAGGTACTGACCTTGAAGGTAAAGAATTAGAAGAAATCATCACTGCTGTTGCTGGTGATGCTTCTAAAGCAGGTGTTTTCAACAATGCTGCTCAAGTTTGGAACCACACATTCTACTGGAACTGTATGGCGAAAAATGGTGGTGGTAAAGCGACTGGTGCTTTAGCTGCTAAAATCGATGAAGCTTTTGGTTCTTATGAAAAATTTGCTGAAGAATTTACTGCTGCTGCAACAACTCAGTTTGGTTCAGGTTGGGCTTGGTTAGTGGCTGACAAAGTCAATGGCGAACTTTCTATTCTGAAAACTTCAAATGCTGATACTCCACTTGCACATGGTAAAGTTGCAGTATTAACAATTGACGTTTGGGAGCATGCTTATTACATCGACTTCCGTAATGCACGTCCTAAATACATCTCTACGTTCCTAGAAAGCTTAGTAAACTGGGACTACGCGAATGCAAAATATGCAGGTCAAGCTGCTGGCGTTGAGAAATAAAAAAATAAGAAGCTAAACTCAGTTTTAGTTTTTCCTATTTTAAAATCGCTCTTTTATAGAGCGATTTTTTTAATCATTATGTTTTGATTCAATTAACGTGATTACTGATTGGGTGATAAAACACTTGAGCCTCACTGAACATCAGTGAAATTTTGGATAGAAGATATCCAACTTAACAGCATAAAACTTTAAAAATAATCAATATATAAGCAAAGTTTTCTAAATCGGATAATAAAAAAACATTTAAGTCATTTTTCTAACAATTTCACTTGACCACATTGGCTTTCATCCATAAAATGCGCATCAGATTCTCCAATAGCTCAGTCGGTAGAGCGACGGACTGTTAATCCGCAGGTCCCTGGTTCGAGCCCAGGTTGGAGAGCCATCTATTCTTCCATAGCTCAGTCGGTAGAGCGACGGACTGTTAATCCGCAGGTCCCTGGTTCGAGCCCAGGTGGAAGAGCCAGATTCTAAAAAGCCCACTCATGATGCAGTGGGCTTTTTTTATTTGTATATTTAAACAATTGCAATAGTAATAGTAGAAAAAAACGGTCTCTTTTAGGCTGAATATCAGTTCAACATAACTGCTTAACAAATTTATATTCAGACCAGACAGATCATTTATAGCCATTCGCTTTTATTTTCTATGAATGATCAAATATTTAGCAATTAAGACTTTTTTATGACGAATTTAACAATTTTTCCTTGACCCTTGGCATTTTCATCCCTAAAATGCGTTTCAGATTCTCCAATAGCTCAGTCGGTAGAGCGACGGACTGTTAATCCGCAGGTCCCTGGTTCGAGCCCAGGTTGGAGAGCCAAATTCTAAAAACCCACTCAATTGAGTGGGTTTTTTCTTATGTCTCGTTTTCCACTTTTAGATAAAACCTTTAGATAGAACAAATCCTATTTAGAATCATCAATCACACAATTAAAACCAACAAAACTGATCCTGTTAAAGATCAGTTTGATTATCTATTGATTATCCATCAAATTTAATCTAAAAACCGAACCACTGTACCCATTTGAACTTTACGCCCTAAATCATTGGCATCCCAATTGGTTAAACGAATACAACCATGTGAAGCCGTCTTTGAAATCAAAGATGGGTTCGGTGTACCATGAATACCAAACGTCGGTTTACTCAAAGCAATCCACATATTTCCCACAGGACCATTTGGCCCAGGTGGTAAAGCCAATTTCTTACGATTCCCCCCTTGTACAAAATTCTTCGGGTTGTAACCGTAAACAGGATTAGGCGCAACTTTAATGACTTTATGTGTGCCTTTTGGCGATGGTGTCCCTGATCCACCAATCGTCGCAGGAAAAGATGCAATCAATCGATTTGAAGCATTAAACAAATAAAGTTGACGTGCGGGTTTATGTGCAATAATTAACGTGACATCTTCAGGTAGATCATTGCGAACGATTGGAACCACTATCGTTTCACCCACTTTTTTAAAGTTGGCTTTCGGATTTAATTGTCGTAAAAAATCTTCATCTATATGAAATCTTTCACCTAACATTTCAGTTACACGGGTGAAATATAAACCACGCATCTTGGCTTGAAGGGCGTAATTTCGTGGAATAGATTTTACATAAGGACCTTTTATATCTGCGGCCGTGATTGTATAAGTCCCAAAACTAGGCTTGTTTTGATTTTTTAACAAGCTATCCCATGTTTGTTGGTTTAATTCACCTGTAATCGCTAAGCCTTGTATTTGTTGGTATGCAGAAATGGCTTTGAGAAAATTTTTGCCACTTTTGGCATCAATTGGACCCGGTGATGCATGTGAGTTATTCAGCATAACTTGCGCACGTGCATAGACTGGAAATTGCCCTCTACCTATCTTTTCAGACCAATTTGACTGGTTCAAACTTTCCAAAGACCAATTATATTTGGTATTGGTTTGAACTGATCCTTTGTTTGCCACAGTTTCTCGCTGTTGAGTCGCAAAAATCTGAGACTGAATATTCAGTGTAACCAAACACATCACACATATAATGTTTGGTAATAACTTAGCCATAAAAACTCTCAAGCGCATCGAATGTTTTTGTTTATTTTAAAAATAAACTTTCTATAACAAGCACATATCTTAGGTGCCTGCCCTACCTACTATTTTTACAAGTATTCATTCAAAAATAAGTTGAACTCTTTATCCCTAAATCTTTACATTTCCATTGATATGCTTTAAATATGGTTGAAAATGTAATGATCTAATCTGAAGTTTATTTTTAAAAATAAAATTAAGATTTTTAATTAGTTATATAAGAAATTTAGTCAATACTTTATTATTTTGAATGAATTTACTTTACATGATTGTATTATCATTTTTTTAAAATAATAAGCAATAGCTCTCAGTCTAAATGATGCGTGAATTTACTTATTTTTATCGTGAATAAAAATGCTTTTTAGCTAAAAAATATCGATTTGTTTTAATTGCTATATTACAACAGATTGAGTTTCGCCATTATTGACCGATTAGCATAAAAATATGACAACAACATGAATATATTGAACATATTTTAATCTATAAATTAATTTTCATCAGTTAATTTTACTTATTTGATTTGAAATAGTTGTTATCATTTTGGGTCTTTATCGATTATCATCTAACTTATTTTTTGTAAGAATTGCCTTGAATACGATTACCTTACTTCAGCCAGATGACTGGCATGCCCACCTACGTGATGGTCTGGCTTTAAAACGTACAGTTCCAGATTTAGCTAACCAGTTTGCACGTGCCATTTGTATGCCGAATCTCGTGCCACCAGTGAAAACAGTTGATGAAGCAAATGCCTATCGTGATCGTATTATGGCACATGTTCCTGAAGGGGTTCATTTTGACCCACGCATGGTGCTTTATTTTACTGACCATACCGCACCTTCTGAAATCGTTAAAATTAAAGAATCGCAACATGTCGATGCAATCAAGCTTTATCCTGCTGGTGCAACTACAAACTCTGACAATGGCGTCAGTGACATTCGCAAAGTTTATGCCGTCATTGAGCAACTTGAAGAACATCAAGTCCCACTGTTATTACATGGTGAAGTGACTCATAACCATGTTGATATTTTTGATCGTGAAAAACGCTTCCTAGATGAGATTTTATCTCCACTATTAAAGCAATTCCCAAAACTTAAATTAGTTTTAGAACATATCACGACCAGTGAAGCTGCTCATTTTGTCCTTGAACATGATCGTAATGTTGCAGCAACTATCACACCACAACATTTATTATTTAACCGTAACGACATGTTAGTCGGTGGAATTAAACCGCATTTCTATTGCTTACCTATTTTAAAACGTCAGACTCATCAACAGACATTATTAGAAGTGGCAACCAGCGGAAACCCTAAATTCTTCCTTGGTACAGACAGTGCGCCGCACTCAAAAAATGCCAAAGAAAATGCTTGTGGTTGCGCAGGCTGTTATAGTGCGGTTACGGCGATTGAACTGTACGCTCAAGCATTTGATCAAGTGGGTAAGCTTGAACGTTTAGAAGGCTTTGCAAGTCACTTCGGTGCAGACTTCTATGGCTTGCCTCGTAATACCAATACAATTACGCTTGTTAAAGAAGATCAGGTCATTCCTGAAAGTTTAGATTATCTGGATGGTGAAGATATTATTCCGCTTTATGCAGGAAAAACCATTCAATGGAGAAAGGTGTGACAACTGAAACACAACCTGTAATTGGACAACGCTTTCGTGGTTTTTTACCCGTTGTCGTCGATGTCGAAACTGCAGGTTTTAATGCAGAAACAGATGCATTGCTAGAAATCGCATGCATTCCAATTATTTACGATGCAAATGGAAAATTTGTTCCTGGTGAAGCTCACCATGCACATATCAATCCTTTTGAAGGTGCAAATCTAGATCGTCGTTCTCTCGATTTTATTGGTATAGATCCTTTTAATCCAATGCGTGTTGCAATGGCTGAAGATGAAAAAACCGCCCTTAAACGTATGTTTAAAGCGGTTAATGAAGTCCGTAAGCAACAACAATGCACCCATGCAGTACTGGTTGGACACAATGCTCATTTTGATTTAGGTTTTGTTAAAGCAGCAATTGCTCGTACAGGTACGAAAAATCAAAATCCTTTTCATAGCTTTTCAGTTTTTGATACGGTGACTTTAAGTGCAGTCATGTTTGGTCAAACAGTATTGGCAAAATCGTGTATTCAGGCTGGAATTGAGTTCGATGGTAAAGAAGCACACTCTGCTTTATACGATACTCAGAAAACCGCTGAACTGTTTTGCTATATTTTGAACAAACTCGCTCCTCACTTACTTGACACTTTGATGGCGGATCAATAAGATAGCGCCATCTTCTAAACGACCCTATCGTCTAGAGGCCTAGGACATCGCCCTTTCACGGCGGTAACCGGGGTTCGAATCCCCGTAGGGTCGCCATCTATTTAAATTCTGTTTTAAAATTAAAACATTTTCTCATTTTCTATTCGCACAAGTCATTTTATTGAATCAAATCTTAGTATTGGCTTTGATCAGAAATTAGCTGTGTTTGATCATCTTTTTAGTTTGTGAATTTTCCTGTATCCATTCACGAACTTTGTCTATGAAACTTTGAAAATAGCATAATGTAATATTCATGTTTCTATTCTTATAAATGCTACAACCGATGGAAGTGTGGAGAGAAAATCTTTAAACACTTTTCGTGATGATTATTCGCCTAGATATTCAACATATACATCCATTTTTAACAAATCTTTTTTGACAAACTTGTCATTTATCATTAATATACGCATCACCTCAGTACGACCCTATCGTCTAGAGGCCTAGGACATCGCCCTTTCACGGCGGTAACCGGGGTTCGAATCCCCGTAGGGTCGCCATATTCTATTTCTTCTATAATTATAATGACATTATTCGTCAATTCTGCATTGATCTATTTATTATTTTCTCTACAATAGCTCGCTTCATTTGTTACAACATTTCAACTATGTCTTCATCTCAATCAGAGCATGATGCTATGCACTCTACTGCAAACTCAGCGCCGTTAAAACGAGCGATGAGTACACGACATTTGGTGATGATCTCACTAGGTGGTGCAATTGGAACCGGACTTTTCTTAGGTTCTGGTGAGGTCATAGCACAAACGGGCCCTATTGGTGCCATCATTTCTTATATCCTCGGCGGAATCATTGCCTATATGGTAATGCTATGCTTAGGCGAACTTGCAGTACATATGCCTGAGTCTGGCTCATTTGGTAGCTATGCTCAGAAATACATTGGCCCTGCAACTGGCTATACCGTCACATGGCTATATTGGTTAACATGGTCTGCTACACTTGGTACTGAATTCACAGCTGCAGCATTATTGATGCAAGAATGGTTTCCTCACATTTCGATGTGGTTATGGACCATTATTTTTGCAGCCATTGTTTTTGGTTTGAACATGAGTTCTACCAAATGGTTTGCAGAATCCGAGTTCTGGCTCTCTCTCGTTAAAGTCATTACAGTCATTATCTTTATATTACTAGGTCTGTTAGCAATTTTTGGTATTCTTAATTACCAAGGTTATGAGTCTGCACCTTTATTTAGTAATCTCACTGCCGATGGCTGGTTCCCTCAAGGTCTATTCCCTATCTTTGCCACTATGCTGATTGTAAACTTTGCCTTTTCAGGTACTGAGTTGATTGGTGTTGCCGCTGGTGAAACACAAGACCCTGCGAAGAACGTACCTAAAGCGATTAATACAGCAATCTGGCGCTTGTTAATCTTCTTTGTCGGAACAATCATCGTAATCAGTGCTTTGCTTCCGCACCAACAGGCTGGACTGGGTGGTGAAGGTGTGAGTAGTAGCCCATTTGTGACCGTATTCGATCATATTGGTATTCCTTATGCTGAAGATATTATCCGCTTTGTGATTATCACCGCTCTGTTGTCTGCAGCCAATTCAGGTCTATTTGCGGCATCACGAATGATGTGGGCTTTATCTTCGAAAAAACAGCTCCCTAGCGTATTTTCTAAAGTAAACGCACGTGGTATTCCTTTTGTTGCAGTTATTGTGACTATGTTCGGTGCATTACCTGGCTTACTTTCAGAACAATTTGCACCTGAAACTATTTTCAAAAACTTATTGGGTGTCGCTGCATTCACCATGGTTGTGGTTTGGATGAGTATTTGTTTATCCCAATTTAATTTTAGACGTCAATGGTATAAACAAGGTCATAGTAAAGCTGAACTGGCTTTTGCTGCACCATTGTTCCCGATCGTACCTATTTTAGGTTTTGTTTTCTGTTTAATTACAGGGATCAGCATGGTATTTGACCCTGAAATGCGTGCTGGTTTTATTGGCTGCTTAATTTTTATTGCAGCTTGCTATATCAGCTATGCAACTTTGTATAAAAACAAAAGTTAAACGCTGAAAGACTGTGTAAAACAAAAAGGTGTAGCGAGTTGCTACACCTTTTTTATATCAAAAATAAATCTAAGTTCATTCTAAAAATCTTCAATATCTTCGCTTTTAGACCACTATGATTTCTTTTTAAAACATGATCGTTTTATTATCACCTTTGATCTTGATTGAAAATAATTGATTCATTAATACGTATATTTGGTATTATTTTTAAACACTTTTCTTATATTTGCTGTGTTTTTATACATTCAAATACAATTTCACTTTTTATTGCTGAAAAAGGTTTGACACTTTTTCATATTCGCCCTAATATACGCCCACCTCTGAAACGACCCTATCGTCTAGAGGCCTAGGACATCGCCCTTTCACGGCGGTAACCGGGGTTCGAATCCCCGTAGGGTCGCCATTAATTTAATGGTTTAGTTTTCAGTTGGTAGCCTCAATTTATTGACCCTATCGTCTAGAGGCCTAGGACATCGCCCTTTCACGGCGGTAACCGGGGTTCGAATCCCCGTAGGGTCGCCACATTCTAGAATCTTAATTTCAAGATTCTTATAAAAAAACCTGAGCATTATGACTCAGGTTTTTTATTTTTAAACCAATGAAATGTTCGATATTAAAATTCAACCAACAACAATCACTATTTCACTGTTATTAGTTGCTTCGATTCAAAAATAGCTTTAGGCGCAATTACCGTTTCTTGTAATGGAATATTCTGACCATATCTCTGTTTCATAAGCGCTTTGACTTTCAAATCAGATAAATCAAAACGATTCAATTTCTGTAATGGTGCAAGTTGGATTCCCAATGCATCGTTATATGCTTTCCAAATAATCTCTGAGCAATAAATTGCGTCATTATTCCATTCAAAATAAATGTCATAAGGTTTACCCAAATATTTTTCTGCATTTTTTACAAGTGTATTTTGTTGTTGACGACTTAAATCACAGTTTAGCCTTTTGACCACATATTGCTGATTTACACCACGGTTCACCCAGTCATTGAATGCTGTATATTTCACAGGTTGTATGGCTTCTAATACCCATAATTTACCATTCTTATTGACCAGCATTCCCATATGGCTATAAGGACTATGCGTTGCCTTTTGAATCACAATACTTTGTGCAGATTTTGAAGTATGAAAGATAATATCCCCTGTTTGATAGCGAGTGGCATAGCTCAAACTGGGTAAAAACATCAATACAATTAAAAGTTTATTCATTTTCTGAATATCATCAATATTCTATTTTTCAGTCATTATTAAATACTTGAAAGGAATAGAATGAATTTAAATTAGATTTTTTTTTAAAACATAATCTTGTTTGTTAAATAATCATCTGATCAAAGAATACACCATTCTATTTTCAATATTCAAATGAATAACAGTCAAAATCCTTTTGAATTTTGACTGTTATCTACTTCGACTCATTCTTCATGTGTAAATTGATCTGTCAGATCTGTTAAAACTATTCATCTGTTAATGAACATTCATAATTACTCGGGTTTTGACTGCATCTAATTTTCTTTAATATCTTCATCATTGCAGGATCATAATAGCCTTCTTTGGTCATCTGAATACGTGCTTCTCGCATAATTCGAATATACCCAGGTTTATCAGCTTCACGTATATCCATCCAATATTTATCTGGAATCTCTCGTTCTGTTTTGTCAACGAATTCAAATGCTGGACTCAGTTGTTGAGAAATCATTTCACGCGCAATCGACCCCATACCTGCGGGGAACTTGTTGCGATGCATAATCAGAGTACCTGTAACCTGAATCAAAGGAAATTTAATAATCCCGCCAACCACTTTCCCACTACGATCTGTCATGCCTTTATGCAGCTCTAAGGGTTTAAATAACAACGCTGGGCCAGCCATAATATCGACTTCTTTATTATTAAATTTCCCTCCAACACTGAGTAAATCCACTGAAACAGGTTGCGCCCCGACATTTTGAACCAATTTTCTTTGCGTACCATCAAAATTCATAACCGCAACTTTTTTTCCCGCAGCTTTTGATAAAGTATCGATACGTCGATCACTGACCATAATATATGCCGCCCCCAATGGTACAACCCCCACAACTTCGTAGTCATTATTGACCATTTTGGCATCATACTCAGGACGAGCAAGTAATTGAATCACTGTAACCAACTGTTTATAACTTTGTACTGCACCAAGTGCATCGATACTGCCTACAAATGGATTAAATTGGCGTGCTCTTAAATTACTGATTCCAGCACCATCACATTTTTTTCCACGGAAATCCTCTGTGAGTACACGCTCATCGGTATATACGCGTAGGTTAATGTCAGTGGTCGCTGTTTTCTTTAATTTTGGATAACTTAAATCAATATGCATAGAGAGTTTTGTTGGACGAGTAATTTTCATGTCCACACCAAAATCTTTGGCGATTTGCGAAATACGTGGCAGTTCACTGATATAACTGGTTGCCTGCTCAAAAGCTTCGCCATTTGCACCATCTGGAGAAAACACGCACAGCGTGACTTGTTTGGGTATTTGCTGCCAAACTTTAGGGTCATTCATTAATCTTTTTATTTTTGCTTTGGAATGCTCAGATAGCGTTAGATTAAGCTTTGGCGCTGAAGTTGGTGCTGCATGAGCCATAGGCAATATCCCAGATAATGCAGCCACCAAAAACGCTTTTTTAAGTGTGTGTTTTGTCTCTATTTTCTGATCTTGCTGTTTGAAATATCGCATTGCCCTATCCCTGTTTATATTCTTGTTTATCTATAATAATCAGCTGGTCTACTCTCGTAGACTTTGATCAGCCTAATTGAAGTTTTCTTATTTGAAATTGACTATAAAAATCCGACACTTGTCAAAAAAGACATTTTTAAATACCTTAGCATTGTTCTATTATCTTAATCATATATTTCAAATAGATAGTTAAAAATCTATACTATTCCACTCATCGTAAACTAAAGATTACTTAAAAAGATCAAATTGTTAAAAGAATGGTCGATCAACTGTTCAATATAATTGAAACAGATGATTGAAGTTCAATAAAAAAAGCACCACGTTTGTGATGCTTTTAAAATCAGTCTTTGGCACTTTCGTCTGGTGGAACTTCAGTAATTTTACCACCACGTGCTAAGAAAGCTGCAACTTCATCTTCGAGCGCATCACGCTGTCTTTTTTTAGCAGTCACTGTCAAAGTTTCCGCTTCAGCTAAATCTGCATCTGAAACTGTAGAATCACTTGCCGCGGCACCTTTTTCAGCAGCTTTGGCTTCATCATCATCTACAGCTTGATCTTCGGTATTATCATCATAGTCATTAGAATCTGTCATCTTAAACTCCCCATCAATGACGTCAATTTACCATTCTAAAATGGTGATGTTATACCGTGAAATGTAGCAAGCTCTTTTGATTTCGACTAGAGGGTTAAGCAAAAAAATTGTACTTTTTCTAATCAAATTCGTAAAAAAACGACAATGTTTGTTTAAAAAATATCAATTTAAATTTAAACAGCATAGCGTGTCGACTTTAAGGTCGATAATCCATTGGCTTGTGCCATAAACCGATCTTTTAAAAATGCTTGCTTTTCAACCTGCTTCAAACCAAAGTTTCTGGCCCATACGATCGGGAAAATTTCAGCACTTTCAAGAAAACCAATTGCAGACATACTATGCATCATCGCATCATTTTGACCTTTACGTTGATGTTCATAGCGCTTCAAGGTTTGTTCATGCGCCCAAACACCACGTTTTAAATCATGTAACAACACATCACATAAAATAGCGGCATCCAAGCATCCGATATTCACCCCTTGACCTGCCAATGGATGAATCACATGAGCTGCATCGCCAATCAATGCTAAACTGTCTTTTACATAACGCTGTGCAGCCCGTGCTTTCAGTGGGAATTTAGCCCGAGGCGTCGCTTCTAAAACCTCTCCAAGCATATGGTGACTTTCTCTCGTTAACAATTGGCAAAAGGCTTGATCATCGAGGGCTGCATATTCATCTGCATAATCATCAGGCAATGTCCAAACAATCGAAATCCAATGTTCGGCTTGCTCTGCATTTAAACTTGCCATAGGCAAAAAGGCCAAAGGCCCTGTCGGATGGAAAATCTGACGTGCAACATACTGGTGTGGTTGCGTGGTACGAATGGCACAGGTTAAACCCGCTTGTTTATAATCCAAAATATCTAGATCGATAAATGCTTGCTCACGTACAAAAGAGTTTGCACCATCTGCACCAATTAACAGTTTAGTCTTGAGTTGTGTGCCATCTGCAAGCTGAATGATCCAACAGCCTACACCACGCTCAACTCGCGTCACTTTGACTTGAGTTCGATAATCTTGCAATTGATCTAACATTTGTTGCTGAATTGCAAGATTGAGCAAACTTGGTTCAACCATCGAGCCTAAACTTTGCTCTGCTGTTGGGAATTTCTCAGAAACATGGCCAAAATTAATTTCACCATAGCCATTTTTATTCCACACCTGCATCCCTGTATAAGGCATTTGACGTGCAAGCTTTTCCCAAACATTCACTGTTTTGAGTAAATGAATGGTGGCTTGACTCAATGCAAGTACTCGAGGATTGGCAACCGCTAAAGTCTTTTCTGCATCGAGGATAGGTGCTGCATCAAGTACAGTCGCTTGTACCCCACCTTGCGCCAATAATAAAGCCGTTAAACCACCGACCAAACCACCGCCAATAATGACAACGTCCAATAGCTCTGTAGACTCATTTACTTGGTTCATGCTTTTAATCCCATTGCATAATTGGCAACCAAAGGCTTAATTCCAGGAATAACATCAAAAGCCACTAAACCTGTATTACGTAATAATTTAAGCATTGGATTTTGATTACTAAAACCACGCACCACTGAGTCACAGAATTTAATCACACGTTTCTGATCTGCCAATCGAGCCTGTTCATATGCTTTTAACATTTCAGGTTGACCGACATCATCTGACTTTGCAATTTGTTCGAGAATATAGCGCATCAAAACATCTGCATCGCGCATACATAAGTTAAAACCTTGTCCTGCAACAGGATGAATTGTATGTGCTGCATTGCCCATGAGAATCACACGACCAACGGCTTGTTTTTCTGCAAGGACTTGTGACAATGGGAAACTAAAGCGCTTGCCCGTTTTTTGAAATTTTCCTGCACGATCGCCATAAGTTTTTTGTAAAGCATCTAGGAAATGTTGATCATTTTCATCACCCAACCATTCATCTTCAGTCCCTTTTTTCACAGGCCATACCACTGAACGACGATATTCGCCCGGTAAAGGCAATAGCGCCAATGGGCCTAAATGGCTAAAACGCTCAAATCCAACTTGATGATGAGGTTTAGAAGTTTGCACTGCCGTTACAATCGCCACTTGATCATAATCATGTACATCCACACCCACGCCCAATGCTTGACGACAGAATGAATCTCGCCCATCTGCCGCGATCACCAATTTAGATTTTAATGTGTGTGTATATTCTTCACCACGTTTAGCTTCAATATAGACATATTCAGCATCTTGATGGAGTGAAGAAACCTGCACACCATCAATCAGTTCAATCAACGGCTGTTGGCGAACTTGCGTTAATAGCACTCGCCCTAACCATGCATTTTCAATCACTTGCCCAAAGCTTTCGACTTTTTCTTGCTCGGCAACTAAACGTGCCTTACCAAAACTACCTTGTTCAGTAATATGTACTTCGAGAATAGGGGTCGCATGTTCTTGTAAAGCAGCCCACAGCCCAAGCTTTTGATAAATCTGCACTGTACGACGTGATAAGGCAGTATTTCGAGCATCAAAACTGGAATGATATGGCGCAACTGTCGCATCGTCATAATTCGGATATTTTACAGCTTCTAAAAGTTTCACAGCGATGTTAGATTTCGCTAACATCAATGCCAAACTCAGCCCAACCATACCACCGCCCACGATGATAACTTCTTGTTGCATGCTTTGATCCTTTCTATATGCGATTCAGCTTGCTGAATACTTATAATCTTGATTAATTTTATATTACATGAAGGTCAGCTATTTTTATATTGAAATAGGAAATTGTTATTTTATTTGTACTGAATCAATACGGTGTTCCACTTATAAAAAACATACTCAAAACCAATACACAGCTGTATTAACTTAAGAATACAAGCAACTGCGCTCGTTTCAGAACATAGTTTCAATCAATTTAAAAATCACAAACAATTTGAATGGTTCAAAGAGCACATTTTCAATAAAAATATTAGAGTTGAATGTAAGCGACACAAAACACTCAAATCATCTAAAATTTATTTATCTAAAATATTTAGGTTACGCACCACTTTTTCTGAAAGTAGATCAAATGATGCATAACAAACTTCTATTGTTTTATTGATTATGATGAAAATAAAAATTTCATCACCCAATAGCCCTTAAATTATTTCCATTCCATTTCTCCAGTCAGCACTTTAGAACTGAGCTCTAAAGAACTTTCATCTGCAAAGTTTGGGTATTTTTCTTTAAGCTTGGCGATCACAGATGCAGAATCTTTGTGATCTTTTAGGACTTTATCTACATCGACTAAATAATTATACGTAAAATCAATCGCTTGTGATCCAGTAGGAATAGCACCGATATAATGACCCGGAATCACAGCACTTGGTCGCAAACGACTCATTTGTTTCAGTACTTTTTGCCATTCTTCACGTGCTTCTTTACTTTGTGTATCCGCAGTCCATAAATGAATACCAGATGACAAACCTACACCACCTAAAATAGTACGATTGCTTGGAACCCACAAATAAGATGCATATTTGCCCGGTGCTTTAATTTCAATTCGTTCACCTTCCAATTCTATGGATTTATCTTCAATCACATTGGGAACAATGATTTGTGATGGTGCGCCAGATTTTAAGATTGGCCCCCAATAGGCAAACTTCCCTTCTTTCGTTGCTTGAATATGCTTAACCACTTCAGGTGTTGCAATCACTTTGGCATCTGGAAATGCCTGAACAAGCGGTTCTAAGCCAAAATAATAATCTGGATCCCCTGCTGTAATCACAATATATTTTAGACTTTTACCACTGTCTTGAATGATTTTTACCAGATTCTTGGCATCGTTTACACTAAATTGCGCATCAACCAGTACAGCATCTTTTTCGCCCGTGATCAAAGTGGATGTCACAGGGAAAATCGCTTGAGTTTGCGGATTATAAACTTTATAGCTTAATTCTGCGGCAAAAGCAGAAGCACTTAGAGCGATTGAACTCACCAAAAGCGATTTTAAAAATAATTTCATATGAAGACCTCAGTTATAGTTAAAGTGATTCAATTAATGTTTAAGTTGTTGCGCCACAAAACTCACCAAGTCCTGTGATTTATTGTAAAAATGCTGAACGGCGATCTTATTGATTTCACCATTTTGGTTTTCAAATACCAAGGTTGGAAAGCCATGTGCTTGGACTTGTGACAACAGTCTGCGGGCATGATGAATAGATTCATCGATTTGTTGTTGATCGATAGCACCTAAATACTTTGACCATTGCTCATCACTTATGTCTAATTTGCAAGCAAGTTGGGCAATCACATCATACTGTGTGATATTCAAACCTAGCTGATAATAGCCTTGTTGTATCAAGTTCAAAAAAGACACAATTGTATGATGTCCCAAACCTTGCTCAACTGCGAGTAAAGCATGTGTTGCTGGTATAGAATTCATAAAAAGTTGATGATTTTTTAATAATCCATTTTTATAAGCATCACCAAAAAC
>NZ_RAXT01000059.1 GCF_003611475.1 Acinetobacter rongchengensis | reverse complement strand
CGTGGTTTTTTTCATTATCAGACTGATAACAGCTTTAGATTCCTTGGCATGGTTTTTTTCATTATCAGACTGATAACAGCTTTAGATCCCTTGGCGTGGTTTTTTCATTATCAGGCTGATAACGGTTTTTCGATTCTAAATCGTTGATTTATTCATTATCAGACTGATAAAAATGGAGTTGCCAAGAAGAGGGGAGGGCTTACTACTACTTACAGTTAAATAAATGAGTAGACGTTGTGAAATGCACAACTGAAAATGATCTATATTAGCTGAGTAGGGGAGTGCCCTATTCAATAAAAAGACTACCAACAATATTTATAGAGAAATTTATTATATAGGCGGTTAATCCACTTAAATGTCTAGTAGGGGAGGGCTTCTTATTCATTCTTTTTAGTATTTGACCAAGAATACTGGCTTAGTGTTGAGATTGACCTGATTTAAGCTTTAAAAGGTATTAAATGCCACTTTAGTCAAGAGCTTAAAACCAGACTTAAAATCCTTAAAAGGTTTAAGGGGAATTAGATTAAAACCAATATTAACTATATAATACCCAACAATACACATATTAATAGGCTATAAAATGGCAGATCCAAAAGATAAGCTTGTACATGAGAATCATATTTATATATTTACTGTTGTTATGGTTTTAGTGGCTTTTTTGGCTGTATGGTTTGCTTATAAACCTCAAATTGTAGGGTTTTTAGTATACACAAAAGGCATTTTAATTATTCCTCTATGGTGGATACATAGCATATTCAAAGCTATCGGGCTTAACTACGTGCCTTTACTAAGTGAGTTGGTGTATTCAACAGAACACCTATGTAAACCAACAAACAATTGGCTTCCATTATTTTGTCAAAATAAGTTTAGCGAAGTCACTATTTTTCAAATTTCAAAAGCCAGTCAAGCATGGAATTTATTAATATTTTTGCTGGCAACACCTTGGATAAAGAAAGCTTATGACCGCTTCAACAGCGAGCATCCAGCACGGGGCTTTATCAAAAGCATGAACCTAGAAGAGTTCATAGAGGAACAAATTCCAAACCAAAGACACTTACAGGTTTTTGGTCCATTAGACTTGTCAAAATATGATACGAACAATGGTCATTTTAAAGCGCTAGATTCAACTTATGAGTTTGCAAATAGGCATGAGTTAATTACAGGAACTAAAGAGCGCCTTGTGAACATTACAATCAACGGAGTAACGAAAGAATATAATGATAAAAGTGAAACAGTACCTATCATAGATGAAGAGAAGTTTTTAAATGTCTTACGTGAACAACTAGGGGATCTTTGGATAACCCTTGATAATTCAAAAGAAACATCACCCGATGAATTATCGTATTTATCCGATGTTGATACAATTTTGCTAGCTTTGTATTTACCAGTAGCATGTGCAACCGATGAATCTATGGATGATGAAGAGTTCCGTAAAATCAAAAAAGATTCAACAACATTAATTAATTACTATTGGGATATTTGCACAAAAAATATACCTAACAACCCATTGTTTGCAATTGAAAATCAGTATGTTGAGGGCGATCGTAAGCTTGTAGGGTTTAATTTTGATTTCCTTAGAAAAAGAATTCACAAATACATTAAACATCCCGTTGCTACTAAGATTTTTAAAAACCATGCATATGTAAGAACTATTTTGTGTGAGGTTGTATTAACAGCAAGACAACTAGGTGTAATGCCACCAACAGATATACGCTGGTTAAAACTATACAATCGAACTGCATACGCATTCATACAGAATATTGGTAGACCGTCTTTGTTTAGTGAGGGTTTAGGTCCAATCTCGCATTATCTAATTGAGGTGAAATTAGGGAAGCCATTAGAAGAGCCAGACTTTAACATTGGCCTTGTTGGTTTTGAATACGAATTATTGAGTTTTGCCATGACTGAAGCTAGACAAAAAGCTGCTGAAGATGTGAACAGTATTATTCGAGTAGTAGAGTTTACGGACAAGGAATTAAACAACGGATCTTATAACTCTAAAAACAATGATAAAGATGATTTTAAGTATAGTGACGATCATGTTTTTGATATGGTGAGCGTAGAAATACCACAGGATGAAATACAAAAAAACAAGCAAAAAGGGTTTTAGTCTTAAACTTATAAGTTATAATTGACCGGTATTAAAACACCGGTCTTTTTTATTTAACTATTTTTTTAAAAACATATTTTAACTATACTGCTAAAACATGGCTTAAAAGGTAATACTCTAAAATGCTTTTAAATAATTTCACTAAAATAGTAGCAAGTTGCGCTATTAGTATTATTACAATCTCTACTTACGCTGCACCATCTCAGGACCTTACTTCTAAGATGCAAAAAATGGGCAAAGTAAAAGAAGTTAAACCCTTTAGTGGAGGTTTAACTTCTTGGATTCTTGAGGCACCTAATGGGAAAAATGCGGTGTTTTTTACAACATCCGATGAAAAAGTCATCTTACATGGTACAGCTTGGGATTCTGCTACTAAAAAAAATATATCTGAGCCTCTTAAATTAACTGCAAAAAAAATGAATACACCAGCACGACAACCAACAGCTTCCGTTGGGAATTTGGCCAGTGCATACAATCATCCAGTCTTTAAAGCTGTAAAAACGCTTTCAGGGTTTAAAGAGGGGAAAGCGAATGATAACAACACTGTTTACATCATTTACGATCCACGCTGTAAATATTGTCACGAAACATTCAACCTTTCTCGCTCATACGTTAAAAGCGGTGCAACTATTAAATGGATTCCAGCTTTAGTTCTAAACCAAAGTGAAAACGGAAAACAATTAGCAGCTGGAATTCTTCGTAAACCATCTGAAGATACTATTAATAAAACCTTTAATGGAACAGATGAAGAAATTAACTCAATTAAAGTGATTCCTACACCACAGGAACTTGCTGAGTTGGATAAACACTTAGGCGCTCTTCAATCTATCTTCTTCTATCACGAAGATATTGTTGCAATGCCAAAAGAAGATCGTGAACAGCGAGAAGCAATTCGTAGCGCTGGACAAAAGCCACAGCCACTAACTGCTGGTGTACCAGTTGCTATCTTTGTAAATAAAAAGACTGGAAAAGTTGAAGCTCGTAGAGGAACTTCAGAAACAGCCACTCTTGACTATATTTTCAAATAAGAGGGAATTGAGATGAACAAAACTCAATTGAAAGCTTTCCAATCGATTGTCGGAAACTTTTCACCTTATTTCTCTAAGATAAACAATGAGTCTATGTTTTTAGATTCTGACCTTTCTGGAGATACGGATAGAAATCGCCAGGTGAGCATCTTCAATATAGATGCAAAGGCCACGGATCTACTATTAACGATCAAAGGATTTGATCAGGTCGAGAATAATTTGTTTAGAGGACAAGTTTTCTTAAAGTCTGACGAAAACACAGAAATTCTTATAAGTGAGCCATGCTATTACTTAAACAAAAGCAAGGTTCGTTTCAGTACATATGAACTTCAGAGCTACATAAAGGAAGTTTGGCATCAAGCTCTAAATGAATATAAGGCTGATGTTACAGACAGCCCTATACGTTCTAATGAAGAAAAATACAGCTTATCTTTAGCAGATAGATTCTCTAGTTTTAAAACGTCTTGGCCAGCTATGGGCATTGTAGCTGCAGTAGTTGTTTTTGCTGGAGGCGGTTACTTTTTAGGTTCAGGTACTAATGAGAAAAATGCATCTTCAGAAACAAGTTCGCAACAACTAAGCACATCTGATAACCCTGAACTTGACGGTAAAGCCTTGGCTCTTAAAAACATGGGGTTAGATCCTAACTCAATGGCTTTTGATAACTCATGCTTTCAAGAAAAATAAGGTGAATTATCTATGAGAGCTAGACGAATAGAAAACCTTGAAGCATTACAGCTAAAGGCCTCAGAAATAGCACAAATAACCGTTAAAGAGTTGGAAGCACGACACTATTTAGTTTGGTGGTTGAGCTCATATGACCGAAACATGAAACGTGGCTATAACAATGAAACCATTTGCTTAAGCACCTATCAGGTGAATGAGTTTTGTTTTTCATATGCAATCACAAGCGAAGTTGAAAAGTTTTATTTACTAATACAACCCGAAAATTGGTTTTTAAATGATTTAACTTTCGAGTCTGCTTCTATAGATGAAAAAGGCTTAGTTTTAAATTTAGCTGAAGTAAATGATCAGTTATTCAAGCTGTATATATCGCGAATGCAAATCAGATTTAATCTTGATGAAATTCATGCTGAACGTTTAACACACGCAAAGAAATATGCAAAAGAACTGGTCTTTATTCAATACAACCCACAGAAAAATCAGGTCATGAATGTAGGTGTTTCTATCAATTTAGAAAACAACACAATCACTCGAAAATCATCAAATCAAACGGCAAAAAATAAGCGCTTGAAAGGGGCATTCTAATGAAGAAATCAAACTATTTTAAGGTAATTGGTGCAATAGCAGTTTCAACAGTTGTTTCACTTGCTTATGCTGGCTTTACTGAAATTAATAGTTCTGGAGACATTGTATCTAAAGACAGTGCAAATGCTTTACGCACCAGTTTTTCAACACCAAATCAAAATATACCAGCGCCATTACGCACATATTCTCTATGGGATAAGATCTCAGAGACAACCAAATATAATGGCACAGTACAACCAAAGCCAACACCTGTTGCAATTGAGAGTACATCTTCTCAAGCACAAAATATTCAAAGCAAAAGCAATATTAATGTGGCTAACATAGAGAGCCAACAGGAAATCAAAAGATTACAGGCAGCACTAAAAGAGAAAGAAACTGAGAATAACAAGCTCAAATATTCAAACCTTGAGATGCAAGTGCAAGTAGTTGAACTAAAAAGCGATATAAACGAACTGAAGCAACAAGTTAACTTTTTAGCAAGCCAGATGCAAATTGTTGAAAGCGATGTGCTTGTAATGAAAAACAAAAAACCAAGTTCTTTTTTAGCACGAAATTAAGCAATGGTTGTGAAGAAAATTACTCAAAAACCTACCAGTGAACAGCAACGAGCAATTGATAAAGCAACACGACTAAAAACCAGTTTTAAATTGATTGCTTTTGCTGGTACTGGTAAGACTACGACATTGATCCATTGTAGTAGTGCTTTGCAACAACTAGGTAAGCTTGGACTATATCTATCATTTAATAAAAAGATGGCAGATGAAGCTAATCAAAAATTCGCTGAATATGGGCTGAATTCAGTCACATGTTCTACATTCCATTCTCTAGCTTACAGAAATATACCTGGTTGGCTGAAAAATAAGATTAACAAACCTACGTTACTTCCTAAAGATATTGTTCAAAAGTTTAAGCTTGAAAACATTCGATTTCAGTACAACGGGAAAAACCGACAACTCACCGATCTAACATTAGCGCTGATTATCCTTAATACATTACGTTATTTTTGTATGACAGTGGATCAGACTGTTACCAATGATCATGCTTACATAGCTTTAAAAGAACAAACATCAATTAAGCGCAATGACGTTCTTGAAGATAAAATCACTTCAATTGCGAAAATGATCTGGAATGATGTAGTTGATCCAAACGGTGATTATGGTATTACACACGATTACTATCTCAAGTGGTGGGTACTGCAAAAACCACAACTTGATTTTGATTACGTGATGGTAGATGAAAGCCAAGATAGTGACCAATTAATACTAGACGTACTCAAACGTCAAAAAGCAAAAGTTATTTTTGTTGGAGATCCATACCAAAGCATATATGGCTTTAGGGGTGCGAAAGATATTTTACAGAACCTAGATCTTGAAGCATTGTACTTAGAACAGTCGTTTCGGTTTGGTAATGCAGTTGCAGATATAGCTAATCTACTTCTCAATAAACTTTTTGGTGAAACCAGACAGTTAAAAGGTTTACCAAGTAAAACGTCAAAAGTTACCACTTTCAGTACATCAAGTTATGCACCATCTTCATTGAACGCGATTATTTGTAGAACAAATGCTACGGCTTTTGAATACTTTTTTAAGTTTCATGGCTACCTTAATGGCGAAAAGAAAATACGTCTTGAGGTTGATGGAAAGCGCAGTAAAGATATTTTCAGTGGGATTTTTCAACTGAGAGCAAATAAACGGCCAACGTGTAAAGAGCTTCAAAACTTTTCTTCCTACCAAGAGCTTGTGGACCATATACAAGTGTTTGGAGAAGTGGAGGGGGCAACTACAGAATTAAAAACCTTTCTGGATCTAACAAACCAATACTCATGGCAAGTGATTGAGTGGGCGTTAGAAAATAGTATGGCTGATGATGAAACTGACCCAAAAAACACTTTGGTCATTAGCACATCACACAAGAGTAAAGGTTTAGAGTGGGATAATGTCCTAATCGCAAAAGGCTTTAACTATAAAATTCTCGATAAAAAGCTAATGATTTCTGCAGATGAAAAACGGCTGTTGTATGTGACCGTAACACGAGCCAAAAACATATTATTTACAGATGGCATTAATGATTTATTGGAACACTTAAATTCAAAAAATACGGAGATTTCAAATGCCTAATCAAGTTGAAGTTCTGCAAAATAGAGTGTTTCAGGCATGTCACAATGCTAGTTATATTCGCGGAGAGTTTCATCACGAACCGTATATCATGGAGCTTGTTAAGAAAAAGGGCTCACAGGTCGCAGATATAATCACACCACTTCTTGAAATGTTTCATCTAATTGAAAAGGAAACAAAGTCAATCTTTAGTTTCACGGAAGATTTTAATTTCAAGCAACGCCATTTTGAACCAGGTGTTTATCTCAAAACTAAAGAGATATTAAATGGTGTAGAAACGTTCGATGGCCTGGCTATCGTTGATATTCCTTCAGGATCTTTTAGAAGCATTGTCATAGATTCAGGCGGTGGAATTGCTTCAAGTAAACATACAATTGAGCAGTTTAAGGAATTAAAGGGGAGATATTTAATTCCATTTTATTTTGATGGAATATATGTGCACCCTCACTGTTATACATATTTTTTCATCGAAAATGATATTAAGAGGGTGATGCCCCTTGAGGCTTATGATTCAAGCAAAGTAGGAAATGAGCAAAACATGGGCTTGCATTGGGTAGAAGAAGCAATTGAATACGGTAATCTTCACTTTGGGTTTGAAGTTGAAACACCAGATACCGAAACAATTATAGAAAAAGTCTAAAACCAAACGACAAAAAAGGGCATCTTATAGATGCCCTTTTTATGTTTTGAAATTAATAAGAAAGGTCGATTGCCACTTGTGCTAAAGATGTAAAAGCAGAGGATTCACACATAAAAGATTGACGAATAAAAAACGATGGATTGTATGAGCTCACCATAGTTTGACTATCACAGTTTTGGCTAAATTTAATATGTTGTGTATTGATTGCTTGCCAAGCTGCAGCATTCTTTTGACTTTCCGCACGAACGTCTTTGATGAAACGTGTTAATGATTGGTTGTATGGTGTATTGCACTTAAGTTCTGGTGAACCGTACTCAGAATCACGCGCTTCATTATAATTAAACACGCATTTTTGATACTCAGCTTGTACCTTGTTATAAGCTTGAATAGCTTCAGCTTTGGTCTTATAACCAGCGTTGGCAGATGACGTAATAATGGTAGCAGCACATAACAAAGCTAAACTTAAAAACTTTTTCATAACCTGATCCTTTATTACTTCATTAATGCCGGAATAAACATTGCCCAACCTAATTTATTGGTCGCTTTACATTGCATGCTTAGTGTTTTGTACTTTGCAGTCTGGCCAGCGTATAACTGATCGCAGTTAGCAAGTAACTGAGTAAAGTTTCGATTGTGATCAGCTAGAACACGCGGAGCTTCTTCATTATTAATATATTTAGAAGCAAGGCTACCAAGCTGACTTGCGCGGTTATAAACATTTGTATAGCAATTTAGGTGTTTTGCATCAAATGGATCGTTAGAAACCGCAGCACATTTAACGTTTACTAAGCGCAGTTTTTCAAGTTCAGCACGAATAGAGTCTGAGCTAGTATTAGCACTAGCATTAAAAGATGCACATGCTAAAAGGCTAAAACCCAATAAAGACAAAAATCTGTTTTTCATAATATTTCCTTTAATTGCTCTATTAAGGGTATTCAGAATAGTAAGGGCATAAACGCATAACAATACCTTCAAATGTAACGGCTTCAGCTAAAGTCACAACACCATCTCGAGGGTTTCTATCGAGGTTTCTGTTCGCATTATATTCACGACTAGGGCTTTTATATGGTCCACCTAAAACTAGAGCATAAAACCCAGCTATTGTTTTATTATTATAGTCGCTTTTACGTTGTCGTGCTTTTACTGCAAGATATAAATCTAATAATTCGACTTGTTGTTGAGCACTCAGTGTAGTGATTTGCTTAGGGTTTGATTTAATTGAAGCTGGTATTCCTCTCGCTGTTAAATCTGAAGCATTAATATCTGTTATACCAATTTTAGTCCATTGACTTAAACCATATGCACCAGCGTTGTTGTCAATTTTAAGATTAAAACCGGCAGATTCAAAACCAAGAATAGCTGCAACGTCATTAGGGTTATAACCATGTTTTAAAGAAACACGTTTAATACCATCTTTAACCGCACCAAAAGCACCTGGTATACCCCAACCACATTTACGATCTGGAGTACCTTGTCCACCTTTTAAGATTTGTGCATCTGAATAAACTTGCCCGTTTCCACCTTCCTCAAAAAGCTGTTTCATTTCAACTACTGCTACTTCAGGAATAACAGTTGGTTGTTCAGCTTTCGTATAAAGTTCATCTACACGGCCAGAATAGCGTTGAGTTTCTGACGCTGTATAAGCTGCCAAAAGAGCCTCTAAGCGTTCATTTTGTTTATGGATCTCTTTAGTCAAATAGTTTTGTGCATTGATAATGTTTAGCTTTTCAATCAAAAGCCCCATCATCGACATAGTTGCTAATTCATTAAACCATTTAGAGTTGCCATAACGTCCAGTACCAATGTTTTCAATTAATTCTGCTGGCGTAGAATTAAGTGCACCAATATCAAAACCCACATCATCAGCCGTACCACCAAAAATAGTTCTAGGCGGTGCATATTGAGCAACATCATTTGCATAAATGGTACCGCTTGCAGCTGCTTCAGGTGAGATAGTACCGTCAGCAATCATTTGAGCGACTTGCACTTGTGCAGATCCATAAGCATCCATCGAAACATCGCCACTAAATGCAAGTGCTGGAAGCTTTTTGCCTTGTTTTACTGCAATGCCATCTACCGATGAAGAAACGGGGAGGGTGATTCCTGTTGATGATGAATATAAGGCATTCCATTGAGTCCTAATGGTGTTACCCAAGTACGGTGTGTATTTGTTTTCTAATGCTTGTCCTTGTGGCGAGACACTAATCACAACGTCTTGAGGTAAATATGGCGTAGGATCTGTTAACTTATATTCAGAACTACCCACATATGGCGCAGATCCTTTAACGCGTTGCTGAAGTGCAATGGATGGATTTTTAAAAACTTGATCTAAGTTTTTATTCAGCCAAACATCTAGCCCACGTTTTGCCTTTACACCATATTCAATGTGCAAATGCACGGCACATGAACCACAGCCTTTATTTGACATGTGTGCGATGTTTTGACCAGCTTGAATACGTTGACCAGGGTAAGCGTTATATTTTTTTTGATACGATGGATCAGTATGGCGATACATGATTCGATCGCCAGTATCCATCTGCATAATTAGTGGGTTAGTGGTTGATTGGTTGCTTGCACCAGATGAACGTGTGTCATAAGAGACAATAGAACCTGAACCAATTGCTTTAAGTGTAAGGTCATTAGGATTCGCACGACTAATATCAATACCGTTATGACTACCAGCAGCGCCCCCTCGCAAACGAAATTCACCAAAACGACCAGCACTACGGCGCCCATCATTCGGCATGATCGAATATTTATGGAAAATCATTTTTTGAGCGTTGTTAGGAACTTTTGCCGTATTAGCATTTGTAGCGGTTACGTTTTCAGAAATAGGATCGGCGTTAGCGGTATAAATAAAAGCCGAACAAGTCACTAAAATTGCGACTTTAATGCCACAGCTCAAGGGCTTTAATTGAAATGAGGGTTTAAATTTCATAAGTGAATCGCCAGGCTTAAAGGAAGTTCTTAAAATAAATTAACTTCTTATTAAATGTCCCTAATAGCTAAGTGGACGGATTAAGTATATACGATTAAATACTTATTTTATACTTTAAAAAAAGTTTTTAGGTTTTGTTTTAAGATAGTATATACATATAGCGTTAATCTTATTGATAGGTTTAAGAATAAGGTTACATGGTTTTAATATTTTAATTTAATAAAAGTAGTGAGGTATCTAAATATGTTAAATCACGCACACGTTTTAAGCGCTACTTTCGACCAAGCGATTGACCGTGCTTCAATGGGATTAGACTTTTTAATCCAAAACAAAGTACACATGAAGAATGAAAATGCCTTGTTAGCTCACATTGAAATGCTAGAAAACAGAATCAAAGGTATTACAAATCAGTACAACGAATTGGTTACTGAAGCGAACGCACACATTGATGACGTTACAAGCAAGCACAATGAGCTGGCGAACAAGTACAACAATGTTTGCGCCCAAATGAAAGCAAAAGACATCGAGCTTAATAACAAGCAAATTGAGTTAGAAGAAGAGCGTATCAACAACTTTGACTTACTTGTGCAAAACCGTTCATATAACAATTTGAACCGTGCTTACAGTCATGCAGTTGGTCAGCTAGAGAAAGATCAACAGCAACTTGTTAATATCGGCGTTCGTAGATTTATTTTTAACTCTACAAACAAAAACAACATTCAGAAAATCAACTTTTAATTATGAATATTTTGATAAAAAAAATGGTGCTTATAAAGCACCATTTTTTATTGTCTAGATTTTAAGGTTTACCTTTAAACTTAGACAGAGTTGAACTTAAACCTGAACGCACACGATTAGTCATAGTGCTACGGCCAGAAATATTAGATTTCTTGGTTGCACTAGAACTAGCACCAAAACGTGCATTAGGAGTCGAACCAGTACCATACGTATAGCCAGTACCACTTGCAACATTCACACTACCGAAAGTAGAACCAGTCTTAGATGCTGATGCTTTAGCTACACCACGATTAAACGTAGAAGCTGTTTTTCCGTAAGCATTTGCACCATATAGACCACCACCAGTAGTAGGCGTATTATTTGTACCACTTACACTTGTAGCACCCATACCGAATGTAGATTGACCTTGGCTTGGGGTAGGTGATGTTGGTTTAGCACCAAGACCAGTTCTACCACCCGTACCACCAGTGACACCACTTGGAGTAATACCACCTGTACCACCAGTTGCAGCGCCAAAAGAAGCGGATCTAGCTGGCATGTTTACAGGGCTATATGCAGTCGTACTACCAGTACCGCCTAATGTATTACCACCTGTACCACCATTGCCACCACCACCACCTTTCGGATTATTTGGACCACCCTTACCACCATCAGGACGTCTACCAGGCGGTAAAGGACGGCGAGATGCTGGAGATGGACCAGACAACGTACTTGCAGCGCCACCAAACTTTTGAATAGCTTCTTTTGAGTTTGTTTCACCCCACTGACCGCCATTCAATCCAGAACCAATCCATTGTTGTACTTGGTCAGCAACACTAAATACCAACCCGTAAATCAGGTAGATCGCTGAAGTCATCAAGAATAGATATAAGAAGAACTTCCAGATAAACGTAATCAGCTCAGTAAAGATAACTGTAAACGTATTAGATGAATAAGCGATGCTCATTGCACCTTGGTAGCTAAAGAACATATCAGTAAGCGTAACAAGAGCTGGCCCGATAATAATTTCAGCCATCCAGAAACCAACAATGATAAATATTGGTCGCATGAACAACGTTAATACCGTGACATAACCTTGTGTTTGGCTACCGACAAAAGTACGCTCAGGGATCATGTGCATTAGCGCCCATAAAGGCAAACCACACACAGCGTATAGGATATGGATGATCCAACCTACACAAGCTAGACCAAAGAAGATCATTGGCATATATGGAATAACAACCGCCATCCACACACCAAGAATCGTCAAATACGTTACTAGCTGACCAAGGATAGGAGCAAAGATATTTTCAACGGCATATTCTAAAGCGTTGGTGCCTTCTTCAGTTACGCCCTTAAGCCCTGGTACCCATTGAACAAGAGCAGAACCAGAACGAGCAGTAAGCACGACTAATTTCATACCGACAACAGTACCTTGAGCCACAGCTTTATAGACTAAGATTGCTTCACCAGTATCTTGAATATTACGGATAACATTCGTATTGCGGTGCAATGTAGTAGGGCTGATATTTGAGCTTGACGAATTATTATTTAATAATTCCGCATCGCCTTTTTCACCGACCAATACACCCATTACCAATGATTTAGTAATGTTTGTTGCCCAAGCAGAACCATATGCCGAAAACTTTTGATCGATGTTGGATACTTTGTTTGAGTCACCACCATCGGTAGACATTGATATTAAGTTGGTAGAGTCGGCAATATCGCCGTTTGCCACCCAATTATTGTTGGATGTAATGCTACCAACAGCATTATCCATTGCAACATAAACGGTGTTATAAATTGCTTCACCTTTTGAGTTGCTCATGATTGCTGAATTCAGTGTAGGAGGGCTGAACGTCCACAAAGGTTCAGTAATATACTTCTCAACAATAGCGCGATATTGACCTACTTTAATACGAGCTTCAGGCGTCATCATCCAACCGCGCTGATTTAGCGTATTAACAACAGTTTGAACCGCAGTATAGCCATTTTCAGAAGTCAGAACATTATTCGTTACGGTATGACTCTTATTCACATAATTATCAACTAGCGCATTGAAAGCATCCATAGCAGCTTTACTAATCGGGAATGTTCCTTCCTGTTCAGTGGCATTAGGGCTTACTTGATATGCGATATACCACTTTTCTAAATCGATAAAGAATTGACGATATAGATTGTTCTTTTCTTGTTGTAACTTAGCTTGAACATTTGCCAAAGCAACGTTGATCTTGTTTTGATCTGATTGGCGAAGTTTATAAACAGGAATGTCCATTAACTCAGCATTAACCGCAGCTGGATTAACAACGTTCATTGAAGCACCGCCACAGATCGGCTCTTTTTTGCCCCCAACTTCTAAACGGCTGTCAGCGTAAGCGAAGTTATAAGTAACAGATGTCCAGTTACTTGCAGTTTTAGCGGTTTTATCAATGTAGTTTTGCTTTTTCTCTACTGCAGTCATGCTAACACCAGGATTAGCATTCGCCCCATAAGCACCATCACTAAAATAGCGCCCGAATGCTGGCGGTAGAGTATAAAACTCTTGGTTTAGAACGTTAATACAATGCAACTGGCGAAGCATAACAGGCGCATTTTTCCTAAATCCAAAGATGTCACGCTGATGATCGTGCGTATCTGACAAACTAGCCGAAGCCATTAAGGATTCGCCTAACGTTCTATTATTAATTGTATTGGATACATTATTTGACCATAGCACCATACCTAGCACGACTACTTGAATGAAACAGTAGCCGGACGCCGTAGGTAAAAGTAAAATAATCGAATATAATATTCGGGAAAACATCGTAGTGACTTTTGAATCTTTCCCGAAAGCTTCACCGTCCTGGGCGCTTTTCAAAAGTGCTGTTAAACCAATACCGATCGCAAAAACCAAAACCAACGACATTGCCACACTAGCTACACCGCCTAATAATATATTAGTGAGTAAACCTGATGATGGTACTGTCGAGGCTGGTCCAGACGCATTGATAAACGCATTGATGAAGTCGTGTCCAAAGATAGATGAGAGAAGAGTAACGGCTTGGTCGCCATCACAATTCGGATTTGTCGATTGACAAAATAAACTCATAGCTAACTCACCGTTTTTCTTAATGCTTCTTATACATCGCTTACTTAAGACGACTAAAAGCAAAGTGTTATAAATTACAAGTTAGACGTTTAACTAAAAGGCTTAATACCTTTTAACCAAAGAATCATTAAAACCATTTTATTACAAATAACAATGGTTTTTAAATTAGCAATAATGTACCACAAAACTGTTATTGGTATATACAGAAAGTTTAAACATGACTTGCTAATTGTTTTAATGATTTAGTTTAAATACAAGAGACTATTATGGATAAAGCAAAGTTTACATCTCACTTAATTTTACTGTCGGAAATTAAGAAATCTGTATCTAAAGATATGGGGAAAGATATAACTGTTTTAGAGTTATCCTACATACTCAACCAAAGCATAAATCCTTTAATGGCAATAACTTATAAAGAAAAACTAGATAAAATAAATACTTTTGAATTAGATCCTATTGAAGTTCTCAAAAAACGGAAGAACCTAAAAATATTAAAAGTATTAAACCTCATGCTTACGTTAAATCTAGACAAAACCATTAAAAAAGACGATATAGAAAGTTACAACGAGTATAAAGACAAGTTTTTAGAGAACATCGCAACAATAGGTTTAGACAGATTAGAGCAAGAAGCGTTAAAGGTACAAATTGAAAATTTATTGAAGTATAATTGGGTATCTTAATACATCTCTTAATTTTAAGATTCTGACTTTAATAAAGGGTTTAAGCCAAATGGAAAACATACAGAACGAAGAAGATATACTTCAAGACGCGACCAGAGCCGTTTTTAATTGTGGCACTAGTTTTAGTGAAGCTAAAGTAGTTTCCCTTACTGACGAGTTTAACCCACAACCTACACTACAAACACAACGAACCAACCTAAAATATATCTACGACAATAAACTACCGAATGAAATTGGACGTCAATTAGCGCAAGAACCAGAATACCAAGAAGAAACACGTTCATTACTTGTTGGTCACTTTAAAGAAATGGCTCTAGAAGATTTAATTGAGCAGCAAGATTACCAAAACCGCTACAAACAAACAGATCCAGAATTGGACCAAGACAATGAATCTGAAAACAATATGGATAATGAATACACATCACGCCCACCAGAGCCTAGACCTTGGTAAGCCTAACCATTAAAAAGAAAATGCCCGAATGATGGGCATTTTTTATATCTACGTAGTAAGCATCCGGCTAACACAGCCTTACCAAGCGATCCTAGGTGGTGTTTCAAAAAGTATGCTGGCGTTAAACAAATCCGTTATTAAGGTAAAAGAAAGTCAAATCAAAGGCTTTAAAATGATTTTCGAGCTTTTTAGAAAAGTTGCAACTTCTCCTAAATCCACGCCTGATTCGATGACGAATTCTACAATTGTTACCTTCAATACCGACGGTAAAAAACTTACCGATCACTTGCTTGCAACATTGAAATGCTGTGATAAAACTATCCCAGTCATCACTCGCAATTCGAGCATATTGAACCCCAAGCTTTTTAAGTCTAGCTTTAAGACGTTGAACCGTTGCTAAATCCCGCTTACCCCAAACATAAGCAACAATTTCTCCAGATTCTCGATGGTAGGCATAAATAAGCCATTGTTTATTTTTCTTATTCCCTACAAAAGTCCAAAGTTCATCGACTTCAAGACATTCGTAGTGGCTTTGTTTAGGCTGAATCTGATAGATCGATTCACTTAAGGTTCGTAATACCTTGCCAATGCTGATACGCTCGACTTCAGCAATATCTCTTACACCGCTTCCTCTGACCATTAAATGTAATATCTTGCCGGTAATACCTGAGTTACACCCTTGATAGCTTAATGCATGATCACCAATAAATTGACGTTTGCAATCTTTGCACTGATGGTTTTGTTTCCCATCTACTTTGATGCCATTTCTCTTTATATTGTTACTTAGACAGGTAGGACATTTGATTTGTAGCGTTATTTTCATACCTCTATTTTATCAAAAGCCATATTGTTTTTTTCAGCATACTTTTTGAAACACCACCAATTTTTTAAGTATAAAGTTTGAGAATGTTTGTAGTCTTTTGTAGTGCATCCAATAGTAAAATAAATAATTGTGAAACCATGAAGAAACATATCAAATTGATTTTTATATAAAAATATTATTTTTGATTGGAGGTGATTTATTTAATTCTATTGATTATTGTGACGTACTACTGAGTCAATTGTTGTTAAGTATTTGTTTTTAAGTATTTTAATTTTTTATTTGATTAGGTGTTGACCTTACCATAATTGGAAAGAATAGAGTTACTACATCAAGGGTAATGATGTACCAGATAGGAAAGAATAACTTCCGAGCTTATTACCCATTATTTTTTCATAATTGTAGTAAGAGGATAGCTCCATGAAACGCTTTGTTCCAATGTTAATGGTCGGTGCGATTGTATTTAGTGCGGGGTGTTCCTCTTCTGACGCTCCAAAGGATAATTCAATGAGTGAGAATAAACATGAAAGCCATTCAATGCACCATGATATGAATGGTTCAGCTAAAACAGATAATCCATCTACAAATGCCTATATGGAAGTAAATACTCGTATGCACAGCGGAATGGGTATTGATTTCACGGGAAATGCAGATACTGACTTTATGTTGGGTATGATTCCTCACCATCAGGGTGCGGTTGATATGGCAAAAGTAGTTCTTCAATATGGCTCTGATCCAAAAGTGCGTCAGCTTGCTGAAGATGTTATCTCTGCCCAGGAATCAGAAATCAAGATGATGAATGAATGGTTGGCAAAAAACAAAAATCATTCTGACAGCAAAAATGAAGATAGCCCATCAACTCAAGCATACATTAAGGTCAATGATGAAATGCATGCAGATATGATGGTTCCATTTACAGGAAATGCTGATGTTGATTTCATGAGAGGCATGATTCCTCATCATCAAGGTGCAATTGATATGGCTAAAGTAGTTCTTCAATACGGTTCTGATCCAGAAGTGCGTCAGCTTGCTGAAGATGTTACCTCTGCCCAGGAATCAGAAATCAAGATGATGAATGAATGGTTAAGTAAACATAAGTAGATACTTCTCTATTCGATGTTCTTTTAAATGAGGGGCTTTTAAAAGCCCCTTGTTTTATCTATAAATTTAATGAATTGAGGATTATGTTATATGCCAAAAATTATAGTTCTTCCGCATGAAAAGATTTGTCCACAGGGTGCGGAACTTGAAATTGAAAGTGGAAGTAATTTATGTCGAAGTTTATTGGATCATGGCATTCCCATCGAACATGCCTGCGATTTATCAGGTGCATGTACAACATGCCATATTGTCCTGAAAAAAGGGTTCGACAGTTTAGAAGAAATGGATGATGTAGAGGCGGACTTACTGGACCGTGCTTGGGGGCTCACGGCCGAATCAAGACTATCTTGCCAAGTTAAAGTCCAAGATGAAAACTTGGAGGTAGAAATACCTAAGTACACTATCAATTATGTCTCTGAGGGACATTGATACTTTAATATTAATGCTTGACCTTACAATAATGATAAGGTTTATATTAAATATATTCTGAATAATAGTGGAGTTAAATATGGAATTTCATGTTGAAGGTATGACCTGTGGTGGTTGTGCACGAGGTGTCACCAGAGCAATTCAAGCGGTTGATGCTAATGCAAAGGTAATTACTGATCCGCCAAGTCGCAGTGTGAAAGTTGAAACAACTGCAACACAGCAACAAGTGGTTGAGGCTTTAACAGAGGCTGGTTTTCCTCCTCGCTAAGAGTGAACAAAATAATAAAGCGACTCAAAGGAGTCGCTTTATTACTAAAGTAAAAGAAATCTACTTGTAGTTAATTTGCAATAGTGCTCTACTCTTGTAATGGATTTTATCTAATATTAATTTTATATTGTGGCTGTCCCATATTTTTCCGTGTATACAATAGCAACTGTTTCAAATATGACTAATAATTATAGAATCGCTAACAAAAAAACAAGCTTTATTAATTTATCCAATTTAGTAAAACTAAGTTAAAATAGATATTTTTTAAGGGGTTTTTGATGAGTATTATATAATATGAACAACGCATAGTTGCGTTTATTGACATATTAGGTTTCAAAGCAATAATTGATGAAACTGAACTACCAAATAATCAAGATAAAATTAATAATATCAAGGAGGCTTTTGATTTAATTGGTGATTTACTGAAACAACACTATCATCCTGATCAAATCCAACAAGTCAAATACTCTACTTTTTCAGATTGTATTGTCTTTTCATTTCCAGTACGTCAAAC
>NZ_RAXT01000058.1 GCF_003611475.1 Acinetobacter rongchengensis | reverse complement strand
CGGGATACACAAAAAGAACAGAAATTAAACGCCGTCCTATAGCAGATATGACTTTAGCGAAGCCAAACCAACAGCATCATATAGAGAGCTTGAATAGATAGATTTACTCAAAGGGATACAATAGAAAACTGCAAATTCGCAAAGATTTCTAGGAGAATACTTAAAATAGTATCACCTAAAAATATAAAAATAGAGGAAATCTAAGATTAGATATTTTTTAATAAATCCAATTTTGTTATGAATAGTGTCTAAACCGAGCTGTAAGCATCTAAAAAAGCTAAGGCATTTGACTTATATTTAAGTGATCATGCCCAAACTTTTTTAGCGTGTTTGTTCATTAAATGAAAAGATGAATCTCCACATCGCAAGGCAAAAATGATTTTAAATACCTGGCATTGCTAAGAAACCATCTAAGGCTTTAATACTATTCATCCAACGATTGATATTTGTGTAATCTGACATATCAATACCGCCTTCATGTGCTAAAGCGATATATGGGAAAACAGCTATATCTGCAATGGTTGGACGCTTGGTTGCAAGCCATTCACGATGTTCAAGATGTTGATTAATAATTGTCAAAACTTTTGTTGATTTGGCCAATGCTAGATTTTTGTCTAATGAATAATTAAACAAATCGACTAACCGTGCTGAACAAGGTCCATGCTGAATTTCATTAGCAGCAGTAAATAACCATTGCGCCACTTCTGCTTGGAGATGTGGTGTTGTTGGCCACCATGCTTCACCTGCATATTTACCAGCTAAGTAAATGAGAATACTTTGAGAATCTCTCAAAATAATTTCCCCATCAATAAAAATAGGTAATTCACCAAAAGGGTTCAATGTTAGCAAAGGTTCTGCTTTATGTTCACCCTCTAGAAAATTAACAGGAATAATTTCTAAATCTAAATGAATCAAAGATGCAAATAAGCGTACTTTGTAACAGTTACCAGATAGTTCTAAATCATACAATTTCATTATATTTACTCAGTGCGATTGTGTTCTAAAGTTAATTGATTAAATTCAAGTACGTTACCATCAGGATCTCGAATAAAAAGTGCTGTACGTCATAGTCCAAGCGCTTTTGGTCCTTCTGAAATACAAATGCCGTTCTTAATGAACCACTGTTCTAATACCTGAATATTATCAATAATAAAAGCAGGATGTGTCATACCAGTAACTTAATCGATACTTCTAATAGAATATTTTTGAGTGTAAATGACTGGTTGTATTAAAATTAAATTAATCCTTACACCATCAACACTCATCATTTCATATGCTTCAAAATATGTAGTCTCAACAAAGCCTAATGATTGATAAAAATCTAAAGCTCATTGTTCTTGCTCACGCGAATTCCAACATGATCATATGCAAGTAATCTAATCGGGGCTTTACAAGAAAGTTGGCTCATTTCACACCCAGCTTCAAAAGCATGTATTTAATTATAATTATTTATTTGAAAAATATTAAGATATATCCAAAAATAAATCTTAAAAAAAGATGTAGAGTTAAGCAATGCATCAATTGAAAGCAATAAAATCTTTCACTTGTATTATTGGGCAAGGAAGTTTGCGAAAGCAGCAGCACTTCTCAATAGTTCACCATCATCCGTTGCTAGATTGTTAGCCGCTTTGGAAGAAAAATTAGGAATGCAATTGGTTAATTGAACCACACGATTTACAATAAGCTAAAGACGCTCTACAAATAATATGCCATCTAAATGATCAACTTCATGTTGAATGATTCGGGCAGGAAAACCACTAAACTCCTGTATGATCTTTTCACCATTTAAAGTCCAATATTGCACTGTTATATGCTCAGCTCTCTCAACCACCCCTCTTTCGTTTGGAACACTTAAACAGCCTTCCTCACCTAAAACGACTTGGGTTGATTTTTGAATGATCTCAGGATTAACCATCACAATTGCATCCATTTCAGGTGCATCTGGATATCTAGGATTTGCACGAGAAGCAACGATAATTATTCTTTTAGAGATATAAACTTGCGGTGCTGCAATTCCAACACCATTACGATTTAGCATGGTTAGATGCATCGCATGAGATAGCTCTTGGAGCCAAATGCTAGAAAATTCAGTTTCAGCTACGGGTGAAGAAACTAGACTTAAAATCGCTTCACCACGTTGGGCTACTGGCAAGATTGCTGACATTGTTATATTCCAAATCCGTATACATATAATTTATATGATTTCATCAAGGTACTGTTATAAATCATTGCCAAAGTGAACATTTAAAACCCAATTTCTTGACGCTAAAATTAAACCTAACCTTCATGTTATGATTAATAATACATTGCAATAAGCAATAGTATTCTAAAATTTAAGAAAATTTTAATCTTTAAAATTTATAAGCATTTAAAACATCAGGAGTCAAATCATGAACAGTGCCCAACTCCTCTTTGGTGTCCTTTTTGGATCTATTGGTTTAGGTTATTTTATCTATGGAAAAAAACAAAAAACTGTCGTCCCATTTATCGTTGGTATTCTACTCATGACCTATTCATATTTTATTGAAAATACTCTGCCTTTGGTTGGAGTGGGCGCATTTTTAACAGTCTTACCGTATTTTATCCGCTTATAAAAATAACAATTGGATTTACACGATTTCTAAATAATGTCTAACTTGATTACGCCCACTGCTTTTCGCAAGATATAAAGCTTGGTCGGCTAAACGGACAATATTTTCATGACTGTCGTCTTGATTTGCAACAGCGATACCTAAACTGGCAGTGATATGAATACTTAAACCGTTATGAACTTGGATTTGAGTCTTTTCAATTTGATAACGACAACGTTCGGCAACCTCTTTTACCACGTTTAAATCATCTTCATTTAAAATTAAAATAAATTCTTCACCACCAAAACGGCCAACCATATCTTTATAACGAATATTCTGGGCTAAAATTGATGCAACACGACGCAACACACGATCGCCAATGTCATGGCCATAATTATCATTAATTTTTTTAAAATGGTCTAAATCTAACAGTACTACCGCATAAGATTGTTCATGTTTATCTAAAAGTGAAAGTTTTTCAGAAATACTTCTTCTATTATAAACATTGGTTAACCCATCTTTTTCACTAATTTTTTTGATTTCTTGCTCTCTATTACGCCATTGATTGAGCAATATCTCGAATAGGCTGGTACAGATAACAAAGATAGGAAAATATAAAAAAGCCATACTTCCAACCCAGTACGTATTTTTATAAATATTACTTGAGTTTAATTGATCACTAAATACGGGTGCATAATCAATTTGATTGGTTGCACTTAAATAAATTAAGTAGAGTAAAACAACAGTTGAAGGGAAAATAACAATATAAATATATTTTCTTTCTATAAATAGAAAACCTAAAGAGACGATACTAATATATCCACCGATGGTTGTTGGACTGGTTATTCCTATCGAAAATGCCGCATGTATATATAATATGGTAAATATTGAAATAACCAACATCGGTGTGATTTGGTAAAGAAGTCTATTCTGACGATACTTATGCAAACCAAGCAAACTAACAAACGTGATTACAATAGTAATGCTAATTTCAACAATCCGTTGAAACATATAATCAGAATTAATCCACTCTTGAACTGATGGTGTCAAATAACTATAAACACACCATATCCACCAAACGATTTGATCTAATCCACTCAATAATAAAATCAATAAACTTTTATCGAATGCACTCCAATTCATCATCATCCCTTGTGGAACAATATTCAGCAGCTTTGCTTTGATGGATTGAGGAAAAGTCAGTTTCATAATTTTATATACTAATTTTTAAGGTCTTTATTCGATACGGATTAATATTAACATTTATATCTCTTTTTTATCGCATTTATTGATTTTTTCCTAGTAAAATTCGTACTTGAGTATAATTTTGTTCCTCATCAAAGCAATGCATATTCCCATAGAAAATTTATGTAATACAAATGGATAAAACTCAGATCTATATAAGCTTACTGGTCTTAACATGTGATCAATCCAAATAAAAACAATCTCAAGACCATTTTGTTAGATTTTTTTGCATCGTGAGTCAGCTATTAGTTCTCTTTATTCAATCCACATAGCCATATTACATATTAATGGTTTGGCTATGACTTGGCTCTATTTTAAACCATTTATTAATTTAATTAACTTAATTGTTTAAAATATTTACAATATAAAATTAATCAATTGAAAGCTTATATTTTTAGAACCAAGTTGAATCTTTCAAAAGCAATTTTTTATGTCATTTCATGATTCACATCACAAAAAACAATAACCAGTTCTCACATTTTATGACTGATTGATACTTTAGGACAAAATAATAAACTGATTAGTTCAATTTTTTTTGTTAATTCACTTGCTAGAGTATTTACTCTTAATTTTTATATGCTATTTTGTAAAAAGAAGTAACTTTGAGTTATTTTTAGACATTTAAATCGCTTCTAGCTTACTCATTAAGCGCTTCAAAATATTCATTTTATTATATTAGGGAAAAATTAAATGAAATTAAAAAATTTAACGATTGCACTGCTTGCAGCAACAGTACCAACGACAGGTGTGTTTGCAGCTGCATTAGACCGTTCAGGTCAATCTATTTCAGCATTTCTTCAACCAAACAACTATTTTGAAGCTGGAATTTCTGTTTTAGATCCAACTGTTGAAGGTAAGGAAGCTGGTTCAAGTCTAAGTCGTAATGACATCGGTGACATGGGTGATGACTATTATTTCCCATCAGCAGCAGTCAAACTTCAATTAACAGATAAAGTTTCATTCGGTCTTTTATATGACCAACCTTTTGGTGCAGATGCTGCTTATCATGGTGATAACGTATTTGTATCAAACTCAACAAATACTGTTTTACCTCCAGCGTCAATGGCTGCAATTCGTACAAGTACCATTGAAAGCACATTCAATGGATTATCTGCTCAACAACGTGTTGGTGCATATCTACAAACGCTACAGGTTGATCTAACAACTCCTGCAGGTCAAGAGCGATTAGCACGTACATTAGCAGCTTATAATGCAGATGCAACAACTAAAGCTGCGATTGATGCAGGCGTTAAACAAGGTGTGACTTCAAGAGTTGATGCTGGTCTTGCTCAAGTCAATTCAACACTCGGTAAAGGCAACACTAAAGTTGAAGTTGATACACAAAACATTTCTATGATTTTTGGGTTCCAACCAACGAAAAACGTGAATGTTTACGCAGGTGGTGTTTACCAAACCATTAAAGGTAACGTAAGCCTACGTGGTCAAGCATACAGCCTATACAATGGTTATGATGCAAGCATTAAAGAAACTGGTGGTACAGGTTGGTTAGCTGGTGCTGCATTCCAAATTCCTGAAATTGCATTAAAAGCATCTGTGACTTATCGTTCTGAAATCGATCATGATGTTGAAGTTGATGAATCACTTTCAGCACTTGGCGCTTTAGCATTATTACCAAATGGCGCTGCTGCTGTTGCTGATATTGCAAATGCAACAGGTAAAACAACGATTACTACACCTCAGTCTGTTAACCTTGATTTCCAAACAGGGATCATGGCGAATACCGTTGCTTTTGCTAACCTACGTTGGGTGAACTGGAAAGACTTCTCTATTCAACCATTGAAATTCGGTAAAGTTTCACAAGCTGTTGGTCCACTGGTTGGTCAAGCAAATGGCTTTAACTTAGTTGAATATTCAGATGATCAATACTCTGCAACTGTTGGTGTTGGCCGTAAGGTAAATGATCAATGGGCAGGTAACGTTTCTGTAGGTTGGGACTCTGGTGCAGGTAACCCTGTTACAACACTTGGTCCAACAGAAGGTTATTGGAACGTTGGTTTAGGTGTTCAATATAGCCCTACACCATCAACCTTTATTGCTGGCGGTGTTAAATACTTCTGGTTAGGCGATGCGAAAGCGCAAACTGGTGCTCAAGCAGGTACTGATGCCTATGTTGCAGAATTTGAAGACAACAATGCAATCGCTTATGGTTTAAAAATTGGTTATAAATTCTAAGCATTTATAGCAATAAAAAATCCCACAATGTTGTGGGATTTTTTATGTCTTAAGCATTTTAAAACAGATCTTAAATCTAATTTACAAGCTTAGAAATCGTAAAAAGAAACTTCACCTGTTTCAAGTGAATATTCAGCACCAACCACTTTTAACTTACCTTGTGCGATTAGATTTTCTAATACCGCTGAACCATGACGCAATTGATTTACAGATGCAAATACGTTCGATTTTACTGCATGCATACACAGCTTTTCTAAATCATCCTTTAACTCGGTTTGCATTAAGATTTCAACTGATGGACGTACACGATTTACAATCGACATCAAGTTTGCTGATGAAGGTGCATTTGGATTTTGAAGTGCTTCAATCGTCGAATGGATCGCTCCACAGTGGCTATGTCCAAGGACAACGACCAACGGACAACCAAAGCTTTCTGCGGCAAATTCAACGCTTCCAACTTGCGACGGAGCAACAATGTTGCCAGCAACGCGAATCACAAATAAATCACCAAAGCCCTGATCAAAAACCATTTCCGCAGGAACACGAGAATCAGAACAACCTAAAATAATTGCAAATGGTTCCTGACTATCAACCATTTCTGATCGCTGCTGATGCGTCAAAAATTTAGTCAGATTTGTTTCACCATGTGCAAAGCGTTGATTACCTTGTTTTAATCGTTCTAAAGCTTCTTGAGCAGTTAGCATGTGTATTTTTTTCCATTAAGTGGAGGTTGTATTTAATTCTAATGCTGCACAATACGAAAGTCACTGACTAAAAATAAACTCTGTTACAATTTTTGTTAAGTGATATTAACTTGATTAAAGCACATATTTTCAGTTTATATTGTCACTTATTTCTTAATAATTGCTGAGATTATCACAAAAAACCTTACAAATTCGCGTATTATATCGTTTCAGCTTTGGCAAAAAATATACAAATATAACCAATACGGCAAATGCTGAAAAAATTAAGATCATCAATAATACATTTGCTTTATATAATGGCAAGCCATTAGCAAGGAACCATGTGAATGTTTGAACTGTCCAATAAAAAATTTCTTCATCTTTTAAACAGTGTATTCATCAGTCTATCCACATTTGGACTGTTTACTTTTAGCAACCATACACTTGCTGCAAGTAATCCCCCTGAATATGTTGACTATTTAAAAATAGTACAAGAAGAACGTGCTTGGGCAGGATTAACATCAAAAACCTTACGTGTCGGCGACGTCGTTTGGTCGTATAGTGAAGGTGGTGATAAAAACAAACCAACGGTTTTACTCATTCACGGTTTGGCCAGTAGCCGTGACACATGGAACAATGTTGCAAAATCACTCACACCTTATTATCACGTTATTATTCCTGACCTACCTTCTGCGGGTAGTACACAAGTTCCTGAAAATTTTGATTTATCCGTTCCAAATGTCACAGAGCAACTTAGACGCTTTATTGAGACGGCACATATTCAAGATAATTTAAATATTGCAGGACACTCATTGGGTGGTACGGTAGCCATGTTCTATGCTGCTCAATATCCATTTGACACCAAAAGCTTGTTCCTCATGAGTACAGGTGGAATCTTTAAAAATAATAATACCAACTATTTAAAGAACCCAATTTATTTAAAACAATTACTGATTACTCAAAAAGGCGATTTAGATTTTGTAATGAAAAAGGTGATGTTCGATCAACCTTTTACAGCAAGTATTATTCGCAATGAGCAAGAAAAGCTATTTATTGCTAAAGCGCCAGATACAGCAAAAATCATCAATCAAATTGATGCACTAAATCGGCTTTATACTCCGACTACATTTACAACGATGGTTAAAAATATTGAAGCTCCAACACTCATCCTATGGGGAAATCAAGATCAAATCGTCAATGTTGATGTTGCAAATGAATTAAAATCAATTTTAAAACGACCTGAAGAGCCTGTTCTTTTAAATCGCGTGGGTCATATGCCACTTTTAGAAGCTCCAGAGCGTGTCGCTGATTACTATTTGAATTTTTTAAATAAAACTCAACCTTTAAAAAATCCCCTAGCCGATCAGAAAATGTATAAATAGAGCTTATAGAATGAAAAACAATCTTGTTGAACAACTCATTAATGCGCAACTCGCTTTTATCGATCAAGAATTTTCACAGTCTGAAACAATTAAAATTGAATTTACTGAATTTTATCATTGGTTTAGAAAACACACCTTAAAAGAAATTTGGTCTTTTGAATATATTCATCCACTCATTCAAAAGCAAATCCTCGCTACACCTGCAAGTCACTTTTTAATTGAACAAATTGCTGAACATATTCGTTTTGCATTGATTCACCCAAGTAATGATGACACGTTAATAGAAGATATTATCCCTGTGCTCACCATTGATAAAATTGCACAATATGTCGCGAGTAAATCTGGTCATCGCCAAGCTTTGATTAAGCGCATTGTAAATAATCCATCATTTTCAAGCATGCTAACACAACTGATTCATCATTCAATTCAAGATTATATTGATAATTCTATGGTGAATAAAAAAGTACCTGGCGTGGGTCGTTTTATGAAAATGGGGAAATCTGTATTGGAATCGGTGACCGACACCAATCTAGATGATACCGTTAAACATTATCTACAGAAAAATATCATCAAAATTAGTCAACTCAGCGAACAAGTGATTAACCAGCAATTTGATGATCATAAGCTCTATCATTTCCAAGCCAATCTTTGGCACAAAATCAAAAAAGTCCCGATTGGTGTATTACGCCAGTATATCGAAATCAATGATTTACCTAAAACTGTCGAAATGGGGCATGAAATTTGGGAACATATTCGTCAAACGGATTATTTAAAGAAGCAAGTTTATGATGGCATTTTTGCTTGGTATGTTCGCAATGAACAGCATCCTTTTGATCTTATTTTAAGAGATATCAATATTGATGAATCTTTGATTCAAAATGAATTACAGACATTGCTTGAACCTATTATTCAAAAAATGATGAGTTCAGAACATTTAAAATCACGTGCTCGTATTTATTTAGAAAAATTCTATTATTCAGATGAAACATTAAAAATCTTAGGGATAGAAAAAGGCGCATAAAGCGCCTTTATTCTTACTAAAATTGACCAATTATTTAAAGTAAGCTCCGTCAGCTTGACTATGGTCAGTTTGGTCAACAACACGCGCCAATTCAGGTACATGTTGTTTTAAAGTTGTTTCAACGCCTTGTTTTAAAGTGACATCAATTGCTGAACAACCTTGGCAACCACCACCAAATTTTAATACCGCAGTTAAACCATGTTCTTCATCTTCAACCACTTCTACCAATGCACAGTTACCACCATGCCCTGCAAGACCTGGGTTAATTTCGGCTTGAAGTACATAAGTGATTCGTTCTTCAATGGATGCATCAGGACCAACACGTGGTACTTTTGAATTTGGTGCACGGAAAGTTAACTGCCCACCAAAACGATCTTTATTGTAATCGATAACTGCATCTTTTAAATATGGAATAGACGGCGCATCAACAAATGCAGGGAAATCTGCATAATCTTGTCTATAATCTGTAGGTACAACTTCTTCAGGTGCACTATATGCCATACAACATTCGGCACGTGGAGTACCCGCATTTTCTACGAATACACGAACGCCAATTCCTGGAGTGTTTTGCTTCTCCAAAAGATCTTTTAAGTACTCTTGCGCATTTGGAGTAATCAATAAATTTGGAATTTCTTCTGCAACTGCAGTATTGGTGTTCTCAGTCGACATAACTCTATCCTCAAGCTGAAGTCGGTATTTTAACTGAAGATGGGGCTGAATGAATAAAAATCAACTAAAATTGTCGGAATTGTTATAAATCTATTGGATAATCAATAAATTAATAGCTTTCTTAAATTTTGAAATATTAGATGTCTAAGCAATTACCTTGCATGAAATGTATTTTTTGAAGAGCTTGAAAAAACGCTGTGCCCTTCATCATCAAAAAGAGGACTAAAATCTGTACGTTATTTTAGGACTCCACCCTAGTATAAATATTTCTCTGACAATTTTGGTAGATAATGCCACCCTATTCTTGAATCTGGCATGGATAATGTATACATCTGTATATTAATAGTGCATTAGAAGCGAGATATTTTGCATGTCCAGTTTAAGTGATGGTTTACAATTTCCAATTGATCCTGCAACCCAAAAATCGAGCTCCTCTAATGTAGGAAAAGAAATCGTAGCAGAAGCATTATCGACTGTTGACAATCAAACAGCGAAACAGGTTTTGAATGAAAAAAATTGGCGTAAAAATTATCCTATATATTTTAAAGCCTTAGTCGAAAATGGTATCAAGTCGGTAAACCACCCTATCACCATTGCCAAGCAAGGTTTACACAAAGCGCAGCATAGTTTTGACTTTTTTAGACATGGGCAACGTTATTCTTTAAAAGATGTAATGAATGTTCCAATCACCGAACATATTCAAACCATTACGCTTAAAGGTCATGCCCAAACTCAGCCTGAATGGTTTGTGCCTTATCATGGTCAAAACTTAAAAGGCGCAGCCTTACTCAAACAAATCCAAGTTTGGGAAGACACTGGCATTATTGAAAGCAGTCATGCGCAAGCCTTACGTGAAGCTATAGCACATCCTGAATGGTTTGACTTATCTGATCGAACAATGGTGCTCTTTGGTGCAGGTTCTGAAGCTGGCCCACTTACATGGTTATCCCAATGGAAAGCCAATATTATTGCTATTGATTTGCCAAATGAGCGAGTTTGGGAAAGAATTCTCAAAACTATCCAAGGTGGCAATGCCACGCTATACGCTCCTAGTTTTGGAAAAATTGATGATGTTCAAAATATTCAAGAACTTAAAACTAAATTAGGTGCAAATCTACTCACTCAAATCCCAGAAATTACCCAATGGTTATGTGACAATCCACATAAACTAGATTTAGCGTCTATTGCGTATTTGGATGGTGAAAAACATGTCCGTGTTTCCATGGCAATGGACAGTATTATGAGCCATATCAGTGAACAAAAACCTGATTCATCACTGATGTATATGTGTACTCCAACGGATGTATATGCTGTGCCTAAAGAAGTGATTTACGGTGCTACAGAAAAAAATCAGCAACGTTCAAAGCTTGAAACGCTTTTGAGTAAAAGCATTGCAACAGTTTCAATGCAGCACTTCTTTCAAAATAATGATCAACAGCTCATCCATTCAGACAATGGGCAAGCTTACGGCATTGCAGACTGCTTAGTTGTGGAACAAGGTCCAAATTACGCATTGGCAAAACGTATTCAACAATGGCGAGCGACTTTGGCACGACATGAAGGACAGCATGTCAGTATTAATATCGCCCCTTCCACAACAACGCATTCCGTCACGAAGAATCCGCTATTAAAAGCGGCATTTAATGGTGCAAGTTTATTTAATGTTGAAGCTTTTCACCCAGAAACCACCAATGCCATCATGGCTGCACTGTGGATTCATGATTTAAGAAACCCTGATTCTGTTTCTAATCCTAAAACTACAATGCTGCATCCATTAGAATTGATGATGGAAGGCGCCAACCATGGTGGTTTATGGCGTGTCGCTTACCTCGCGCGAACCGCTTTACCGTTTGCTGCAATCTATGGCTTTGCTACGGATAAATTACCCATCAAAAAAGTGTTCAAAAAACTCAAAAAGTAAGTTTTGGAATGAATTGAGATGTACAGAAAATACATACTCAAGCCAATAAAAAACGCTGCAATTGCAGCGTTTTTTATTTTTAAATTCAACCGAAAATTAGAATACTTTCAATAATAACCAATACAGCACACCCGACAAACAGATTGTTGCAGGAAGTGTAAAAATCCATGCTGAAAGAATCGTACGTACTGTCGCAAAATTTAGCCCAGTTTTATTTGCAACCATAGTCCCTGCTACCGCACTGTTCAATACATGTGTTGTAGAAACTGGCATACCAAAACCATCAGCAGCAGCGATTGTAGACATTGCAACTAACTCAGCAGACATCCCTTGACCATAAGTCATGTGATGTTTACCAATACGCTCACCAACAGTCACAACGATACGTTTCCAACCCACCATAGTGCCTAAACCCAATGCAAGTGCCACAGCTACTTTCACCCAATTCGGAATGTATTGAAGGAAAGAATCAAGGTTTTTACGATACGCTTTAACCGCTTTTTCCTGTGACTCGTTCATTTTTGGCAATTGATCTGTTTTTTCTAAACGTTTGAAAGCAGTCGTACTTAAGTACATATCATTGCGTAATGAAGAAACTTCAGCTTCAGGAATATCTTTTAGATTATCAAACTTAGCAACACGCTCACCTAAATGATCAGTCAAACTCGCCAAAGCAGGTACAACTTCGGGTGTAATTTCTTTGGTTTGAATATATTTCGTAATGGTTGTACGTGCTTGCTCATCTGAAATATTTGAATGCTCAGCATAAATGGCTGTCGCAGTTTGACCAGACAATTCAGAGAACGACTGCAAATGATGCTGATCTAAATTTTTATTTAAAGAATAAGCCAATGGAACCAAACCAATCAGAATGAGCATGATCAAACCCATCCCCTTTTGCCCATCGTTTGAACCATGTGCAAAACTTACACCGGTACAGGTGAAAATCAGAATTGCACGGATCAATGGTGGTGGTGGCTTATTGCCTTCTGGTGGTTGAAATAGTTCTAATTGTTTTCTAAATATTTTTTTCACAATTAAGAATACAATAGCTGCAAAAGCAAAACCAATTAAAGGTGAGAATAATAAAGCCTTACCCACTTTAATCACTTGGTCCATGTCTACACCGCTTGCACCACTCGATGAAAACAAAATGTAGTTCATGATACCTACACCTAAAATCGAGCCGATCAAGGTGTGAGAACTTGAAGCAGGAATCCCAAGGAACCATGTTCCCAAATTCCAAAGGATCGCAGCGATAAGCATGGCAAAAACCATGGCAAAACCAGCACCGCTTCCGACATTCATAATCAATTCAACAGGAAGCAATGCAATAATGCCGTATGCGACAGCACCACTTGCAACCATTACCCCAAGGAAATTACAAAAACCAGCCCACATTACAGCAACAGGTGCAGGTAATGCATTGGTATAAATCACCGTGGCTACAGCATTGGCTGTATCATGGAAACCATTTACAAACTCAAAACCTAAAGCGATAAACAATGCTGTCGCTAAAAGGATAACCGAATATAAGCTTAAAGGTGGAACATGTGCCAAATCTGCACTTAATTGCACACCAATATAGATCAGTGTTGCAACAATAATCGTCAAAAACACCGGCATAAAAAATTTAGGTGTTGGTACGTGTACATTCGTCGACTTTGCAGTGTGAGAATGTGCAGAATCTGAGACAGGAGGTAAATTCGAATTCATGCAGACGGTTAAGAGGATAATAAAATCCCCTTATTGTTCAATTTAATTGTGACAATTATATGACAAACAGCTGTAATAAATAGCGAATTTATTCACTATTTCATTCTTATTACAACCACTAAAATTAATCCTTAAAATATTTTTAATTTTTAAATTCAGAAACTTACCTCAATAAAACCCAAAACTTATTTACCAAATTATGACAATTTAGACTGTAATAATATTTGTAATATTTCAGACGAATATTACAGATAACCGCTATGTAACACAGATTTTGCCTTATTTTTATGACAAATTGATGAAAAAAAACACGCTACTTTTTATTTCAACTATATAAAAATGTTCAATTTAACAAATCAAACATTCCCATGAATAAAACGACATTGAAATTGGCTTTTGCAGTTTTCACTTAGAGTATCTGTTAATATATTGCACGTTTTGAAAAACTGTCTGAGAGTTTTGAATGTCGACACTTGCCACTTTAAAAGAACTTCTAGCCAAACGCATCCTCATCATCGATGGTGCGATGGGTACCATGATTCAACGTCATAAATTAGAAGAAGAAGATTATCGTGGTGAACGCTTTGCAGATTGGGCATCTGATCTTAAAGGTAATAACGACCTTTTGGTACTGACACAGCCTCAAATTATCCAAGGGATTCACGAGGCATATCTCGATGCAGGTGCAGATATCATTGAAACCAACAGCTTCAATGGTACACGTGTTTCGATGTCTGATTATCACATGGAAGATTTGGTCCATGAAATCAACTTTGAGGCCGCACGACTTGCCAAAGCAGCGTGTGAGAAATATTCAACACCTGAAAAACCACGTTTTGTCGCAGGTGTACTTGGTCCGACTTCACGCACCTGTTCAATCTCTCCAAATGTCAATGACCCTGCGTTTCGTAACATTACCTTTGACGAATTAAAAGAAAACTATATTGAAGCAACACATGCCTTAATCGAAGGTGGCGTAGACATTCTCTTAATCGAAACCGTGTTTGATACTCTGAACTGTAAAGCGGCTATTTTTGCGGTAAAAGAAGTCTTTAAGCACATTGGTTATGAATTACCACTCATGATTTCAGGTACGATTACCGATGCATCAGGTCGTACATTAACAGGACAAACAGCCGAAGCGTTCTGGAACTCTGTTCGTCATGGTGATTTATTGTCGATTGGTTTTAACTGTGCATTAGGCGCAGATGCGATGCGTCCCCACGTAAAAACCATCTCTGATGTTGCTGATGTGTTCATTTCTGCACATCCAAATGCTGGTTTACCTAATGCCTTTGGTGGGTATGATGAAACACCTGAAGAAACTGCTGCATTCTTAAAAGAGTTTGCGGAAAGTGGTTTAATCAATATTACAGGCGGTTGTTGTGGTACAACCCCCGATCATATTCGTGCCATTTATAATGCTGTTAAAGATATTGCACCACGCCAAATTCCTGAAACACGCCCTGCCTGCCGTTTAAGTGGTTTAGAGCCGTTTAACATTTATGATGATTCATTATTTGTAAATGTCGGCGAACGGACTAATGTGACAGGTTCGAAGAAATTCCTACGTTTAATTCGTGAAGAAAACTTTACCGAAGCTTTAGATGTTGCACTACAGCAAGTGGTTGCGGGTGCGCAAGTGATCGACATTAACATGGATGAAGGCATGCTCGATTCACAAGGTGCAATGGTGCACTTTTTGAATCTGATCGCCTCTGAACCTGAAATTTCGAAAGTCCCAATCATGATTGACTCGTCGAAGTGGGAAATCATTGAGGCAGGATTAAAATGCGTCCAAGGTAAACCGATTGTCAACTCGATTTCCTTAAAAGAAGGTTATGATGAGTTTGTTGAAAAGGCACGTTTATGCCGTCAGTACGGTGCTGCGATTATCGTCATGGCTTTTGATGAAACAGGCCAAGCCGATACTGCTGCACGTAAGCGTGAAATTTGTCAGCGTTCTTATGAAGTATTGGTGAATGATGTCGGCTTCCCTGCGGAAGACATCATCTTTGACCCGAACGTTTTTGCAGTCGCGACAGGTATTGAAGAACACAACAACTATGCTGTGGACTTTATTGAAGCAACAGGTTGGATCAAACAAAACTTGCCACATGCCATGATTTCAGGTGGTGTATCGAACGTTTCTTTCTCGTTCCGTGGCAATGAACCTGTCCGTGAAGCCATTCATTCCGTATTCTTATACCATGCCATCAAACAAGGCATGACCATGGGGATCGTCAACGCAGGTCAAATGGCGATTTATGATGATATTCCAAAAGAGCTGAAAGATGCGGTTGAAGATGTCATTCTCAATCAAAATCAGGGAACAAGTGGTCAAGATGCAACTGAAAAACTGCTTGAAGTTGCAGAACAATACCGTGGTCAAAGTGCTGCACAAAAACAAGTTGAAAACCTTGAGTGGCGTAATGATACGGTTGAAAAACGCCTTGAATATGCATTGGTCAAAGGTATCACCACCTTTATTGATGAAGATACCGAAGAAGCTCGCCTAAAAGCTAAACGTCCACTCGATGTGATTGAAGGTCCATTGATGGATGGCATGAACGTGGTCGGTGACTTATTCGGCTCAGGTAAAATGTTCTTACCTCAGGTGGTAAAATCTGCACGTGTGATGAAGCAGGCTGTGGCTTGGCTGAATCCATACATTGAAGCTGAAAAAACAGGCAGCCAATCCAAGGGTAAAGTATTGATGGCGACCGTAAAAGGTGACGTACACGATATTGGTAAAAATATCGTTGGTGTCGTTTTAGGTTGTAATGGCTATGACATTGTTGACCTTGGCGTGATGGTACCTGCGGAAAAAATCTTACAAACTGCGATTGATGAAAAAGTCGATATTATTGGCTTGTCAGGGTTAATTACCCCATCGTTGGATGAAATGGTGTTTGTCGCCAAAGAAATGCAACGTAAAGGCTTTAACATTCCATTATTAATTGGTGGAGCGACCACATCAAAAGCACACACGGCAGTGAAAATTGATCCGCAATATTCAAATGATGCCGTGATTTATGTTGCGGATGCTTCTCGTGCCGTAGGTGTTGCAACGACTTTGCTTTCACCTGAAATGAAGCCTGCCTTTGTCGCAGAACATCGTGCGGAATATGAAAAGGTACGTGAACGTATTGCCAATAAACAGCCTAAAGCAGCCAAACTGTCTTATGTTGAATCAATTGAAAATAGTTTAAATATTGATTTTGCAGCACATCCACCAGTAAAACCAAACTTTATTGGAATGCAAACTTTAACCAATTATCCGTTGGATGTTTTGGTGGACTATTTTGACTGGACACCCTTCTTTATTTCTTGGAGTTTGGCGGGTAAATTCCCGAAAATTTTACAAGATGAGGTGGTCGGTGAAGCGGCAACGGATTTGTATCATCAAGCTCAAGCGATGTTGAAAGACATTATTGACAATAAACGCTTCGATGCACGTGCAGTGTTTGGCATCTACCCTGCAAATCGTTCGGCGGCAGACTCGGTTGAAGTGTATACGGAAGATGGGCAATCTGTAACACATACCTTTAATCATATCCGCCAACAATCTGACAAAGTGACAGGTAAACCAAACTTATCATTGGCTGATTTTGTTGCGACGAAAGATCAAGCGAACGACTACTTGGGTGGTTTCACCGTTTCGATCTTTGGTGCAGAAGAAATGGCGAATGAGTTTAAAGCCAAAGGTGATGATTATTCTGCCATCCTTGCGCAATCTTTAGGTGATCGTTTTGCCGAAGCGTTTGCGGAACATTTGCATGAGCGTATTCGTAAAGAGTTTTGGGGCTATCAGGCCGATGAACAGCTCTCGAATGAAGAATTGATTAAAGAGAAGTATGTCGGTATTCGTCCTGCACCGGGCTACCCTGCATGCCCTGAACATTCAGAAAAAGCGGTGCTGTTTGATTGGTTAGGTTCGACCGATAAGATTGGTACGCAGTTAACCTCTAGTTTTGCGATGTGGCCACCTTCAAGTGTCAGTGGTTTTTATTATGCCAACCCGCAATCTGAATATTTTAATGTGGGTAAAATCGCTGGCGATCAGTTAGAAGATTATGCAAAACGTAAAAACTGGACTTTGGATGAAGCAAAGCGTTGGTTAGCGCCGAATTTGGATGATTCGGTTTCTTGAGTTTTTCTTTTTAAATCTCCCCTAACCCCTCTTTTAAAAAGAGGGGAACTTTCGCGTATCTAATGAATTACGTGACAGCACCTCCCTGAACGAGTTTTAAAGCACTGCTTTAAAATGAAGTGCAAGAAAGGGAGGTTGGGAGGGATTCCGAACTTGACAAATAATTTTAGATTAGATATTTTTAAATGAAATCAGACACTACAAACTCATAAGAGCTGAATATTGATGAAGATTAATATAGAGTAACTCTAATTAATCAGGGTTTGGTAACCGATATCAATTGGGCATTTTACAAAAGTAAATGCAGTAGTGCCTACGAATGAAAGCATGGTTTTATTCGTAGATAAGTCTATGCCATGTATCCGTAATCGATAGCCAAAGCGATCTACGGCATTTAAAACTTTAAGGAGTTTTTATGCCTGTTCGCCAAACTGCGCTTAAAGAACAAACACTTTCTCAATATAAAAATCATTCTTATGAATTTCTATTACTATCGTGGTTATTAAGTGCTGGCTGGGATGCAAGTATGCCCAGTCTAGATGTATATGCTAAAACTGATATTCAAATTTTAGATGGAAGAACTTTATACCGTATTCAAGTTAAAAGCTTAGATTCAGTTAATGATAACATTTTAGTCGAAAATAAATGGGATGATGCAGATATTGATTACGTTGTATATTTTTCAAGAAACGCTGAGTGGGGATACATCGTCCCAGCATTTAAAGAAAAAAAGCGAAATTTAAAAGCCAATAACCATTTACGCTTCCATCAACACCCCACTAACTTTCTAAAAGCCTTTGCTAAAATATAATCCCTCCTAACCTCCCTTTAAAAAGGGAGGAACTCCGCGAATCAATTCCATCATCAAATTCGCGGAAAGTCCCTCTTTTTCAAAAGTGAGAAACTATGTTTCGCAAGAGGGGGATTCCAATCGCTGGCGAATGATTTCATAAACCATTTCAACCAT
>NZ_RAXT01000057.1 GCF_003611475.1 Acinetobacter rongchengensis | reverse complement strand
TTCATTTGCATATTTCCTCTTCGTTTAGGAAATATGCAAATTTTAAGTATAAAAATTTCAAAATTCATTCAATATCGTAGCAATAAGCCCGCTTGATTCAGAATGTCAGATCAATAAAATCAAAAATATTCCCCCCAAATTTGATCTATTTTTGTTTAAAAATACTATCCCGATCCATTCATATCATTTCAATCTTTCTAGTAAACAGCCTTTTAAACTATTGATGAGTGCCCGCTCAATCAGTTTATTCTTTACATTTTCATTGACTGTCGCCATCAGCAATTCTTGAGTAGGTACTTGATTTAAGGCATGTTCACTCACACATTCACAAATCTTTTCTTGTACATGATTATGTTGTTTGGTTGTTAAAAATAATGAGGAAGCCTGCCACAACTTCGAAGCTTTCAACTGATGACCACACTGCAATGCAATCCATGGTTTTAATAATCTTTGTGCAGTGGATTGTTTCTGATTTCCTGTCCATATAAATATCATAATAGCGATGATCAACAGTATAAAAAACAAAACCAGTATGCGTTTCACTGTATTTTCCTCGTAAAAAAGCAGTGTACAAAACACTGCTTTATCTTTGCTGCTTTAGGGTACCCTAGAGTAAATCGTTATTTACACCAATGCATCGATTTGATTGTTCCATTTTTGCTTTTCTTCATCTGAAATGAATGAAGCATCAAATGAATTTTTAGCCAATTGCTTTAGCTCATCATTGTTTAAATCAAGTGCTTCAGCGATTGCGAAGAAATTATCATTCATATAACCACCAAAATATGATGGATCATCTGAATTCACTGTCACATGGACGCCCTGCTTTAATAATCTGTGAATGTTGTGTTGTGCCATGTCATCCACCACGCACAATTTCAGATTACTCAATGGACACACTGTCAAAGGCATTTTTTCAGCAATTAAGCGTTGCATCAGTTTAGGATCTTCTTCTGAACGTACACCGTGGTCAATACGGTTCACTTTCAATAAATCTAAAGCTTCCCACACATACTCAGCTGGACCTTCTTCACCCGCATGCGCAACCACTAAAAAGCCTGCCTCACGTGCCTTTGCAAATACACGCTCAAACTTAGCTGGCGGATGCCCTACTTCACTTGAATCAAGCCCGACACCAATAATCTGATCTTTATATGGCAAAGCTTGTTCTAAAGTTTGAAATGCTGCTTCTTCACTTAAATGGCGTAAGAAACACATAATAAGTTTTGATGAAATGCCTAATTTTTCCTGAGCATCATCACATGCACGCTGTAAACCATTGATCACTGTAACAAATTCAATCCCACGATCGGTATGCGTTTGCGGGTCAAAAAACATTTCTGTATGTACAACATTATCTTCAGCACATTTCTCAAAATATGCCCAAGCCAAATCATAAAAGTCTTGTTCATGTACAAGAACATTGGCCCCTGCATAATAAATATCAAGAAAAGACTGCAAATTATGAAAATTATAGGCCTGTTTCACTTCTTCTACAGATTTGTATGGGATATCAATCTGGTTACGTTGAGCTATAGCAAACATGAGTTCTGGCTCAAACGTTCCCTCAATATGCACATGCAATTCTGCTTTTGGTAAAGCACGTATGAGTTCATTTCTATTCATGTTCTGTCCTCAAAAATCCAAAGTCAAAAACTCGTAATCAGTTAAATAACTTCTTTCAAACTAAAAATTCATCAATCATTTTAAATAAAAAAGGGTGCAAACTGAGTTTACACCCTTTCATAAATTGGAAAAATTATCCACCAAAGGCAATAAATTTAATCACCCAAAGTAAAGCAATAATCCAAACCATATACGGAACAGTCTTTGCTTTGCCTGTAAATAATTTTATCACTGCATAGCTGATAAAGCCCATCGCGATACCATCTGCAATTGAGTATGTAAATGGCATGAATACAATCGTTAAGAATGCAGGAACAGCTTCTGTAATGTCATCCCAGTCAATATTGGTGATACCTTGAATCATCAACACACCAACGAATAACAATGCTGGCGCTGTTGCAAACCCTGGAACTGACTGTGCCAATGGCGCTAGGAATAAACATGCAATAAATAAAACACCAACAACAACAGCGGTTAGACCTGTACGACCACCAGCAGCAACACCTGCAGATGATTCGATATAAGGTGTGGTCGAAGATGTACCTAAAGCAGCGCCAGCAACAATCGCAGTTGAGTCAGCAAATAAGGCCTTTTTCAAACGTGGTAATTTGCCATCTTTTAATAAACCTGCACGATGCGAAACACCGACAAGCGTTCCCGTTGAATCGAATAAATCAACCAGGAAGAAAACGAAAATCACTCCGACTAAACTTGCAGTAAACAAACCTTCGAAGTTCATCTGTAAGAATGTAGGTGCAATTGAAGGAATTGTACCCACTACACCTTTGAATTCATTTAGGCCCATTGCTGTTGCGATACCAGTAATCACTAAAATACTGATAATAATTGCACCACGGATTTTAAAATGATGCATCACCACAATCATGGTAAAACCGAGTAAAGTCAATAAAACAGTTGGTTGTTTTAAATCGCCTAAACCGACAAGTGTTGCTTGATTAGCAACGATAATTCCTGAGTTTTTCAATGCAATAAGTGCGAGAAATAAACCAATTCCGCCACCAATTGCAAATTTCAAAGACATTGGAATCGCATTGACAATCGCTTCACGGATCTTAAACATGCTGATTGCAATAAAAATCAAACCCGAAACAAATACAGCAGCTAACGCAGTTTGCCAAGGAACGCCCATACCTAAACATACAGAATAGGTAAAATACGCATTTAACCCCATACCTGGTGCCAATGCGATTGGATAATTTGCGATAATTCCCATCACAAAACAACCAATTGCAGCAGCCAAACAGGTTGCTACAAATACTGCACCATGATCCATCCCTGTTTCAGATAAGATCAAAGGGTTTACAATAATGATGTAACACATCGTTAAAAAAGTCGTTAAACCCGCAAGCATTTCGGTTCTAAACGTTGTTTTGTTTTCGCTTAATTTAAATAAGCGTTCAAGCAAACCCGCTGAAGGATTTGGATTTGTCATTGCTGAGCCCCTATCGAGTTTGAGCTATTCATTGATAAAATCTAGTTCATTTAATAGATGATGCACGTTCAAATTTAGCGTGAAGAAAGCATTCAATAAACGTACCAAAATAATATTTCCGATAAAAAGCAAATTGAATTAAAAAAGCTGCGGTTAGGCAGCTTTTACATATCAGAACGCTTCATACGCTCTTTATCGATTACATATTACAAATTATAACATACTGTTGAGTTAATTTTACCAATCAGTTCATGCTACTTATCCAGTTACTTTGAACGTGAAAGATCAAAAATACTTGGATGATGTTTTATAACTGATCGTAAACCCATTTGCTTCACCAATTGGAAAATTTTTTCATAAGATCATAAATAATGCTCACAGCAGTATTTAATGGCACTCATTTTGCTTAACAAATATTACGTTTTAAATGATCTGTAATACTAAAAAAGATGGGGACTGCAAAATGAGCTATGTCGCAAAAGAACTCAGCAAAAAGAATAGGCTTTTTTTAGGCATTGGTTCCTTTGTTATTCCTATATTGCTTTGGTGTGCTGTCAGTTACTTACCATTCATTTGGCATCCTCAAGTACAAATTACCAACTCAGGAAGTATTCCTTATCTACAAGTCGGTAGCCGTGTTGAAAAAAGTGTGTTCTATAGCGAAGCACAAAATGCAGTTGATCAAGATTCTGCACCACCACAAGGAATTTTAGTTAATCCAATTTATCTTCCTGCACCACATCAAGTTGCAAAAGCTTTAGTGACTGCTTTTACCACTCCCCCTGTTCAGCCAGATACCCCTTGGTTTCACCAAAGTTTATGGCACAGTATAAAAATCGTCTTTTCAGCTTTTATCCTGTCTTCGATCATCGGGATTCCACTTGGAATTTTGTGTGGATTTTCAAAAAGAATATCCATGCTCACCGAACCTTTTGTTGAGTTTTTCCGTTATTTACCTGCACCGGCATTTGGAGCTTTGGCTGTTGCTATATTGGGAATTAATGATGCACCTAAAATTGCCATTATCGTGATCGGAACACTCTTTCAACAAATCTTAATTATTGCCAATACCACACGTATGGTCGATCAAGGTCTAATCGAAGCGGGTTTCACACTGGGTACAAATAAAATAAAAAGCTTATTCAATGTGGTGATTCCAGCAGCTTTGCCCGATATTTATCGTGATTTACGTGTCTTACTGGGCTGGGCATGGACTTATCTGATTGTTTCTGAATTGATTGGTACAACTTCTGGTATTACTTGGTTTATTACCCAACAAGCACGCTACCAAAACTTCGACAATGTGTATGCCGCCATTTTAATTATAGGTGTGATCGGACTGGTCTGTGATCTAGTTTTAATGAAACTGGGTGAACGTCTGTTCGCTTGGAAAGTAGGAGCAAAATAATGAGTCAATCAACTTTATTTGATGTTAATTCGCATTTTCAAAAAATTTACGCTCGCCCTGTGATTTTAGAAGCAAAACAACTGAGCCAAGTCTTTAAATACGGTAAAACCGAACGCACCGTTTTAAATCAGATTGATTTGAAAATTCATAAGCGTGAATTTATTTGTGTCATCGGTCCGTCTGGTTGTGGTAAATCGACACTCAGTCGAGTAATTGCAGGTTTAGACCCCTATCATAGTGGTGAAATTTTAGTTGATGGTGAAATGATTACGGGTCCAAGTCCTGAGCGAGGAATGGTTTTTCAAGGTTATACCTTATTTCCATGGAAAACTGTGAAAGAAAATGTCATGTTCGGACCACTGATGAAAGGTGCAAGCCGCATGACTGCAGAAGCACATGCACGTGAATGGATTAATATCATTGGTTTAGATAAATACGAAAATCAGTATCCGCATCAACTGTCTGGTGGTATGAAACAACGTGTTGCTATTGCACGTGCTTTGGTCAATGAACCCAAAATATTGCTGATGGATGAACCTTTTGGTGCGCTTGATCCACATACCCGTCAACGCATGCAAAAGCATTTAATGGATCTATGGCAAAATATTGATATTACCATTATTTTTGTAACCCATGATATGGATGAAGCGATTCTACTTGCAGATCGAATTGTAGCGTTAAAAGCCAATCCGGGTGAGATCAAAGAAATTATTGAAGTAGATCTGCCACGCCCTCGCTCACTTGATTTAATGGCTACTCCTGAGTTTAAACGCTTGAGAAAGCACGTTGACCATTTAGTGCATGCGCAAGAAGATGAGCTTGATCCTGCATTACAAGACCTACCTAAAATTCCACGTATGACCCAAGTCAGTTCTACAAAATAAAGTTTGCTTTTATTGAATTATCTGAATATTTGTATAAGCCATAATACCTTCTACAAATATTCAGATGTTATATAAATTATTAGAGTTTAAATATTTTTTAAATAATTAATACCGTTATTTCCTACTATTCTGCACGATACACATAACGAATATACAGGTATACAAACTAAGTACTACTCTTAGTTTTGATTGACATGATAAAGCATCAAATTCACTAAAACATTGAACGATACAACTGCTATTTACATAACAATAGTAGCTCTATGTAGATACACGATCTATGTAAATCAAAATGCTAAAAATATGTCTATATATCTAATGAAGGTATATTCGGTTTAAACAGACATAAAAATAGCCCAAGTTTTGCTTAGGCTATTTAAAATACTGAAATTAAAACTATTTTAGCTCTTGAATAAGCGTAGGATAAATTAAACCATCTACATTCTGTTCTGTTGTATAAATACCATTGATCACATTAAATTTATTGACGTGATATGAAGAACCATAAATTGAATCAAAACCAGCAGTTTTACTAAAGACCTTTTTATTGGCTTGTATATCTAACAAATGTGTACCACTGACTAACTGTTCATATTGTGCAGAGTCAACGCCTGAACGGTTGGCCATGATTTTTACAGCATCGGCATGCGTTGCAGGATCATTGATGTATTTAACGGTTTTATCCCACACTTGAATTATTTTTTTCCACTGCGCTTTATGTGTCGATAAATGGCTCATATTCACAGTTAAAGTGTCATAAATTAAACCGGGTTTATCTTTTGAAGAGTAAATGATTTTAGACCCTGCAACTGACTTAAGTGCCTGACTCGCAACAGGTTGCCAAACTGCAATTGCAGAAACTTCAGGACTACTAAAGACTTGAGGCAGTTGATTGGTTGCAGAATTGACCAATTTAACCTCATTACTCGCAATTTTTTGGTCAGTTAATGCTGTTGAAAGTAAAAGATGGTCAACCAACCCTTTTTCCACACCGATTGATTTTCCTTTTAAGTCCTGAATGCTATTGATTCCCTCTTTGGCAATAATGACATCATTTCCAGCAGAATAATCGGTTGCCATGATTATCATGCCTTGTGTACCACCAGAGGCTGTGACTAAATTATCGCCGTTAGTCACTAAAACAGCATCCAATTGATTGGCTGAAAATGCCGACAAAGATGCTGAATAATCAAACCATTTAAAATCTACATTTAAACCCGCTTCTTTTAACCATCCTTTTTCAATTGCAACTTGCCATGCCACCCAACCCGGCCAGTCACTATAACCAATCGTAATTGGTTGAGCATCTGTTGTTGTTTTCGTATTTCCTTTTGCTTCAGGCACTTTAGCAGTATTGTCGCAACCACTCAGTAAAATGATCGACAATATCGATACAGGTAAAAAAGCCTTGTGAATCATATTCAAATCCTCAATATTTCATGTTGGTATTTTTTTCTTGACTAAACTCAAGCATTTTGTGGAATAGGCGGCATTACAGCATCCATCAGTTCAAGATGCCCTTTCACCACCCCCTTCAGTGCAATAAATTGCTGACTAATCTGTCTCAGTTCAGTGCTCACACCTTGCATGAGCATCACTTGTAAAATTTTTTGTCCATCCAGCTGTATGTGTAGTGAACTGATCACTTGTGTTAGAAACTGCTGTTGCAGATCAATCAGTTGATTACGTAATGTGCTATGTGCAACGTCATACAATAGCGTTAGCGTACCGACCATGACTTCATTACGAACCTCTAATTCAGCAATCAAGTGTTTATTGATCATATCTACGATTGCTTGTGAACGACTTTCGTAGTGTTGATCTACAATTTTTTGGTCAAGTGCAGTCAGCGTCATTTCAGGCACAGTTACGCTGATCCGTGCCAGTTTAGGTTTAGGCACAGGTTTATCCTTTTGAATTTCTTTGTTTATTGTGTTGTTGAATATGCAAACCAGCACGTGCGCTTATTAATTCAACAATGAATTTTTTAAGTGGATGCATGGCTTTTTGTTCAATCACTATATTCATGCTGATCTCCCTTGATATTACGAAATGTATTTTTGGTAATACCTATATAGATGCAGAAAATATGCCAATTTTTTTATTGAAATATCGCTAATTTAGAAGCATTTTGAGATATTCTTGGGCTATTTTTTGGGCAAAAATGAATGCTTTGCACAAACATGGCACTAAAATAAACCAGCAAAGCCCTATCGCTCTAATAGACCTTGATTCATACAGTGGTTCTCACAAAGCCAATATAAAAAAACCGCCTAGATAGGCGGTTATATTTAAAGTAAAAACAGATTAAGCCACTGGAGCCAATGTAAATAAAACTTGCCCTGTTTTTACGGTTTGCCCTTTTTCAATGGTGATCGCTTCAACCTTCATTCGTTCAGGTGCAACAATTGGAATTTCAATCTTCATTGCTTCAATCACAGCTAAGGTTGCACCTTGCTCTACAATATCGCCCAAAACACATTCAATTTTCCAAATCGATCCTGGCATATGTGATTCCACAGCACATCCCCCTTCAGGGACATGTATATAGCTATCATCAACAACAGCATCTAAACTTTCGGAGACATATTCAGCCAATCCTGCTTCATGCCAACGGCGACGTTCCAGATCAAAATTTTCTTGCTGAACAGCTTTAAACTCTGCGATTGATTGCTGATTTTCTATTAAAAAATCATTGTATTCTTTGAGATTAAGCACACCCTCTTCTATACGCAATTTTAAGCGTCCTGCTTTAAAATCTTCACGCATTTGCATCAATTCTGATTCAGAAACTTCATAAAATTTAATTTGATCAAAAAAACGTAATAGCCATGGTTTATCTTGTTCAAAATCAGGATTTTTACGATAACGCCCCCACATTTGCGATGTACGACCTACAAATTGATATCCTCCAGGCCCTTCCATGCCATATACACACATATAAGCACCGCCGATACCGACTGCATTTTCAGGTGTCCATGTCCGAGCAGGATTGTATTTGGTGGTGACAAGTCGGTGACGCGGATCAAGTGGGGTTGCCACTGGCGCACCTAAATAAACATCTCCCAAGCCCATTACCAAATAATTGGTGCTATACACAATATCTTTCACTGCTTGTTTTGATGCTAATCCATTAATACGGCGAATAAATTCAACATTATCAGGGCACCACGGCGCATCAGGGCGTACCGTTTGCATATAACGCTCAGTTGCTAATTGGGTTTGCGAATCTTCCCAAGCCAATGGCAAATAGACTGTACGTGATGGCACTTGCATTTCAATAATGCTTGGTAATTCATGTTCTGCATGTTGCAGCAATTTTAATAATTTTTTTTGATCAAGTTGAAGTGAGTCAAAATGGATTTGCAGCGAACGGATTCCCGGCGTTAAATCAATAATTCCGTCAATATTTTGTGCTTTCACCCATTGCATGAGTGCATGTACACGAAAACGTAAATTTAAATCGAGTACCAATTCCCCATATTCCACCAGTAAATAATGATTACCTGCAGGACGATAAGTCACTTCAGGACGAACATCATCACCCGCTAATCTTGCAAGTACAGCATCTTCTAAACTGTCTATTTCAGCATGAAAACTTGCTGAAAAATTAACATCTTCGATATGCTCTAGTTGTAATGCCTTGGCGTAGTTTTGACTTAATTGTTGTGCTTGATCATAAGAAATCGGTACAAATTTTACTTTATCACCTGCTTTTAACTGCCCAATTTTCCATAATTCAGAATTTACAATGACCGCTGGACAAACGAAGCCACCTAAACTTGGGCCATCTGGCCCTAAAATAATCGGCATGTCCCCAGTAAAATCAATTGCTCCAATCGCATAGGCATTGTCATGAATATTTGATGGATGCAATCCTGCCTCGCCCCCATCCTGACGTGCCCATTCAGGTTTTGGCCCGATTAAACGAATACCAGTACGGCTAGAGTTGAAGTGAATTTCAAATTCGTTGGCAAAGAAAGTATCTATATCTTTTCGAGTAAAGAAATCGGGAGCGCCATGTGGCCCATACATGACCGCAATTTCCCATGTATTTGAGAATGTTGGAATTTGTGCTGTACTTAACCCAATACTATTTTCTGATGAATAAGATGTAATCGGTAACATATCACCAATCAACAAATTACGTCCTGCATGCCCACCAAATTGACCTAAGGTAAATGTTGCTTGAGAATTTAAATATTGAGGAACATTTAAACCACCTTTAATGCCAATATAACTGCGGCAACCCGTAATAATTTTACCCGTTTTTAAAACTTGCCCTTTTTTAACATTTATCGTTTGCCACATGGGTACAGCAACACCATCAAGTGTAGATGGCATATTACCGCCTGTCAGGACAATTTGGCTATTACAGTGAAACTTTAAAGTTGGCCCCTGCAAGGTACATTCTAAGCCTGCTGTATTAAACTGATTTCCTAATAACTGATTGGCAACATTTAATGACAATGGATCAATTGCACCTGATGGAGGAACGCCAACATCCCAATAACCGAGACGCCCTGTCACATCTTGCACAGCAGTTTGAATACCTGCTTGTAATACCTCAATTTTTTGAGTTTTCCATTCAAACGTATTTAAAAAGCGTGTAGTTTGTGTCCCTGCTTTAAATACCTCACACTCAACAATATTTTGTAAATATTCAAGATTTGTTTCGATTCCTGCAACTTGGGTTTTCGCTAAAGTTCCTGTCATTGCTTGAATGGCGGACTCACGATCTTCAGCAGTCACAATAATTTTAGCAATCATCGGGTCATAAAATGATGATACATTCGAACCTGTTTCAACCCACGTTTCATTACGGGCATTTTGATCAAATTCAACGTAAGTCAATAAACCTGCACTCGGTTGAAAGTTTTTAATCGGGTCTTCAGCATATAAACGAACTTGGATTGAATGCCCTTGAGGTGCCTCTAACTGCTTTGGCAAGATTAAATCACCACTGGCAAGTGTCACCATCCATTCAACTAAATCTATGCCAAACACTTGTTCAGTCACGCCATGTTCTACTTGTAGACGTGTATTGACTTCCAAGAAATAAAATTCTTGGGTGTCTGTATCCATGACGAACTCAACTGTACCTGCAGAACGATAATTCACCATCTGCATCAATTGAATAGCAACAGTTTGAATATAATCACGTTGCTGATCATTTAAATGTGGTGCGGGCGTTTCTTCTATCACTTTTTGATTGCGACGTTGTACAGAACAATCACGCTCCCCCAAAGCTAAAATCTTACCTTTCCCATCACCAAAGATTTGCACTTCAATATGTCGTGCATTTTGTACAAATTTTTCTAAATATAAACCTGCATCTTTAAAATTTGCTTGCGCAAGATAAGACACAGTTGCATAAGCTTCCTTCAGCTCTTCCTCATTCCAAACCAAACGCATGCCAATACCGCCACCTCCAGCAGTACTTTTCAACATGACAGGATATCCAATACGATACGCTTCAGTTAATGCTTCAGTCTCATCTACAAGTAAACTGCTTCCTGGTAATAAAGGCACATTGCTGCGAACTGCAAGTTCACGGGCAGTATGCTTTAAACCAAAATCACGCATTTGCTGTGAACTCGGGCCAATAAAGGCAATCCCTTGAGCTTCACATAAATCACAAAATTCAGCATTTTCAGACAGAAAACCATAACCAGGATGAATGGCCTGTGCCCCAGTTTGTTTAGCAACTTCAAGAATTTTATCAATATTTAAATAACTCTGACTCGCAGGACTGTCACCAATAAATATCGCTTCGTCAGCCAAAGTCACATGTAATGAATCACGATCCGCTTCTGAATAAACCGCGACAGATTGAATGCCTAGTTTTTTAAGGGTACGAATAATACGACAAGCAATTGCACCACGATTGGCAATAAGCACTTTATTAAACATGATTTATGCTCCTTTGCCTTCACGCACGATCAATTGAATCTTGGTTGGGTTATATGCATTACATGGATTATTTAATTGCGGGCAATTTGAAATTAAAACAATCAAATCCATTTCAGCTTTGACTTCAACGTACTTGCCCGGTGCCGAAATACCATCATCAAATTTCAGGCGTCCATCACGAGTCACGGGGACATTCATAAAAAAGTTAATATTGGGACCGAGATGACGCACATTTAAAGCATGCTTTTTGGCAATTTCATGTTGAGATAAAGCAATCATGAAATTATTACGACAACTGTGCATAGGGAATTTGTCATGTGCATAACGCACGGTGTTACTTTCGCATGAACACGCTCCCCCTAAAGTATCGTGGCGACCACAATTATCTTCATAAATCGTGGCAATCGCATTGCCTTGATTGGTATAGAGAACTGTGCCTTTTTCAAGATAAATCTGTTGATTAATCGCTAAAGTATCTGTAGCGCTATAACGTTCCTCAGGGTTTTCAGCTGAGATAAATAAGGTATCGACGGCTTGGTTGCCTTCCAAATCGACAATACGAAAATACTGTCCTTTTTTCACTTCACACATCCACGCCTCGCCAGCAGGACATACTTCATTTAAAACAGTTTGATCCACTTGTGTTAAAACTGACATGCATAATCTCCTTTAAACAGCTGCTTTACAGACATGATCGAAAACGTAATAACGTGCGTTATTTTCAAAGGCACGTTGATTTTGCGAACATGAATCACGACAGATGTCTGTATCCGCTAAAGGAAATGCTTTGTATAAACTGAGTTGAATATCTGCGGGGTTATAGTCTGTACTTTGAGATAATGCATGTGGAGCAGCAGACAAAAATACCAAACAATCCATTTCAAAACGCAATTCAATCATTTGATTGGTATTATCACTGTCGATATAACTTAGCTTACCTGCATCATCGGGTACGACTTTAGAAAATAAATTGACGGTTGCACTTAAGTCACTTTGCCCCAATGAAAATTTAGTCATTTCAAGCAGTAAACTGTCATAACCATTACGAAACATCGCATTTCGAGCATCTTGAAAAGTTTTGCGACCATACTGTTTTTCAATCTGTTTCGCGGTACTTGCACCACATAACACATCATTCCAAGCATGCTGATCGGTGACGATAGACGCCATGACACGACCTAAGTCAGAATAAAGTACATGCCCTGTTGTTAAAAAGGCGGTATGTTGCCCTTTTAAACTGTCAGGCATATTGAAACGCTCTAATTTATCTTCAGCATTTACACAGAATAAGGAAACATTGGCCTGCTCGCCCAAAGCTTGAAAACGTAATGCCGTGCCACGTTGAATACGGCCAGACCAATGATGCCCACCGGGTAAAAGTTCTGTCCAGAATGGTTGATTGTTATGATATTCACTCATTACTTGTACCTCTTCAGGTTTAAATCGAACCTCCCGGGCTTTTATCCCTCCGTGTAGTTCTTGCGAACCGTGAACTCTCGGTCTCAGACATACATCGAAATGTATCGGAACCCTAGATCACTTTTATCTAATATCTAAAATATCTAAATAGTGATTAAGCAAATGCCATGCCAATTTAGTATTATTATTTTTAGGTTTAGTAATACTATTTTGAGCAAAATAAGTGCATTAATTGCAAATCATCAATAAAGTGCGCCATTTTTACTGCATCAATATGCATCAATCAGTGCTAAGCACTTCCAACAATGAAAGCGAATCGTTAATCTGAAAATCTTAGATTGAATAAAACGCGAGATATTACCCAAACGACTTTTATTGGTTTTAATTTTTCAAATAAAATGTACTAGAAATATTTTCATTATTTATCAAAGTTTTAATTTATAAAAATGCAATCTACAACCAATCAATTGATCAGATTTTGTATAAACTTGAACTGTTTAAGAATAAAATTAAATCCACATAAAACTTAACTGCATAAAATAATGTAAAAAATTACAATTTTTCATTTCTAAAAATATTGAAATGCATTAAAAATGGTTCAAATTTTTAAAACCAATCACTGTTTAATTTATGGAAAATTTTGAGCTTCTTAAAGCCTTATTTTTGGGTTTAATCGAAGGATTAACTGAGTTTCTACCGATTTCAAGTACGGGACATTTAATTCTTTTTGGACATTTAATCGATTTCCATTCGGATGGTGGTCGAGTTTTTGAAGTAGTGATCCAACTTGGCGCAATTTTGGCCGTGTGTTGGTTATATCGACAAAAAATTATAGAGCTTATTAAAGGCTTTTTCTCTGGGGACTTACATGCACGGCGTTTTGCGATCAATGTACTGATTGCTTTTATTCCAGCCGTTGTGATTGGTGTACTCGCTGTCGATTTTATTAAACAAGTATTATTTAGCCCAATTGTTGTCGCCTGTGCGCTGATTATAGGTGGACTCATTATTTTTGCTGTTGAAGCAAGAAAGTTTGAACCTAAAACTATTGAAGCAACAGACATTACCATTAAACAAGCCATTATTGTTGGATTTGCACAATGTGTGGCAATGATTCCAGGAACGTCTCGTTCAGGTGCAACCATTATCGGGGGAATGCTCGCAGGTTTGTCTCGTAAGGCCGCAACAGAATTTTCTTTCTTCCTCGCGATGCCAACCATGCTTGGTGCTGCAACTTATGACTTGATTCGTAATGCAGATGTCCTTACTTCTGACAATTTAGTCAATATCTCGGTTGGCTTTGTCGCCGCATTTATTGCTGCACTATTGGTCGTTAAAGCGCTGGTTAAGTTTGTTGAAAGACATACTCTAAAAGTATTTGCATGGTACCGCGTCGTATTAGGTGTCATTTTACTCATGGTATTCTTATAAATTAGATAAGTCATAAATATACAAACCCCCTGAATTTAAAATTCAGGGGGTTTTTCTTGGAATGTTGATAAGCCCCTTCATCTAAAGCAGCATCAAAAATCGAAATTGTTGATGGCTATTAGGATAAGCAACTGATCGTCAAAGTTTCATTCGAGAACCATTAAAACTTCTTGGTATAGGTTGTTAAGATGCGATTTTCCTGAAATGAATTGCCATGATCAATATCATAGTCGATGTATAACCATTGGAATGCCAAACCTTTTAATGATGGGTTTTGGAATTGATAAGCTAGGATCAAATTCAACTCTGACTCTTTATTGTCTCGACCTTGCGCATCTTTAAAATCATAACCATACGCATATTTTGCCAAGGCATTTAAACCGGGCACATAATTTTTAAAATCATAACCATAGACGGCATGGATGGATTTCTCATCTTTCTTAAAGAAACCCGTTGCATTCCAGTTAATAAAATACAACTCTGGCAAGAATCCATCGGGAAGCGGATACGCTGTGTCACCTGAAATTTGTTGATAACCCAATGCCGCATTATGATTGCCAACCGATATTTTCTCGAGTACCCCAAAATTATGGTTATCAATCTCACCTGCTTTTGCATCACCAGAATCTGCAGATCTAAAATATTTCAATCGGGTTTGTGATTTTAAATACTGATTTTTCCATGAATATTCTAAGCCAACATAGTGTTTATCGTATAAATCTTCTAAATCACCATAATAGTATTCAGCCTTTAAATTAGGTGTAACATCGTATTTAAGATCGATATAATTTAAACCATCTGATTCATGCTTTTGTCCTTTTACCGTATAAGAAAAACGATGGAATCCTTCTTCATATCGTGGAGAAACTTGTTCAACTCGCCCTAATTCAAGTTTAAATTTATCTGTGATTTTAGATTGAAGTTGACCACCCCAATATGAGCTTAATAATTGGCGACTCGCATCTACAGAAGTAATCGGTAAATCCAGCCAAAGCTCACCCACTTTTAATTCAGTTTGGTCATAACGTGCTTTAAACGTTGCACCATATTTAAAAAAGTTACGATCCTGAGTTTGTGTGTTTTTATCAAAAGGCAAAATCGTATCATCAACATGTCGATCTTCGCTTAAACGATACGCATATTGCAAAGAAGCGTCTAAACCTAATTCAATCGGTTTATCAGCCACTTCCAAAACTGTTGGGATATATTTTGAATTATAAAAACCTGATATCCCTTGTGACCAACTACCTGGATCTTTTAAATCATCACGATCAAAATTACGTTCAATGAATGCATTTTTTAATAGCAGTTTAAACTGATTGTCATTGGTCGTCTCAGCATGAGTTAAACTTGCCGCACAAAAATTGGCGATTAAAATAGAAAGTAGTGTTTTTACAGTGGTTTGCATAATTAATCCTTATTAGAGTTGTATCGATATTCCTAAATTTGATACAAGCGAGTCCTAACGCAGAAGGTATACACATACCTTCTGAGTCGTTTTCAATGTGAGTGTGTTATGTTGGAATTCAGCCCGTTATTGCGCTTTTGCTGCTGAGTTTTTAGCAAAGTCGTTTGATTGCTTTGCTCTGCTTTCTGTAGAAACCTTCAGATTCACCATGAATATTGCCAAGGCAGCGATAACACCTGGAACTGCAATAATCATGAAGTTCAATTGATGAGGAAGTTGCAGTGTGAGTAAAGCACCTGTTAAAACTGGTCCTACAATTGCACCGATTCGACCAATCCCAGATGCCCAGCCCATACCTGTAGAACGAACCGCAGCTGGATAGAATTGCGCCACGAAAGTGTAAAGTAGAATTTGCGAACCAATAGTTGCTGCACCTGCAATTGCAATTAAGCTATAGAGAAGAACTTGATGGCTCTTAAACCCAAGTAAGGTTAATGCCACAGCACCTACAGTGAACATGATAATAAGTACAGGTTTAAGATGGAAACGGTCTGCTAGCACACCACCACCAATCGCACCGACCATACCGCCAATATTGAGGGCAAATAAGAACAACATACTTGCACCCAGTGAATAACCTGCTTGAATCATGAGTTTTGGCAACCAACTCCCCAGTGCATAGACCATCAGTAAGCACATGAAGAACGCAACCCAAAACATAATGGTGCTGGTGGTGCGCCCTTGTTGGAACAAAGCTTTCAGTGGTGCTTCATCACCATGAGTCGATTCATTTAGAACAAATTCAGTTTCTGGTGTGATTGCTTGTTGTGGCGCAATCTTTTTCACAATTTGCGCAACTTTTTCAGATTCACCTTTTTTAGTGAGGAACATTAAAGATTCTGGTAAACACTTCCAAATTAAAGGTAGGCAAAGTAATGGTAAACCAGCGATATAGAACATGATTTTCCAACCATAGTCGGCAACCAACCATGCGCCAAGCAATGCAGAAGTCATTCCGCCAATCGCATAACCACTGAACATCACCGCGACAAGCGTACTACGAATACGTTTTGGTGCATATTCTGTCATCAAAGCCACGACATTCGGCATTACACCGCCAATCCCAAGACCTGCAAGGAATCTTAAAATACCAAACTCAACAGGTGTTGAAGTGAATGAACCCAAGAAAGTAAAGCCACTAAAAATAGCCACACAGATCATAATGGTTTTCTTACGACCTAATTTATCTGAGAGTGTGCCAAAACTCATTGCACCAAACATCATTCCAAATAATGCTGTACTGGCCAATAAACCTGCTTGTACCGCAGTTAAACCCCACTCTTGCATTAACAAAGGTAATGCTACACCGTAAATAACCAAGTCATAACCATCAAAAATAATGATCATCAAACACCACAATAAAACACTCCAATGAAATGGTGTAAATTTAGCCTCATCCACAATGCTATTTATATTCAATTTATTCGTTTGCATATTCAGCCTCCTGCTGTGAAACGTGATAAAATTTTCCAAACAATGAGGCAACTGATTTTTTTTGTCCAAAACCGATTACATATATTCATACCTAAAAGGTCGGGTTAATAAAAAATTTTTTATTAACAATATATTAAAAATAAGACTGATTAGAAATTCGTTCTATTTATTACTATTTTTTCTTTTAATTTTATTATTTTTACCTACTATTTATTTTTCTGAGACAAACTTTAGAACAAATCAAAGGATTTGCTCTAATTTAAAAATATTTTACTATTCACATAATATTTACAGTTATATATTTTATAAATAGTTGCGATCATACTGAAATCCTTCCAAATCATAAACCTGATAAATACAATCAAATAAAGAACGAATATTTTCGCTTTCATCCATACAACGTATCGCCAAAAAAATTGGGCTTTTCGCAGAGCTGTCTAATAAAGGAATATAATTTAAATTGGGAAGCTGAATCGTTTTGGCACTTTCTGGAACAATACAAATCCCTTCACCTGCAGCAACCAAACCCAATGCAAGCTGAATTTCTCTAACTTCTTTTAAGTTTTTAGGATCTAAACCATGTTCAGAAAAAATATTTCGTACTTGTGTTGAAAAGTTTGGTTTTGGATGACTCGGATACAGAAATAAATTTTCATCCTCTATATCTGCTAAATATGTTCCTTTTGAATCTAGAGCTAAAGGATGACTGGTATGCACCGCAACCATTAAAGGTTCTTCACGTAATAATACACGTCGTACTGCTGGGTCTGAAATTCTTAAGCGTCCAAAGCCCACATCAATCTTGCCTTCTTTTAACGCTTGAATTTGATCTTTGGTACTCATTTCCACCAGTTCTATTTTTAGATGCGGTTGTTGCTGCCGAAACATATATACAATTTTAGGTAACAATCCATAAAGTAAAGAACCAACAAAACCCATCGTCACTGTTTTTTCGATAAGACCAATACGCTTGGTCATCGACTTAACTTCTTCCGCATTAGACAAAAGTTTAACAGCGTGTTGATAGAAAAATTGCCCTGCTTCCGTCGTTTTCAACGGACGACTGCCCCTCTCGAAAAGTGCAATTCCTAGTTCACTTTCAAGGTTTTGAATCTGTCTGCTCAATGGTGGCTGAGCAATAAAAAGTTTTTCTGCTGCTTTTGTGAAACTTTGTTCTTCAACAACAGCGACAAAATAGCGTAAATGTCTGAGTTCCATTTTAACTCCATACCTTTAAGATATAAAAAAATGCAAATTTGATCTTAGACAGCGATCATTCATTCTTTTAAGGTATATCAAAAGCAAGATGAAAATCAAGATTGCAAAACTTTTCAGTACGCAAGCGGATCCAATTAATCCAGTCAGTCAAATGAATAAGTAGTGCATATTCAACGTTGTAGATCTTGCTAAACAGAACATGGACAGTGGTCAGCAATAACAGTAGACAGCATTTCAATACTGCGAGTCACATGCCAAACCACTCATACTGAGGAGCAATCGTATGAACCGTCAAGAAATTGATGTTTTAGTTAAGCAAATGAACGTGGAAACGGCGACTGGTACTGTCAATCATCGTGTACAACAAATT
>NZ_RAXT01000056.1 GCF_003611475.1 Acinetobacter rongchengensis | reverse complement strand
CTTGAAGATATTTATCAAACTAGCCAAATAGTTTATTAATTTTTGGATTTTATTTTGGAAACGATTTTAGCTTTTTGTGCCTTTTCTTTTGTTGCATCAATTACTCCTGGACCAACCAATTTCCTTATTCTTAGTACAAGTCATCAATTTAGTATTAAAAAAACATTAGGCTTAATCTTCGGTGGAAGTATTGGTGCTGCATCATTAGTCTTAATTACAGGACTTGGAATTGGTACAACACTCAATGAATACCCCAAGATTCAATTAATATTAAGTTTCACTGGCGGCATTTGGTTAAGCTATATTGGATGGAAAATTTTTAATTATAGACCTGATCTAGAATCTAAAATCCAAAATCAAAATAAGAAAAATGGTTTTTTTACAGGCTTCTTTTTACAGTTTATCAACCCTAAAAGCTGGTTGATGGCTATTGCTGTTATTACTGTTTATACAGCACAACTAGCTAACTACTATCAGTCACTCATTCTATTTTCATTCATCTTTATGCTGATTTCTCTACCTTGTTTATTTATTTGGGCTTATTTAGGAAAAATCACAAAAAAAATACTTTCTACAGCTCATCATATGGTGCTCTTTAATCGAGTATTAGGTACTGTTTTACTTATTTCAGTATGGTATCCAATATTGCATGCTATTTAACATAATGGGCGTTATACGAAAAGCACAAATTGAAAAATATAAAAATCAAAAACTTATGATATAAATTATTTGCTCGATGATGTTCAAAAGCCGACTTGGAAACAAGTCGGCTTTTTTATGAGCAGTTTTGATAGTTCTTGCCAATAAATTTGACTAAAAATTACGCTTCTCAACTTGAGTTATACAATTTTGTGATACATTATTGTATATACAAATTTGAATGTTTTTTATGGAACAGTATTTTGAATGGGATGAGGCTAAGAATCGAAAGAATCAGAAAAAGCATGATATCTCTTTCGAAACTGCAAGCCTTGTTTTTGAAGATCCATTACGGATCTCAATCCAAGACAGACATACCGATGGTGAAGAACGTTGGCAAACCATTGGACGAGTTAAAGGCGTACTAATGTTATTGGTGGCTCACACCATTTTTGATGAAGATGACTGTGAAATCATACGAATCATTAGTGCAAGGCAAGTGACTAAAGCGGAGCGAAACAAATATGAGCATGGTTAGATACTCACGCAAAGAGCTGAATGAGAAATTTGGTGAGAAGCAAGATGCTGAAATTCAACGCTTGCTTGCTAAAGGCACGGTTCCTGATGATCAGCTAGATCTATCAGATATTCCTGAAATTACCGATTGGAGCAGTGCTGTACGCCAAAATCAATTTTACCGCCCAGTGAAGCAACAAACTTCAATTCGGTTAGATGCTGATGTACTTGCTTGGTTCAAAGCACAAGGCAAAGGTTATCAAACACGAATGAATGAAATTTTACGGGATGCTATGCTGAAAGAATTAAAAAATCATCAATAAAAATGGGAGCTTAAGCTCCCATTTTTGACTTCGCATAACGCCCATTATGTTAATTTTAGTTTTCCTTAATACGACAAAAATATCTACTTCATTTCACGAGAATTTCTTTTGCTAAAAGTTCTTCTTTCGTTACACCGAAATATCTTATTTCTAATTTAGGCCTGCCTAACATCTTTAAAAGATTGTTTTCATCATTTATATTTTTTATAGCTTTGCTTACACAATCAATTACGTCATTAGTTTTAGAAATAGCTTCTTTTTCAGATACTTGATCGCTTACTTTTCGAGATATTAAGTCATCAAAATATATCCTATATTCTTCACAAACTAGATAAAAATAAGGGTCTAATCTATCTAAATCATATTCAGATTCAAAGGGTTTACGATCTAATAAATCTTTTTCAGGATAAATAATCAATTGTCCTGCATCGAACCAAAACTCCACAGAAAAATTATCAAACTCAATTCCATTTAAATCATTACTAAAATTTTGAAAATACTGTAATAAAAGATTTTCTATATCCTCTAAAAACTCTTTATTCTTAATATCAAATATTAAAGATTCATTAGAAATAGCTTTGATACAATCTTCTTGAATATCTAACCCCTTTAAAGTCATTTTTACTCCATTTAAATTTTTAGGTTTTGGTGCATTAAGAATTTTGATTAACTTAACATAATGGCGGTTATACGAAATTCACCGTTTCGAGCCCCAAATATCAAGTTTATTTCTTGCATAAATGTATCCTATAGGATACATTCTACTTATGTACTCAATATATACCACTGAAGTCTTTGATGACTGGTTCACCAAGTTAAAAGACCAGCAGGCAAAAAGACGCATACAAGTCCGAATTGATCGGGTTGAAGATGGAAACTTTGGAGATACTGAGCCGGTCGGTGAAGGTGTTTCTGAATTACGTTTCTTCTTTGGGCCAGGCTATAGGATTTATTACTGCAAGCAAGGGCAAAGGGTTGTTATTCTTTTAGCAGGCGGAGATAAGTCTACGCAAAGTAAAGATATAAAACTTGCCCTGCAATTGGCACAAGATTTAGAGGAGGAGCTATAAATGGCTATTAAACTTCGCAAATGGGACAGTGCTGAGCATCTTAAAACAGAGGATGATATGCAGGCTTACTTACAAGCATGTATTGAAGAATCTAATGGCGATGCCGCATTCATTGCAAAGGCTTTAGGTAACATTGCAAAAGCTAAAGGAATGGCTCAATTATCACGAGATACAGGCTTAGGCCGAGAAAGTCTTTATAAAGCACTTTCTGGTGATGTTAACCCTAGTTTTGATACTGTGATTAAAGTTGTAAAAGCACTGAATTTACGCTTAGCAATTTAAAAAAAGTTATTAAAAAATGGAGCTTTAGGCTCCATTTTTTAATTTCGTATAAGGTGTATTATGTTAATTTTAGAAATTCTTAATTTCCATCTATCCAAACTTGCTTGATCCAATCTGCTAAATCTTCCCACTGCTCATCGCTATATCCATCTGCTGTCCAATATCTAATTTTATGATTAGGAGATAGGCAATAATAACTACCATTATCTTCACAAATAGGTAGCCAATCTTCTGGCAGACCTTGCTCCCTAGCATCATTTAATATCTGAGATAGCCCTCGATAGCATTCTTTCTCATCTGTAAGAGACGCTAATTCAATTGTTCCATAAAAGATATTGCTAATCTCTTTCAAAACTTTTTTATAATCTTTTGGAAAAATAAAACCTATTTTTCGTTCATAAGCAGATATGAAAATATCATCAGGTAGTTCTATGTTTAGACGACTATTCCCAGATAGTTCTTTTAATTCTTGAATAATGTTATCAAGCTTATTTTGCATATACATTCTGCTCTATCGCATTAAAGTTCTTACTACAATTTAACATAATGGCTGTTATGCGAAACGAGATCTACCAGCTCTCGTTTTTTGTTATGGAAACTGCTAAAATTCAAATACGCCATTGACGTATAAAGAGTCCATGTTATTTATTGAAACCAGCATCTTTACCAAGCAAATTAAAGACCTTGTATCTGATGAGGAATATCGTCAACTTCAGCAAGATCTTTTGGTACAGCCTGATAGAGGTGACCTAATCAAGAATGGCGGTGGTATTCGCAAAGTACGTTGTGCTCAAGGTAACAAAGGGAAAAGTGGTGGGATACGGGTGATTTATTATTGGGTCACCGAGGATGATCAGATCTTTTTCTTAGTGGCTTATCCAAAATCAGTAAAAGATAATTTAACAGATAAGGAAACCGCCATTCTGCACCAACTCGTGAAGGAGCAATTTCATGGATAACAACTTATTTGATGACTTGGTTGCTTCAATCAAAGAAGCTGGAGCTATCAAACGTAAAGAAGTTAAAGCAAGCCGAGTTACAGAACTCGAATTGCCTGATATTAAAGAAGTACGTGAAAAAACTGGCTTGAGCCAAAATGAATTTGCTGCACGTCTACATATTAGCCCCCGTACCCTGCAAAATTGGGAACAGGGACGACGCTATCCAACTGGACCAGCAGCTACATTGATTCGAATTTTAGATGCTCACCCAAGCCTTATTTGAAAAAATTACTTAAAAAATGGGAGCTTAAGGCTCCCATTTTTATTTCGTATAAGGTGTATTATGTTAATTTTAGAAAATCTTCACTACTATTATTTTAAAATAAGCCTTATATCCAAGCATAAAACAAGGTTGTCTAGACTTCTTTTAACAGTAAAGTTATCATAAAACTGAATTTTATTTTTTAGGTAAGTTTATGCATTCTATCCGCATTCGTTAAGACACAACTATTTGCATAGTGACACTATTTTATAATGGTGGGCTTTTGTTGTGTCTTTAAGAATATATGCGGATATATAAAGTAAAAGTATGCTTAATTTATAAGTATGCTTTTAGTGCATAGTTTCCAGTTATAACTTAATTGACTAGCTATTTGTCCACCCTGTGGATGAATAGCTTTTTTTTTGGGAGGACACTGTGATGCTAGCTTTTGTTTTCACCTAAATCCTGTTTGCTGCATAAAAAATTTCAAGAGCTAAACAGGAGTAAATAAAAATGAGTTTAATTATTAAAGCGAGAAACATACGCTTGGATTATGCTGGGCGTGATGTTTTGGATATTGATGAATTGGAAATTCACTCTTATGACCGTATTGGTCTTGTGGGTGATAACGGAGCAGGAAAGAGTAGTTTACTCAAAGTACTTAATGGCGAAATTGTTTTAGCCGAAGCGACATTACAGCGTTTTGGTGATTTTGCACATATCAGCCAACTGGGCGGAATCGAAATAGAAACGGTCGAAGACCGGGCAATGTTATCTCGCCTTGGTGTTTCCAATGTACAAAACGACACAATGAGTGGCGGAGAGGAAACTCGTGCAAAAATTGCTGCCGCATTTTCCCAACAAGTACATGGCATTCTAGCGGATGAACCAACCAGCCACCTTGATCTCAATGGAATAGATCTACTTATTGGTCAACTTAAAGCATTTGATGGAGCATTACTTGTTATCAGTCATGACCGATATTTTCTTGATATGGTTGTAGACAAGATATGGGAGTTAAAAGACGGTAAAATTACGGAATATTGGGGTGGTTACTCGGATTACTTGCGTCAAAAAGAAGAAGAGCGACAACACCAAGCCGTAGAATATGAGCTGATGATGAAGGAACGGGAGCGATTAGAATCTGCTGTGCAAGAAAAACGCCAGCAAGCTAATCGATTAGACAATAAGAAAAAAGGAGAAAAATCCAAAAACTCTACCGAAAGTGCTGGACGACTTGGGCATGCAAAAATGACTGGCACCAAGCAAAGAAAACTGTATCAGGCAGCTAAGAGTATGGAAAAGCGTTTGGCTGCATTAGAAGATATTCAAGCACCAGAGCATTTGCGTTCTATTCGTTTTCGTCAAAGTTCAGCCCTAGAACTGCACAATAAGTTCCCGATTACGGCAGATGGTCTGAGCTTAAAATTTGGTAGCCGTACTATCTTTGATGACGCTAACTTTATAATACCGCTTGGCGCTAAAGTCGCTATAACTGGATCGAATGGAACAGGGAAAACGTCCTTGTTAAAAATGATATCAGAACGTGCTGATGGATTAACCATATCTCCAAAAGCTGAAATTGGCTACTTTACACAAACAGGATATAAATTTAACACGCATAAATCTGTGCTCTCCTTTATGCAGGAAGAGTGCGAGTACACAGTTGCGGAAATTCGTGCAGTATTGGCTTCAATGGGGATCGGAGCGAATGATATTCAAAAAAACTTATCCGACTTATCGGGAGGTGAAATCATCAAACTGCTTTTATCCAAAATGCTTTTAGGAAAATATAATATTTTGCTTATGGATGAACCAGGAAACTATCTTGACCTAAAAAGTATTGCCGCATTAGAAACAATGATGAAGTCCTATGCAGGAACTATTATCTTCGTATCTCATGACAAGCAATTGGTCGATAATATTGCTGACATTATCTACGAGATCAAAGACCACAAAATCATCAAGACTTTTGAGAGAGATTGTTAATGATAGCCAATCTAATCCGAACATTAATTATTGAACTCTTTAAAGGAAATTAAAAATGACAATTCAAGATATTCAATCACTTGCTGAAGCACACGGCTTGTTGCTTACGGACAAAATGAATTTCAATGAAATGGGCATTGATTTTAAGGTCGTTTTTGCTCTTGATACAAAGGGGCAACAATGGTTGCTGCGTATTCCTCGTCGTGATGGCATGAGGGAACAAATCAAGAAAGAAAAACGCATTTTAGAATTGGTAAAAAAACATCTTTCTGTAGAGGTTCCTGATTGGAGAATTTCATCTACAGAATTAGTGGCTTATCCCATACTTAAAGATAATCCTGTTTTAAATTTGGATGCTGAAACCTATGAAATAATTTGGAATATGGACAAAGATAGCCCGAAATACATAACATCTTTGGCAAAAACCTTATTTGAAATCCATAGTATTCCTGAAAAAGAAGTTCGGGAAAATGATTTGAAAATTATGAAACCTTCAGATTTAAGACCTGAAATAGCAAACAATTTGCAGTTAGTAAAATCTGAAATTGGTATAAGTGAGCAATTGGAAACCCGCTACAGAAAATGGTTGGATAATGATGTTCTATGGGCAGATTTCACCCAATTTATACATGGCGATTTATATGCTGGGCATGTACTAGCTTCAAAGGATGGAGCTGTTTCAGGCGTTATTGATTGGTCAACAGCCCATATAGATGACCCAGCGATTGATTTTGCTGGGCATGTAACTTTGTTTGGAGAAGAAAGCCTCAAAACTCTAATCATCGAGTATGAAAAACTAGGGGGTAAAGTTTGGAATAAACTATATGAACAGACTTTAGAAAGAGCAGCGGCCTCTCCTTTGATGTATGGTTTATTTGCCTTAGAAACTCAAAATGAAAGCCTTATCGTTGGAGCAAAAGCTCAGTTGGGAGTTATATAATTTAAAAATATGATTGCTGAGAACTGCCTTGTTTTGAAACTTGGTTGGCTTTAATTAGTTTTTAGTATTCTTTATAGAAAATGCCTCGATCAAGGGGCATTTCTAACAATCATTTAACATAAAATTTCTTATGTGAAGTAACCTGAATGCAGCGGTGCCCCATTGGGGGCGCGTTGAGATAAGCCTCTTTTAGATAACTTTAGCAACTCGATAGACAGTTGCAACTCCACAATTCACTGCTTTGGCAATTTCTTCCTTAGTCATATTGCCAACTACTAGCAATTCTTTTATTCGTTTATGTTTAGCCTCATTTGCCTTCTTGCCTGTTGGTTTGTAACCCGAACGTGCCAGGCCCTGCTTAATACGTTCTATACGTTTCTCATTGTCTAGGCGGGCCATTGTTGCCAGAAGATCAATCAACATATTGTTGATGAGTTCCAAGATTGAATGAGTAATGCTGTCACTGGTTTGAATCATTTGGTAGGTAGTAGGAAGATCTGCTACGACTAAACGAAGTCCCTTCTCCTGGATCCTGCGCTTCAGCTCTTGAAAATCTCGTTGGGTTAGGCGTGATAAGCGGTCAATACTTTCAACTAACAATGTGTCACCTTGATTTGCTTCTGACAGTAGCTTATTCAATTCAGGTCGGTCTAACTTCGTACCACTATAGTTTTCCACGTACACAATGGTTTCACCCAAATTCAAGTTTTGGTTTAGATCCTGAAGAATCTGCAAAGCCCTTTCTGCATCTTGATCTTTAGTTGAAGCTCGTAGATAAATACGTGTATTCATTTCTATCATTTAATCTTAATTCTATTAGATTAATGATAATACTATCATTTAATTATTGCATTAAGTCTAATGATAGATATTGTATGCGATTTGGCTCGCTATCATTCAGGTATAGTCTTTTGATAGACTGCTTGTTTGCGGAATGTTCCGATTTGAACCACGCAGATTCAAATCCCAAGTGCAACACATTTGTAGTCAGTTGAAAAAGTTAGGTGTATTCATAGAATCATTAGACTTTTTCAACTCGCAATTGGAAAGCACACAATGAAGAAATACACCCAACTCTCTCAAGATGAAAGATACGAAATTTATGCTACTTTGAAAAGTAAAAGTTCAATCGCCTCCCTTGCTCGGGAGTTAGGACGTTCACGATCAACCATCTACCGTGAATTAAAAAGAAATACTGGACAACGTGGATATAGAGCTCAACAGGCAGCTAAATTTGCAAGTCAAAGACGGTATCGTCCTTCATCATCAATGACAGCATTTGCCTTCGCTTATATTGATTATTTGATTGGTTTGGACTGGTCACCAGAACAAATTTCAGGTGCTTTAACACAACGCGGTTGGCTGGATGTACCTTCACATGAGTGGATTTACCAGTACATTTATCAAGATAAATCAAAAGGCGGTAAACTTCATCTACACTTAAGGCATCAGAAGAAATATCGAAAACGCGGTTACAAAAACACGGATCGTAGGGGTCAAATCATTGATAAAACAAGTATTCACTGCCGAGACCAGGTCATTGATCAACGACAACGTTTAGGAGATTTCGAAGGTGACACGGTGATTGGTAAACATCATAAAGGTGCTTTATTGACTCTCGTTGATCGAAAGAGCCTGTATGTACATATTGTTCATTTAGGGCCAACGAGAGCATCCTCTCAAACGATTACTTGTGCATTAGATCGTTTACAAATGAGCCATGCTTATAGTGTAACATTTGATAATGGCAAAGAATTTTCCGAACACAAAAGAATTACTGATGTTGGCATAGAGACGTATTTTGCTGATCCTTACAAGTCTATTCAACGAGCAAGGAATGAAAATACGAATGGTTTAATCCGTCAATATCTGCCAAAATCATCATCGTTTGATGACGTGTCAAACGAACAAATAGAGCAGATAGAATTTGCACTCAACCATCGTCCTAGAAAAACACTAGGTTGGTATACACCGAGTGAAGTTATGGCTGGTTTTTATACTGTTGCACTTGCCGCTTGAATCCGCCTTTTATTATTCGAAGTTTATCCTAATAGTAAATACACTTTTAGAATTCCTATTTTCATACTGAATGGTTCCATGATGAGCATTAATAATTGCATTAACAACAGCTAGCCCTAAACCAGTTCCGCCAAATGCTTTATTTCTTGAGTCTTCTATCCTGAAAAAAGGTTTAAATAGTTCTTCTTGATATTCCATAGAAATACCTGGCCCGTCATCTTGTATCATTAATGTCCATATATGTCGTTGAACAAATGATGTAATACTTAGTAAGCCTGGATTGGCATAGCGTATAGCATTATCTACTAAAGCAATTAATACCTGTTCCATTCGGCGACTATCACAATACACTATGTCATCTGATACTTCAGAGTGAATAGTAATTTTAGCTTCCTCTAATTTCTCACTAAACATTAAAATAATTTTTGATACGCTTTTTTGGAAATTGGTTGGCTCTATATTTAACTTAAGCTGTTGATTCTCAATTAAACTTAATACTCTCAGATCCTCAACCAAATACGATAACCCTTCAGTCTGGTTTAGTAGACTTTTCATTAGAGCGGGACTAGGCTCAAATACATTATCGACAATACCCTGTAGTCGGCCTTGAAGAATTGTAACTGGAGTACGTAATTCATGTGCTATCGCTGCATTCCACACATGAGCATTTTTTATTGAAACTTCAAGTTTATGGGCCATATCATTAAAATTATCTATAAGCTCTGAAATTTCAGCATTTACATATTTATTGTTTTCAACTCTTGCTGTTAAATCCCCTTGACTAATTTTTTGAGTTGCTACGGCTATAGATTCAATTGGTCTAACAAATCGTTGAGAAAGCCGTATTCCTAAAAAAATAGATAAGAAAAATCCTATAATTAATACTATTAGTAACCAAACTAAGTCTAATAAATGAAGATAAGGCCAGTTCTGCCCAAGTTTTTCCCATGTAACTAATTTCGCTTCAATGGCAATGGCATAAATTAAATAACCAAAAGTTAAAGTAAAAAAAGTAATACTAAAATTCAAAATACTGAATGTAATAATTAGCTGTTTACTAATTTTAATTTTAATTTTACTTTTACTTTTCATTTAAATTATCCAAACGATAGCCTACGCCTCGTACATTAATAAGCATATGATTTAAGCCATGTTCTTCAAGTTTTTTTCTTAATTTACTCACATGACTATCAACAGTTCTTTCTAAAGCATTACCATCTGGCATGCAATAACTCATCAACTCTCCTCTAGTAAACACCTTATGTGGTTGTGCTATCATGAGCATTAAAATTTTATACTCTGTTAAAGTTAAGTTCAGCTTTGGTGATGATGAACTTAAATTAATAAATACACTATGAGTATCCGTTTGAATTTCAATATTTTTATAATGCAAATTCTTATTTTTTGCTTGCTGGTTTTGTTGGCTGCGTCTTAATACAGCATATACTCTTGCTACGACTTCATTAGGATTAAAAGGTTTTACCACAAAATCATCAGCGCCCATTCGGAGTGCCATAACTTTATCAATATCTTGATCAAGTGCGGTTAACATGATGACTGGGGTATCATTAGTTTGTCGAATTTTTTTAAGAACATCCCATCCATTTATTTCTGGTAATTTAATATCTAACAATAATAAATCAATAGGTTGAGACGAATGGAGCTCTATAGCTTGTCTACCGTTCATAGCACGTATGACACGCATCCCTTCTTTTTTTAGATACTGTTCAATAATATCACCAATATCATATTCATCCTCAACAACAAGAATTAGTTTGTCACGGCAATCAAATGAGAATGAACTATCAAACATAAAATAATCCTTTACTAAGAACTTATTTATTTTATCGATATTTTTTTTATTCTCCACACTTTTTCCATAGTTTATCAACGATAAATACACAAATATTAAAAATAATGTAAATATCTAAAACTGTATGAGTTTTTCCATATGAAGAAGCCTCTGTTACTTCCACTTTTTTTATCTATTGGCCTTATCTTACAAGGCTGTGGCTCTGAAGAAGCAGCTCAGACTGAAACACCTTCGGCAAAAGTAAGTGTATTAAATGTTCAACCACAAACAGTAAACTTCAGTGAAAATCTTCCAGCTCGTGTACATGCATTCCGAGTAGCAGAAATTCGCCCTCAGGTTGGTGGAATAATTCAAAAAGTACTATTCAAACAAGGCAGTGAAGTAAAAGCTGGGCAACCCTTATACAAGATTAATTCAGAAGTCTTTCAAGCTGATGTTGCAACAAATCAAGCTGCATTGAAAAAAGCGGAATCAGAAGTTAGTCGATTAAAGACCCAACTTGAGCGTTATCAAGAGTTGTTACCTAGTAATGCTATTAGTAAACAAGAATTTAGTAATGCACAGGCCCAATATCATCAAGCTCTAGCTGATGTTTCACAAATGAAAGCCAGCCTGACACGCCAAAATATTAATTTACAATATGCAACCGTGAGAGCACCTATTTCAGGACGTATTGGTCAGTCTTTTGTCACTGAAGGTGCATTAGTTGGGCAAGGAGATGCTAATGCTTTAGCAGTGGTTCAGCAAATTGACAAAGTATATGTGGATGTAAAACAATCTATTACAGCTTATGAAAAACTACAAGCTGCTTTACAAGCAGGTAAATTATCCGCAAATGCTGATCACAACGTCCAAATTTTAAATAATCAAGATCAACCTTATAACGTTACCGCAAGACTATTATTTGAAGATATTAATGTTGACCCTGAAACTGGCGACGTAACTATGCGTATTGAAGTTGACAATAAAAATCGTCAGCTTTTACCAGGGATGTACGTTCGAGTGAAGATGAGTCGTTCTTCCGTTCCTAATGCCTTACTAATTCCAGAACAAGCGATTCAATATGACAACAGTGGACATTCACAAGTTTATATTGTGAATAGCAAAGGAATGGCTGAGTTACGCAAAATCGAATTAGGTCAACAACATGATCAATTTTACACAGTCAATCAAGGCTTAAATTCAGGTGACCGTATTGTTGTCGAGGGTATTGACCGGATCCAGCCAAATCAAAAACTTGAAATCACTACATGGAAAGTATCAGGACCTAAAAATACGTTTCCAAACGCAGAAGTCAAAGCCTCTACAACAAAAGGAGGTGAATGATTATGTCTCAATTCTTCATCCGCCGCCCTATATTTGCATGGGTGATTGCGATTTTTATTATTCTCTTTGGATTACTCAGTATTCCTAAATTACCTATTGCCCGTTTTCCAAGTGTTGCTCCACCACAAGTGGTTATTACAGCCGTTTATCCTGGTGCAACGCCAAAAGCAATTAACGATAGCGTAGTAACGTTAATTGAACGGGAAATGTCAGGCGTAAAAAACTTACTTTATTATAGTGCAACAACAGATACATCAGGTTTAGCACAAATTACTGCGACCTTTAAGCCTGGTACAGATGTAGATATGGCTCAGGTAAATGTACAAAATAAGATTAAAACTGTTGAAGCCCGCCTGCCGCAGACTGTACGCCAACAAGGTTTGTTAGTCGAAGCATCTTCTTCAGGCTTTTTAATGTTGGTCAGTCTGAGTTCACCTAATGGACAACATTCTGAAGTCGATTTAAGTGATTATTTAGTTAGGAATGCTGTTGAAGAATTAAAACGTGTTGAAGGCGTAGGTAAAGTTCAATCGTTTGGTTCAGAAAAGGCTATGAGAATATGGGTTGATCCAAATAAATTGGTGTCCTATGGCTTATCTATTAGTGATGTAAATAATGCTATACGTAGTAATAATGTTGAAATTGCACCCGGTCGATTAGGTGATGTACCCGCTGAAAAAGGACAACTCATTAGTATTCCCCTATCAGCACAGGGCCAACTTAAAAATATTGATGAGTTCAAGAATATAAGTTTAAAAAGTAAAGTAAGTGGTAGTTCAATAAAACTATCAGATGTTGCTAAAGTTGAAATGGGTTCACAAGCCTATAGTTTTGCTATTTTGAAAAATGGTAAACCTGCTACTGCAGCAGCAATCCAGCTCAGCCCTGGTGCTAATGCAGTAAAAACCGCTGATGGTGTTAAAGCTAAGGTTGAGGAACTAAAACAGAATTTACCAGAAGGTATGCAACTAGATATACCTTATGACACCGCTCCATTTGTCAAAATCTCAATTGAAAAGGTAATTCATACATTACTTGAAGCCATGGTTCTGGTTTTTATCGTGATGTATATATTTTTACATAATGTTCGATATACATTAATTCCAGCGATTGTAGCACCTATTGCTTTACTTGGTACATTTACAGTGATGTTATTGATGGGCTATTCCATCAACGTACTAACTATGTTTGGTATGGTGCTTGCCATCGGAATTATTGTCGATGATGCCATTGTCGTCGTAGAAAATGTTGAACGAATCATGGCAACAGAAGGCCTCTCACCTAAAGAGGCTACCTCTAAAGCCATGAAAGAAATTACTAGTCCTATTATTGGGATAACACTAGTACTTGCAGCCGTATTTTTACCTATGGCATTTGCAAGCGGCTCTGTAGGGATCATCTATCGTCAATTTACAGTGACGATGTCTGTATCCATTTTATTTTCCGCTTTGCTAGCTTTAGTGTTAACTCCCGCACTTTGTGCCACCATTTTAAAACCGATCAATGGTCATCATCAAAAGAAAGGGTTCTTTGCATGGTTTGACCGTAGTTTTGATAAAGTGACTAAAAAATATGAAGTCATTTTGCTCAAAATCGTTAAACACACTATTCCAATGATGATTGCCTTTGTTGTCATTACGGTTGTTACTTTTGCTGGTATGAAATATTGGCCTACAGCATTTATGCCAGAAGAAGACCAAGGTTGGTTTTTAACAACATTCCAACTTCCATCAGATGCAACACGTGAAAGAACCCAGAATATTGTGAAAGAGTTTGAAGGACATCTAAATCAAAAACCTGATGTGCAAAACAATATTTCCGTTCTTGGCTGGGGTTTTGGCGGTTCTGGACAAAACGTTGGGGTTTCATTCTCAACACTAAAAGATTTTGAAGAAAGAAAAATGCCTGCCTCTGAATATGTCAATTCACTTAACGCAGCTATGGCAAAAAGCAATGAAGGTAGCGTTATGTCTATATTGCCTCCGCCAATTGACGAGTTGGGTACATATTCAGGTTTTAGTCTACGGTTACAAGACAAAGCCAACTTAGGTATGCCTGCTCTTATAGCAGCTAAAGAGCAGCTGATTGAAATGGCTTCTAAAAATCCAAAGCTCTATATGGTTTGGGCTGAAGGTTTACCTGAAGGCAATCGTGTGAGCTTGAAAATCGATCGTGAAAAGCTTAATGCTCTTGGTGTTAATTTTGCTGATGTATCAGACATTATTTCAACCTCTATGGGGTCAATGTATATCAATGATTTCCCGAACCAAGGTCGTATGCAACAAGTGATTGTTCAAGTCGATGCAAAATCACGTATGCAGTTGGAAGATATTCTTAATCTCAAAGTAACAGGTTCAAGTGGCCAATTGGTTTCGTTATCAGAAGTTGTGACACCACAATGGAATAAAGCACCACAACAATATAATCGCTATAACGGACGTCCATCTTTAAGTATTGCCGGTATTCCAAACTTTGGGACATCATCTGGTGATGCCATGCGTGAAATGGAGCAAATGATGGCCAAACTTCCTAAAGGAATTGGCTATGAATGGACTGGTATCTCTCTACAAGAAAAACAATCAGAATCACAGATGGCATTTTTATTGGGCCTATCTATGCTGGTGATCTTTCTTGTACTCGCTGCCCTTTATGAAAGTTGGTCGATTCCACTATCAGTTATCTTAGTTATTCCATTGGGTATTTTTGGTGCTGTGATTGCAATTATGACGAGAGGCATGATGAATGATGTGTTCTTCAAGATTGGACTCATCACAATCATTGGTTTATCGGCCAAGAACGCTATTTTGATTGTTGAATTTGCCAAGATGCTTAAAGAAGAAGGTATGACTTTAGTTGAAGCTACCGTTCAGGCTGCAAAACTTCGTTTACGTCCAATTCTCATGACATCTCTTGCCTTTACATGTGGTGTTGTTCCTTTAGTCATCGCATCAGGAGCGAGCTCTGAAACACAACATGCATTAGGTACTGGGGTATTTGGCGGCATGATTTCAGCAACAATTCTCGCAATTTTCTTTGTTCCAGTATTTTTCATCTTCGTACTGGGAGCAGTTGAAAAACTCATTTCTTCAAAGAAAAAAACGACCCCTTAAGTTAAAAGAGCCAAAAGAAACATAAATGTTTCTTTTGGCTCTTCTTCGATATTACTGCTTTTACTATTTGGAGAAAATCATGCTTAAAATGCCAGTTCATTTAACACGAGGATTACTTGTTTCTTCCCTTTCCATTGCATTAACTGCTTGTATCAATATGCAGGCATCACAACCTGTACAGAAGTCGAATATTCCACAAAATTTTTCACAAACATCTACGGGAACATCGATTGCGGAAAATGGTTATAAAACTTTCTTTTCTGATCCTAAGTTACTACAAGTAATTGAAATTTCAATCGACAATAATCGTGATTTACGTACTGCCGCCTTAAATATTCAACGTGCCCAACAACAATATCAAATTAGCAAAAATGATCAGCTGCCCACAATTGGAGCAACTGGTAGTGCAGTTCGACAAGTCGAATCCTCTATTAATCCTAATAACCCATATTCGACTTTTCAAGTTGGCTTGGGTGTAACCGCTTATGAATTAGATTTCTGGGGACGAGTCCAAAGTTTAAAAGATGCCGCTTTAAATAATTACTTTGCGACACAAAGTGCTAGAGATGCTACTCAAATTAGTTTAATAAGCCAAGTCACCCAAGCATGGTTAAATTATGCTTTTGCAAAAGATAATTTAAATCTTGCGGAGCAGACATTAAAAGCACAAATTGATTCGTACAATCTCAATAAAAAGCGTTTTGATGTAGGTATTGATAGCGAGGTTCCATTACGACAAGCTCAAATTTCTGTCGAAACAGCACGAAATGATGTGGCTAACTATAAAACTCAAATGGTACAAGCACACAACTTACTGAATCTTTTAGCTGGACAAACTATTCCACAAGATTTACTTCCAAATCAAAGAATTAAAAGTATTACAAAGGAAACAGCTTTCACAACTGGCCTGCCCAGTAATTTACTTAATAATCGTCCTGATTTAAAAGCAGCTGAATTTCAACTTAGAGCAGCGGGTGCAAATATCGGTGCAGCAAAAGCACGACTATTCCCAACAATTAGCTTGTCTGGATCCGCAGGTTATGCTTCAACAGAGTTAAATGATTTATTTAAATCTGGAGGTTTTTCTTGGTCAGTTGGTCCAAGTATTGACCTTCCTATTTTTGATTGGGGAACCCGTAAAGCTAATATTAAAATCTCTCAGACAGAACAGCAAATTGCACTTGCTAACTATGAGAAATCGATACAGTCAGCTTTTCGTGAAGTTAATGATGCACTTGCCGCTCATGCACATATCGAAGATCGTTTAGCAGCCCAGCGTCGTTTGGTCATTGCAACAGATGCAACATATAAACTATCCAGTGCTCGTTTTAGAGCAGGTATTGATAGTTATTTAACGGTATTAGATTCGCAACGCTCTTCTTATGCAGCACAACAAGGACTACTTATCCTCGAACAAATAAAACTAAATAATCAAATCGAACTTTATAAGTCGTTAGGTGGAGGAATTGCGAGTTGAAAAAGTCTAATGATTCTATGAATACACCTAACTTTTTCAACTGACTACAAATGTGTTGCACTTGGGATTTGAATCTGCGAGATAAAAAAACAGCCATCTGTTGACAAGGTTTTTACAGGAAAACTTGGCAACAGATATAAATAAACCCAAAGAGCATATTATCACTCAAGATGGTAAGGCTGTTTAGCATCAAATAATTGTGAATAGACCATCTATGTAGGTTTAATAATGAAAGCTTCCAATCTTGATCCGAAACGCTGGTGGATATTGCTCGCTGTCGTGCTTGCATTTCTGCCGATTGTGATTGATATGACTGTACTGCATGTTGCGGTTCCCTCATTAACCCAATCGCTGAGTGCCACAAGCAACCAAGTCTTATGGATTATTGATATTTATCCATTACTTATGGCTGGACTTTTAGTTCCGATGGGAACTTTGGCTGATCGTGTCGGCAATCGTAAGATTCTGCTGATTGGCTTGGTTATATTTGGAATTGCCTCAGTCCTTGCGGCATTTTCCCAAACGGCTTCTATGCTGATTGCCGCACGTGCTTTATTAGCATTAGGCGGTGCCATGATTATGCCCTGTGTATTGGGTATTATTCGCAGAACCTTCGAAGACAGTCGCGAACGTGCCATTGCGCTGGGTATTTGGGGCACAATCGGATCAGCCGGTGCCGCCATTGGACCGCTCATTGGTGGGGGATTGTTAGAATATTTCTGGTGGGGTTCAGTTTTCCTGATTAACGTCCCAATCATGCTGGTTGTCGCACCAATGTGCTATTTCTTATTGTCCCGAAAAGAAGCTATAACCCCTGGACATTGGGCATTTGGTCAAGCGCTATTGCTGATTGTCGGTTTGATTTCGTTTGTATATGCACTAAAAGCAGGCTTAGGCGGTAAACAGTCGTTGTTGATTGTCTTGCCTTTGGTCGTTTTATCTATCGGCTTATTAACCATATTTGTACGCAAACAGCTGAATTCTCCTCAGCCGATGCTAGATCTTTCGCTATTTTCACGTCCTGCTATTTTAGCCGGCATTATTATGGCAATGGTTGCTGCAGGCGCTTTGGCAGGGGTTGAGTTAACTTTGGCAATGGAGCTGCAATATGTCATTCGTTTAACACCGCTGCAAGCCGGTCTTTTTATGGTTCCGATTATGGTTGCGGCCGCTATTGGCGGGCCTATTGCTGGTTTTTTATCCAATAAATTTGGACTCCGTCTGGTTGCGACCATGTCATTAATATTGGCAGCAATTGCGTTGGTCAGTTTGAGTTATTCAGATTTTCATCATCCGGGAATCATCGTTCCCTTTATTTTAGCTTCGATTGGATTAACACTGAGTATTGGTTTAACAGCTTCATCCATTGCGATCATGGGCTCAGTACCTGCAGAAAAGGGCGGTGCGGCAGGTTCACTTGAAAGTACAGGTTATGAACTGGGTACAGGACTAGGTATTACTTTATTTGGTGTTTTCATGGCCTATATATTTGGCAGTCATCTTCAAGTGCCGTCAGATTTAACTGCTGTTTTAGCAGAAAAAGCCAGACTATCGATTGGTGATACCTATTTAGTAGCGAGCCAATTACCTACAGAGCAAGGAGTTGCATTGATTAATGCAGGTAAAATAGCCTTCAGTTCAGCTCATGTGAATTTATTATCAACAGCAGGTATTATCATCGGCATACTCTCCATTGTGGTATTTTTTATGCTAGCTAAATATCGAGATGAGAATTCATTGTGATGAAATTTATTTGAGGATCATCAAACAGAATTGTTAAGTTCAGACATCAAGTTATCTTATATTTATCGCTTAAATGAAGCCTATTGATCTGAACTTAACACATTATAAATGAGTTGATGTCTTACGATTCAGTTGAATAGTAAAACAGCTGCCACCTAAGTTTTTGGATTTAGAATAATAAATATGACCTTGATGTGCTTCAATAATTGCATCAATCACTGCCAAGCCTAATCCAGTACCGCCATCTAGACGTGATCTAGAGTCTTCCAGACGATAGAAGGGTTTGAACAGGTGTTTAAGATGCGATTCATCAATACCTGGACCTTCATCTTCAAACGTCAATACCCAATGTTCTACTGTGGTTACAGATATAATATTTATGGCACTGTTGCAAATAGAGATTTGAGTCGATGATGTTCCCTTTAAAAAGTA
>NZ_RAXT01000055.1 GCF_003611475.1 Acinetobacter rongchengensis | reverse complement strand
ATCTACAGCGGTAGGTGTTGAACCACGTATTATGGGTTTTGCGCCTGCGCCTGCGATTAAAAAGTTACTCAAACAAGCCAATCTCAGTATTGAGCAGATGGATGTGATTGAGTTGAATGAAGCGTTTGCCGCTCAAGCTTTGGCAGTGACTCGTGATTTAGGCTTAGCAGATGATACAACGCAAGTGAATCCAAATGGTGGTGCAATTGCGATTGGTCATCCGTTGGGTGCATCGGGTGCGCGTTTGGTGACCACGGCTTTGAATCAGTTGGAACAAACGGGTGGAACCTATGCACTATGTTCGATGTGTATTGGGGTGGGTCAAGGCATTGCTTTGATTATTCAACGGGTTTAAATTCTTCATATTGCTTAGGCTATTTAACTGCCGAATGAGATATAGACAATGATTGCATCTTTTGAATCGTCAACACCGTCCTTTTTGGAAGATGTAAGTCAGACTCTATGATGATTTTTTATACGTGAAGAAAATTGCAAGGACAATAAAATGCCAAACTTTAGCTCAAGTGATGTCACGATTCATTTTCAAACTTTTGGTGACAGTTCAAAACCTGCCCTTGTCTTTTCAAACTCACTGGGCACAAAGTTAAGTATGTGGCAAAACCAAATCGATCATTTTCAAAAAGATCATTTTGTGATTTGTTATGACACGCGTGGTCATGGGCTATCTTCTACCCCACAAGGACCATATAGCATTGACCAGTTGGGCCAAGATGTCGTAAATTTACTCGACCATTTGAAAATTCAAAAAGCTGATTTCTGCGGAATTTCCATGGGAGGGCTCACTGGACAATGGCTAGCGATTTATCGACCTGAACGTTTTAATCATGTTGTAGTATGCAACACTGCGGCAAAAATTGGTCAAGAGCAAACTTGGCTAGATCGTGCTAAATTAGTCCGAGAGCAAGGCTTAAAACCAATCGCAGAAACAGCAGCACTACGCTGGTTTACCGAACCCTTTATTCAAAGCCAAGCAACGATTGTATCATCCTTAAGTAACGACTTAGCAGCTAGCAGCGCAGAGGGTTATGCAAATTGTTGTGAGGCTTTGGCTAAAGCGGACTTACGAGATCAATTGAGTCAAATTGCTGTACCAGTATTGATTATTGCAGGGCAAAAAGACCCTGTAACTACGGTGATGGATGGACAATATATGCGTGATCGAATTGCGAATGCTCAACTTGTAGAAATCGATGCTTCGCATATTTCCAATATAGAAAAACCTCAAGATTTTAATCAAGCTTTAGTTCGCTTTTTAGTGTAATCATTTTTATTGGTCTACTGAAAATCGTTATAAATAAAAGAAAACCTCGCTGATGTGAGGTTTTCTTTATAGTACTCATACTGATTGTTTTGTTTAAAACAAATACCCCCATCAAATTTGATGAGGGTATTCAGATTCGTAAATCACAACACTGCAAAAGCAAGCTTATGACACAGGGATTTCTCCAAATTTGCCACTATTAAAATCATTAATTGCTTGTTCAATTTCTTCACGGCTATTCATCACAAATGGTCCATAACCTTCGATTGTTTCATTCAATGGTTGTCCTGAAAGAATGAGGAAGCGTGCATCTTCTAAAGCTTCAAATTCAAAATCAGTCTGACCATCTCGTTCTAACAAGATCATCGAATTATCAGTGACTTGTTGCATACCATTCAATACCGCTTTTCCAGAAAGCATAATCACCATCGTATTATGATCAGCAGGAACACTGAACACTTTTTTGTGGTTTGCTTTCAGCTCTCCATCCCAAACATTAACAGGACTAAATGTAAATGCAGGGCCTGTTAGATCAAGATATTGACCAGCAATCACACGGATATGACCAGCGCCATTTTCTAATTCAAGCATGGGAATGTCTTTAGCTTCAATGGCTTGGTACTTAGGTGGCGTCATTTTATCTTTCGCAGGTAAATTAACCCAAAGTTGTACCATTTCAAATAATCCACCTGTTTGGGCAAACTTTTGAGAATGAAACTCTTCATGTACTAAACCAGCGCCTGCTGTCATCCACTGTACATCACCTGTTTTGATCGTCCCACCACCACCACTCGAATCTTTGTGTTCAACCTCACCTTTATAAGCGATTGTCACAGTTTCGAAGCCACGATGCGGATGTGAACCTACACCCAGTTGTGCTGTAGTGGGTTCAAAATGGTATGGTGCTGCATAATCCAGTAATAAAAAAGGACTGGTTGCTTGATCAAAACGATCATAAGAGAACAAACCTCTTACAGGGAATCCATCACCAACCCAATGACTATGTGGATTACGATATATACCAACAATATTCTTCATTTAATTTCTCCTCCTTCATTGGAGTTAACATGGTTTTATTTTAGTTTTTTAAGTCGTGTGGATAAATACTTTACACGATAAACAGCTTTGCATATATAGGACAATATTGGACTTGTTTTAATTGATGTAATCTATAGAACAAACTAACGATCTAGGTTACTTAAATCAAATATCTTCGAAGTAAACAATGAAATATAGAATTCAAATCAATGTATGATAAAACCTAATCTATCGAAGGTTTTTAAAGTTTAAATTCTGAGCTTAATCATTCCATGATAGGTATAGTTTGAATACACTTGTATTCTTCATCTAGAAAACACATTAACAATTCAAATTCGTTTCGTAATATATTGACCAACTAACTCTAAATATTGTTCAGCCACTGGTAACTTGCCCGCAAGTGTAAAAATACCATGCATCAAGCCTTTTAAATGATGATATTCAACATTTAAACTATTTTTAACAGCTTTATTTAAATACAACAATGCTTCATCCCGTAAAGGATCATGCTCTAAGGTGAGTAAAAAAATATCACCGTTATTGGCAATAAAAGGTTGTTCAAGTAATGAAACTTGAGCAAGTTGTTGGCCTGAACTAAACAATTGCTCAAAAAACCAATGCATCGTACTTGCAACTAAAGGAAAACCTGTTTGATAGATCTGATAACTTTCGGACTCAGGAAGATAAGCAATCACTGGATACAAGAGAACTTGCGCTTTTAGTGCATAACCATAACGTTGAAAGAAATTCTGTCCTAAATGCCCTGCTAAATTTCCTCCAGCACTATCCCCCATAATAACCATACGCGTTGGATCTACAGATAATTCTTTTTGATGATCAATAATATACTGAAGTGCTCGTTGACAATCTTCAAATGGTACTGGAAATTTCACTTCAGGTGCCAAACGATAATCTACAGCAATCACACGTAGTGCAGTGACCTCTGCAAGTTTACGACAAATAGAATCATGACTGTTGAGGTTTCCCATAACCCAACCACCACCATGAATAAACAGTACTGTAGGTCTTACCTGCTCGCAATCAATTTGCTGATCGTAAATACGGAGTTTAATCGGTTCATTTTCAAAATAGTCTGCAATATCAAACGACTGAATATGCTCTAAATCTTGCATGATCGCCAAACTACAATTCTTCTCATAGATTGCTCGCAGTGCTGTAATTTCGCCTATTTTTTCAAATGATTTCCCACCATTGGCTAAAAATGTATCGATAATAGGTTGCGCTTGTGGATGAAGTAAAAAATTCAAGAAAATCCTCCTTGTTTATCACAAATAGAGCAAAGGCAATGTGCGATTCGATCAGCTATATTTAAAAACAATATTGATCATTCTGAGAACCTTGGTGATTTAAAATTCTAATTGATAAATTCAGTACCACGAATAATCACTACGACATTTAAAATGAGTTTTTTGTTTACCCTATTTAGGACATTTTTATTCATTTCAGCAAGACCATTCATCATGAAAATAACATGATTACACTGAAAATTTGTTGTTACTCGCTCATTAAAATGATCAAAAACGAATCTATAGAATAGTCATTTGATAGCGGTTGATTTGAATGTGATTCAACTTTTCCTGTTGAATTCAAAATTCTTGGCGGTAAGATGAAAAGACTTTGATCTGTTATGTATCGACAAATCAAAGTCTTTTTGTAGAAAAAAATGTTTTAAAAATTTGCTCTAAATGATAATGATGCAAAATCTCGATCATCTAACACACTAAAATCATTTGAACCAAAAAAGCTATAATATGCCAGTTCCGTTGTATATTTTTTCTGATAAGTTGCTGATAATGCAGCACCAATACTCATTTGCCCTTCTTGAAAATTTTGACTGTAACCATAAACATCATGGCGGAACGTTAGGCTCGGTGTAATCACTGTTGCAGGTAAAATATCTTGATAATTCAATGCACCCCGCATTCTATAACCGAAAGACCATTCACTAAAAAAGCCTTCATCATTACAAAACCGTTCGTTCAATCGATCAATTTCATCATTTGAAAGATGCGCCGTACCGTATGGCGTACATTTAAACTCTCCAGTTTCAGCATTATATGCACCGCTCGAAAGCTCACTACGACCGAAAGGCCCTACTCGACCAAAACGATAATCGCCTATGTCAGCAATATGATTTACAGCAGCTTCAGCCGACCAATTTAAACTACTTGCTCCTAAAATATTGGGAATACTACTACTCGCACCAATCGAAAATTGAGTTACAGGCAATTTTTTATATGCATTGATGTATTCTCCAGTCTCAAAAGATGTACCAGGTGGTGTTAGTGGTGTGTTCTTATCAAGTACTTGAGCATAAACAGTGTCTGTACCATTAAATTGTAAAGGATGATTTGGCTTATAAGTTAACTCACTAAAAACAGTGGTATTGTTGACTTTACCAGTCAAACTCAAACCATACATTTTAATATTTTCAGGATAAACAGAATAAAAATGCGCTGTTTTAAAATTTTGGATGCCTGGTGCAGTAACACTATATGCATCAAAATTTGGATTACGACTATGATAATTTGCAAAATACACACCCAGTTCAGCATTATTTAAACTAGGCAAAGTCTGCTTTAAAGACACCCCATATTGACCACTATCTTTTGCCATATGACTTGCAGTACGTGGAATATAAGTTTGTTCCCTTAATGCTGTTTCAGACAATTTATCCCCTGGTGCCAAAGTAATTAAAATCGGGCCACAATTTTCTGGAACAAAATCAGTCGCTGCAAAAAAAGTTCCACAACCATCATAAACTGAAGGTCTAAATTTGAACTGATAAAACCCTTCAAATTTCAGGTTTTTAGTCAACCCTGCGGAAAAAGAAAACATTTCTACAGGAATGATTTTTTCTCTAGGATCTCCACCCGGTCTATTCATCGCGGCAAGATCAAAAGCATTAATAGAATTCAAACCATTTTGAAAAAACTGTGATTTCCCCCAATTAAAGGTATGTTTACCCAATTTAAAATTGAAAGATTGCCCATTATCAAAAGTAGAATTCTTCCAAATATAGGCATCCCAAAGGTCTATCCCTTTGAATTTTGCAAGTTTGGGCCATGCTGAATCATCAAATGCTTTTAAATCACCATGTCCTGTCTCATAAGCATGGTCATACCAATATTTGCCACTCAATACCGCACCTTGTTGTTTCCCATTCAACTTCAATTCAGTATAGCCTTTGATAATTTGCGAAATTGCATCACCTTGACTAAAATTTGCTCGCCCATCATCTCCATTAATATCGACACTTGCACCGTTTTTACCAATACTATAAGCATCGGGACGATAAAGTAGTGCGGTAGATGGATCTTGAGTACTCCAACTTTGACCTAAACTGATCGTTGAATTAGTCTCAAATTTCCAATCATCATTAATATCAAAACCCACAGCTGAAGTTTTTGAAATCACCAATAGTAATCCCATAAACATGCCTAGTTTTTGAATCAAAATAATATTACTTTCGACTTTGCTTAAACCTATATACTTATTGACCATACGATCTCCATATCGCAATGATTTCACTAGTTATCTTTTTGATTACCTAGCAATTGAATTATTCTTTAATTGTTTTATTGACAGCATAAGTTGCTGATCTAACAGGTAGCCTAAAAATAGCTAAGCCATTTTCAAACCAAAGTTGAGTTGGATATTCAAATTGATTTTTTAACTTTTTAAGCCAATAAAATCTGCTCATCAATCAAATCAAGCTTTTGAATAAATTGCTCAGCACGGGTCCAAAGTCCAAAGCCTGCTGCGGGATTCATGTGCCCTACTGCGCCTAGATTGACCAGTTGACTTCCCCATTGTTTTGCCATTTCCTCAACTGCTGCATAACTGGCTAAGTGGTCATTGCTACTTGCAGCAACAATGCTTGGGAAAGGTAATTTTGAATTGGGTAATGGGTCCCATCCTTCTTGACGAAGGGTATCGGCACTTGGGTAATTTGCTGGCCATTCCATGCTTAAGTCAGGTGGAGTGACCAATAATGCGCCTTGAATATCATGTTGATATTTGGCCGCCCAATGTAAAGTCATCAATACACCTGCACTATGCGCAACTAAAATTACGGGACCTTGAATTTTTTCTAATTGCGCTTGGATTGCGGCGACACGTTTTTCACAATTAAGTTTGTCAGTTTCCAATGGTGGAACAGAACGCACATTGACCAATCGCTCTTCTAATAAGGTTTGCCAATGATCGGCTACATGATCCCGTAAACCAGGAATGATTAAAACTGTTGCTTTTGTTCGTATTTTTTCCATGTCTATCCCTTGACTGAACACTTGTTATGAGACTGCTGAATTGCATAAATTACATACACAATATAGAACAGACCTTTCAAATAATGCACATTAGGTGACAGATGCTTTTCATTTGATGACAAATCATATAGAACAGAGACCAATAAAATCACTAGCATTGCCAATTCAAAAAAAATTGCAAAACACATAAACAAATCATGCAAACTTAAGCTAAAGTAAAGGCATTAAAAGTCTTATTTTTTTGATGATGAATCACTGATCAGGAAGATCGGTTTTGATAGAAGGAGTTTTAAAATGGTTCCTCTTGCTCATGCGGCAGTGCTCAAGAATTATGTGACTGTGAGCCAGCAACTAGGCATTAATCCTTATTATTTATTATCAAAAGTTGGGCTCAGCCAAAATTTATTAAAAGACTCAAAACTACGAATTCCTGTAGATAAAGCCATTGATTTATTAGAACAATCTTCACAGGTCAGTGGATGTGAAGTTTTTGGCTTGCTCATGGCGCAACAACGTGAAATCTCTGATTTTGGTGAAATTAGCTTATTACTGAGTTATCAACATACTTTACGTGACGCCATACAGACCATTGTTCGTTATCGTAATTTACTAAATAACGCACTTGAAATTTTTGTTGAAGAGATTGGAAATACGGTCATTATCCGTCAAGAAGTCATTTCGCCGCATTCCCAATATAGTCGCCAAGGAACTGAACTGGCACTGGCGATTATGCATCGCTTCTGCGCTGCGCTGCTTCCTCACAAATGGCGTCCTTTAAGTATTCACTTTACACACAATGCACCAAACGATCTTTCGCTGCACCGTAACATTTTTGGATGTTCTTTAGAGTTTGGCAGTGAATTTAACGGAATTGTTTGCACGGCGACTGAACTCAATACAACCAACCCGCAAGCAAATATTGCAATGGCAAACCATGCGCAACGTTACTTAGACATCCTACCAAATATCAATCAATCCTCACTCATATTTGATGTGCGTAAAAGTATTTACCTGCTTCTTCCTATGGGCCGTGCCACGATTGATCAAGTTGCGCAAACACATGGTATGAATGTACGGACATTACAACGTCGTTTGGAAGCGTCTCAAACCAGTTTTAGCGATTTAATCAACGATGTACGGCGTAGTTTGGTGCTTCGGTATTTAAAAAATATCAACTACTCGCTTGCACAAGTTTCAGATATTCTTGGATATTCTATGCCGAGTTCATTTACTCGTTGGTTTATCAGTCAGTTTGGTATAGCGCCAACTGCATGGCGTAATGTCAATAAAAACATGCTCAATAAAGAAAGTGATTCTTAACTGCTGAATCAGACTTTGAATAACAACTGTTAGCTTGTTTGGCTTAATTGATCATTTTCAGAATTTATTTGTTTTAGTTTTTGAATAGTTGATTGTGAATAAGGTGTCTGCTGATATTTCACGATGAAATATCAGCAGACACCAAACAGAATGAAAGATGGATCAATATCAGATTGAAAAATAAAAAATAATGAAAGATTATTTTTTATAGATACTTACTCTAAACAATCTACTGTGCATGCAGTTTTGCAGATTAAAATTTGGCATACCAGCGTCTATTGATTAGAAATCTCTATATGACTATTGAAGCCGTTCTTAACTGGCGTTTTGTTAAACGTTGGAACCACCAATTAGAACCACCAATGCATCAAGGTTAATACCAATAATATAAGAAAAACACTTTCACCAACCATCAGCAGAATGGGTTTAATGCCCACAGTTGCAAGTTCTTTAAGCTGTGTTTTCATGCCTAATGCACTGATTGCGATCACTAAACACCAACTCGATAATCCGTTTAATCCACTTTGCACAACGGTAGGTACCCAACCCGTACTGTTAATACAAGCTAAAATAACAAAACCAACAGCAAACCAAGGTAATAATGGTGGGCGTGGTCCCGTTGAGTCGCCTCCTTGCATTCGGGTAATCATTGCTGCGCAAATAATGACAGGTAAAAGCATGGCAACACGCATCAACTTAACCACTGTGGCAGTGTCACCAATTTCTGGTGACATGCTATACCCTGCACCTACCACCTGTGCAACATCGTGAATCGTCGCACCTAAAAAAACGCCAGCCTGTAAAGGTGACAAATGTAGCCAGTTTACGATCATCGGATATACGATCATGGCTAAAGTAGACAGCGCTGAAACACCGATAACAGTAAAAAGTGTGGCCTTCTCTTTTTGAGGATGATTAGGTAATGAAGCCGATAAGGCCAAAGCCGCTGAAGCACCACAAATTGCTGTAGCACCACCAGTCAACATACCAAATAACTTATTAAAACCCAGTATTTTGGCCGCCGCTATAGAAACAGTAATCGTGATTGCAACCAATGAAATGACCAAGGCTATCGGCTGCCAACCCAATGCTGTAATTTGCTCTAAGGTGATCCGCATTCCCAATAAAGCAATACCAAAACGTAATACTTCACGCGCGGTAAATTCAATACCTGCTTTACACTTGCTTTCCGTCGTTAAAAAATTAAGTCCCATGCCTAACAGCAAGGCAAATAACATGACCGGCGCGCTATAATGTTCAGATAAAAAGGTTGCAGCAGCAGCCACCACTGCACTCACGATGAAACCGGGTAACAACACACGTACTCGTTGCCCAATATGCATTGATTTAGCACTCGTCATGCTGCTCTCCGGCTGAATTCATGATAATAAAAACATCGTCTTCAACAACTTCTACAGGATAGGAATTTACTTTAAATTGAGTTGAATTAAGCATATAACCGCTTTCCAAATCAAAACGTAAACCATGTGCACAACACTGAATCAATTTTCCATCTAATCGCCCTGTATACAATGAAGCACCTTGATGAGGGCAACGATCATCTATGGCATACAATTGAGTATCGACATTAAAAAGTACTAAAAATTGATCACCAACCTTTAGAAAGGCTCTTGAACCAACAACAGGTACTTTTTCATTTGGCACATGAAAGCGAAAGGTCATTTCAGTACTCCTTGTTGTTGTGCAAGTGTCTCCAGCATTACCTTGTAAAGTGTGTCTGCTGAATGAGCACCAGATAAGGCAAAACGATCATTAAACACAAAATATGGTACGCCTTGCCCCCCTGTATTCGCAGATATAAAGGGTTGCTGAGATACATCTAAATCATGACTTTTAATAAACTCGGCAAAACCAAAAGAATTGGAAATGTTGAGTAAAACTGACGTATCACCAATATCTTCTGAATAATGAAAATATGCCGAAAATAAACGTTCCAATAGCATCTCAGCTTGCTCAGGTGTTCCAACCTTCAACACTTTTTCAAACAATCGATGTGCTTTAGCCGTATTTGGCATCCGAGAGATACGTTCAAAATCAATATCAACGCCTACTGCATGACCAGCCTGACGAACCTGCGCCTGTCGCTGAAGCACTGCCGATTCACCACCTAATCTTTCAAGATAAAAAGCTTTGAAAGCAACGCCATTTGAAGGAAGGTGTGGTAATAACTGCACACCTCGCCAATTCAATTTCACCTCAATATCAGGAGCATTACTTTGTAGCTGATCAATTGCAGCTTGCAACTGACGTTTTCCGATCAAACACCAAGGGCAAATAAAGTCAAAAAATACATCTATACGCAATTGGCGAATCATATTTTATCTTCCACACACTGTTGTTGCATTTGGTCTTGATTCAATAACTTTTCTTCAGCCGCAATTTGCCCATCCAATCTAGCCATATCTTGGTGATAATGATATTTGGCATATAGAAATACTGCAGCAGCTGCAACACTCACCAGCGGCATAAATTGGAATGCTTGTTGTAAACCAATCACATCCGAAACACGCCCGATGACCAAGGGACCAAGAGCCAAACCTAGAAAATTATTGGCTAATGTCAAAGTTGCAAAGGCTGTACCATGCACAGAATTATGGGTCAAATTAGCAACCATAGCACTTGATGGACCATTGGTTCCCAATGCAACCAACATTCCTACACAAATCATCAGCAATTGAGCTTTACCTGCTGGCATTGCAAATGCGATGACCAACAATACACAACTAACTAAACAGTAAACGATAGCTAAACTAACTTTACGATCAGGACGTTCTCGCCCTAAACGATCACAAAGCATCCCACAAAAAATCGTTCCTACCGCACCACATAAAACAATAACAGCTGCAACAACACCTGCTGAATCCGTTGTCATTCCGTAATAACGATTGAGGTAACTCGGCATCCAAACAATAATTGTCCCACCAACAAACAACTGCAAACCACTACCAATATAAGTTGCAATAACTGAATGACTAGAATAAATCGTTCTCAATGGGCTTTTCGCTTGAACCGATTTTTTTTGAATTTTGGTTACTTCACGATGTGGAGCTATCTTTTTCTCTTTAACAACAATTGGATACAAAAATGCTAGCACCAGTCCAAACAGTGCCATACCACCGAATGCCCAACGCCAGCCAAAGTGTTCTGCCATGACACCGCCTAAGGCCATGCCTAAAAATGAACCAAACACACCACCAGCCATAAATGCACTAGCTAAGGTTGCGCGCATTTCTCTTGGGAATACTGCAACGACAACAGCAATACCCACGCTTCCATATGCTGCTTCACCAACACCAACCATGAACCGCGCAATAAACATTTCTTGGTAATTTTGTGCCAGTGCACAGCCTAAAGTTGCGAGACTCCACAACACAGCCATGATCGCCAAACTTTTGACACGTCCAAAACGATCCGCCAATAATGACAGAGGCAAAGTCAATATTCCGACCATAATCGCCACAATGCCACTCAGCAAACCCAATTGGCTATCGCTCAATGTCCATTCATTTTTAATTAATGGAAATACCGCATTTAAGACCTGTCGTGACATGTAATCTGAAATGAGCAACCCAAATGTTAAAGCAAAGATGACCCACGCATAACGACGTGGTACATGGACTGATGTATCTACACTACTCGCATGATTTGTATACTGATGCGCATCCATACGAACTCCTTGTGTTTATTATAATTTCTCTTTTATTCACCTAGAATTACGCTTCTATTCTGAAACGCAATTCCAGTTTCACACTTAACTTAACGCCTTAATTTTTTTCAAATAAGAACATCATTTAAGTCGTGGCACACCTTTTTGACCTGCTTGACGATTTGGTGACATACCATTGGCAAGTAGAGTTTCTTCAATACTGTCGTATTGCACGCCTATACGATAAATCTCACGTGCCTCTTGACCAGAAGCCACTTCACGACCTAATTCGTGAGCAATACGTACAGTCTGTTTAATTTGCTCTACCGATGAGAAACGCTTTCCTTGATGGTCGATAATGGTATCTTCATTACCAACACGTGCATGGAATCCCATCGCCATAGACATGGTATTAAACGGTAAAACATTTTTTAACAATGATTCTGAGGTTAAGGTACAACCATCAGGTACACGGTGAATAAAGTTGAAGAAGTTAAACGGATTCGGCCCATCAAAACCGCCACCAATACCAATCCATGTGATATTTAATGGCCCTTTATATAAGCCTTTACGCACCATACGTTCCAAGGTTTCTAAACCATGCATACCTGTTAATTGGAAATGGGGCTGAATGCCATTTTTGCATAAACGCTTAAGATGCTCCGTGAGCCAAGCTGGACCAGCGGGTACGGTCATTTCCGCATAAGCTTCTTGAATTGCAGGGTGTGATAACGAAGTCCCTTCCAAATATTCAGGATATAGTAATTCCATGATATTCATTTGGGTGGTATTTACAGCCACAGTCACTTGGTCAGGCTTTGGAGTCAATTCAGCCAACATATGACGTGTATCATCACTTAGCCAAAGCGCAGCTTCACCTTCACTTTCAGGTGCAAATGAAATTGAACCGCCCACTTGAATAATCATTTCAGGTACAGCTTCACGTACCCCAGCAATCAATTCATTGAATTTTGATAATCGCTTAGAGCCTTTACCATCAAGCTCACGTACATGTAAATGTAGAACTGTTGCACCTGCTTCATAGCACTCTACTGCTTTTTGAATTTGCTCATCCATCGTGACAGGAATGTCTTCTGGGAAATCTTCAGGCATCCACTCAGGACCATATGGTGCAACAGTAATCACCACTTTTTCCATGTTTTCTGGGTGCAAAGAATCATCAAAGAATTGCATGTGCATCTCCTATGCTATTTTTAAAATCTCAATTAAACAATTTGGTTTCAATAAAATTTATATTTTCTAAATCAGTATGTTGCATCACCAATGATACCAGCACGTTCCATTTTTCGATGACAAGCCGGGTAATCCATCACTGCATAATGTTGCGTACTTCGGTTATCCCAAATCGCGATACTGTTTGGTTTCCAACGCCAACGGACTTGATACTCAGGAATTGAAGCTTGGGTAATCAAATAACGCAAAAGATCAGCTGCACCAGGGTTTGCATCTTGCCCAAAGCGTACTCTTTCTTTGGTATGGTAATTACTAAAATGTGTCGTAAATGCATTGACATATAAAATCTTCTCACCTGTCTCAGGATGAGTACGCACTACAGGATGTTCTGCATCTGGATATTGCGCTTTTAATGCCAAACGTTTTTCAATAGGCATGACCGCACCAAAACTTGCTTCTATACTGTGATAAGCACGTAAATCTGCAATTTTTGCTTTGATATCTTCAGGCAAATTTTTATATGCCATGACCATATTGGTCCACATCGTGTCGCCACCGACTGTCGGGCATTCAACACAACGCAACACACACCCCATTGGTGGAATCTTGCGCCAGCTTGCATCGCTATGCCACGCATTCTCATAACGGTCTATTGGGCTGTCTGGACTTTTATATATCTGTACTAAACCCGGATGATCTGGGTGGCTTCCCACTGCGGGATGATCTTCTAACTGACCAAAACGTTCTGCAAATGCAACATGTTCTGCACGTGTTAAATTCTGATCTCTGAGAAACAAAACACGATGTTTTAATAAATGCGTACGAATTTCAGAGAATAAATCATCATCATGAATCGCATCTGCCAAACTTACACCATGCAATTCTGCGCCTATATTGCAAGTTAACTGTTCAATTTGCATAAGAAATCCTTTCCAACAACAAACTTAAATCACAAAAATTGATGAACCTATGGTTTTACGTGCTTCTAAATCACGATGAGCCTGTACGGCATCCTTTAATTCATAACGTTGATTAATTTCAATTTTGATACGGCCGTTGCGTACATGATCAAACAGCTCATTAGCCAATTCTCTTTTTTCAGCAGGATCTGCAATATAATCTGCTAAAGCTGGGCGAGTTATATAAAGTGAGCCCTTCATTGCCAATAAAACTGGATCAAAAGCAGGTATTGGCCCCGATGCTGTTCCAACACAAACCAACAAACCACGGCGTTTTAATGAGTCTAAAGACGACATGAAGGTATCTTTACCTACACTGTCAAATACCACATTGACACCAACACCGTTGGTAATCTCGCGAACACGTTCAGCTACATTTTCATGACTATAGTTAATGACATGATCACAACCATGTGCTCGTGCAACTGCCGCTTTTTCTTCTGAAGAAGTTGTTCCAATCACGGTTAAACCAAGTAATTTCGCCCATTGTGAAACGATTAAACCTACTCCACCTGCCGCGGCATGTAATAAAATCGTATCGCCCGCTTTAAAGTTATAAATACGACGCATCAAATAAGAGGCTGTTAGCCCACGCATGGTCATTGCTGCAGCAGTTTCACAGGAAATACCTTCGGGTAACTTAATCAAAGCATTGGCAGGAACTAAACGTTCTACGCTATATGCACCTAGAGTATTTAAAAAACCGGTGTATGTTACTCGATCACCAATAACAAAATCTGTGACACCTTCTCCAACTGCCTCTACAATACCTGCTGCTTCAACACCAATACCGTTTGGTAAAGGAATCGGATATGTACCATTACGGAAATATGTATCTGCATAGTTCAAACCAACTGCAACATGGCGTAAACGTACTTCTCCAGCACTTGGTTCACCTATTTCCACATCTTCATAGCGCATTACTTCGGGTGTTCCCGTTTCATAGAAACGTACAGCTTTCGTCAATGTCATTTTATAGTCCATGTCTTGTTTTACAGTGCTTCTCAAGCAATAGCTTAAAACTACAATACTCAGCTTAGGACCCACTTCACATTTGACGACACGCACTTATCCTTTTACGACATTTATCTTGTTTTAGATATTTTGAGCAAAGGCGTAAAATATGTATATTCATTCTAATCTTGAAGTTTTTTAAGCTTTATCTTGAATGAAAAGTATTAAAATGGGCTTGGGAAATAATAAGTTATACTTAATGATACTTCACTTTTTATAACCATATTTGATGATGCAAAACTGTACTCTGAAAATTAAAAAAATATAAAATTTACAAATAAAAAATGAATAATCCACATTATTTTTTTAAATTTATGATTATGATCTAATAAAATTTAGAACTTAAGTTGATTAAAATTTAACTGGCGTTTTCTTAACAAAAATTCTCGTCAATTAAACTGAATACTTTTAATAATTAATTTACTTTTTAATACTTGACTCTAGCTAGTTTCATAAAAACTCAAGACAAGTTATAAAAATATAAATTCATATATAACAATAATATAAATTAAAAATTAATACCCTTATCTTCTTTTTTAACAAGAAAACCATAAAACACATTGACCTTAAAGTTAGCTTGAATGTTATAGTTTTTACCAGAATCAGAAATACACTTTATTTGAGCTGATTCACATTCATTATCAATAAAAATGCGGAGATATTAAGATGAGTTTTGTTACTACAAATGACGGTGTCCAAATTTTCTATAAAGATTGGGGGCCGAAAGATGCTCCTGTCATTTTTTTCCATCACGGTTGGCCTCTCAGTGCAGATGACTGGGATGCACAATTGTTATTTTTCCTTAAAGAAGGCTTCCGTGTCGTAGCACACGACCGTCGTGGACATGGTCGTTCAACTCAAGTCTGGGATGGTCACGATATGGACCATTATGCAGATGATGTCGCAGCAGTTGTTCAGCATCTTGGTGTGCAAGGCGCAGTCCATGTTGGACATTCCATAGGTGGTGGTGAAGTTGCACATTATATTGCTCGCCATCCTGAAGATCCTGTGGCTAAAGCTGTACTGATCAGTGCTGTGCCTCCACTCATGGTCAAAACTGAAAATAATCCGAATGGTTTACCTAAAGAAGTATTTGATGATCTTCAAAACCAATTGTTTAAAAACCGTTCGCAATTTTATCATGATGTTCCAGCTGGGCCATTCTATGGATACAACCGTCCAGAAGCAAAAGTCTCTGAACCTGTAGTTTTAAATTGGTGGCGCCAAGGCATGATGGGCGGTGCAAAAGCACATTACGACGGTATTGTTGCCTTCTCTCAAACTGATTTTACTGAAGACTTAAAGAAAATTAATGTTCCTGTACTCATCATGCATGGTGAGGATGATCAAGTCGTTCCATACGAAATTTCAGGTTTATTGTCTGCAAAACTGGTTAAAAATGGTACTTTGATTACCTATCCAGGCTTCCCACACGGCATGCCGACAACTGAAGCTGAAACCATTAACCGAGATCTATTAGCCTTTATTCATAGCTGATGATCAATAAGCACAGTCAAAAGCTCATTTTTGACTGTGCTTTTACATAAAAACTAAAAATAATAAAGTTGTTAAAATCTGTCTAATCGCTACGAATTAATATCAAACCTATTCCAACCTAATACAAAATTACTGGGATTTTAAATCACGTTATTCAATACGAATCCATATTTGGCTACGCCCTATCAATGAAGTTCCAATATAACCTCTTAAATGAATACGATTACCTCCATTGATCAGTTTAATTTTTCCTTTATAACTATTACCAGAAAGTGGATCAAAGACTTTACCATGAATATATTCATCTTCTTTTTTGGGGTTTGGAATAAAATTATTGATAATTTGCAAACCAACCAATGATTTATTTTTTAAATCACCCTTACATTCTGTACAGACACCAGTAGTCGGTTTACCCGGTGTAGGACGAATAATTAATATCTTCCCACTATACGTACCATTTTCATTTTTCGTAATCAGCACATCGGCACGAGAAAAACCTGATTTATCATCAATTGTTTTCCATTTACCCGCAATGTCCTGCGCTAAAATACATGGTGCAGATAAAAATAATACGATTCCCAAAACACCCTTTATCAATTTCATGCGCTGATTCACCCCATAGCCGTTTTACTTTTATTCAATACACATTGATCGTTGATATTTTGGAGTCATGTTTTACCCAAATAGATACTTGTATAACTCACTATCTTTTACTTAAAGCAATCATTCGAAGATGATTAGTTTCATCCTCGTATTGGATTATCTTTCTCTTCTAATGCCTGAATCATACTAAGTGCAGTTACTCGTGCAGAAAAAGGATTTTCTCCAGTAATCAAGTTGCCATCTCGAACAACATGAGGCATAAAAGGGATAAATTTTTTTGTAAAATCTGCACCATATTCTTTGGCTAATTTCTCAGCATTGTATGGAACTTTCTTAGCAACACCTGCAAGGATTTCCTCAGTCCAAGTAAATCCTGTTATTTTTTTCCCATCAATTAAACGTTTATTATTTGATAGTTTTATATTGAGTAAACCACAATAACCATGACAAACACTGGCTACAATCGCACCATGTTCATACATATTCTTGGTTATTTCTTGTAAAGTGGCATTATTCAAAAAGTCCCACATCACTCCGTGACCACCAGTGTAATAAATCGCATCGTAATCTTGCCATTGAACATCTATAGGTTTTAAAGTATTTTCTAAAAGTTGCATGAATTTTGGATCATTTTTCCGCGCTAACACGGAGTTATCCGCAACAAAATACTCTAAAGATTTGGGTTCAATTGGAGAATTTCCACCTTTAGGACTTACGATATCCTGCACATAGTTCATTTTTTCAAATTCATCAAAGGCATGGGTTAATTCGCCAAGCCATAATCCAGTTGGACGCTGAATATTCTGGTACTGTCCAATATTCGTTACAACGTGCAATATGCGTTTGCTCATTTCTCTCACCTCAATATTGAAATTTGTTGATTATCAATTTATTTTATCCAAAATATGCAAAGCCAATTTGCAACAACTGGGCATAGCCATCATTTAGACTATAAACTTAAAGTAAACTTTAATGTCAATACAAATACGATAAAACCAGTCAATAAAATCATACTAATATCAATAAAAACTTGACCTTTAACCCAACTTTAAGCTTATGATCAGTTCTGTGATTTAAATTTAATACCCATCAGATGCTGAAATTACAGGTAAGTTTTGAACATCTTAAATATGACTTAAGCTAACTACGATTAAAGCTTAATCATTTAGAAGCCTCAAGATTATGCAGATTTGTAGTAACTAAAGGAAAAACCAAATGAATATTAGTGAATTGTCTAAAAGAAGTGGGCTTACTACCCCAACGATTCGTTATTATGAGCAAATCAAATTACTGCCTAAAGCTAAACGTAAATCAAATGGTTATAGAGAATATAATGATAATGATCTCAAACAGCTTTTACTGATTCAGCAAGCACAACAAGTTGGTTTCTCACTTGCGGACATTAAGGCATTTCTTCCTTCAAATCTAATGGGTTGGAATCATGACCAACTTATTGGAACACTCAAAGATAAAATCCTCGAAATTGAAAGTCTTGAACAAAAATTGACTTTAAGTAAGCAAAACCTACAAATGATGATCAACTCTATCAACAATAGACCAGAAGATATCAGTTGCGAAGAAAATGCTGAACGCCTATTCAATCTTTATTTTTCTGAAACAAGTAAATAATGTTCATCGGTTGATTTCAAGTGAATTACCTTGCTCTTTTAATCAAACATAAGAGAGAATATAAAAAGCTTGACCTTAAACTTAGCTTTAAGCTTAGAATCCTCTATAGGTTATCAATGAGGAACCTTTCATGTTGAGCGCTTGGCGTTTTAAAAGTTGGTTGGTCACTATTTTTATGCTTGTATTAACAGTTAGTTATGCTCAAGCAACAGAGTCTGTTCAATCACAAAGGTTAAAATCAAGTGCAAGAATCTTGGTGGTATTAACCAATCATTCTGCATACCCTTCACGGTCTGATCATACTGGATTATGGCTCACTGAATTGACACATTTTTATGATGTCGCTCAGGCAGCTGGATATCAAATGGATTTTGTCAGTCCTCAAGGTGGTAAGGTTCCTTTAGATGAACGCAGTCTGAAATCTTTTTATTTGGATCAATCTGCACGTGCCCATTTGGCAGATCCAAAATTTATGCAACGACTGAATACCACACGACCTCCTACAGCGATTGATGCTTCCAATTATCAAGCCATTTATTATACGGGTGGACATGGGACTATGTGGGACTTCCCTGATAATAAAGCACTAAAAAATATAAGTGAAAAAATTTATCGCCAAGGTGGTGTCGTTTCGGCAGTTTGTCACGGAGTGGGTGGTTTATTGCCATTACAAGATGAAAATGGCAAACCACTAATTGCAGGTAAGACCATCACAGGGTTTGCCAATATTGAAGAAACACTTTCAGGTATAAAATCTCAAGTACCTTTTTCTTTGCAAGATGGGCTCATTGAACGAGGTGCGAAATACCAACGCGCATTTCTCCCCTTTACATCTTATGTTGTCTCCGACGACAGAATCATTACAGGGCAAAACCCGCAGTCGAGTAAAGAAATAGCTGAAGCTGTCATTCAACGCTTAAGCACATTAAATAAATGAATACACTCCATTATAAATCGTTAAGAATTGCTAAAACCAGATAATCTCTATCTGGTTTTTTAATAATAA
>NZ_RAXT01000054.1 GCF_003611475.1 Acinetobacter rongchengensis | reverse complement strand
GTATTGTGTAAAAAAGCGTCCCTTTGGGGCGCTTTTTTTTGCTGTATAAAATTTCAAATCAAATGTGGTAAACCGAATTCATATTCATAAAAAGTGCGGTTAACTACCGCACTTTTTCATTTTGTTATTTATTCGAGTTCAGCCAACTCTTCCAGAGAGATTTGACGAATCTCAAAGATGGGTTGTTTCAGAAAAGAGTTTAGCGCTTTTATATCAATAAACTTGATATTATCTAAGGCAATCCCTTCAATGCTATCTTTCTCAGCATCGTAACGAATGTCTGCGGTTTGCTCGATAAATTGTTTCAATAACATTGGACTATCACTTATTTCAGCAAGTGGCTTGTCCATCAATGCTTCGAATTCATAGTCCATCGCATAAATATTCGATTCCCATGAAACATCACTAAAGTTTTCATCCTGACTCGAAATGATGCTACCAGTTTCGTAGCCAGTGAAATAGCTTTCTTCAGAGTGAATCCAAAGCACATAGCAGGGTTGGCTTGCATCAACTTCAAGTAATTGATACCAAACAATCCCAGAGATTTTGGCAAATTCAAAAGCATCATCTTCATTCAGTTGAGGAATTTCTCCATCATCAATATTAAAAGCTTTTCCTGTTTTCTCTAAAACAAAAGCCTCAAGTTTTTCATAGATTTCATCATCTACTTCACCATTGCCAATATCATAATTGCAGAGTTCATCGTAATATAAGCCTTTAACGACCAATGCTTTGTATGCTTTTTCAGCTTCGGCCTTGTCTGTGTATATCTCCTTGATTGCACCAGTTGAAACGTGGTTGGTAAGGTGCCATTCATCATTGTAAGCAAAGTCATTTTGACGGATAACATACTGGATATTGCTCATACGATTCCCCTTGGATTAAGCAATTTTAATTTTTAAGTCTTGTAATTTAGCTGCACTCGGTGGCACAGCCATTCCATTGTCCATCCAGAGCTCAAAACGCATTGGATTGAAAAAGAAGTCTGGACGAATATCAAAATCAATAAATTTGGCTTCACCTTTCCCCATCATGGGCAGAATAGTATTGATAAACCAACTGTTGTGGGTAATCAGTAATGATTTTAACTGTCCTGTCACGGCTAAGGGTGAAAGCAGGGTTGCTGATATTTTGGGATCATCAATCACATCACGATGAAATTTTTCTAAGCGCTTGGCTAATCCATCCGTCGGTATATCTTGCATCGCTGCAACAAAATCACCTAATGTGGGAATAAAGCGATGGTGGAAATCAACCAGTAAATGATCCTTTTCACACAGGTCTTTGACCTCGATACTTTGACCTGCGCTATTGTTAAAGTGATGTCCAAAGATGGGAATAATGACTTCCTGCACACCCCAAAAAGTATGCAGAATACGATGACGATTATCGGTACAGAGCATCTTGGTGCTATCGATTAAGGCATGAATATCAATATAGTCTTCAAGCTCACCGCCTCGGCGTTTGACGGAAAGATGTGCATGTTGTACGGGGTTCATATTTATTTAGAATTATTTGGATTACAAGAGATTAGCAGAACTATTTGGAAATAAAAATATGTAAATTATTCTATAGTTTTTAAATGGTTTTGGATTCTGATTTGACGTAAATAAGGTGTTACTCTCCAACATAAATCATAAGCAGTATTACCACATGCCCAGTAGCAGATAGTTGTTGCATGAAGTTCCATATTATTTTCTAAGAGTTTGAGTAAACATTGCCAATCAATATCTTGTGCTAAATTGCGATCTGAATCATCAAAAGATTGTATCAATATTTCCATCAAGACAAATTTTTCATCTTCAGTTAACGGTTCTTCAATGTAGGCTTTCAAGAATTCATTAATTCGATTTGAATCAGCAACTATATATTCCCAATCTTGCATTGTTGGTGTATTGGGTAAATCAAATCGCTTTGCTAAGGTTTGTATAGCAAATTGAGTTGGGTAACGTATTTGATAATGCATTGATAAGCCCTTAATAATGATTTTAATATAAAACTCAAGAAATATTAACCTGCCCAATCCTCATTAATAATCGCCCAGCGTTCATGGTCTTTCCATTCACTACCGATATTTAAGTATTGTTTAGAAAAACCTTCTTTAACAAAACCAGCTCCCGCAACCAAGCGAATAGATGCAAGATTTTCAGGCTGAATATTCGCTTCAAGACGATGTAAATTTAGAACATGAAATGCTTCATGTAATAGTAGATTTAGACCCAAACGCATATAACCATGTGCTTGATAAGGATGGAAAGCTTCATAACCTAAATATGCGGAATGAAAATGTCCTCTGACAATATTAGAAATATTGAACGTTCCAATAATCTGATGTGTTGCTGTAAGGCAAAGAAAATATCGTCCTTCTTGCTGTAAATAATTTTGAAAATTAGACGGCGGATAAGTCCAAGGTTGATGTAAAGATTCACTATTTTTATAAGCGCTTTCAACTTCGATAAGATCAGAATCTTGAGGTTTTCGTAAGTAAACTGTACTCATTTTAATGCCATTTCCCATATCATATCAGTAAGTTCATCGACACTGACTTTGCCATTGGGTTTATACCATGTCACTGTCCACGAGATTGAACCACCCAATAAACGTCGCCAAATAAATGCATCATGTTGAATTTTGCCAACATTACATAATTTCTGAATCACAGCCAACCAAATATTCTCATAATCATTACGAAGTTTTAACAAATCCTCTTGTTTTTCTTTAGATAAGGCAAACCATTCATGGACTAAAACAGCCATAGCAGAACCTGTATCTCCACTAATTGAAACCAGTTCAGCTTTAATTAAGTGTTTTAACTGTTGTTCAGGATTATCAGACTTTTGAATTGCATCAAGTAGGCGAGCATGGTTATAAATGATGGTTTGTTCCATAACCGTTGCAAGGATTTCATCTTTTGATTTGAAGTGGTGAAAAATGCTGCCTGATTGGATGCCGATAAACTCACCCAATTGGCGTACCGTAGTTTTGGCATAACCTTGTTTATGAAATAAGTATGCCGCACCTAATAATAAACGCCCACGAGGGCTGTCATCAAAACATGCAATGGTTTGGATATCATCTATTGAATGAGCAATCATAGCATTTGGTTTTCCGTAAAATTCATCATTTATTTTTTGTTTGAAATTAGATTTAACAGATTTGCCAATTCAGCATAACATTTTGCACTTTACAAACCAAGCGCTTGCTTGGTAGATTAAAGTATAAATTTTATTCAAAACAATGAAAATAAGATAGGTGTGAACATGGAAGATCAGCGTGTTGTCAAAATAGGCTGTGCCTCAGGCTTTTGGGGAGACACCAATACTGCGGCATTTCAATTGGTGCATATGGCTCAAATTGATTATTTGGTCTTTGATTATCTTTCTGAAATTACCATGTCAATTATGGCAAAAGCCATGATGGTGGAGCCATCACATGGTTATGCACTGGATTTCGTCAGTCGTGTGATGTCACCGTTGATAGGCAAAATCGCTGAGAAAAAAATTAAAGTGATAAGCAATGCAGGTGGTGTTAATCCATTGGCATGTCGTGATGCATTGCAAAAGTTGATTGATGAAAAAGGTTTGTCACTCAAGGTTGCGGTGGTATTGGGGGATAACCTTTTGCCACAACATGCTGAACTAGTGAAACAAGACTTAAAAGAAATGTTTAATGCAAGTCCATTACCTGCACAGGTTGCCAGTAGTAATGCCTATCTTGGTGCTGTTGCCATTCGTGATGCATTGGATTTGGGGGCAGATATTGTGATTACAGGTCGCGTGGTTGATTCAGCCGTGGTGCTTGCACCATTACTTCATGAGTATCAATGGTCATTAAATGATTATGACAAATTGGCTCAGGGTTCATTGGCTGGGCACGTGATTGAGTGCGGTGCACAGTGTACAGGTGGAAATTTTACCGATTGGCGTTTGGTGCAAGGGTTTGACAACATGGGCTTCCCCATTGTCGAAGTCGGCGAGGATGGTTCATTTGTGGTGACTAAACCACAAGGCACAGGTGGATTGGTTTCTACAGCGACTGTTGCTGAACAAATCGTTTATGAAATTGGTCATCCACAAGCCTATTTACTCCCTGATGTGACCGCAGATTTTAGTCAGGTACATTTAGAGCAAGTCGGTGAAAATCGTGTCAAAGTCACAGGGGCAACAGGTCGTGCACCAACACAGCAATACAAGGTCAGCGCCACTTATTCTGATGGTTATCGTGTTTTGGTGAGCTTTCTGATTGCAGGGCGTGAAGCCTCAGAAAAGGCACAGGTGATTGCTGATGCGATCTTAACAAAATGCGAACGTGTCTTGGCGTTACGATCTGTGCCACCTTTTAGTGAAAAGTCCGTTGAAATTTTGGGTATAGAAAGTACTTATGGTGCGCATACCCGAATAAAAGAAAGTCGTGAAGTCGTCGTCAAGATTGCGGTCAAACATCCATTTAAAGAAGCCTGTATGTTTTTTGCCTCAGAGATTGCTCAGGCATCAACAGGTATGGCACCTGCATTGGCGGGAATTGTTGGGGGGCGTCCTAAAGCATCTGCAGTCGTCAAATTATTCTCTTTCCTTATTGATAAAGATCAACTCAAGATCGAAGTGGATTTTGCAGGTCAACGCTATCCAGTGCAGATTCCAACAGGTTCAGTTGCGCAAGATATTGTGGATCATCCCGTGGGTGAAGTGGCCATGTATCAAGGCGATGAAGTTGAAGTCCCTTTGGTCGATATTGCACATGCCAGAAGTGGTGATAAAGGCAATCATAGCAATATTGGCGTGATTGCACGTAAGGCAGAATATTTACCATGGATTCGGGCGGCACTCACAGAAGCCAATGTTGCAGAGTATATGCAGCACGTTTTAGACCCAGATCAGTCCAAAGTGATTCGTTATGAATTACCCGCGATGAATGCACTCAATTTTATGCTGGAAAATGCATTGGGCGGTGGTGGAATTGCCAGTTTGCGTATTGATCCACAAGGTAAGGCATTTGCACAGCAATTGTTGGATATGCCTGTGAAAATACCTTCTCATCTCCTTGGATAAAAAGGATTTTTACTCAATTCACATGATGTTGCAATGAATTGTTTTGCCTCTTTTGAAAGAGAGGGTTTGGAGAAATTAAAACATGCGTTATCAATCAATTTTTAAATCAGATGCATTTGCCAATAAAGTGGTGATCGTCACAGGTGGTGGTTCGGGTATTGGACGCTGTACGGCTCATGAACTGGCTTCACTGGGTGCGCAAGTGGTGATTACAGGACGTAAACTTGAGAAGTTGGAAAAGGTCAGTCAGGAAATTATCGAAGATGGTGGCAAAGTGCATTTTATCGTCTGTGATAATCGTGATGAAGAACAAGTCAAGGCAATGATCGCTGAGGTGATTGAAAAATTTGGTCAGCTGAATGGTTTGGTGAACAATGCAGGCGGGCAATTTCCATCAAATTTAGAAGGAATTTCTGCCAATGGTTTTGATGCTGTAGTACGAAATAACCTGCATTCAACGTTCTATTTAATGAAAGAGGCGTATAACCAATGGATGGCAAAACATGGCGGCAGTATTGTCAATATGGCTGCTGACATGTGGGGAGGAATGCCAGGTATGGGACATTCAGGTGCGGCACGTTCAGGGGTGGATAATTTAACCAAAACGGCTGCGGTGGAATGGGGACGTTCTGGTGTTCGAGTCAATTGTGTTGCACCGGGGTGGGTAATTTCATCGGGTATGGATAATTATAGTGGTGATTTTGCAAAATTCATCATTCCAAGTTTGGCAGGGAATGTGCCGCTCAAACGTATGGGAACCGAGTCTGAAATCTCTTCAGCGATTTGTTATTTACTCTCAGAAGCAGCAGGATTTATTTCGGGTGTCACATTACGTATTGATGGTGCAGCGTCACAGGGCACACGGATGTATCCATTGGTTGATGCAACGAATAGCGAGTCGTTTAATGGATTCCATCGTGCTTTTATTCCAGAAGTACTCAAACAACAATTGAACAATCAAACGAATAATCAACATTCAGGAGAAAATGTATGACTATTCTCCAGTCTGAAATTGCAGTGGGTAGTGAGCAATACGAACAAAATCGTGAAGCATTGTTAAATCAACTTCAGGAGGTTCGTGCAGTTCAGCAAAAGGGTCTGGATAAGTCATATGCGGCCAAACCTAAATTTGACAAGAAGGGCAAAATTTTACCACATGAGCGTGTCCGTTTGCTTTTGGATGCAGATTCACCATTTGTTGAGCTGTGTGGTCTGGTTGGCTATAACATGCATGACGACAAAGATGGTTCAGATGCAGGCGGCGGTATTATCGCAGGCATTGGTTTTGTCAGCGGTGTACGTTGTTTAGTGACGGCCAGTAACAGTGCTATCAAAGGCGGTACGATGTCTCCGATGGGGGTACAGAAGACCTTGCGTTTGCAAAAAATCGCACTTGAACAGAAACTCCCAGTGATTACGCTGACTGAAAGTGGCGGTGCAAACTTAAATTACGCGGCTGAAGTGTTTACCTATGGGGGGATGACCTTTGCCAATCAGGCACGGTTATCGGCAGCAGGAATCCCACAATTATCGGTCGTACATGGCAATGCCACAGCGGGCGGAGCGTATCAACCGGGTTTGTCCGATTATGTCATTGCTGTGCGTAAACAAACGGAAATGCTGCTGGCTGGACCTCCACTGTTACTTGCGGCAACGGGTGAAGTCGCAACGGCTGAAGAATTAGGTGGTGCTGAAATGCATACACAAGTTTCAGGCGTCGCTGAATATTTGGCTGAGAATGATGCGGATGGTATTCGTATTGCTCGGGAGATTTTTGAACACCTGAACTGGAAAGAACAGACTGTCACGCTTGATCTTGCGTATAAAGCACCACGTTATGCAGAAGAAGAACTTTTAGGCATTATTCCGAAAGACCCAAAACAGCCTTTTGATATGAAAGAAGTGGTGGCACGTCTTGTGGATGATTCTGATTTTCTGGAATTTAAACAGGAATATGATGCTTTGACGATATGTGGCTGGGCAAAAATGGGTGGCGTGCATATTGGGATTATTACCAATAATGGTCCAATTACGCCACAAGGTGCGACCAAGGCAGCGCAGTTTATCCACCTCTGTGAGCAGACACAGCGTCCATTATTATTCTTACACAACACGACAGGGTTTATGGTCGGTACAGATGCAGAACAAAACGGCATTATTAAACACGGCGCAAAATTAATTCAAGCTGTGGCAAATACCACGGTGCCAAAAATTTCGATTGTGGTTGCGGGTTCCTATGGTGCGGGGAATTATGCCATGTGCGGTCGTCCATTATCACCACAATTTATTTTTGCATGGCCAAATTCACACGTGGCGGTGATGGGGGCGGCACAAGCAGGTAAAGTTTTGCGTATTGTGGCAGAAGCCAAACAAAAAACATCAGGGATGGAACCCAATCCGCAAATGCTGGATTTTCTTGAGCAAAGCACCTCAGCAAAACTTGAGCAACAATCGACAGCCTTATTTAATACGGCAATGTTGCATGATGATGGCATTATTGACCCACGTGATACCCGCAAGGTTTTGATTTTCCTTTTACACACAATTTATGAAGGACAGCATCGTGAGTTAACTCCGATACGATTTGGCGTATCACGTTTTTAGATTTTTCTGACACGTGAGAGGGTAAGGCAGTGTTATTTATTGTAATGAAGTATCTCACCACGGCAGCAATTGTGGTTGTGGTATCAGAATTGGCAAAACGTAGCGATAAAGTGGGTGCATTGGTCGCATCCTTACCCTTGATGACGTTATTGGTTTTATTTTGGTTGTATTTTGAAAAACAGCCCAATGAAAAAATTGCCAATCATGCGTATTACACCTTTTGGTATGTGATTCCCACCTTACCCATGTTCTTGGTATTTCCGTGGCTATTGTCAAAATTTGGATTTGTCATGGCAATCATTGCAAGTGTCTTGCTGACATTGTCGTGTTTTGCACTGTGGGTGTATGTGCTGCGTTATTGGGGTATCGAATTACTGTAGTTCAGCAGATTGGATTGAACGATTTGGATTTAAAAAATTGAAGGATGATTGAAATGAAATTTACCGCAGAGCATGATGCTTTACGTCGCACCACACGCCAATTTGTTGAACATGAATTGAATCCATTTATTCCTGCATGGGAAGAGGCTGGACGGTTTCCAATTCATGAAGTGTTTAAAAAAATGGGAGATTTGGGGTTGTTGGGGATTTGCAAGCCCGAAGAAAATGGTGGTTTGGGCTTGGATTACTCCTACAACCTTGTGGTTGCTGAGGAATTGGGACGTGCTGCCTGTGGTGGTGTACCTTTGGCAATTGGTGTGCAAACGGATATGGCAACGCCTGCATTGGCACGTTTCGGGTCTCAAGAATTGCGTGATGAATTTCTTAGCCCTGCAATTCGTGGTGAATATGTGGCGTCGATTGCAGTTTCAGAAGTTCATGCGGGTTCTGATGTGGCTGCAATCAAAACCACAGCCAAAAAAGAGGGAGATGATTACATTATCAATGGCAGTAAGATGTGGATCACCAATTCCTTACAAGCAGATTTTTTCTGTTTATTGGCGAATACCTCTGATGATAAACCGCATGTCAATAAATCCATGATTATTGTTCCAGCCAATAGCAAAGGCATTAGTTTTTCAGAACCCTTAAATAAATTGGGCATGCGCTCAACCACAACGGCTCAAGTGTATTTTGATAATGTCCGTGTACCACAGCGTTATTTAGTCGGCGCAGAAGGCATGGGGTTTATGATGCAAATGATGCAATTTCAGGAAGAACGTATGTGGGCATGTGCCAATGCAATTGGTGGTTTGCAGCGCTGTATTGAGCAAACAATTGAATATGCAAAAGAACGTACCACATTTGGACAACCTTTGATTAATAATCAATATGTCCATTTCCGTTTTGCTGAACTCATGACAGAAGTGGAAGCTTTACGTGCATTGACCTATCAAGCGTGCGAACAACATATCGCAGGTGAAAATGTAGCAAAAATTGCATCCATGGCGAAATTAAAAGCAGGTCGCTTGACCCGTGAAGTGGCGGATAGTTGCCTACAGTATTGGGGTGGAAATGGTTTTATGTGGGATAACCCTGCATCACAACTCTACCGTGATGGTCGTCTTGGTTCGATTGGGGGCGGTGCGGATGAAATTATGCTCGGAATTATTTGCAAGCTCATGGATATTTTGCCGAAGAAGCAGAAAAACTGAGGGTGATCGATCAAGCACGATCGTTGAAAGACATGAATTAGGGACAATAAAGATGCTAGAGAATTTACACGTGGATGACAGTATTCAGCTTGAACGACACGGCAGTATTTTAACGTTATGGTTAAATCGCCCCGAAAGTCGTAATGCCATGAGCCTAAAAATGGTCAATGCGATTCAGCAGGTTTTTGCAGATCTTGCAGACGATACCTCTATTCGTACTGTGATTCTACGTGGTCAAGGCGGACATTTTTGTGCAGGCGGTGATATTAAAGATATGGCTGCATTACGTGTTGAAGCGACAAGCGTCGGTAGCTTGCAGCCTTATGTTGATTTTAATCGTCGCTTTGGCGCAATGATTGAACAAGTCGATCAGGCACCGCAAACGGTTGTTGCCGTTTTAGAAGGTGCGGTACTTGGTGGTGGTTTTGGATTGGCATGTGTCTCTGATGTTGCGATTTGCCGAGATAATGCACAGTTTGGCTTGCCTGAAACAGGATTAGGTGTATTGCCTGCACAAATTGCTCCCTTTGTGGTGAAACGTATTGGTTTGACGCAGGCTCGCCGTTTGGCGCTTCTGGGTGTACGTTTTAATGGTCGAGAGGCATTACAGGTCGGCGTGGTGCATGAGGTGGTGAATGATGCTGCCGAGCTGGAACAAACACTTCAGGCAACCATTGAACACATTAAACGAGCTGCACCCCTTGCATCTCGTGCCACCAAGGCACTGTTACACCGTACATTGAACGAACCATTAGAATCGTTACTCGATGATGCAGCACAGCAATTTGCTCAAGCAGTGGGTGGAGCAGAAGGACAAGAGGGGACGATGGCCTTTATTCAAAAACGTTTGCCAAATTGGACTGAGCAGTGAAACAGCAAAGGCTGACTTTGTGCATCGCATTTGTACAACGCAAGCTGAGATGTGGTGTTTTGAGGGATTAAAGAATGAAATTTTCAAAAGTTTTAGTGGCAAACCGTGGTGAAATTGCGGTACGTGTGATGCAGACCGCCAAGGCAATGGGCTATCAAACCGTAGCCGTGTACTCTGATGCCGATGCCAATGCACGTCATGTTCAGGTTGCGGATGAGGCCGTGTATATTGGGGCATCCAAAGTTGCAGAATCCTATTTATCCATTCCTAAAATCATTGATGCTTGCCTTAAATCAGGTGCGGATGCCGTGCATCCCGGTTACGGTTTTTTATCTGAAAATACCGATTTTGCACAAGCGTGTTTGGATCATGCGATTACCTTTATTGGACCAACTGCACCCGCCATTGAACTGATGGGCAGTAAACGCCTGTCCAAAATTGCCATGATTCAGGCGGGCGTTCCATGTGTGCCTGGGTATGAAGGTGACCAGCAAGATATCCCGTTTCTTGCAGAACAAGCCGAAAAGATTGGCTTTCCATTGATGGTTAAGGCTTCAGCGGGGGGCGGTGGACGTGGGATGCGTCTAGTACATCAGGCAACGGAAGTACTTGAAGCGTTAAAAACGGCACGTTCTGAAGCAGAAAATGCATTTGGTTCTGGTGAGCTGATTTTAGAAAAAGCGGTCATTGCGCCACGACATGTTGAAATCCAAGTTTTTGGGGATACACATGGCAATTATGTGTATTTATTTGAGCGAGATTGTTCGATTCAGCGCCGTCACCAAAAGGTGGTTGAGGAAGCACCTTGTCCAGTGATGACGCCGACATTACGCCAAAAAATGGGAGAGGCGGCTGTTGCAGCGGCACAAGCATGTGATTATGTGGGGGCAGGAACGGTTGAATTCTTGCTGGATCAATCGGGGGCGTTTTATTTTCTGGAAATGAATACCCGTTTACAGGTCGAACATCCTGTGACCGAAATGATTACAGGTTTGGATTTGGTTGAATGGCAATTACGAGTAGCGAATGGTGAATCATTACCATTGCAGCAGCATGAACTGAGTTTTAACGGACATGCGATAGAAGTTCGTTTATATGCTGAAGACCCAAGACAGGACTTTTTGCCACAAACAGGTAAAGTATTGCGTTGGCAGCCTGCGACATTACCACAGGTGCGTATCGATCATGGGATGTTAGAACACGGTGAAATTAGTCCGTTTTATGACCCAATGGTGGCTAAAGTGATTGCCTACGGCAAGACTCGTCAGGATGCCATTCGTTTACTTGCTCGTGCGGTGGAGGATTGTGTACTGTTGGGGGTGAATAGTAATAAACAGTTCTTGGTTCATGTTTTACGTCATCCTGTCGCGATTGCAGGGGATACCAATACGGCATTTATTGCAGAACATTTTTCAGATGATGTGAGTTTGCATACACAAAAACTTGCGATTGAACAGTTGGCTATCGCTGCGACGTTACTTGGGCATTCTGAGCAAAATAACCGTTATTGGCATACTGGTGTAACTACAGCATTACCGGTCAAACTGAAATATGACGATCAAATCATGACCGTAAAGATCAATCGTGACGCCGCAAACGTGCATGTTGAGTATGAAGGTCAAACCTGTCATTTGACGATTGTTGATGTCGATACACAACACTTTACCTATTGTGTCGAGGGTGTTCGCCGTAAGATCAATTATATTTTAAATGATCGTGAACTCTATCTGGATTGCGGTCATGGCAATGTCGTCATTGAAGATGTGACCTATGCACCGCCAGTTGCGAGTGAACTCGTGGGGGATGGTAAGATCCGTGCGCCAATGGATGGTGCGATTATCAATATTCTGGTCAATGCAGGTGATACAGTGACGAAGGGGCAAACGTTGCTGATTTTAGAAGCAATGAAGATTCAACAACAAATTAAGTCGGATGTAGAGGGTGTGGTTGATGAAATTGTTGGGCAGGTGGGTCAGCAGGTGAAAAAGCATCAATTGGTCATGAATATTCAGGTTTGAGTGCTATTGAGTTAATGTCAATTATCATTTTATGGAAGTGGCTTTTTATAGCGTATAGCATGCATAAGCACGCTTTGCATTTAAAATTGAAATAGGTTTACGTAGCCGATGTCTCACGTTTCAGAGATGAAAGTGACACAATTTTTTTGTTGGGTGGGGCGTACTTTTTGTGCCTCCACGCAACGAAGACATCCATGTCATTTCATGATGGAAACACCATCTATAGCCCAATCATAGAAAAAAGTGAATAGATTGCAATGATGGTCAATCTGTAGTGTGGTATTGAATGTTCGTTTTGACTAATACTCGAAGTTTATCTAATTTATGTCCTTATCAAAATAATCTGCTCGTTGTTTCCTTGACAGCATTTCAGTCAGTTGTTATTTTTCGGCAATTGTTCTCATAGCACAACTCACATGCCGATAGATGATGGTTTTGTATATCAGCCACCTTTAGAACCTTTAGATATTATTTTTGAAGATGATGATTTTATTGCCATCAATAAACCTGCGGGTTTGCTTTCAGTTCCGGGGCGTTTAGCTGAACACCATGACAGTGCTTATTTTCGGGTATTGGCACTGTATCCCCATGCCAAGATTACCCATCGTTTGGATATGGCAACCTCAGGTATTTTATTATTCGCAAAACATCGTGAAGCTGAAGTCGCTGCGAGTAAAATGTTTCAGGCACGTACCATTAAGAAAAATTATATTGCTTTGGTACAAGGTCAGATTGCGATCAATGGTCAAGTCGATGTTCCATTAATTACGGATTGGGAAAATCGCCCACGGCAGATTGTACATTTTGATTTGGGTAAGCCAGCCCAAACGCTATTTGAATGCTTAAGTTATGATGCAATAAAAGATACAAGTCGGGTATTGTTGACACCGATTACAGGGCGGTCACATCAACTTCGGGTACACATGCAATATATTGGGCATCCTATTCTCCGAGACAAGCTTTACCATCCTGAACCGTTTAAAACTGATTTAACACGAATGGCTTTGCATGCGAGTTATTTGTCTTTTATGCAACCTTTTAGTCATCAGTTGATTGAAATTTTCAGTGAGCCTGAGTTTTAGATTTTAAGATTTAGCGCATAAAAAAGCCTGCAATCTTGCAGGCTTTTGATCATCTACTGTAGGGTGGGATAGATGATTAAACTTGGTTATTTACATCAATATTTTTTGTTTCACGTATAGCCAAGAAAGCAAGCAGTGAAAGAATAGATGCAGCTGTTAGGTAGTATCCAACGGCTTGTAGGCCATAAGCTGTTGCAAGTTTAGTTGCAATCAATGGTGCAAATGATGCACCTAAAATGCCTGCTAAATTAAAGGTTAATGCTGAACCTGTATAGCGTACAGATGTTGGGAATATTTCAGACAAAACTGTACCAATTGGCCCATAGGTCATACCCATTAAGCCCAAACCTAAACACAAGAATAAGAAGACAATGATTGTACTGCCTGATTCAAGCATATTTGCAAAAACTAGACCGAACAACGCAGATGCAACACAAACACCAATAGAGGTCGCTTTACGTCCAAATTTCTCAGCCAATATCGCGGAAAGTGGGATAAATGCTGCAAAGCAGAAAGTCGCAACAAGCTGCATTTCAAGGAATTCTGCACGGCTATACCCGAGTTTTGTGGTCCCCCAATTGAGCGCAAATACGGTGGTCAGATAGAACACCACAAATGTACATACCGCTGCGATTGTGCCTAAAAACAACATTTTATAGTGTTTTGTCACCACTTCTTTAAAGGGAACATTCACTTCTTTTTGTTTATTTAAAACTTTTTGGAATGCTGGTGTTTCATGGAGCTTTAATCGAATCCATAAACCTACAATCACCAATGCCGCACTTGCTAGGAATGGAATACGCCAACCCCATTGCATAAAGTCTTGTTCAGACATAAATGCACCAAGTGTTAAAAATGAACCTGTTGCTAAAATAAAGCCGATTGGCGCACCCAATTGAGGGAACATACCATACCAAGCACGCTTACCTTCAGGTGCGTTTTCTGTCGCAAGTAATACTGCACCAGACCATTCACCACCGAGACCTAAACCTTGTCCTAAACGGCAAAGTGCAAGTAGTAATGGCGCTGCGATTCCAATTTGTGCATAGGTTGGAAGTAAGCCAATACACACCGTTGAAATCCCCATCGTGAGTAAAGCGGCAACAAGTGTTGCTTTACGTCCGATGCGATCCCCCAAATGACCAAAGACTGCCGCACCAATTGGACGGGCAATAAATGCAATCGCAAATGTCGCTAAAGATTGGATAATCGCTGTGGTTGGATCTGTACTAGCAGGGAAGAACAAATGCGGAAAAATAAGTACGGCAGCTGTTGCGTAGATATAAAAATCAAAAAATTCGATTGTTGTTCCGACAAGGCTCGCAAACAGAACGCGAGTCTTAGAGTTTGCCTGAACTTCAGATGTAGCTGTAGATAATGACGCCATGATGTACCTTACACTTTTAAAAGTAAAACGAATCTCTAAAGCGTAATCTTTTTAAAAAAGGCGTAATTTCTTAAAAAAACAACGAGATCAATCCAAATTCACTCATTCAGGGTTACTGAAATTCGAGTATCTATGGATTAAATGACGTAAAGATAAATTGCAAGGAAATGTGATCCTGCCCCTATCAAAACAAAAACATGCCAAATTGCATGAGCATATCTTACTCTTTTTAGGGCATAAAACAATGCACCAATTGTATAAGCTAAACCGCCGATGATGAGTAATTTTAATGCTTCAGGCTTCAGAAAACGTTGCATATCATCCATCACAAGGACAGCAAGCCATCCCATAACCAAATATGCAATGAGCGATATTTTTTCAAAACGATGAATGAATATTAACTTGAATAGTGTTCCAATTGCGGCAATGATCCACAGGGCTATAAGTAAGTAGTGTGCTTTTGCCGTTGGAATTGCAATCGCTAAAAATGGGGTATAAGTGCCAGCGATGAGATAGTAAATAGCGGTATGATCGAGTTTTTTATACCATTGGCGTTTTTTCTCATCTACAGAGAAGTGATAAATTGCAGAACTTGCAAACAATAAAATCATGCTGAGACCGTAAACGACGAGTCCAAAGAATTGCCAGTCATTGAGATGACTGCCTTTGATCAACATGAAAATTGTTGCAATTGCAGCCAAAATAGCACCAAACGCATGGCTTAATGCATTAATCCGTTCTTCTAATGGTGCATAAATATGAATCAATTGATCGGTTGACATTGGCTTCAACTTATTAAAAGTACACTTGTATAGTAATGCAGTTTTACCTTTAAAGTAAGACGTTTTAAAATAACCGTGTTAATGAATATGAGTTTTGATTATGTCAGCAGTCGTTTCCCTATCTGAGCAGGAACAACAATTTTTCGATAGTGTACAGCAAGCTATTGATCATCAAAACTTTGATCGTCTGATTTTAAGTCAGTACAAGGGTGAATTAGCCGCTTTAGAGAAACTGACCTTTAGAGTCATTCAATTACAAAATGAGACGGTTCTGAGCTGTTTATATCATTATCAAACCAATGATGTGACAAAGAATTATCCATTAAATGATGCATTATCAATCATTCAGGAACTCACTTTACACTGTAAACAAGCCAATTTATTTACTGATGAAGCAGAAATTCAACTCAAGAAAAATAAAAAGAAAGCCATGTTGACGGTCAGTAAAACTAAACCGAATGTCAGAACTCAGAAAAATGAGCAACAGGGACATGATCGAGCAAAGCATCGTTTTGTCGATCAAGAAAGCTATTTTTTACAAGCACTTGGTATTAGCGATGCAAATGCAAAGATAATTCCAAGCATGGCACGCAAGTGGAAACAAATTAATAAATTTATTGAAATATTTTCAGGTGCTTTAACGCATATTCAGCAACAAGATAAAGATAAAAGTCATGCTTTAAAAGTGGTTGATTTTGGCTCAGGTAAAGGCTATCTCACTTTTGCGTTGTATGATTATTTAGCAAAGCATTTGCAAATACCTGATGTGACTGGGGTCGAACTTAATGAAAATATGGTGAAGTTTTGCCAAGATGTGGCTGCACGTTCTGAGTTTACGCAATTGGATTTTTTCCAAGGTGACGTCAGAACTTACCATCCTGATCATTTAGATGTCATGATTGCATTACATGCTTGTGATGTGGCAACAGATTTTGCGATTCATACGGGGATTCGCCTAAATGCGCAGATGATCATGTGTGCGCCGTGTTGCCATAAAGAGTTACGTCCACAAATGCAAAGTCCTAAAGTGTTACAACCGATGTTGCAATTTGGTATTCATGCAGGGCAACAAGCGGAAATGCTCACAGATACCATTCGTGCTTTATTGTTAAAAGCCTATGGTTATGAAACCAAGGTATTTGAGTTTGTCGCTTTAGAACATACAAGTAAAAATAAAATGATTTTGGCAACAAAACGTAAAGATTTTGATCGCCCAGATCAGGCTGTTTTGGATCAAATTCAAGCGCTAAAAGAGATGTATGGTATTCAAAAGCAGTCTTTAGAGTTATTGTTAAATGATCAATGGGATCAACAAGATATTGGCTGTAAATGTTAATGGAAAAGCAAATGGCAGATTTTCAAATTCAATCAGGGGATTGGAACGAATTACAACACGATGCACAATTCATCCGTCGGAGTGTTTTTGTTCAAGAACAAAATATTTCTGAAGATGACGAATGGGATGATCAAGATCCAATTTCTCTACACTTTGTGGTTTATGATCAAAATCAAGCGATTGCGACTGCCCGATTATTGGAAAACCACAGTATTGGTCGTGTTGCTGTACTTAAGCAATATCGAGGTAAAAGTATTGGTCAGTTATTGATGCAACACATTATTCAAGTGGCTGCTGAACAAAAACGTGAATTTTTAAAATTATCTGCACAAGTTTATGCAACTGGTTTTTACGAAAATTTAGGCTTTACGGTTGAAGGTGATCAATATCTAGATTGCGGAATTCCACATATAGATATGAGCATGTCATTGAATCGCTAAATAAAACTGAAAGGGAAGTGCGATGCAACCAATTCAAGCTGTGTTATTTGATCTTGATCAAACACTTTTGGATCGAACCACATCCCTAAAACGTTTTCTAAGTTGGCAGGTGAATGCTCTGCCATTGGTCGCAAATTCAGAAAGACAATCGTTTATTGAGCGTTTTATTGAGCTCGATGCCAATGGGGCAGTGTGGAAAGATGTAGTTTATCGCAAACTTATTCAAAAATTTAAAATTTCGAAGTTTAGCGAACAGCAATTATTAAACAGTTATATTCAAGATTTTAATCAATTTTGTGTTGCTTTTGCGGGTGTCGATAGTGTTATTCAGAGCTTATTTGAAGCTGGCTTTTCATTGGGATTGATCTCGAATGGTAAAACACCATTTCAGGAAAATAATTTCCAAGCTTTCGGGTTAAACCCATATTTTTCGAGTGTGATTGTTTCGGAAGCTGTTGGGCTACGTAAACCTCAAGCTGAAATTTTTCGGTTAGCATGTCAGCAAATGAATGTACAACCTGAGCAATGTGTGATGATTGGGGACAATGAAATTGCAGATATTCAGGGTGCGAAGCAAGTTGGTATGCGCAGCATACTTTTTGATCCTGAACAGAAAATACCTTTTACTCAGGCTGACCATCGAGTGCAGAACTTTGAAGCTATTTTAGCTATAATTAAAAGGTAAGATTTTGAATAATAATATTTTAAAATTTGAATTCGTAAATTCATTTTTTAAAACACGGTGTTTAATTGCGATCATTGATATGCATCGCTAATAACAATTATTATTTAAATTAAAATATCTGTTTAAGTGGCATATATCTAAAGATATAATCTTGCTGTACAAATTTATTTTTAAAATGAACAGAAGAAAATAATATGTTAGATCTACAACAACTCTTCACTCAAACCCAAGAAGACTACACCTTGATCCCTGATTTCATAGAACAACTGTTAATCTCTGATATTTACTGTTTAGCGACACAAAATCACAGTCAAAAAGTTGAATTTCGTGTTTTAGAAACACCAGAAGGTGAGCAAGCAATTCCTTTCTTTTTATCGTTAGACATTATTCAACGTGATATTGGGGAAGATGTGGAATATCTCATAATCAATGCGAGACAGTTCTTTGAAATGACTCAAGGGGCGACATTGGTACTCAATCCAACATCTCCACTATCTAAAGAGTTCCAACCTGATGAAATTAAAGCGATTCTTGAAATAGCTTCAGAGGAATCGAATTAAAGATGATTTTATGCTTTTAATTTTTCAAGGACTTCATCGACTTTTTTAAGGCGTTTAATTTCATCCCATAAAGCTTTAGCTTCAGGATAATGTTTTGACATCATGCCTAGCCATTGCTTATAACGTCCGACCATATTCATTTCTTTTTTATAAGTCCCGTTGAGGAAACGGATTTGTAAGCCTAATAACTCATTCCAAGTGATCAGTGGTTGGTCGGTATTTTGTCGAATACATTGGGTTAAATCGGGTGTCGTGACTGCGCCACGACCAATCATCAAATCGTCACACCCCGATTCTAATTGGCATTGTTTTGCATCTGCATTGGTCCAAATTTCGCCATTGGCAATTACATTGATTTTCAACTTTTCACGAATCGGTTGTAGGGTATCCCAAAATGCTGGAGGCGTATAACCATCTGCTTTGGTACGTGCATGCACGGTCACCCAAGCTGCGCCTGCTTCTTCAATCGCGAGTGCATTTTCCATGGTAAAGTTTCGGTCCATATAGCCTAAGCGCATTTTGGCTGAAACAGGAATATGCGTAGGCACTGCATCACGAACAGCCTTAACCAATTCATAAACTACTTCTGGTTCATCTAAAAGAACAGAACCACCACGGTGACGGTTAACTGTTTTTGCAGGACAGCCAAAATTCATATCAATTGCAGGAGCACCAAGTTCGGCAGCTCGTACAGCATTGGCAGCGAGCATGTTTGGGTTATTACCTAAAAACTGGACATGTACTGGTGTACCCGCTGCAGTTTTGCCATTGGTTTTTAATTCAGGACAATAGCTATGATAGATATGGTCAGGTAAGACTGAATCGGTCACTCGAATAAACTCAGTCACACACCAGTCAAAGCTTCCTACAGACGTGAGTACATCACGCATGATTGGATCAGTTAAGCCTTCCATGGGCGCAAGGATGAGTTTCAAGGTCATTACCTAATCTATGAATTTAGACAGGAGCGTTATACTTTTTTTTGATTGGAATGTCTAGGCTGATTCTAGGCAATAAAAAAGTCCAACATCCTGTTGGGCTTTTTCGTATTTGAAGCTTGTGATCTGACTTCTGTCGGATCGTTGCATTATCCATTGCTGTCATTTGTTATTTTTATCTGGAATATCCTGTTCGCTATGAGTCCATGATAAGTTGACTATTCACCAATGCCCTAAATGGGTATACGTTATGGCGTACAAAACTGAATAATTTTTATCCCAAGAGTTGTCCGCAAGAATTGTGGATTATTTAAGCAGTGAGACAGTTGAGAAATCAGAGAAAAATGATATTTTGATTGTTTGTTGATCAAAATTATTGGCAAAACATATCAAAACCGTTCAAAAAAAGCCGAAGTGTTTCAGCTCGGCTTTTTTGAAGATGAATGGCGGGTTTTGAGTTAATTAAATATTTGATTTAAAAAATTAAATTTTT
>NZ_RAXT01000053.1 GCF_003611475.1 Acinetobacter rongchengensis | reverse complement strand
ATACCACTCTAGAACCTTTTCTGATAAGTTCATTGATCTCTCTAGTGATCTCCTCCTTATTCACTGTGGGATTTGGTAAATCAAAATCTAATCGAGCCTTATCTTCACCAATACTACACCCTGTAACTGGTGCATCAATTAAATAGCACAATAAATGCATACAAGTATGCATTTGCATATGACGATACCGTCTGTCCCAATCTATTACTGTGTTAACAATTTTACCTTGCCAAGTTTTTCCAATTGATTTATTTAATTTTAACCAAATTTGAGCAGCTTCCTCCTTAGCTCTAAAAGTATCTACAACAAAAACAATCTCTCCATTCGGCAAACTAAGCTGTCCTGTATCACCTGGCTGTCCACCACCAACAGGATAAAAAATAGTTTCATCCAATAAAATCAAATCATCTTTTATTTCCAAGATTAGGGAATCTAATTCATATAAATAAGGGTTAGAATCATAAACGGGTATCGTAAATTTATGCTGATTTATCATTAAATTACCTCCAAGACTCTGAAAATATTCAATTATTAAATTCAATATCAAAATAGTTTAGATATGAGTCTATTTGATCATAGATCAATGTAAATACATTGGAATCTGATGAAATTTTATTTTCATCAACAAGTTTTTTTATCGCTACAAAATTAGCTGCCGAAGATATTCCAATACTTATTGATTCTTTTTTAAGTAATATTTTTGCCATTTTTATACATTCATCAACACTGACCTGAACCATAAAATCAATTAACTCAATATTAAGTACATCAGGAATAATACCTACTGACAAACCTTGAATATTATGTGGCACATGAATATCTTTGAGTAGATTACAACCATCTGGTTCTACACCAATAATTTTCAAACTTGGCCACTTTTCGAGTAAAACTTCACCAATCCCAGTGATATGTCCACCTGTACCAATTCCACCAATGAAATAATCCAAATTGATTTCAGAAAAGTCTTCAATAATTTCTAGAGCTGTTGATTTTCTGTGGGTTTGAGGATTTGCTAAATTTTTTTGTTGGTTCAGCATCACGTAATTGGGATGTTCAAATTGAATTTCAAAAGCTTTCTCACCATGTGAATTATTACCTAAACGGCTATCCGACAATATAATTTCTGCACCATATAGCTTGAGTAATTTTTGTTTTTCTTTACTGTAATTATCAGGGATTACAAGAATGAGTTTATAACCCAATAAATTTGCGGCCATCGCCAGTCCAATACCAGTATTTCCTCCACTGGGTTCTATAATTGTCTGATTACTCCCGCGTATTAAAATGCCAGTCTCTTCTGCATTACTGATCATTCCAAGTGCTATTCTGGTTTTATGGCTTCCTCCAGGATTTAGACTTTCTAATTTGGAGAAAATGTTACATCCTATCTCTTCCGATAACCGTTTTAAATGTATGGTCGGTGTATGACCTATAACATCTATAATTGATTGATAAATCATTATTTTTCTCCATTTATCAATAAATCGGCATGGTATTATCTACATGACTCACCCAACCTTTCATACCATTTGTGAGTACAAAAACTTTTTGGAAATTATTTTTGATTAAATAATCTGCGACCTTTTCGGCCCGTTTTCCTGCTAAACAAATCACATAATAAGTTTTATCTTTATCTAAACTTTGAACCTTTTCTTCAATCTCATGCATTGGAATATTAATGACTTCTGGAATAGCACATATTTGCAATTCCATCGTTTCGCGAACATCTAAGAGAATAATTTCATTATTGTTTTTATTCTTCAGAATATGATTTAAATCAGTCGCATGTATATAATTTTCTTTTTTTAAACACACATTAAGTTCTGAGTTTTCTCCACAAGACTCAGGTCCATAAGTTATATTTTTAATTTCAGACCTATTCGCACAGGCTTTACAGTTAGGATTTTTCTTAATCGTAATTTTTTTGAAGCTCATTGTTAATGCATTAACCATTAATAGTTTTCCTGATAAAATTTCTCCCAAACCTAAAATAATTTTTAAAGCTTCTGTCGCTTGAATTGTCCCAACAATTCCAGGCAGAACGCCAATAACCCCTCCTGCGCTACAATTCGGAGATAATTCTGAAGGAGGGCTTGAAGGAAATGCACATCTATAACAAGGACCATCTAAATAATTAAAGACACTGATTTGACCATCAAATTGATGGATTGAACCCGACACTAAGGGCTTATCTAAGCGTACACATGCATCATTGACCAGATATCTTGTTGAAAAATTGTCAGACCCATCAATAACCAAATCATATTCAGCAATTAAATCAAATGCATTATCTAAATCTAAAGCTATAGGATAAGTATTTATTTTCAAATGTTTATTAATATTCAACAAATTTTGTTTAGCTGATTCAACTTTTAGTAAACCTATCGTTTTATAGCCATGCACAACTTGTCTTTGCAGGTTACTTTCTTCAACGGTGTCAAAATCAATTAAACCTAAAGTCCCAACACCTGCCGCAGCGAGGTACATTGCTATTGGCGAGCCTAGCCCTCCAGTCCCTATAATTAATACCTTACTTGTTTTAAGCTTTTCTTGTCCCTGCCGCCCCACATTCGGTAATAATATATGTCGTGAGTAATGTTCAATTTCCGACTTAGAAAGTATGGAACTTGAAATATCTATCCCACCAGATGTAGCTAACATGATTTCAATGATATCGTTATCATGTACTTCATCATGCATACTGGCATGTTCTTCGTTGATGATAATTAAAAAATGACTTTTAAAATCTCCATTTGCATAAAAAAAATGATCACTAAGTTCGCTGTAGTGTTTGCATAACTGATTAACGACATCATGTACAGTCGCTCCCTCTATTTCGAACGCTGTTCTATTTAGTTTAGCGACTTTAGCCAAACGCTCTGGGATTATAATTTTACTCATCGTTCTATCCTCTAAACATTATTGATTATGAATAATGTTTCCTTCTAAATCATATGTAGCAGTACATACAAACTGCTTTTCAATAAAAGAAAACTGTTTCGCACCTTGTGCATAACCATTCCTAATATCTAAAACCAGATAATCTACGTTATAGATTGGTTCTTCCATAAATAATGCTTTATCAATATCTTCCTGACTAAAGTACGCACCCACATCAGGATGGGAATGATAAATACAAATTGCTGGATTAAGTGTTTTAAAACTCGCTTCTAAAGCTTTTAAATCTTTAAATGACATGGTGTAGCCATTTTCTGCATTTCTTGAGTAAATATGAGGGCTTTTCTTATTTAATTGATCTTGAATATTTAAGGCTTTGGTGATATTCCCATTCAATGAAATAAAACCACAAGCTTCTTTGGGATAACATTCAACCCCATGTTTATACAATATTTTTAATATATCAGCTGAAATAAATATCATATTCTTTCCCTTCCTATTCAGTTAATGATTATTTTTTTTAAACGTATTAGAAAAAAATTTATGCAATGGTAATTTAGTCAATGCAAACCCTAACAACATGACAGTTGAGAAAAAAATAAATTGAGGAGTAATAGTCTTATGTGCATAGTATGCATCTATAGCAATTGCAATCACTGGAAATATAATAAAAATAAATGATAAAATAATCGGACTCATACGTTTTAACAAATAAAAATAAACAATGAATCCTCCAACAGATGCAACAACACCTAGATATAATAAAGCTAACCAACTACGTAGGGTAATTTCATCTATCTGTGGTGCTTCAAATAAAAAACTTGAAATATATAATAATCCCCCAGCTATACCTATAGGCAATGTATTAAACGTAAAAATATTAATCTCTGATGCATTTTTTTTAGAATAGACATAAAGAAAACCATGCATAATTGCAGCAAATAAAATAGCCATCACCCCCAAGAAATCTGTGTATGAAATAATTAAACCTTGAGATATCAGAATGATAACTAAACAGCAAAAACCAATAAATATACCGAAAATCTGATTAAGAAAGACTTTTTCTTTCAGAATCAAAATTGAAAATATGATTGAAAATACTGGCATCGTACTAAATAGCAAGGATGTTAATCCTGACGAAACATATTGTTCACCATAACTAATCAAATAGTAAGGAATCGTAAAATAAAACAGCGTTAATATGATAAAAAATTGACGTTGTCCTTTTGGAAAAGTTAAAGGTGCTTTAAATAAAATAGTCATCAATAATAAAAAAGGAAAAGCGATCATAAATCGCAAACCAGATGCGAATAATGGTGGAGCACTTTCAACAGCAATCTTAATTCCGATCCATGTTGTTCCCCACGTTAAACAGACGATGAGATACAGCACGAAAGTTAAAAAAGTGCTTTTCCATATCCAATTTAATGTTTTACTATTTGATTTCACTGGTTAAGTTCTCTTGTTGTTATCATTTTTATAAAATTTGTTTTACCACTTGATTCGTACTTTTTTTAATCACTTTACATCCATTTGGAATATCTTCTGCCACAACGCAATGTGGTCCAATAAACACGTCATTCCCAATTTCGATATTACCAAAGAGTCTACTAAATGCACCAATCTCAACATTATTACCAATTTTCGGGTGTCTTCTTGCTAAAGGATTATTTGCAATACCTGTCGCTCCCAATACAACGCCGCCTAAAAAATAACAATGATTTCCAACGATACTCGTTTCACCAATAACAGTTCCAAAACCATGATCTAGAATAAAACTGCGACCAATATCACTTTTGTAATGAAGCTCAGCACCAGATAGTATTTTTCCACGATTTGAAATCAGTATTGAAAAATGATGCTTTTCTTCTACATCAATCTGCTTATAAATAAAATTTGCAATTCTATAATGCAGTGTAGCTTTAAAAGAGGTGTACCCTTGTAAAATACTGAATAAACACGCTCGTGATGCAGGGTCTTTGTTAGAATAAGCAGTTGCATCTTCAAAAATAACATCAATCAACGTTCCATAATTTCTATGATCAGAAACTAAGGTTGCAAAATTAGGATGACAACACTCCCATAATGCTGCCTGTATTTGATTATGAATAATTTCTTTAACTTCATTAACATTTATAAACATTTTAATTCTCTTATATACCATCTTAATTTAAGTTGATTTAAGACAATAATTTTTAAATCTCATTTTTACCAAACAACAAAATTTAATTATTTATTAAACTAGCAGATGAAAAACTAAGCGTAAACACTCATTATTATAAAAAATAAAAATCAGCACTATAAACAGCTCAAGCATTTGTTCTAATTTAAAATATTAAAATGTTTTTTAATGTAAATAAGAAATTATAAAAAAATAGAATCGAAAATAAAATAAATCAAATCAAACAACAAAAATCACTTAAAAAATAAATCAGAAAAACAGCATAAACCATTTAAGAATAATAAAAATAGACATCAACTGGATTTTAATTTTAAAATAGAATATTAAAATAATAATCACATGAAAATAAATAAGAACTTAAACGATTTGAAGATGTATGTCTCAATAAATCGCGTATCGCTTTATATTCTCTTTTCAAGCATCTGTTCAGTTCTGTTAACATTACACAACTCTCAGACTAATGTCCTTTTAAGAATAGTTATCGTCCTTTTATGCAATGCATTACCTTCAATAATATTCAATCATGTGATGACCAAGTTAGATTTCACAAGGTGTAACATGAATACTGTTGCTCAAATAACAACTGATTCAGCAAAATTTAAAGATAAAAAAAGAAAATTATGGCTACTCGGACTTGTGGTTCCCAATATCGCTAATGTCGCAATGCTCGGCTATCAGTTTGGTCCTAAAAAAGCCAAAAAACTTTTTGCAGCTGCTGGCCCGATTGTTCTGCATGGCATCATTCCTGTCATCGATCGTTTTTTAGGTGAAGATTCCGAAAACCCACCTGAGGATGCGATTGCTGAATTAGAAGCAGATCCCTTTTATGAAAAAGTCGTTAACCTTTATATCCCATTGCAATATATAGCAAATATTTATGGAAATTACCTTGCGAGCAAAAGTTCAACACCGTTGTCAGATCGAATTTTAATTGGATTAACACTGGGTGTAGTCAATGGCGTTGCAATTAATACAGCACATGAGCTGAGCCACAAAGCGGGTAAACGACAACATTATCTTTCTCACTTATGTTTAGCACCGACAGGATATAATCATTTCCGAATTGAACATCCTTATGGACATCACTTACGTGTAGCGACGCCAGAAGATCCTGCTTCATCACAGTTTGGTGAGTCATTTTGGAAATTTTGGCCACGAACTGTCACTGGTAGTTTTAAATCAGCAATTGAAATTGAAAAAAGACGCTTAGAAAGAAAAGGCCTATCCTTTTGGTCTGTGCATAATGAGCTGCTACAAGGTTGGGCAATGTCCATAACCTATCATGCGATCATGTTGAAAATGTTTGGGAAAAATATTATCCCAACACAAATTGCTCAATCTGCTTACGGTATTACTTTATTCGAAGCGGTGAATTATATGGAACATTATGGTTTAAAACGTCAGAAGTTAGAAAATGGACGTTATGAAAGAACCATGCCTGTTCACAGTTGGAACAACAACAGTCTATTTAGCAATATCCTGTTGTATCAGCTACAACGTCATTCTGACCATCATGCCTATCCGACGAGAAGCTACCAAGCTCTCAGACATTATGAGAATGTTCCACAATTACCTGTCGGTTATGCAAGTTTATTTTTGCATGTCTTTATTCCGAAATATTGGTATAGCATTATGGATAAACAGGTTATTGATTATTACCAAGGTGATATCAATAAAATCAATCTCTACCAGCCAGCTAAAGAGAATGTACTAGAAAAATATAGCGATTATTTCAACGCTAAAAATAATCAAGAAATCAAAGAGGTTTCAAAATAATGAAAAGATATCAGTGTATTGTTTGCGGATGGATCTATGATGAATCTGTCGGAATGCCAGAAGAAGGTTTTGCAGCAGGAACTGCATGGCAAGACATTCCTGAAAACTGGAGTTGTCCAGATTGTGGAGTATCGAAAGCTGATTTTGAAATGATTGAGATTGCATAAAAATCAATGATAAAAATAGTGGTTTTCAGTGTGTTACATTTATGAACTGACAGTTCCTCATTATGCATTGAGGCTGTCAGTTTAATTTTTACAGCAGCACAATTTTTTTACTGAAGCACTAATATTGAAGATATCACTACTCAATATAGGGTTGAACTTATCAAAAACAGACACTCTATTTTCAAGAAATCTCACTATGTTCAGTTTCGAGTATGGTACTGCAAGCTATAAAGCACATCTACATGCTTTGGTTGATGGATTGATTTTAGATTCAATTACTAGTCTTCAATTACTAGTCATCAATTATTTATACCGTTAATATTTACTTCATCAACACATGATGATTCCACGCTTGGCAAATGAATAATCATATGAACAATCAAATTCCCATGATCCCAGCAAGATATTATTTCAAGCTTTTAAGTCTTTTAGAGTCTCGAAATATTTCAACTGTAGAGATATTGGCTGAGGTCGATATAGATCTAAAAAAATATTTGAGCTCACCTGATATGAAAATTTCTCAAGAACAAGTCGAGAAATTCATTTCCTTTTGTCTTAAATTTCCTTTTAATTATGATTTGGCTTTTGAATTAGGTCGCTCACTAAAAGTCAGCTCACATAGCTTGATTGGTTATGCAATTTTAACTTGTGACAACTTAGAACAAGCAATAATTTATATTTCTAAATATTTTTCTTTGATTCTACCCAGTTTTAAAATTTCGTATTTTTATCATGAAGATCAGTCAATGGAACTGATTTGTGAGCCTGTTATTCCCATAGATACGCTATCGCTCAACTTCCACCTTGAAGCAATTGCTGTTGCTTTACATTGTACTATCCATGAACTTGTTGAAGAGCGCTTAATCCCCTATCACGTATTTATGTCAATCAATGAACCCTTACACATACACCGCTATACACAATTATCCAAAGTGCGTTTTCACTTTAATGCATTGAAAAAACCAAGCATTGTCCTGCAATTAAGTAAACAACTGATTAAACAAAACCTACGCCTTGCAGACGAAGGTACACGTAAAGCCATTGAATTGAAATGTCAGGAACAAATTGCCGAAATTAAAAATGATATGAATTTAGTGGTTTGGCTTAGACAATTGTTTTTGAATTCTTCTAATATTCCAAGCTTGCAAGAATGCGCACGCTTACTTAACATTTCTAGTAAAACCTTGCAAAGAGGATTGAAAGAACACGACATTTCTTATCAACAATTAAAAAATGAAGTGGTGATTGATAAAGCCAAGAAAATGTTAGCTTCTTCCAATAAGAATCTGATCGAAATCGCAGAAGAACTGGGCTATGCCTCTGCCTCTAACTTCTCTCGTTCCTTTAAATTTTTTGTCGGTGTTGCACCGAGTTTCTATCAAAAACAAATAGTAAAACAAAATAAGTATGTTGAATGATTTAGGCTAATCAAATCTTGTTCTTATCAATAATCAAAGTGCTTTGTAGATCTGCATAATTTGCAAACCATTGTCTTCTAATGATTTATTTTCAAGTCTAAGCAAAGCACTGATGATTCTAGCTGACCCACAGATAAGTTAAAAAATCCTTTAAAATAAGAATGTTAGAAATCTTTAAAGATTTTCTAAGCCTTATTCTGCATTTTCTAAGGTCGCTTTATCTGGAATAAATGACATCGCACGTTCCGCTAAAGCAGTAATTGTTAGACTTGGATTTACACCTAAATTCGCACCCAACATTGCACCATCGATAACATACATATTTTTATAATTAAAAACTCTGTTTTGTGCATCTACAACGCCGGTTTCTACTGAATCTGACATGGCGCATCCGCCCATGCAATGTGCAGTAAAAGGCACATTAAAAAAGATTTCTGTTTTAGTGGTCATCGGATAACCCTTAAACATTTTTGCAACTTTTTCAGTAAATGCATTGGCTTGCGGAATATAAACAGGTAAAGGCTTGCCCTCTGAAGATAAGGTTTTACCAAAAGGCCACCACCAATTTCTTTTTAATTTCATCTGAATAGATGCATCTACAGTCTGCATAACCAGAAAAATTAAAGTCTGCTTAGCAAATCCAAAAGGACTATTCATTTTTAGGAAAATAATCGGATGACAGATGAAGGCCCATAACCATGTAAATATTCTCGATAAGCCTGGTTTTCCATCTGCCATATAGGTGGTGAGCAAACCCATCCCATCTGAACCACGTTGGTAACGGGTTGCCTCAATATGCGTATTGTGGTCAATATAGATACTTGAACCAATTGCAACACCTTGACTCATATCGATATTTTTATCAAAAAAGCGAACACCTAATATTGACTCAGCATTGGTTCTCACCTGCTTACCCAATTGTTCTGAAATATTCGGTAAGACCTGACGATCTTTTAAACGTAGCAGCAGTTCTTGTGTACCTAAAGAAGATGCTGAAAAAATGACGTTTTTTACTTTCCATATCCGTTTATTCTTTTGCCCCCATGACATTGAGTCAATGGTTGTGACTTCATAACCATCGGCACCATCTTCTTGATCATTTAAAGGACGAAGATCAATAACTTTGGTTTCTGCAAAAATTTGCGCACCCTGTTTTTCTGCAAAATACAGATAGTTTTTATCTAACGTATTTTTTGCATTGTGCTTACAGCCCGTCATACAACCACCGCATGCGGTACAAGTTGCGCGATCAGGTCCTTGCCCATTGAAGTATGGATCAGGATAAGTTTTTCCACCGACCTCGCCTTCAGCTGGAAAAAAAGTAGCGACACGTGTCGGTTTAAAGGTATCTCCAACACCAACAGCCTCTCCCATACGTTTCAACATATGATCTGCTGGCCCTAAGATCACATTATCCGTTACACCGAGCATTCGTTCAGCTTCAGCAAAATGTTGTGGCATTTCTTGTTTTAAATGAGGAATATTTCCCCATGAACCCTCTGACCAAACATGATCGGGTGGTATCAATAAAGTATTTGCATAAGTAATCGATCCGCCACCAACCGCATTACCACAAATAATGGTGACATGTCGGAAAATACGTAAATTAAAAAAACCAAAGAATTTTAAAGCGGGGCGCCAAATCCAACGAGGTGTATTCCAATTGTTTTTTGGAAAATCTTTGGCTTCCCAACGTTTCCCCATTTCTATAACTGCAACAGAATATCCTTTTTGTGAAAGCCGATGCGCTGAGACACTTCCTCCAAATCCTGAGCCAATGATGAGATAGTCAAAATCATAATCTATTTGGTGCATCTATTATGTTCCTTTCGGTCTTTGGTTGAATGAGCGCTAACAACAAAATGAGGAAGTGACTTTCAAATGAATCAAATGCAAATGAATGTAGCGATTTACAAATACTTTCATTTAAAAAGGAACATAATGAACTACTGTATGTGTTTCTTATGATCATAAAAGGACATTATCTATTCATAAAAAGACAGATTCAGTAGAAAAATAAAAAGCCCTTGATGACCAAGAGCTTTAAAAATATTTAGTAAGATGTTTGATCGTTTTGATAATAATGTCAGTGTTAGTGATTGATAAATATATTCAATAACTTTGCTTGTAACTCACTGAATAATATCAGTGAGTATATTTCGAAATAACAAACCATGATTCACGACAAGCTATGTTCTTTTTAATATACCAAAAGAATAAACCACAGCTTTTATGAAATACTATCTTTTCCTTTGTAGAAGAAATTGTAGCTCGCATAACATGCAATGATAAATAAAATACAGCATACAAAGCCCACTTGCATTGAAGGGTCTGTCACCATACTAATACAGGTAATTACGCAGAATAAACCACCCAAAATTGGAGTCAGTGGGAATAATGGTGCGGCAAATTTCAAGTCTTTGACTGTTTTACCTGATTTAATCCATTGTCTCCGGAAGTTAAATTGACTCACACAAATCGAAATCCAAACCACAACCATTGTAAAAGCAGCAACACCCAATAAATTTTTGAAAATCGTTTCAGGTGCAAATAATTCTGATAACAATCCTGGAATTGCACCAAACATCGTCACGATAATCGCAATAATTGGAGTACCTGAACGTGTCAATTTAGCAAATACTTTAGGTAACTGCTTTTTAGCCGATAAAGACCACATCATACGTGAAGCAGCAAATAAACCTGAGTTAGCAGCAGATAGCAATGCAGTGATAATGACAAAACGAATAATGTCTTCTGCATAAGGAATGCCGATATAATTAAATACCGTTACAAAAGGACTATTACTTACATTATTTGCACTTAATCCAGCCATTTCATAAGGCAATAATGCGCAAATTACGACAATCGTACCTACAAAGAAAATCAGCAAACGCCAAATCGCAGCATTAATCGCCTTTGGTACAGTTTTCGCAGGTTCTTCAGCTTCACCTGCAGCAACACCAATCAACTCAGTACCAGAGAACGCAAAATTCACAATTAACATGGTCGCAAAAATAGGGAAAATGCCGTTTGGAAACCAACCATGCTCCGTTAATTTACTGAATAAAGGTGCAGACTCATGACCATGGTAAGAAATAACACCAAAAATCGCAGCTAAACCTAAAGCAATGAAACAGATAATAGTTAAAACTTTCACTAAAGATAGCCAAAACTCAGATTCTGCAAATAAACGTGTTGAACTAACATTCAAGATAAAAACTAAGCCTGCAAATAGCAAGGTCCATGTCCACATGGAAATTGTGGGAAACCACTCCTGCATCAATAAAGCAGCAGCTGTAAACTCTGTTCCCAATGTCGCAGTCCACGTTAACCAATATAACCAAGTGATCATATAACCTGTACCAGGTCCAATATAAGTCCTTGCATATTCACCAAATGAGCCAGAAACTGGCATGTGTACGGCTAACTCGCCTAAGCACAGCATGACCATGTACGCAATGATGCCACCCAGTAAATAAGACAAAATAGCACCTACAGGACCAGCCTGAGAAATGACATCACCTGAGCCTAAAAATAACCCTGTTCCAATTGCACCACCCAATGAAATCATGACCAAATGACGTTTTGTCATGGCACGTTTTAAAGGTTTGCCAACCTCTATTTCTGATGAAGACATATTCGATTGGCTAGATGTGTCTTGCTGGGCCACATATTGCTCATTCAGGATTCTACCTGATTGAAATGCCTTTTCATTTTTGTTACTCATACACGATCACTCCAACAATATTCTTATGACAACCTGTCCTTGCTGCTTTACTTTCATAAAAATAAATATCCCAAAAGATATTCTTCTTTGCTATGTCTTGTTTTCTACTGAACATCCATATTCCAACTCCATCTATGCCCTTTCCTTGTCTACACCGAAGCATTAAAACTGTGCTTTACTCGATTTCTTTTAAAATCAGCCCAGCTCTAAGCCCTATTTTTACCTTTGGATTGGGAAATAAAATCCAAACCTGTTGATCAAATACAACCGCATTGTCGGCTTGTGTTGCCACCACCTCGCCCTTCTGAAAAGTAGAAAAGTTAGGTGCGTCAGCAGTTAATTTCAATTGAAAATCTTCACTTTGCTTTAAGATTGAATCCACAACCTTAAATTGACGAATCTTTTGTTTTTGTCTCACTGGCAATGCTTGACCAGAAACAACAGCACGTATGACCTGATCAATACTGGCAAATTCAGCCAAATCGTTCTGACCAAAAGCTTTTGCCTTACCTAACTCCAAAGTACTACTCGCCGCTTGAAAAACTTCAGCGGTAAAATGAGTAAAGGTTTTTCCAATTGCATTGTGATAAACCAAAGCATCTAAATCAGCAGCATTTAAACTTTGAATGAGAAAATCATCAAAAGGCTGAGTTTGATAAGGAAATAAGGCAAATACAGGGAATAACGATCCACGAATTGCAGTATGCAAATCGTAATGATAACGCTGTGCTTCTGGAGAACTTTGCTCAAAAAATTGAGTTATGATGAGCTCTAAATGCGCAGCACGTTCAGTTTCTTGATCAGTTTGTAAATGCTGATAAGCACCGCAAAACATACGATTCATATCATTTTCAAGGTAACGAACACCTTGACGAATGGCTTCAGGATTGCCGAAAACAAAAAGTACACGAGCAGATAAAGCTCCACGCCCAGCAAATAAGTCATTGATTATATTTGCCAATAACTCAATTGGAGCAGTTTCATTACCATGAATACCGGCAGAAAGTACGATGGTTTTTGCATAACTTGATTTCGGTGTACATTGCAAAAGCCCTTCACCAAGCCACTGCCATGTAAAGCCTTGAGCCTCACCCTGAATTTGCTCAGGTGTTCGTCGCTCTAAAGTTAACGTAAGTAAATCAACCATGTACTTTCATTCCTTTGTAAAACTCTCCTACCCCGCTCAACTAAGAGGGAGAAAATTCCATAAGAGAGATCTTTGATTCCTGCGATTTTGTTTAATTATCTTTGAAAATGATAAACTGAACCCAATCCTAAAATTTTGGTTAACTCATCCAGTGCCGTACGGCTTTCAATCAATAAACTTGGATCGGCTAAATCATCCTGCGATAACTCATCACGATAATGCTGATCGACCCATTTATTGAGTGTTTTGAATAAAGCATCATTCATAAATAAGTTAGGATTAACTGCTGCCAGTTCAGCTTCATTGACTGCGACACGTAATCTTAAGCATGCAGGTCCACCGCCATTACGCATACTTTCACGTAAGTCAAAAACTTTAATATCATCAATCGGTGTTCCCATTTGAATCATGTCATTCAAATAGCTCCACACCGCTTTGTTCTGACGGGATTCCTCAGGTACAACGATGCTCATTCCACCATCTGCACGCGTTAAAATCTGACTATTGAACAAGTAAGTAGCAACTGCATCTTCAACAGTTACACGACTTTCAGGCACTTGAATTGAAATAAAGTCTTGCTCGATACCCGCCATTTTTTGACGAATCTCATCCAATGCTTCAGCTTGATTTAAAAAAGCCTGTTCATGATGGAATAGAACTTGCTGATTGCTGACTGCGATCACATCGTTGTGAAACACGCCTTTATCAATCACGTCTGGATTTTGCTGAATAAACACAGTGCGTTTACTGTCAAGACGATGTAAACGTGCAACTGCCTCACTCGCTTCACGCGTCTGACGTGCAGGGAACTTTTGTGGAGCAACTGTACCACCAAGTTGTTGTTGACCGTATACAAAAACTTGTACACCCGCTTGATCGTATGCACCACCTAAACGGTTATGATTTGCTGCACCTTCATCACCAAACAAAGCCGCTTCTGGAAGTGCTTCATGGTGTGCAAAATGCACATCATTATCAAACATCGCTTGTAAAATACGTGTTGTCGTATGATGTTCAATAGAACGATGGAACTTATTATTTAAGTTTGCAGCAGTAAAATGCATACGCCCATCGATGCTATCCGCAGACGGAGAAACGGTGCAAGAGTTTGCTGTCCACATCGATGATGCAGAGCTTAATGATGATAATAATGCTGGCGCGGTTCTCATGGCCTGTGCAATCACATCAGTATCGCTCCCCGTAAAACCTAAACGGCGTAAAGTCGGTACATGCGGTCTTTCTTGCGGTGCAAAAACCCCTTGTTTCAACCCAAGATCAGCAAGGGCTTTCATTTTCATTAAGCCTTGTTTTGCCGCTAATTTTGGATTGGAAGCATTATTACGGTTCTTCGTTGATGCAACATTACCAAAAGATAAACCTGCATAATGATGTGTCGGTCCAACTAATCCATCAAAATTTATTTCATAACCTGACATTTTTTTTCTCCTTGTAGTCACTTTAATATTCGACTTAGAGCACAATGCCCGGTGATAATTTTGCTGGAAGCGTGACATCATCACTTTCCAGTGATGCCATAGGCCATGCACTATAGTCCGCAGCGTAAAAAGCACTAGAGCGATGGTTACCCGATGCGCCAACACCACCAAATGGTGCTGCACTTGATGCACCTGTAAGTGGTTTATTCCAGTTCACAATACCTGCACGAGCTTCAATTAATACTTGATCAAACAAGTCACGATCTGATGAGACTAAGCCCACAGCCAAGCCAAAACGGGTATTATTGGCAATGCTTAATGCTTCATCAAAATCGTGATAACGATAAATCGTCGTCAGTGGACCAAAATATTCATCATCCGGAATATCAGCAACATCTGTGAGTTCTAAAATACCCGCCGTGAGCAACGCACTGTCTGCTTGGGGACGAGTCATTTCTAATAATGGTTTTGCACCTAAAGCAATCAATTTGCTTTGAGCGACTAACATTTGCTCAGCAGCACGAGAAGAAATAACCCCCCCCATAAATGGTTGTGGTTCTGCATTCCAAGGGCCAACAACTAAGTTTTTAGCGACTTCAACAAAACGTTGAATGAAGGCATCACCAGATGCACCGTGTTTTACAATAATACGGCGTGCACATGTACAACGTTGCCCTGCTGATACGAACGCTGACTGAACAGCTAAATTCACGACTGCATCGAGATCTGTAACTTCATCAATAATCAGTGCATTATTCCCACCCATTTCCAAAGCAAGAATTTTTTCAGGTGCGCCTGCCATTTGCTTATGTAAGTGATAGCCTGTGTTGGCACTCCCTGTAAAAAGCAAACCATCAATTTGCTCTGCAGCAACCAAAGCTTCACCCGTGCTACGTCCACCCTGTACGACATTCAACACTCCGTTTGGTAGACCAGCTTGTTGCCATAATTTAGCTGTTTCTTCAGCAGTCCAAGGCGTTAATTCACTTGGTTTAAATACCACGGTATTGCCTGCAATTAATGCAGGAACAATATGACCATTTGGCAAATGACCCGGAAAGTTATATGGACCGAATACAGCTAAAACACCATGCGGGCGGTGACGTAAAGAAGCTACACCATCCGGCATTTTAGTTTCGCTAAATCCAGTACGTTGATCATAGGCACGAATTGAAATCGCAACTTTCCCAATCATCGACTGGACTTCAGTTAAAGTTTCCCAAAAAGGCTTACTGGTTTCTTGGCTAATCACTTCTGCCAATTGATTTTTGTTTTGCTCTAATAGTTCGGCAAAACGTTCAATGATTGCGATACGCTCTTCTAAGGCCAAACGTGCCCAAGTTGGAAATGCTTGACGAGCAGCAATGCAAGCGTGTTCAACATCGGCTTGGTTTGCTTCATGCCCTGTCCAGATGAGTTGGTTGCTCACTGGATCTGTTTTAGTGAATGCGGTACCTTGTCCTTGTACCCAAGCACCATTGATTAATAATGCACCTTGTGACAATTGTGACATTAGTTATTCTCCATTTTTTCTAATGCTAAAACTCGCACTTGATCTTGTTCAGAAACATTAAGTGCCTGAGCCTGTTGTGCTGTCATCAACAACGTATCGCCTTCTTGAACGTTGTTATTGATGAGCAAAACGCAATAATCTTTGTATTGATCGTTTGCAACCAAGTACTGAATATTTACAGTTTCAACTTGATCGACAATTTTGACCTTGAGCAAACGACTTTCATTAACAGCGCGTAAATCAGAAGTTTTGGCCTCAAGTGTTGGACCAGCGTCAAAAATATCGACATAACCTTGATATTTAAGCCCTTCTGACATTAAAACTTTTGCTGCAGGTAAAGTATGTGGATGCATTTCTGCAATCACAGCGCGTGCTTCTTTTGAAAGTAAATCGACATAAACTGGAAATCTTGGCATGAGTTCAGCAATAAACACTTTTTGCCCGACACCACTTAAATAATCTGCCGCAGCAAAATCCATATTAAAAAAGTGATAGCCTAAAGAATCCCAAAAAGGTGAATGTCCATTTTCATCTGAAAAACCACGCATTTCCGCAATTAATCTTTCTTCAAAGAACGATCTAAAAGCAGCAATAAACAGGAATCGAACTTTAGATAAAAACTTGCCGTTCTGATTCTTACGATATTCAGGATCAAGGAACAACGTACAAAGTTCGCTACACCCTGTATGGTCATTACTTAAAAATAAAGTGTCTAAAGTCTTGTAAACATTAAGTGCTTTAGATGCATGTACTTGTGTTGCTACACGAAAGTTGTAAAAAGGTTCGTTTAACCCGACAGCAACTTCAATTGCACTGACCCCAACAATTTTTTGAATTGTGGTATCTTCAAGTACAAACAAATAACTTGCATCTGCCTTTTCAGCCAAACCTTCTAAAGTACAAGTGGTACGGGTAATACGTGCAGCCAAGATTTCTTTGTTTTGTGGCAGAGAAGTCAGGCCAATACCCGACTCTCCTGCTCTTTGCGCTAAACGATAAATATCATCTAAGTCCCGATGCGCAGCATGTCTAACAATCATCATGGTTAGATGCTCACAAAAAACTTAAAGACGTGCTAATGCACGAGCAAAACGATTGAGACCTTCGTCAATGTCTTCCATTGGGATAATCAGTGACGGCGTGAAACGCACCACATCTGTACCCGCAACCAAAGCCAAGACCCCTTCTTCACCTGCTAAGGTCACGATATTCTTGGCTTTACCTGCATATTCATCTTTTAGTACACAGCCAATCAATAAGCCTTGACCACGAATTTCTTTGAATAAGCCATATTCAGCATTGATCTTATTCAAAGCATCAATGAAATATTGATGACGTTGTTTTACTCCGTCCAAAACTTCAGGTGTATTGATAAACTCGAAAACAGCGCCTGCAACTGCACATGCCAATGGGTTACCACCATAAGTTGTACCGTGATCACCTACAACAAACATGTTTGCATACTTGTCTGTCGTGATCATTGCACCAATCGGGAAACCACCACCTAATGCTTTAGCAGTCGTCAAAATGTCTGGTGTTACCCCTGTATTCATATAGGCATAAAGTGAACCTGTACGTCCAACACCTGTTTGTACTTCATCAAAAATCAGTACAGCACCTTTTTCATCACACAGCGCACGTAAACCTTTAAGGAATTCGATATCTGCTGGAAGAACACCGCCTTCACCTTGAATTGGCTCAACAATCACTGCACAAGTGTCATCAGTAATCACAGCTTTAGCTGCGTCTAAGTCATTAAATGCAGTATGTTCAATACCGCCAGGGAGTGGAGCAAAATCTTGAGAATACTTAGGTTGACCACCCGCAGTCACGGTGAATAAAGTACGACCGTGGAAAGCATTTTTAAATGCAACGATATGATTTTTGTTTGGGTTACCACTCAATAAACCGACTTTACGTGCCAGTTTTAATGCAGCTTCATTGGCTTCTGCACCTGAGTTACAGAAAAATACTTTGTCTGCAAAGGTATTTTCAACCAATTGTTTAGCAAGTGCTAAAACGGGTTCATTGGTATAACCATTACCAATATGCCAAAGCTTTTGTGCTTGCTCTGTAAGCGCTTTCACAGCGACAGGATGAGCATGACCTAGTGCGTTAACAGCAATTCCGCCTGCGAAATCAATATATTCTTTATCGTTTTGATCCCAAATACGTGAACCTTCGCCACGAACTAAAATGAAATTTGCTGGAGCAAAAACTGGAACCATCCAATCATTAAAGTTACTACGTGTAATTGCTACATCACTCATTTTATTTACTCACTTCCTGTTTAGTATTGTTAGGGCGTATTGGATATCCAACTCGCCCTAGTTTTTAGCTAGCTTTGTGGGATCGGATCTAAAATCCAATTATCCTGGGAAAATACCGCGTTCTTTACGTGCTTTTAAGATACGTTCACAAGCAAGAATGTATGCAGCTGTACGTAAACTACAGCCTTTCGCTTCTGCGGTATTCCATACATCGCCCATTGCTTGAATCATCAACTTGTCTAGACGTTCGTTGATCTCATCTTCACTCCAGAAGTAACTCGCCATATCTTGAACCCATTCAAAATAACTCACGGTTACACCACCTGCGTTACAGATCACATCTGGAACAACAGTAATATTACGGCTAACAAAAACGTCATCTGCTTCTGGATACGTTGGACCGTTTGCACCTTCAAGGACAATTTTCGCTTTCAATTTTTGTGCACGTTCAAGCGTGATCTGCCCTTCTAATGCTGCTGGAATAAGAATATCCATATCAACATCCCAGAATTCTTCATCACTGATCACTGTTGCATCAGCAAAGCCCATCACACCACCATGTTCTGCAACATGTTTTTGTAATGCTTTTACATTTAAGCCTTCAGCATTGAAAATAGTTCCTGTGTGATCTTGTACACAAACAACTAACGCTTGAGCATGGCTGAATAGATAGGCTGCTTCATTACCAACGTTACCAAAGCCTTGAACGGCAATTTTGCTGCCAGCGATAGGTAAGTTAATTCTTTTTGCAACTTCCATACCTGTTACAAATACGCCACGACCTGTCGCACGTACACGACCAAGCGAACCACCTAAATGTACTGGCTTACCTGTTACGACACCTGTAACCGTATGACCTTTGATACTCGAGTATGTATCCATCATCCAGCCCATAATATTGGCATTGGTTCCTACATCTGGTGCAGGAATATCGATTTGAGGGCCAATAATTGAACTGATTTCACTGGTAAAACGACGTGTTAAACGCTCTAATTCACGTGTTGAAAGTTCTTTTGGGTTTACACGAACACCGCCTTTAGCACCACCAAATGGAAGGTTAAGTACAGCAGTTTTAATTGTCATCCAGGCAGACAATGCCATCACTTCGTTTAATTCAACATCTTGATGGTAACGAATACCACCTTTACCTGGACCACGTGATAAGTTGTGTTGTACACGGTAGCCTTCAAAATGACGAATCGTACCGTCATCCATCACAATTGGAACGTCTACGATGAGCGTACGTTTTGGACGCTTCAATGTGTTTACAAAGTTGCTGAGATCTGCATCTAGATAAGGGGTTACTCGTTCAATTTGAGTAAGATAAGTTTGCCACGCACTATTTTGAGCCGTATATGATAAAGACATCATTTATTCCTTAATTAACCAATTGTCCCTGTTATTTCCAGACCCCTTTTAAAGGTTTCTGTTCACCTCATCGTCCGTTATCAACATAGATCTTTTCATTTGAGTGAACTTGAAATACTTGGGACTTCGAATAGTCATTATTATTAAGAATCAAATTGATTCACAAAATGTGTTTTAGTGATTAAAATGAATTAATTTTTATCAATTTGCTAATAGTAATTATCAAAATGAACAATATTGACCATATTATCTTAGGTTTGTTGAAAGACAATGCACGAATTTCAATTACTGATTTGGCGGCAAAAACACGTGTATCTCGAGCAACTGTGCAGAAGCGAATTGAATACATGGAATCGACAGGTGTTATTACGGGCTATACCGTACGTTTTCGTCCGAACACGGAAAAGAATATTATTCGTGCTTGGATGAATATTATGGTTGAAGGAACCAAAGCTCAGGCTGTTATCCGTGAGTTACGCTTAGAATCAGCTGTTGAGCGTTTGCATACCACCAATGGTAAATGGGACCTGTTGGTGGAGCTTCAATCTGACAGTCTTGAAAATTTTGATAAAGCACTTGAAAGGATTAGGAATATTTCAGGGATTTATAATAGTGAAACCAGTATTTTATTATCTACTTATAAGACGTAGGAATGATGTTTGAGATACCGTCTTAAACATGAAGAAAACTATTGAGAATTGATGTAAACCTACCAGTCTAATGTTTTTAATAT
>NZ_RAXT01000052.1 GCF_003611475.1 Acinetobacter rongchengensis | reverse complement strand
GTACACAGAATAATTATATTGTGCATGCTTTAAACAAGATGAGCATGTTTGCAATACAGGATGTGAAGTGGGTTGCCGCCCAAGGCAAATTCAGTATTCACGTACAATCGAATGGGATGCAAATTTTAGCTCAGCAAAAAATTCAGATCAGTTCTGTAGATGGTCAGATTGTAATTACTGCGCCGAATGGGATATCGATTAAGAGTAGAAATTCAGAAATTAAATTAGATGATGCAGGGATTGGATTGATCACCAGTCATGTGTTGGAACATCAAAGTGGGCAGCATGTGTTTAAAACTGGGTCGATTATTTCACTAGATTCACCTGCAATGCCTGTATATGGTTTATCTCCTAAAGAACTGGAGTTGAAATATCTATATGACGATTTAAAACCAGTTAAGCAAACGCCTTATAAATTACTCTTTACTGATGGAACTTCTCAAGAAGGTGTTTTAGATGCAAATGGATATGCAAAAGTAAGCGTGCCTGGCGATAAAATACAAAGCAAAGTTTATTATGGTTTTAGTGAGATAGATGCAACACCAGATAAAGAAAAGCTAAATAATTCATTTAAAGATAAAAAAGTGATGTCTATAACAGAAGCAGAACAACTCATTGAACAATACAATCAACAAGAAATAGATGCATTGCTAGATGAATATTTCCCAGATGAAATTGAGGAAATGATTGAGGCAAATGATATTGAATACGAAGACCATATTGCTGATTATGAAGAACAATTTGTTAAACAACACAATCATTCGGATGAAGCACTCAATGATGATGCAGAAGAAATTTTATTAAACAGTGATCCAATCTCTAGATTAAACTTAGGAGATGAGTAATGAATACAGCTGTCGCAAAAACCTCATCAAAAACAATACGAGTCACTCAAAAGGCTGAAGAATCAGCTGCACAATGGATTAAAGGTGTACTTGATGGCAGTGGGTCAAGTCCAGCACAGATGATCGTGGCTGTGGTCATTGGTTGTATCCCTTTTGTAGGGCAAGGTGTAGATGTCGGAAATGTTATCGTTTCGGTGATAAAAATTGCTGAAAAACCTGAAGACAATGATCGGTGGTTTGATCTTGTCTTTAACCTTGTTGCATTTGTTCCAGTCGCAGGCGATGGTCTAAAAATTGTATTTAAACAATTACGCTCAGGTAAAGCTATGGGAGCAATATTGGATGCGATTCCAAGTAAAACTATGAGAGGAAATGTCGATAAATGGTTTAGAAACCTAAATTGGAATAGTTATACCAAAGAGTTGCAGCATACCAGCGATAATATTATTGATGGTTTAATAGACGTTTTTGACAGTTGGTTAACAAGAGCTGTACTAGGTAAGGCTAGGTTAAAGAGTTTGGTTATCCAACTCAAACAAATGAAAAGAATTGCTCACCAGAAAATTGCGATGGTGATGAAAGACATGCAAGCTGCACATAAAAAAGCACTTGCAACGCCCTACCCAAATACAACAGCAAAGGCACCAATAGCACGACCATCTGCAACGGGGAAAAAACCACATGTACAGCCCGCACCGAAAACAGCACAAAATGGTTATGTAGCAAGAAATACAGGCGGAAATAGTGTAAGCACAGGGAGAAAAAATACTGCAACACGCAGAAAGCAACTGAAAAAAAGAAAAAGATCAAATAAAGAGTTAGGTTCAGGCGGTGAACATATTACGGATTACTACTATGTCAAACGCATGAAAAGTCGCTCAAAAGTGAACAATAAGGGTGTGCTGTATGAATATAATGATAATGGACATGGTGGTATAGACCATGTTTGGTGCACACAGCGTGCGATAAAAGACTCAGTGACGGGACTTACAGAATACGCAGCTTATAGCAATAAAAGTGCACATAAGTATCGGATTACTGACAGTAAAGCCACCAACGCACTTAGTCATAAAAAGTTGATGACACCCAAAGCAGCCATGATGGCTTTAAAAATGGGGCTAGATGTTTATTTGGCGTCTGATGCAGATGACAAAGTTAAACGTGCTGTAGGTAATACCGTAGGTGATGGTGTACAAATGTCACATTTATGGATTTCTAAGAAAATTGATTCTGCAAAGTTGGTGGTTGAGCATCGAAAAGGGTTAATAGCAGAAATAGAAGCATGGCGAAGAGTTAATTTTAAAGCAAGTACTGAAAGGAGATTGGGAAAAACAGTTACTGTAAAATGTCCTTATGATCGCAGTTTAGTGACCATTACAGGTGATAAATTTGACCATCATGAAAAATGTAAAGGACTAGATAAACCTAAATGTACCCGTACCGTAACCTCACACGGAATTAAATTAGAATTTGTCTTACCCAATGATATGTTGGAGCGCTAAAAGAATGATATTACACGTAAATGATCAGGCTATAGATTGGCAAAAGTGGTTGGATTTAGAAATAAAAGATTCAAGTTTATTTAGAGATAATTTCCTTGAACAAGAAATGTATCATGAGCGTTTTGATATATTTCTAAATGGGGTTTATTCTGTTACAGATGGCTTTAGACTTTATAAGAATGAAAAAAAATATGGTGGGTATATTGCTGCTGGTCATCAACGTCTAAAAGATGTACTAAACCTAATGTCCTTACAATATTCAGCTGGTGGAGAAATTGCTTTTATTCAAGAGCTTTATCCATATTTATTGCTCTGGACAGAAGAATATGCTGAGACAAGCCATCTTTATAATTTAAGCCCTGATGCGGAAGGACGCTATGTATGGCATATCTCTTTAGGTACAGAAGATTATTGGTATATCGCCTTACGTCTGATTTGTTTTGGTTTATTGACAGGTTATGCAGATCAAATGTCACGTATTATGCCAATTATTGATTACACCGAGGCAACGCCCGAAGGTCAAGAAAAGGATGGTTTAATTGAACGCTTGGTTGCACCTTTTGTTGCAGATCGAGGAATACCACCGAATGAAGCAAGACGGCATTTACCATATCGTAAACTGATTAAAGTGTTTGATGCAGAAGCACACAAGCGTCCTGCTATGATGTTGCAGTATTTAGAAGACTGGTATGAAGCCAGTCGTCGTGAACCGTATCATGATCAACACCCTCAAACAGATATTAATGATGGTTTCACGTATTATGGTTATTGGTCATGGGAAGCTGCTGCTGTAACTTGGTTACTTGGTATCGATGATAGTAGCTATCGAGAACATCAATTTTACCCTAAAGATTTGGTGGATTTTGCCAAAGCACAAGATCAACAACTGACAGAAGAAAGTGTGGTCGAAAGAATAAAAGTTCAAGGAGGAGGGCAATGTCCAAAAACAGGTTATTGGAGCACACCTGCACAACCTGGAACTCGCCGATACTTTACTCAAGGAGAAACATTGCCAACACTTCCACATACAGATTGGGGTATCGTGTTTTGGCAGTTTAGTGGTGAAGAATAATTTATTTCCCAAAGGCCCATATTGATGTGGGTCTTTTGATTTTTTAATTTAGAGAAAAATAATGAATTTTACAGAACAATATAGACAGCAATTTTTAACAGAAGAATATTATGTTAATGCTTTAAATCATTATAATGAAAGTATTAATTTATTTATAGAAAGTGATGCCTTTGAAGATGATGAATATAATTGTGGTGAAGCAAGCCGTTGGAGCCTAATAACAGCCACTGACTTGGATATTTTATATTTGAAATATACTGCTGGACAAGCTATAGAGGAAATGATTCCTTTATTTGAAAAAGTAATCGAAGGCTATGAAAAGCAGGCTGAAGCATTGGCTATATTTCATAAATCAGAAAAGCCATCTGTTATTGCTACACAATCTGCTACTTTAAATATATTAGGTTTAGCTTTTTTATTAAACCGTAATGATCTTTTTGCACGAATACATCAATTGGTTAATGGTGAAGGTGAGAGACATTCAGGTGAAGACGAAATTATCAATAAATTTTTTAAGTTGAATGATCCAAAACATCTGACTATAAACGAAGGCAAGTTATTTTCTTTACCTTATTCATCATTATGCGATGTTATAGACAATGTTTTAATTAAGAATAATAAAGAGCGAGCTTTAGAACATTTAGATGCATATCTGTCTGATTGGTACCAAATGAATAAACATGAGACATGGTATAACAGTCATTTAGATTTAGAAAATAGTTCTGCATATTCAGGTTATTGGGCATTTGAAGCAGCAGCTTTGGTTTATTTATTAGATTTAGATGATAGCGTATTGCATAAGTATTTATTTTATCCAAAAGATATTGTGCAATGGGCACGAAGCCAAAAACCAAGTTATGAACCAAATTTAGACACTCAACAATACAGTATTGCGGCAGGGGAAATCTGTCCACGATCAGGCTATTGGTTTACGGTAGCCAAAGAAAATTCACGTCAATATTTTAATGAAGGTGATGTATTTCCAGACTTTAAAAATAGTTGGGGTATGGTGTATTGGCAGTTTAGTGGTGAAGAATAAGCTAATACACTTAAAGTTAAGCTAAAAACGCGTTGCCCAAAGCGCTTTTGCTTTTGTCATCGCGTCATCAAAACTATTCACTACACCCATTGTATATAGTGCAATGCCTATGGTTTCGGTGACTGCAATTTCACCATATTCATGATTTTGTGAACCTTCCCAAACGGCCTTAAAAACAGCTAAATCAAGTTCATCTTCAACAGGGCTACGATTATCCGTCAATTTAGGCAATTCATATTCATAGAGTTCGCCCTGTTTAATGCCACAAATCAATGTTTTTGCATCTGGGTTACGTTCAAATTCGCCACCTTCACCTTTAATCACGGCACTGTTTTGATAACCTAATTTAAAAGCAGCTTGTTGATGTGAACTACGATAAGCAGGGTGGAAAATCGCTTGTAATGTTGCTTTTGCATTAAATGGATTGATTAAACGAGCAAGTGTATGAATTGGAGAGCGTAAGCCCATTACATTTCTCAAGTTAATTAAATCACTGAGAATAGGGGAAATCACTTCTAGAGCTAAGTAAGCAAAATGTTGAGTCTTTAATTGTTCTGCAACTTGCTGCTGATTTTGGCAAATCGGGTAGCCTAAATATTCCAAGACTTGTTCAGTATAAACACGGTTAATGGTATGCCCAGAAGCTCCATGCATGACTACATTATAACCATGTTTGGCAAGTGTCAGCGCAGCCAATAAAAACCACGGATAATGTTTGCGTTTACCCGCATAAGATGACCAATCTAAATCTACACTTAAAGGTTGAAAATTTAATTGGTCTTTGGTTGCTTGGACAAACCCAGTCAATTCATCGACAGATTCTTCTTTAACTCTGAGTAACATTAAAAAAGCACCAAGCTGAACATCTAAAACGTCACCTTTTAAAATCATTGAAAAAGCATCATAGGCTTCATCATAAGTTAATGATCGTGCGCCGTTTTTACCCTTTCCAACAATACGAACATATTGTGCAAATGGATGCTCAAAGTCTTTATAAAGATTACGTTTTGTGTTCATGGTGAAATGACAAATTTGATCGATACAATAGGTTAGACACTATGACATAAATTAGATTAGAAAATATAGTGTTATGTTTTGTTCGACTAAGGTCTAATAAAAAATCGTTGGAAATTTAAACACTCTCATAATTCATGGGAGTCTGATCAAAGAAAATTGATTAAACTTAGCTCGTTTTGTATTTTTGATATTTATTATCTCTCAATCTACATTTATTTGGAATTATTTTAATTTTCTTATAAATAGTTTCAAATATCACTACACATAAGTAGCTTGTCGCTATTATGCATGATTTTCAGAAAACTGATGTCTTCTGAAGGGATTTTTATTTTCAAAATTTTCTCCCACCCTTGTCGTATAAAGGGACTTAAGGACGTGTGCTGTTCAAGCACGTGAAACGACGGATATTTCTGCACATAGAAATAAAGACAGAAGTTAAGATTATGGCTAAAAAACCACTGTATAAATCACTTTATTTTCAAGTGATTGTTGCTATTATTTTAGGTGTGTTGATCGGGCATTATTTCCCGAGTGGCACTCAACTTATCAATGGTGTTGAAAAACATGTTCCGGGTTTAGGTGAGCAACTCAAACCATTGGGCGATGCATTTATTAAACTCATTAAAATGATTATCGCACCAGTAATTTTTTGTACGGTTGTGAGCGGTATTGCAGGCATGGAAAGCATGAAGTCTGTCGGTAAGACAGGTGGTATCGCGCTGCTTTACTTTGAGATTGTTTCTACGCTTGCCTTGGTTATCGGCTTAGTGGTAATCAATATCGCTAAACCAGGTGTGGGCATGAACGTTGACCCTGCAACTTTAGATACCAGCGGTATTAGTAAGTATGTAGAAACTGGTGCATCACAATCTACGGTTGAATTTTTATTACATATTATTCCAAATACAGTTGTAGGTGCGTTTGCAGAAGGTGAAATTCTGCAAGTGCTGTTATTTGCTTTATTGTTCGGTTTTGCATTACATAAATTAGGTGATGCGGGTAAACCTGTATTGAAGCTGATTGATCAAATTTCTCATGTGTTCTTTAACATTGTAAATATGATCATGAAACTTGCCCCGATTGGTGCATTTGGTGCGATGGCATTTACGATTGGTAAATACGGAATCGGTAGCTTAGCGCAATTATTCCAATTAATTTTGTGCTTCTATGTGACCTGTTTATTATTCATTTTCATTATTTTAGGTTCAATCAGTCGTTTTTGCGGATTTAGTATTTTAAAAATGATTCGTATGATCCGTGAAGAATTACTGATTGTTTTAGGTACATCTTCTTCGGAATCTGTGCTACCTCGTATGTTGAAAAAACTTGAAATTGCAGGCTGTGAAAAATCAGTTGTTGGTTTGGTTATCCCAACTGGTTACTCGTTTAACCTAGATGGTACGTCTATTTACCTGACAATGGCGGCAATCTTTATTGCTCAAGCAACCAATACTCATTTGGACATTTGGCATGAGTTGACATTACTTGCCGTATTGTTAATTTCATCTAAAGGTGCTGCGGGGGTAACAGGTTCAGGCTTTATCGTGATGGCAGCAACATTGGCCGCTGTAGGAAATATTCCTGTAGCAGGTTTGGCACTGATTCTAGGTATTGACCGTTTTATGTCTGAAGCACGTGCATTGACCAACTTGATTGGTAACTCTTTAGCGACGATTGTTGTGGCTAAATGGGTAGGCAAATTAGACATGGAAAAATTTAATGCAGCATTGAGTAATCCTGCTGAGGTTGATCGCAAAATGCTTGAAGAATCAAAAGATGAACCTGCAAAAGTATTGGTTTAATTTTGATGGATAGAATTTAAAAACTAAAAAAGGAAGCTTTGGCTTCCTTTTTTAATGCTTAGATTTTCCGATGTACATTCAATGCAAAGTTTTGAGAATATATTTCACTTCTTAAATGATTTTACAGCATTACCCCGTTCAATCAATGCATGTTGTAAACGTTGTGTTTGTTTGTGATTAGCATGACTATTTTCAAGTTGTTGCTGTAATTTCAAAGCTATTAATTGTTTGGCTAAACGCTTATTGGCATGTTGACTACGTTCAGACATGACTTTAACACTAATTCCAGATGCGACATGCGTTGCATGAACGGCTGAATCTGTTGTATTGACATGTTGTCCACCCGCACTTGAGGCACGACAGGTTTGAAAAACAATGGTGTCATCACTTGGGAGTTGTAGAGGTGTTTCAAACTGCGTAATACCGACAAACCAATTTTTACGTTTATGATTTGGGCGAATTTGACTTTGAAATGTCCATTGAATTGTACCCAGCCAATCATCTAACCATGCTTGGGCATCGTGGGCGATGCTTAGTAAAAGTGATGAATAACCATATGGTGTTTTATGACTTTCAATGATTTCGAGTTGAATTTTTTGAGTTTTAGCTTGCTTTTGCATTTCTTGCAACGTGTATTTAACAGCAAGTTCACATTCTGCGGGTCCAAGCGCAGCACTGATTTGGACTATAGGCAATATAGATATCCTTTAATACGTTTTAAGATGAGGAAGTCACAACATTAAAAATAAATTACAGAAAAAATTTTATACTTTTCAGAATAAAGTCGATCACTGTTATTTTTTTAAAGATTGTCATTATATAAAGAATTGAATAAAAAACAACCGTAAAGCAATCTCATAGTCGCTTTTCATGCTTTATTAGCGCCAAAGCTAAAGAAAATTCATCATAAGCTGAATAATACTATTCGAGAAATTTTTCAAAATATGGCAGAATATGCGGTTTTAAAGATTTCAGAGGATTGGCAGCATGCGCTTTGTTGATGAAGCAGTCATTACCGTAGAGGCTGGCGACGGTGGCAATGGCGTAGCCAGTTTTCGCCGTGAAAAATTTGTACCATTTGGTGGTCCAGATGGTGGTGATGGTGGTCGTGGTGGGATGGTCTATATCCAGGCTGATGACGACACCAGTACCTTAGTAGATTATCGTTATACCCGTAGATTTCGTGCTGAACGTGGTAAAAACGGTGCTGGCGCAAACTGTGCTGGGCGTAGTGGTGAGTCTATAACACTGAAAGTTCCAGTAGGGACAACCATTGTAGATACTGAGTCAGGCGATATTATTGGTGATTTGGTTGAAGATGGCCAAAAGGTTTTAGTGGCACTGGGTGGCGATGGTGGTTTAGGAAATACGCATTTTAAATCATCAACAAACCGTTCACCACGTAAGTGTACGCATGGTATTAAAGGCGAATACCGTGAAATTCGTTTAGAACTTAAAGTTCTTGCGGATGTTGGTTTGCTGGGTATGCCAAATGCAGGTAAATCGACGTTTATTCGTGCAGTTTCTGCTGCAAAACCAAAAGTTGCAGATTATCCATTTACAACTATGGTACCTAACTTAGGTGTGGTTGATGCGGATCGTCATCGTTCATTTGTGATGGCTGATATTCCAGGCTTAATTGAAGGTGCGTCAGAAGGTGCAGGTTTAGGAATTCGTTTCCTTAAACATTTAGCGCGTACACGTATCTTGTTACACATTGTTGACGTACAGCCGATTGATGGTTCAGATCCTGCACATAATGCAAAAGCGATTATGGAAGAATTGAAAAAATTCTCTCCTACATTAGCGCAATTACCAATTGTTCTTGTTTTAAACAAACTCGACCAGTTGAGTGATGATACTCAAGAAGAATGGTGTAATCATATTCTTGAAGAATTACAATGGGATGGTCCAGTATTTAAAACTTCAGGTTTACTTGAAGAAGGGACGAAACCTGTTGTGTATTACCTCATGGATCAAATCGAACAACAACGTGAGTTGGAAGAAGAAGATCCAGAATATGCAGCGAAAATGAAAGCATTCCGTGACCAGTTAGAAGCTGAAACACGTGAACAAACCATTGCAGCAAAAGAAGCTTATCGTGAAATGCGTCGTCAACAACGTCTTGCAGGGATGTTGGCAGATGATGATGAAGACGATGACGGTGATGATGGCGAAATGGAAGTGCACTACGTACGTTAATTTCTAAGTACATCGGCTTAGAATAGGAACTGAGGACAAGATGATAGAAGTGGTAGATGGGCAACGTCAGCTCAAGGCTTTAAAACGTATCGTTGTTAAAATCGGATCATCTTTACTCACAGCAAATGGGCAAGGTTTAGATTTGGAAGCAATTTCGCATTGGGCGAAACAAATTGCAGATCTACACAATGCAGGACATGAGATTATTCTTGTGTCTTCAGGCGCTGTGGCTGAAGGAATGGTTCGCATGAAGCTAGATAGCCGACCCACCGATCTACCCAGTCTGCAAGCTTGTGCTGCTATTGGTCAAATGGGCCTCATCCAAACATGGTCAAGTGTTTTGGAAAATCACACCATTCAAACGGCTCAAGTTTTATTAACTCATGATGATCTAGCAGATCGTCGCCGTTATTTAAACTCTTGTGATGCTTTGCAAAATTTAATTGATTGGCGTGTGATTCCAGTGATTAATGAGAATGACACGGTTTCTACCGATGAAATTCGCTTTGGTGATAATGATACTTTGGCAGCAATGGTTGCAGGTCAAGTACATGCAGACCTACTGATTATTTTGACGGATCAACAAGGTATGTTTGATTCGGATCCTCGTTCAAATCCAAATGCAAAATTATTCCATACCGTTCGTGCGATGGATGAAACATTGTTTGATATGGCTGGCGGTGGTGGTAAGTTCGGGCGTGGTGGTATGCTCACCAAAGTTCGTGCAGCGCGTTTGGCTGCAAAATCGGGTTGCCCAACCTTAATTGCCAGTGGTGAAAGCGACAATGTTTTAGCTCGTTTAATGTCGGGTGAATTGTTGGGTACTTTATTCATTACCGATGATGACCGTGTCACAGCGCATCAACAATGGTTAGCCGCGCATTTACAAACAGCAGGTCGTTTGGTTTTGGATGATGGTGCCGTGAAAGCCATTAAAGAGAACCATCGTAGCCTATTGCCAGTCGGTGTAAAAGCGGTTGAAGGGCATTTTGAACGGGGTGATGTGGTTGAATGTGTAGACCAATATGGGCATCGTGTTGCAGTTGGACGTGTCAATTTCAGCTCTCGTTCAGCAGATATTGTCAAAGGTTTAGCATCAGACAAAGTGCATCAAGTTTTAGGTGAGGCACGTTCTTTGGAAATGATTCATCGAAATCATATGGCGATTTATTGATTGAAGAACGCTTAAACCCCTCATAGCCAATGAGGGGTTTATTGTTTAAGTCTTTAAAAACAGAAAATAGCATTAAATTCTAAAGAATTAATTAGGCAAATTTAATCTCTTGTTCTAAATAAGGTAAAGTCTGATCTTTGCCAACCATAAATTTAAAATCTGCCAAACTCAGCATATCTAAATCTTCTTCGCTATTTCCATATGCATAGATTTTATGATATTGAGCTAAGTTATATTTCTCTAAAATCCGAATTCTTTTTTGTTCACAACTACAATCAGGTGTTGAGTACTGTCCTGTAAATTGATCATTCACAATTTCAGTACCCGTACAGATCAAATCAATGTTTAGAATTTGGCAAATTGTTTTTAAATAAAGATCCACCGAAGCTGAAACCAAAACAATATCATCACCATGATGCTGATGATCTAATAATTGTTGATAAAGTTGAGCATCTAGTTGTTCAACTAATCCATGAGCATATTCTTCTGCAATATTTAAAATTTCATCAGCATTTGCGTCTTTAAACATGGCTTTAAAAAGACGAGGGCGCATAGAGTCGGCAGGATAAATATTTAAATAATACGCCTGAATCCACGGTAAAATTTTAAAACCTTGTTTTACAATATGTCTTTTTGATAAAGCATAGAAAATGAACCCTGTAAAACTGTCTTTTTTACACAAGGTTCCATCAAAATCAAATAAGGCTAGGTTCTTATACGTTTTGCTCGTTGCATGCATGTTTCATATCGTCCGTTTACGCGGCTTGCATACCAGTTGGTATTATAATCACGACTCAGTTTAGGCCCTGAAATGACCACTTCTGGCATGATTGCATAGATAGGATCTTTACCTGTTTTTTCTTTATACAATTTTGAAACAGCAATATAGGTTTGGGTTTTTTCAAAACCTTTTTCTTTCTCTTTTTTCAAATCATTACGCAATTGGCGAGGGGTAATAAGTACATTATTCTTTGAAAATAATGTCATCAGTGCTTTTTCAGTTGTTGTAATTGCAGGGCGAGGGTCACCATTCTTGTCATAAGAGAGTAAATCGCCATCTAAATCCAAATCGAGATCTGATTCTGATGATTTATCAATCATTTTTTGAAAAGCTGCATTTCGACTTGAATACATGCCAGAGTTATAATCAGCAAAGCGGTAAATGGGTTTATCATAATCAGCTGGATACATCATCAAACGGTGGATACCATAGTACAAACCACCAAATTCTGTATATAAATCATCACGTAACTCATTGGTGCTCATACTGCTACGCTTATTTTCTTTGGCATAGTTAATATGAACTTGCATTGAACCTAAAGTGGTAATTGGATTTAACTTTTCAGCAAAGTCTTGACCAACAAATTTGGCAGCACCTGTTAAAGCACTAATATGATAATGCTTGGTCATATAGTCAAAAATTTCACGATAAAGAACATCAAGCTCCTTTTCATTTTTAACTCGGCTCATTTGCTTTAAATAGTTGTCTTCAGGAGACGGCTGATTTTTGAGTACATCTTGGAAGTAATTGGCAATTGGCCCACCAATGGTCGTGCCTAATTTATCTTCAAATTTTTCTTGTAAGCGAGTGCTGACTTCTTTGACCGCTTTATCACCTAAACCAGGAACATTTGGATTGGCAATAAAGTTGGATTCCTGATCCACAACAGCAATAATGGTACAAATATTTTCTTTATTACGTGGAATTTTTAACTCTTCAGAAATATCAAAAATATCTTGTGCCCATGACTTACGATCATTGACACGATTTGGAATAAGCTTACGAATTTGCTCACTTTTTAATTCTGGTTCATCATTATTTGACCACCATGATCCATCACCACAGGCAGTGAGACCAATCGCAAGGGTCGTTAAACACGTGGAACGAATCAAGATATTTTGTAAACCAAATTTTTTCATACTGCTGAAAACACGTTTAGAAATGGATGAGCTCTGGGAGCTGATGAAGTATACTATGTCTATCTTAAAATGTATGAATATATATGTATATTGGTCCGTATCAACTGTCAAATAATTTAATCGTTGCCCCTATGGCGGGGGTCACTGACCGTCCGTTTAGAACCCTTTGCAAATACTTTGGTGCAGGGCATGCGGTGAGTGAAATGATGACCTCGGATCAAACTTTACGTATGACGAAAAAAAGTCTCTATCGTGCTAATTTTGATGGAGAATTGGCGCCAATCTCTGCGCAAATTGCAGGTTCAGAACCCAATGAGTTGGCGGAAGCTGCACGTTATCAGGTTGCGAATGGTGCACAAATTGTCGATATCAATATGGGATGTCCTGCAAAAAAAGTCTGCAATAAACTGGCAGGATCAGCTTTGTTGAAGGACGAGGATCTCGTTGCAAGAATTTTGGATACTGTGGTTGAAGCAGTTGACGTTCCCGTCACGCTAAAAACACGTTTAGGCTTTTTAAATGGGCATGAAAATATTTTACGTGTTGCTAAGCGAGCAGAACAAGCAGGGATTGCAGCACTCGCATTGCATGGTCGAACACGTGAAGATATGTACTTAAATACAGCACGTTATAGTTTGATCAAAGAGGTCAAACAAATGTTGTCTATTCCAGTGATTGCCAATGGTGATATTGATAGTCCTGAAAAAGCCAAATATGTTTTGGACTATACAGGCGCAGATGCGGTGATGATTGGTCGTGCAGCACAAGGGCGTCCTTGGATTTTCCGTGAAATCTCACATTATTTAAAAACTGGTGAGCATCTTGCTGCTCCCTCAATTGAAGAAGTAAAAGAAGTCTTACTCGGACATTTATCTGAATTGTATCAATTTTATGGTGAATATTCGGGTTGCAGAATTGCTCGTAAACATATTGCTTGGTATACCAAAGGTTTACACTCAAGTAATGAGTTTCGTCAAAATATGTATAAAGTTGAAAGTACCTTAGAACAAGCAAAAGTGGTAGAGGAATATTTCAATCATTTACTAGAAAAAGGCAATATCATGAGTGATGTGCAAATTGAGACTGTAAATTTATTGGACACAAAATAAGGGATTTAATTTTTCTGTTGAGAATTCAGCGATTACTCAACACCAATCATGCATATTGCCTTGTTTTGTGTATGTTCAAAATGGTTTGAGTAGATTTGACGATCACGCTTTGTTGTCAACTATAGCGAGTATTCTGCATATAGAACGACAGGTCTATATGGTTTTTTTTATGCTATAACAATTTAAAATGAGCAAGATGACTGATGGATAAAAAAATGTTGCTGATCATGGCTGAATATAATATTTGGGCAACCCGTCGGCTGATACAAAGTCTTGAATCCATTCGTGATGAGGATTTTTACAAAGATGTTGGATTGTATTTTAAAAGTATTGCTGGAACTTTAAATCATTTATTGGTCGGTGAACATTATCTTTGGTATTCACGATTTAAAGCGGGTATTTCACAGACAATTGCATTAGATACCATGATTCATACTGAAAAAGAAGCATTACTGAATGAGTTGCAACAAAAGTCTGTAAATTGGATTTCATTTATAGATCAAATAGATGAAACAACTCTTGAAGGGAATTTGACTTATAAAAGAGTCTCTGGTCAGGAATTGACTTTGCCATATGTTGCAACATTGATGCATGTTTTTAACCATGGTACACATCACCGTGGTCAAATTACCGCAGCCGTAACGGCTTTGGGTTATCCTTGCCCTGAATTAGATGTGGTGTATATGTTAATTGAATGAAATGGCTAAAACAGAAGCCGATTTAATCGGCTTCATGATCATGTTTATTGAGAATGATTCATCTCAACAATTAATTGGTTAATCAAATCACGTGCTTCAAGTTCACGAATCTGAGATACATTGCTTCCAGCCCAAAATGCGCCATAGCCTGAATCTCCATTTTTAACAGCTAAAGCATTCAATTGTTTTGCAAGATCATAAGCATATGGGTAGGGCGCAACATTCGGGCGGTTTGTTTGATCAATGCGAGATTGCCAATGGTTAATAATACCACGTGCAGGGCGACCTGAAATACTTGACGTAATTTGGGTGAGTGGGTGATTAAATAAAGCTGCACGGTAGGCAGCATTGGCATTTGAAGATTTACATTGTACAAATGCTGTGCCAAGTTGGACAGCATCTGCGCCCAGTTTCAACATCGTATTTGCTTGTTGCCCATTCATAATTCCACCCGCCGCAATGACAGGACATGAACAATGTTTTTTAATCAATTGAACTAAGTCGGATGTCTTAATTGCACCGTCAATTTGCGCATTGAAAATGCCTCGATGACCGCCTGCTTCAATACCTTGAGCAATAATGATATCTATTCCAGCTTCTTGGATTTCCAAAGCTTCAGTTAAATTGGTTGCAGAAACCATGGTCAGAATACCAGCTTGCTGTAGCTGTTCGATTTGATATTGATGAGGAATTCCGAAGTGGAAGCTGACTGCTTGAGGGGCCGTTTCTAATACCAGATTTAAAAAGTCATCATTGTCTTTAAAACTAGGGTAGATACATTTTAATTCAGAGGGCGCAGTTGCTCCAAACTTCTCAAATTCAACCTGTAAATGATCAATCCAAATCTGATTGGCTTCACTGTCTAAAGGTGTTGATTCATGACAAAAGAAATTGACCTGAAAAGCTTGTTCTGTGAGTGCTTGGGTTGCCTGTATCTGTTGGCGAGCTGTTTCAACCGTATTTGCACCTAAACCTAATGCGCCTAAACCGCCTTGATTAGACACTTCAGCTGCAAGTTCAGGTGTAGAAACACCCGCCATAGGTGCAACTAAGATTGGATGCTTGATTCTTAAACGTTCTAATAATGACATGATTGAGCCCCTTTAGATTTATTTTTACTTTGCCGAAATCTAGAGTGATTAGCAAATAATGTTCAATATTTTATTTAAAAATGTTTATTAAATACATCTTTAAGTGTCTGCATATCGATATATCGACCTAAACATGCACCGTATAACTAAAGATTAATCTATTCAAAATGTATTGTTGTATAGATATGAATTTAAATAGATTTTAAATTGGAGTGACGTGAAATAATGATCCAATCCAGCTTGAAAATGCCATGGCAAGGATGCCCCAAACGGCAACTCGAAAACTACCTTTAACGATGGATGTCCCTGCGACATAACTCGATAAAGCCCCTAAAATACTTAAAGATAAAATACCGACGATCAGAACCACCGTTTCTATATATGCATCAGGACTAATCAAGATTGAAAGTGTGGGAAATAAAGCACCAATTGAAAATGATAATGCTGAAGATCCAGCGGCTTGTAACGGTTTTGCCGCTGTCATTTCATTGATACCGATTTCATCACGTGCATGCGCTTCTAAAGCATCTTTTTCAGTTAGTTGAATGGCAACTTGATGGGCCAAATCAGGATCTAAACCACGATGAATATAAATTTGAGTTAATTCTTTCAGTTCCAAGTGAGGATTTTTTTCTAATTCTCTTGCTTCAATTTTTAAGTCAGCCTCTTCGATATCTGATTGCGATTTCACTGAAATATACTCACCTGCAGCCATAGAGGTTGCACCTGAAATTAAACCTGCAATACACGTGATCAGCAAGGTGTGGCTCGAAGCACCACTGGCTGCCATGCCCATCACTAAACTTGTGACTGAAATGATGCCATCATTTGCACCTAAAACAGCGGCACGTAACCAGCCTGCACGTTGGATAAAATGTTTTTCTAAGTGATGGGAGTAAGACATGAGTAAAGCTCTATGTTGTTATGTGTATTAAATTCTAAAGAACGCTATTGTTGACAATGTCTATAAAATGTCAGCATAAATGTATCATAACAATAAAAAAAGCCCCTACAAGAGGAGCTTTTCTTCATTCAAAACTTATTGCTGTGCTTTTTCTTTTACGTGAGCAGCACCATCTTCAACTGCACCAGCAGTAGCAGCAGTCGCATCTTTTGCAACAGCAACAGTCGCATCAGCAGCTTTTTCTGTGGCATTTGCAGCGCTATCTACAGCATGTGCTGTTGCATTTGCAGCTTCATCAGCAGCTTTAGCAGTCGCATCAGCAGCATCTTTAGTCGCAGTAGCAACGTCATGACCAGCTTGCTGAGCCGCATTTTCTAAATGTTCACCTGTTGTAGCACCAGTTTCAGGCGCTTTATCTTTATTACAACCAACAAGAGCAACAGTCGCAGCTAGACCTAAAGAAAGTAGAATTTTGTTCATTATGTTTTACCTTTTATTCACTAATTTTTGGCATCCAATAGTTGGATGAGTCAATATAAACACAAAAAAAGATCAAATCAAAAAAATAAAATGTAAAGTTTTTATACATTTAAGCAATTTTGCTTTAACAAGTAAGAATATGAAAAAGGTGATTTTGTAAAAAATAGATTTAATTCCATTATTTGGATTTAATCTATTCAGCTCATTTCTATTATAAGGTGTTTTGTTTTTTAGTTTAGTGTGATAAAAAAGTTGAGAATAGACATACTTTTTATAGGGTATTGATAGAAAGCTTTTTTAAATAGAATTTTATTAAGTATAGTTTAATTTTTGTTTAAATTAACCTTAAATTTTGTTTAAAATATGTACTTTCTGACAAATATTGTGCATATAGAGTCATAAACTGACAATTTAGAGAAAATATAATTTTTAGTAAAAAAATATATTTACAAGCAATGCAAAATTGATAGAATTCGCTTATTAAATGTGAAATGCGTCAATTAATTTTAAATAATTATGAAATTGATAAGTTGAATGTCTAATATTTTTTTTAAATTGTGAAAATATCTTTGACTTTAGGTGCGTTTTGTATGCTGGATTTAACTCTTTCTCGGAAAGTTCCTGAAAAATTTGTCTTATTTGGTGAAAAGAAAATCCAGCAACTGTTGAATACAGTTTCTGGTGTTGAATTTGTGATGTTGTGTACATCTGATGGTTTTGAAATTGCCATGGCAAACAAAAAAAACGTAATGAATTCAAGTAAGATTGCGGCGGTAAGTAGTTCTATCCTCGCGATGGTCACTGCTTTTGTTTCTGAAATTAATTTAGTTGGTTGTCAGACGATCACGCTTGATGCAGAAAACGGTAAAGCATTACTGACTTCAATTCCGCATCCAAAACATCCTTTGGTTTTGGTCGCGATGACCAGTAAAGATATTTTATTGGGTCAAATGCTTTATGAGATTAAAGTAACTTCTGAAGCATTGATGCAAAATATAAACTAAACTTTAATTCAAAATGATAAAGACTAAATTTATTATTTTTATTTAAAGATGGTTTAAGGTATTTTTTGAAATTTTTAAATAATCAAGAATATAGTGAATTATTTTAAATTTACTATTGAATAATGAATATTTTCTATGTTATTAAAATAGACATAGAATATAATTAATTAAAATTGATTATTGAGTAAAATTAAAATATGTATTCAATTAAAAGAATACTCATTTTATTAGTTTTAGTTAAGGATTTCTATTTTTAACTAAATGGAACATCATTTTAGTAAAGAAAATTTATTGGACTTACTAAAATCAACAACAATGTTAAACACTAAGCGGGGAATCCCATGGCTCGTATCACACTAGATCAATTAACAGATATCGACGGTTTTGTTTGTGCAGCTTTAGTAGACAGCGAAAGCGGTTTATCTTTAGCGACAGCTGGAACTGGTATGGATTTGGAATTAGCAGCTGCAGGTAATACTGAAGTTGTTCGTGCTAAACGTAAAGTAGCAAAAGCTTTGAAACTAGATGATGTAATTGAAGATATTTTAATTACTTTGGGTAAGCAATATCATTTAATCCGTCCATTGGATTCAAATGAAAATTTATTCCTTTACCTTGTGTTAGATCGTTCTAAATCAAACTTAGCAATGGCTCGTCATGAGTTGAAAGGATTTGAAAAAGGATTAGATTTTTCTTAATTTTAAATAAGAAAAACACAAAAACTCGTCTTCGGACGAGTTTTTTTATGGTAGATCATGTATAACTGAATAAGTGTATTTTTACGGTATTTAGAAAATGTTGCAGGCAGGAATTTATAAACATTATAAAGGTAATTTATACCAAGTTTTAAATGTTGCTACACATAGTGAAACGTCAGAGAAATTGGTTGTTTACCAATGTTTATATAATGATTATTCAATATGGGTAAGACCATATGAGATGTTTATAGAACCAGTTCAATTAGAAGATGGTCAAATCAAGCCTAGATTTGAGTTTTTACATAGCGTTTAATTTTAAATGTAAAGATGAACGCCTATATAATTTAATCTTCAAGGCCTTTTCAGTGTATTGACCAATGACATTTGGAAATAAAATAGTATTCCATCGTATCGGTTTTACTGAAAAGGTGTTGAAAAACAAGAATAAAGATTGTTTTAAATTATACCTAATGATACATCTATTTATTGTCATTGTAATGACGTAAAGTATTGAAATAATAATGATGGAAGAGATGAGGATGATCCAATTATGAGTTTAAGTAATCCATTCTTACAAAGATTAAATGAGTTATATCAGTCCTTTATCAAATTTGATGCAACACAGTCTAACCGAATTAATAGATATCGTAATATAGAACCTGAGTCTGCTTTATTTCTTGCAATGCAGGTTCGTATTCAACAATCCAAAAAGATTTTAGAAATAGGCACATCGACGGGCTATTCAACGTTATGGTTAGCCGATGCTGCACAAGTGACGGGTGCTAAAGTTACAACATTAGAGATAGATGAAAAGCGGACTGCACAAGCGAAGCATTATGCTCAAGAATTACAGGTCGATGATGTTATTGATTTTTGGGTGGGTGATGCGCAAAAATTTTTAGAGCAAACGCAGGAAAAATACGATTTTATTTTGCTTGATGCTGAAAGAGATGCATATTTGAGTTATTGGACTTATTTACAGAATATGATTCAAGTAAAAGGTGGGGTACTTGTTGTCGACAATGTCATCTCACATGCTGCTGAAGTAAAAAGTTTAATCAATGAAATTAAACAAGATTCACGTTTTATGAGCACTACATTGCCGATAGGTGCTGGCTTATTTATCGTGACTTTTAAGAATGATTAATTAGTGTATTTTAAACATATAGGGAGCTCCTGACTCCCTATAAATGACGTATTTAAAATAACGTGAAATTCTAAAGTTTAAATTGAAGCGTTTGGCTGGATTGAAATTCGTTTAAAGTGTAAATCGTATTCTAAATATTTATGCACAAAGGCGGTTTTATCGCTACATCGCAGTAAATTGTTATAGATAAACTCAGGCACAGGGTGGTAAAGCTCGCCATAACCATTATTATAAAAAATTTTCAAATACCGTGAAGAAGCATTGTACTTCCAAGAAGTCACGGTAATCATTGATCCCATAAGCAACCCCTTAAACTTCTGATTGTTCTACAGAAAAAAGTATTCTGTATCATTTGAAATTAGTCCATTCGCTTAAAGAAATGTATAGTGGTTTTGTAAATAAAATTGTTTATATTCTGCTAAAGATATTCATGTTTTGACATTACGTATTTTTGGCAATATAAATACTTATAAAATTATAAATCTATGAAAATATTGGTATTTTATTTTAGCAATTAAGGGAAGGAATCATGATTCTTGCAATAGATGTTGCGTATGCAGAAAACACTGCACAAGTTGCTGGCATTATCTTTGAATCTTGGGCGGCTTCAGACGTATTGAATCATTACCTGATCACCATCAATGAAATTGCCGACTATGAATCGGGTCAATTTTATAAACGTGAATTGCCATGTATTTTAATGTTATTGGGTTTGGTTAAAGAACCAATTGATATGATTGTAATTGATGGCTATGTTTATTTAGGGGCCCAACAAATAGCAGGTTTGGGACAACATTTATACGCAGCTTTAGCGGATAAAATTCCTGTGATTGGTGTGGCTAAAAATGAATTTAAAGGGACGCCAAAGGAGTTTGAAATTTTACGTGGACAAAGTACGAAGCCGTTATATGTCTCAGCGATCGGCATTGAATTAGCGCAAGCGAAGAAAAATGTGCAGACGATGTATGGAAAATATCGTATTCCTGAATTACTCAAGCAAGTTGATCGTTTGAGCAGAACAATGTAAAAATAATCTTATTATTTTCTTCGATGATTTAAATGAAGAAGCAGTTCACTAAAATAGAGTTTTCTTTAAACGTAACATTATAAATATAAGGAAAAACATATGGATCAACCGATGACTCGTCAAAAAAATTCAATTAATTATATTGAGTTTAATGTGAAAGACATTCAGCAATCCAAAGCATTTTATCAACATTTGGGGTGGACTTTTACTGATTTTGGGCCAGCTTATTGCGAATTTGATTCAGGGGAGATTAAGGGTGGTTTTGCTCAAACGGATGATGTGCAAAGTGCAGGTGGTGCATTGATTATTTTATATAGTGATCATCTAGAACATAGCTTGCAATGTGTGAAAGAGGCAGGGGCAACCATTGTGCAAGATATATTTAGCTTTCCTGGCGGGCGCCGTTTTCATTTTAAAGATCTAGATGGGTATGAACTTGCAATATGGTCACTTTAGGTATTTGATCATGATACAAAGGTCTTTTCTGTATCATTTGTACTTAATCCATAATGCATGCAATGTATTGCATAAAGTTTGCAACAAGTTTTAGCGTCGTCATATTTGTATTTATGAGGTTCCTACATCTATATATGAATGCTCAATTTCGTTGGCTTATGTGTAATAAAATTTTTTGATTTGATGAAGAATAAGATTGATGAAACAGTTCAGTTATTGTTTATGTAGATACGGATAATAGCTTATTCATCATTCCAAGGCTGAATGAAGCATTTTTAAGTGTGTGCCAAATTATTTTTAATAGTATTTATTGATATGTATTGGTCAATTAAAGATGACTAAAGAGAGGTGGATCAGGAAATTTGAACAACACT
>NZ_RAXT01000051.1 GCF_003611475.1 Acinetobacter rongchengensis | reverse complement strand
GTATAGGTTATGCAAGCAACTCTTTTATCAGCTAATTCAGCGGATTTATTTTTTATGATATATTTTAAAGACTCAATTAAAGAATACGTTTTTCCTGCTCCAGCACCTGCTTCTAATCTGAAACTATTTTTATTGTTAATACATTCTTGGATTTGATTTAATGATTTTAATGATGCTTGTTCGGCAGGATTAGCAATGATATTCATATAACTTCTGCCTCTTTCATAGCTGTAGTAACTATATTAACCGTTGCACCTTGTTCTTCAATTAACCATTCCAACCCTTCAATAATATACATAGGTGTTACCCAATCTGTTTTATCAATTGCGTAAGCAATTGCGAAATCAGCTTTACTATTTTTTCCAATTTTTTCAGCTTCTTGGAATACTGCATCTTCAAGGTTGCCTTGTTCAATTTTTTCGAGTTTAAATAATTTCAAATTAGCTAAAATAAATGCATCCTCAAAGCTTCTTCCACACTTTCCTGTAGACGGTTCATGGATTTGATAAGCGATTCGTACTGAATTTTTAATTTTTTTAGAACTATCGAATCCCAATAATTCAGATAAATCCATATACCCTGGTTTCTTAGCATCTTCTTGTGATTTAAAAAAATGCTTCAAACCTGCGTTGGTTGAATGTGTACCTTTACTTACAATACTTGCGGGATATGATGTGCTTTTAGGTTTTCCATCGTCATCATATGTTATTGTTTTTTCACTAGTATCTAGATCAGTAATGACTAAAGTCTTTAGCTCTAAAAAATCTAAAAGTTTATAAAAATGATGGGCATATGCACCTCCTATTTCAATAACTGATAGATACTTGCTCCTTAACTTTTGCTCTTTTGGTTCATCAAATTTTCTTATTATTTCTGGTAGTAAAATACGTTCTGTTGCACCCTCTATAAGAATAGCAATATCAGCAAAATAAAGATCACATTTAGTTAAAGTAAGATATTTTTGTAAAAACTCTTTATCTTCTTTTGAATCTTCACTTTTAAAAACACTTCCTAAGTCTTTGACTTGGGTATTACCTTTTTTGGTTAAAAAATACCTAATTTGACTAAAGGCTGCTTTATTAGCAATGTGGGATGAATGTGTACTAACCACAAACTGTATAGGCCATACTTGACCACTCAACTGATTTTGAAATTCCACTATTATTTGATCGAGTTGGGAAATAAAAACTTCTTGCATCTGTGGATGCAAATGAGCTTCAGGTTCTTCAATGAAAATAATTTGCCCTTTAGGGGAAATTTGCTGGGACTGAAATTCAATAAAATATTCGTAAATTCTAAATAGAATATAAATCAAATTCCGGACTCCCAAACCATTATAAGTTTCAGGTAATGAAAAATAATCACTATGTTTATAATAAACTTTGGTGTGTGAATCCAACAAAGATTTAACATTAAGCTCAGTTGCTGCACTGAGTTCAGTATCTCCAACACCGGGGTAACCAAAGAAAGCTAATTTAGGTAAAAGTAGTGCTACTTTTTCTTGAAAGTCTGATTCAACTGTTTTCTGTAATTCATCTACTACAATTTGTATTTCTTGAGACTTTTCTTGAAATTCTTTAGGTGCATTAATACTAGTTGCACTATTGAACATAGTTCCAAGCGATTTACCTAATACATCTTTTTCAGAGTATGTTTCATCATCTAATCCCCGTTGAGCATTAATAATTCCGACTAATAGTAATTTCCGGATTTTAGAGAAGTCTATTTTAATTCTATTATCTTCGTTATTCGGGTCAATAACAAAAGCTGACGACTCAAAGTAAGAGTTTATTTTTTTCTTTAGAATTGTATGAAATGACACCATATCTGAAGTATCTAATCCATTGTAAAAATTGTAAATTTCTCCATCTTTTAATTTATGTGTAACTAATATTTTTGTCTGAAAAAGACTTTCATCTAAGTCGATAATAAAATCACTAAGTATTCCATAGTCATCAGCATCATTTGTATAATCTACAGTAAGTTCAAGATCAATAGATGGAGTTAAGTTTCTAACTTTAACTTCATCATCAGAATTAATATCGAATTCTTTAGCTGCATTTATAAACTTAGCAAAGCTTGATTGGCAAAAATCTACATATTTCAAATTAGGACTATTGCCTGATAAGAAACTTCTAAAAATCTCAGCCGTGGATGTTTTCCCTGTATTATTTCTTCCAACGATCACTGTAGTCTTTTCATCAAACGACAATGTTACATTTTCTAACTTTCTGAAATTTCTAATCTTCGCACTAACAATTTTCATTCCCCATCCCCTTAAAGTAATTTACTTCCTAAGCCACTGCTTCATTAAACGCTTCAACAACCCCAAATATGTTGTCAGCATCTGCATCACCGAACACGCCATCAATTCCTTCATAATGGATTTGATTAAACGGTGGCTCGTATAATTGAGAAGCGTCTAAGACACCATTTTGAGTGAGATGCTCAATTAGCATTTCCACAAAACGAATCTGTTTCTCGTTATAGGTTGATCCTTGTAAATACTTAGAAAAGGCTTCTTGTACCGCCTGACGATCTAAGCCCACCAAAGAACGTATGAAAAGAGGAAGAGATTTTTCTGTTCCAAAACATTCTTCAAACTTATCTCGGCTTTCTACTTCTTGCGCTTCAAAGACAAAGCGTTCAAGCTCGCTTAAGTCAGTCGGTGTAAGAGCCAAACCACGCTTAAGTTTGGCAATGGTAATATGGTTTTCATTGGCTTTAATAAAGCTTTCGACACGCTTACGGTATTGTGCAAGGTTTACGCCACTTGAAACGACTGGGAGATCGACTGCTTGCATCTCTCCAATTTCATCATCCAGCATGGAATAAACAATCGTTGAGGTTGATTTTTCAATCAGTTTAACCAAGCCGCGAATACGTTTACGCATCGCCTCAAGCATTGGCAAGGTAATGCCTTTCCAATATTCAACGGTTTGAATGTCTTGAATCAGCGCAATCTGTTCTGCAACCACAGGAATATTTTCTTTGCTTTCCAGTTTAGAAGCAATTTCAATCACTCGATTGGCATAACTCTGAATCGCTGTATTGTTCTTTTCTAATACTGCTAGTTCAAGGTTATAACACAACATATCAAACAATTTGGCTTCTAAAGTTTCAGGCTCAAGTTGATTTGGAAGCTTAGAGATGTGTTCTCGTAACGTACCAATGGCAAGGTCATCCAAGTTGTTCCAAGCATCATCATTCTTGAAATGTTCAACATGCTCAAGTTCAGATTTCACAATGAAATTGTCATTGTTCATCGACTTCACTTCAGTCTGTAAACTCTGACGTAGATCTTGCTGTACAGCTTTTAATTCTTCTGTGGCATCGTCCTTCGCATTCAGTAAACTCAGGATATTTAAACGTGTTTTAAACAAACGTTGTCCGAGTGGCTCTGTGGTCGATACAGGTGCACCATCAGGGTTTTCATTGAAGTATTCAAAGTTAGAGCAATAGTCGAAGATAAAGAATTCTTTTTTATCATCTTCAGGGCTAAACAGTTCTTTGCAGAGGCGTGTACCACGCCCAATCATCTGCATAAATTTCACTTTAGAGCGAACCGCTTTAAAGAATACGAGATTGACGACTTCAGGCACATCAATGCCTGTATCGAGCATATCCACTGAAATCGCGATCTGTGGCTCAGGTAAATCTTTCTTGCTAAAGTCATCAATCAGGCTTTGAGGATACTTGGTTGCATGGGTAATGACACGGGCAAACTTGCCATCATATTGCGGATAGTTTTCATTGAAGCGATCAGCAATAAACTGGGCATGTTTTTGATTGACGGCAAAGATAATGGTTTTACCAAGACGATCACCGCCTTCGGTTTTAATGCCATTTTCCATCAAGTGCTTGAGCATTAAATCAATCGTGCCTGTATTAAACAGCTCTTTATTAATCTTGGATGCTGAGACTTCTTCAGGTGCATCTTCATCGCCCCAATTTAGGCTATCCCAATGTTGTTTTTCTTCTTCAGAGAGTTCGTCATATTTCACGCCCTCACGCATAAATTTAAGCGGAACAGAATAGGCTTTCGGTGGCACAAGATAGCCATCGGCAATGGCTTGATCTAAATCATAGTAATCAGTCGGAACACCGCTTTCCAAGCCAAACAGTGCGTATGTATCACGGTCAACTTCATCTCGTGGCGTTGCGGTTAAACCAACAAGCAAACTATCGAAGTATTTAAAAATCTCGCCAAATTTTTGATAAACGCTGCGGTGTGCTTCATCAATAATAATCAGGTCAAACATACCTGTGCCAAATTGTCGTGTACCGTCCGCATTTTTTTCGTCAATTAAGCCGATCATGGTTTGATAGGTAGAGAAATAGACTCGACCGACTTGGTTCTTGTCTTGAAGTAAATTGACGAATGAGGCATCTTTTAAATTGGCTTTAAAGGCATTGTGCGCCTGATTGACCAATGAAGTGCGGTCTGCAAGGAATAATGCCTTTTGCACTACATTGGCTTTCATTAGCACATCGACCAGTGCAATAGCGGTACGAGTCTTACCTGTACCTGTTGCCATGATGAGCAAACCAGCACGTTCTTTGCGTTGGTAGGCTGCAAGCATGGCTTTGATGGCACGAATTTGGTAGTAACGCTCGACAATGTCCGCATTGATTGGGAAGCTGCTTAAATCAGGGTTATTCTTACGTCTTTCGATCAGACGTTTGAGTTCCGCTTGTGTGTAAAAGCCATGAACTAAGCGTGGTGGACCACCTTGCACATCATTCCAGATTCGGGTTTTATAGCCATTGGTATAGAAAATAACAGGTCGTTGTCCTGTTTGTTGTTCTAAGCAATCTGCATAGAGTTTAGCTTGTTGTTGTCCAATATCAGGATCGGTCGAGGTGCGTTTAGCTTCAACCACAGCCAAAGGCAAGCCATTGGCATCATACAGCACATAATCCACTGCACCTTTACCCGATGGGCTAGGCATACCTGTTACAGCAACTTCCTCTCGAACCGTTGTGCCAATTTCCCAACCTGCTTCTTCAAGCATGAGGTCAATTTTAAGTTTTCGAGTTTCGTCTTCTTTATAGTCGGTAGGGTCTTCGATTTTGCTGTTGGCAATTTTGGCTTGTTCAACGTCTGCACGTTTTTGTGCAAGTTCAGCATCTATATTTGCAAGTAATTTTTCACGCTCTTCTAAACTTGCGGACAGTTCAAATAGTTTTTGTTCACGTTCACGTAAAGCTTTATGTTGTTCAGCAAACTTTTTTTCTTTAGCTTCTGTTTCTTTCTGTAGTTGTTCTTGGTTGGCAGTGATTTGCTGGGTATTGTCAGCATTTGGTATTAGTTTTGGGTTAAATAAAATCGACTGAGAGCGGTCTTTTGAGGGTGAGCCATAGTTCCGTTCAAACCAGACATACATCAGGAATAAATGGCTGATGTGTTTTACGGTTTCTTCGGTGGTGAGTTGTTTGAACTTTTTCCCATGTACGGCACTGTTGCCGACCATGCGGATATTGTCCATTTTGTCCCAAATATAGGGAGGAATCAGGTCTTTAAATTTGATGTCATTGAGTAAGTTATGCAGTGAAGCATCGTAAGGTTGGGTCAGTTTTTTATCATATTGATAGAGCCATAGCACAAGGTTTTCAAGTGATGTACGAGCCGCAGCAAGGGCAAATTGAGGGGATATATACGTGAGCTTTTCGGCTTCTTTGGCAGTCGCTGCCAAGCTTTTAAATTCAGGTTCTAAAAACTGAAAATTGCTCATCTTAACCCCATTGTACTTTTTAATTTCAAAATCTTGTTTTTAATTTTTTCAATATATCTTAAAAATTCAAATAATTTCAATAAGATTTTAACCATTAAAATTTAATCTAAGGTAAAATTATACCTTTGAAATAATTGTAACCATGAGCTTGACTGGACACCGATTAATGCACAAATATCTGGAATCTTGATTTGTTCCTTTCTTCTTGCTCTAGCATTAAAAGCATCCCAATCTGCCCCGATAAATCCAATTTCACCAGTAATAACAAAACCACTGGTATTATATTTTTGAGCTGTTGCAATCAAATCCACATCAGGTTCATCTTTAGTTGCATGAGCTGATCCAGCGGCAAATGGATATGCCAATAATTTTGTTCGAATATTGAGGATACGACTTCCGACTTCATCTCTATCAATAATGATCACTCTAAAACGAGTGAGAAAACTATCTAAGATACTTTCATCATACGCAAAGAAAGCACATTTTGATCGAGTTTCTTCTAATATTGAAGAACAAGCACAAAACTTAATTGTTGTTGTCAATGTAAGATCATCTAACATTTCCCAAAGTTTTGGGAAAGTTTGTTCTGGATATACTCGAAAGCAAATGTCTAGCAGAGCGTTTGTGTCTAAGCTTAAATAAATCATCTACATATACACCTGTCTTTGCACATCTTGTAATGTAGTTGGTTTATATGTTGGCTTAATTCCTAAAATATCTTTTGCTGTACTTGCTGAAATTGTATTGTGCGACATTGCTGCAATCACAGTTTGCACAAAATATCGACCAAAATGGCTAATAATTCGAGTTGAAGCAGGGATTTTTGCCTCACCTGATTTATTTTTAGCAATTTTAATTTGGTCAAGTTGTCTTAAATAATCTCTGAGTTGTTGATCAGAAATATATCCCGCTAGTTTTAATTGAATTGCAATAGCTGGTCGGCTCGCTTTTGCTTTAGAACGAACTTTTAACACCAATTCTTCTACAGTCATATCAGACTGATAACAACTTTCTAATAATTCAAATGGTGCAATAACATGACCCGCAACAGTGTCACAATAGCGTTCCATTTGATTATTGGTATTGATTGCATTTATTTTTCCATCGAACACACTTTGTCGTAGTCCCAAGTGAACTAATTCATGCATGATGGTGAACAAACGTCTTTCAGCGGCTTGTCCTGTACTCAAAACAACTATTACAGGAACGACATCAAACCACAAACAAAAACCATCTGAACCGAAAGGCTCTTTGCTTGATTTTTCAATGACTAAAATATCTTTAGCTTCAAAAATACTGCGCCAAGCAGAGTAATAGTCATTATGTTTTACTGCTCGTTTTTGGTGATTCAGATCAAAATAATCAGAAATGATTTTTGCATCTTCGACAGCATCATCACCTGAAAGCATTAAATTAAAATCGAGTGGCTCTTCTCCCATAGTTTCCAAGACATAGAGATAGTCATTTCTTGCTTTAATAGCTTCCCGAAGAACAGCTTGATAAGCATAAGAACTGTTAAATACATCTTCCATATTACGATGATCAACAATTGTTGGAATCTCAGGGATGTATTCCAATTCATTATTGGTCAGATATACACTCGGAACAAAAAGTACTTTAGCGATCTGTTCCAATTCACTAAGCTTGAGAATAGGGGTAGCGTCATTGAGTAATGTATAAACTTTTTCTGCCGTAAGTCCTGATTTTTTGGCGAGTTCATTCGCAGATAGATTTCCTATCTGTTGCATATAGCGTTGAATCGCTACGGGCGAATGTTGGACAAAATCAGTCATCTTTAAACTCAAATCAATATAGAGTCATTGTAGTCAAAAAAGATGACTGATGCATTTATTTTGTTGGAACTCTAAGTCTACCTTTTATAAATTTCCACTAAATGCTTGGTTTTGTAGTGATTTGAATAAATCATCTGCTTGATTCAATGCAAGTTTAGATTTGATTTTTAAACTTTCAATCACTTCGCACTTTTGTACAAAATGATTTTGTTCAACTAAAGGGATATTGAATACTATGATTTCTTTTAAATCCTTAAGATTTAGTGTTTTTTGGGCAACTCCACGTACTAAGCGATCAGCCTGCCGTCTGACACCATAACTTGATAACATCTTTTCCAAAAACTTAGGATTTATCTTATCAAAATCAGGTTTGATATGAGCTATATGTCTTTGAAAACAAAATAATTGATCGCTTTTAACCCTTGCTACATTACCATAACTACCAACAGTTGTATAAAGGATGTCATTCAACTCAATTTTCGTACTTTTTGTTAATGAATCATAAGTGGCTTGATCAATAAATTTTTGAGAAGAATAATCAATTTCTCCATCAACTATATTGCTGATAAATAAAAATGGAATACCTTTTGTTGTCCACTTAGGGCTTTGATGTGTTCCATCAGTAACTTTTTTGCATAAATCTAACAAGGCTACTGTTTCTAGTTCTTTTAAGTTATCGACAGGATCACCAAACATATCGATAAACGTGGCTTGTAAAAGCTGATCTAACTTTTCAATCGCTTGCTGACGTTTTTGGCGTAACTCATCCGCTTGATCTAAAATTGATGCAATTCGGCGTTGTTCTGCAAGTGGTGGGAGTGGGATTTTTACTTCACTTAACTTAGCTTTATTTAATGTTTTACCCATTGCAGCACGATCTGCATTTTCAAGTAAATCTATATGCTGTAAAGCCCAATATAAATAGTTTATATCTACTTGTGAGTCTAACTCTGTTAATGATGCAATAGCCTCATTTGTATACATCGGTTTCTGAGTTATACCAACTTTACCAATACTTAGTTTATAACTCAGTACCAATGTATTTTTAGGAATAAGCTTTATATTTGATGCTTTTACACCAAGATCAGTAATATATTCCTTTGTATTATTTAAATATCTCCCTTGATTCATATCTGCAATAGATAGCCAAGCATGAGTACCATCTCTCCAATAATCACTTTCATGACGAGATGGTGTTTTGCCAATCTGAATAGTACAAATATCTTTCAGAGCTTTTAGTTCAAAACTCACTTAAGCATCTCCTTAAGCGTAGCCATTCCTTCTAAAATATCCTGCTCAAGCACTTCTAAATCCGCCAAAATCTTACTTGGTGCTTCATATTCCACTTGTTCATACACCACTTCCTTATAACGGTTAATCGACAAATCATAACCATTGGCAGCAATATCAGCTTTATCCACCATAAAGCTTTGCTCAGTGGCTTTACGAGTGCTTTCCGCTTCCAAGTTTTTAAAACGGGCAATAATGTCAGGAATGTTGTTATTTTCATGCTTAGACGCATCGAGTTCATTACGCTTATCATCCAGCGAATAACCATCCGCCTGCATATCATAAAACCAAACTTTGTCCGTACCGCCCGACATAGTTTTGGTGAAAATCATAATCGCAGTCGAAACCCCTGCATAAGGCTTAAACACACCTGAAGGCATCGAAATAATTGCTTCAAGCTTTTGCTCTTCTACGATCTTTTGACGCAAATCTTTATGTGCTTTAGATGAACCAAATAACACGCCATCAGGCACAATCACCGCAGCACGACCGCCTGTTTTAAGTAAACGTAAGAACAAGGCTAAAAAGAGCAATTCAGTCTTTTTGGTTTTAACTACCGCTTGAATGTTCTTAGCACAGCTTTCATTGTCCAAACTACCTGCAAATGGTGGATTGGCTAAAATCAAACTGTATTTTTCAGCAATATGTGAATGTGCTTCACTCAAAGAATCACGGTTTTCAATTCGTGGGTTTTCAACACCGTGCAGCATCATGTTCATTGAACCAATACGAAGCATGGTGCTATCAAAGTCATATCCAAAGAAGGTGTCGGAGCTAAAACGCTTAGCCGCTTCAGGATTGGCAAAAATTTCAGTGCTGTAATGATCATTTAAATATTCACTTGCAGCAACAAGGAAGCCAGCTGTACCACACGCAGGGTCACAGATGGTATCGGTTGGCTTAGGTTGCATCAGCTCCACAATCATCTTAATAATGTGGCGAGGGGTACGGAACTGACCGTTTTGACCTGCCGAAGCAATTTTACCGAGCATATATTCGTAAATATCGCCCTTGGTGTCTTTGTCATCCATTGGCACATCGGCAACCAAATCCACCACTTTAGTTAATAGCGCAGGTGTTGGAATGGTAAAACGCGCATCTTTCATGTGATGGCTATAGGTGGTTTCGTCTTCTGCACCGAGGCTTTTAATGAATGGAAAAACTTCATTGGCAACGGTGTTATACAGCGTTGCTGCATCACCCAAAGTAATAAACTTCGACCAACGAAGATGATCTTGCTCAGGCGTGAAAATTGGATGTTCTACTGGCTTCTTTAAACGGTTGGCTTTCTTTTCTTTGGTGATCTGAATTTCATCGAGTCGGCGAATAAACAGCAAATAAGTCATTTGCTCCATGACTTCTAAAGGATTGGAAATACCGCCACTCCAAAATGCATTCCAAATCTGGTCAATTTTGCTTTTAATTTCGCCTGTAATCACGTAGATGACTCTCAAATTTCTTTGAGAGTATTGTGGGAGAAATCAACAAAAAAAGCTATTTGAATTAAAGGAGATGCGACAGGGTTTGGCGTTATATTTATATCATTCCAAATCACGAGGCTCTGTACTAATGTATCTATTCTGCTAGTCTATAATTTAACCCATTTAAAGCAACATAAGGTTTTAAACATGAAAATTCAAAGTATAGAGGATGAAAGGGAGATAGCTGCTACAGCAGCTAAGGTACTGCATGAAAGATTTATTGAGGCTGCACGCACCGAAACAGTACTTTATGTAAAGAATGATGCTGTATGGAGTAAGGCTCCAAATGGTGATCCCATCTTAATTAAACAATTGTTTAGAAGTAACCCCGATCTCGCCAAAAAATTTGCTAGTAGAGGAACTTATAAAATTAAAAAATGAAACATTAGCACTATAACAAATAGTTCATACCAAGCAGAACCCTATAAGTCTTTAGGGTAAATGCTAATACCACAATTTATAAATTTAGCTTTTTAGCAAACAAGTTCTTATCTAGTTAATCTTTAGGTAGTAAATGATAAGGTTCAACTTTAAGAATATGCGCGATTTCATAAAGCTTTAAAACTGTAATATTGACCTCTCCACGTTCAATACGACCAAGATAACTACGGTCAATACCACACTGTAACGCTAAAGCTTCTTGTGTAATTTTTTTCTCTTTTCTTTTTTTGCGTATTAATTGACCAATCTCAATAGATAATTCTAACATTTAAAATAAATTGTTCAAAAAATAGAAATATCACTAATTGAGGATTAAATATCCACGGACTATAATCCTCATTTTTAATAAAAGACTAAAAGACTGAACATGAAGAGACCTGTACGTTTGCCGTTGTATCACGAATTCTTAGAATTATTCGATAACTATGAGATTCAAAATTGGGAAGCAAAACAATTTTGGGAAAAACTTAATATTAGTCAGAACAACAGAAATGAAAAATCTAAGAGGCTTATGTATTCTGGTTTAAGAGTTTTAATGCAACTTCAATATTTGGAAGTAAATCCTTCAATATCCAAAAAAAATATCTTTTCTTATACGGAAACACCACGTATGAATGAACTCAGGAATCGAACAAAGAAGCAAAAATTGGAAGAGATTTTTTCTAAAAAGAAAATAGAATTTTTAGATCAAATTAAAGATAAAGAAAATAATATTGAGTTTCTGCAATCATTATTATCGGATGATAAAACATTAGAGAAATATTTTATTAACCATAAAGAAACTATGGAGAATGATATTAAAAATATAAAATCAAATATTAAATTAATGGATGAGATATTGAGTAAATAAAATATATAATAATTAAAATAATATACTAAAAACACAATATTAAAATAATATTATTTTTCTTGATTTTTATGTTTTTATAATATATTTTTTCGTCAAATTTATTCAAAATTCGTCTGATATGATCAAGTCAATTAAGCAAGTTAGAGATGATTTTTCTCAGTCTGGAATTTCTATAGCCGAATGGGCACGTATTAATAATTTCTCACCTGATCTTGTATATCGAATTTTAAAAAATAATAAAGTCCCACTACGCGGAGAGAGTCATAGAATCGCAGTAAAATTAGGTATTAAGGAGCAAAAGTATATGGATTAAATTATTTATTAATTCTTGTTTATCAGCAGATAAGCATAAAGACCCATACATATTGATGTATAGGCCTTTATGAATTTGTCTTTAACTTGCAGGTCCAAGACAAATTCATTCTAAAAGACATTGGTTATTTTATCAATGTTTAGGATGCTTTCTGCCTCATTTTTTATTCTGAGGCATAATTATGAACACATCTATTGAAAAAATTAGGATTGTAATTAACTATTTGTTTAACCACTTAAGCAATAGAGAAATTGCAAAAACTGTGAAGATTTCTCGTGAAACAGTATCAAAAATCAAAACACTACTATCTCGATCAGAGTTATCTTTTGAAAATTTCACTCAACTTAGTAATTCTGAATTGGAAATTAAATTGAGAATCAATCGCTTTGTTTCTCGTCCCAAAAAACCACAACCTGATGCGGAATTATTGTGTAAAGAGTTAGAAAACAACAAAGGTTTGACTATGACTGTTCTTTGGGAAGAATACCTTAACCAAACCAACGGTGAAGGTGTTGGATACACTAGATTTTGTGAAATCATCAGGGAAGCACAAAAAAGTAATGAGACATCACAAATTCAAGTGTATTACCCCGGCGAAGTGGTTCAAATTGATTATAGTGGTGATAAAGTAACGATTGATTTGCCAAATGGTGAAATACTAGAAGCTAATATTTTTGTTGGAGTTTTACCGTATTCTAGTGTACTTTTTTGCTATGCAACAATGACTCAAAAATCAGAAGATTGGATAAAATCTTGCACTTTAATGTTTGATAAAATTAAAGGTATTCCTGAATACATTGTTTGTGATAATGCCAAAGCCTTGATTACAAAAAATCAAGATAGGGTTGTGTTGATTAATCCTTATTTCCAAGAATACTTATATTTCTATAATGTGTCTGTTTTGCCTGCTCGTAAAAGAAAGCCAAAAGATAAAGCCAAAGGTGAGAATGGTGTAAATATTGCTCAAAAACAAATATTAATGCGTATGCGCAATGAAAAGTTTTCAAGTTTAGAAGCATTAAACGAAAGACTTGAATTTATGACAGATACATATAATCATAAAAAAACGAAAACTTTTCCAGAAGGAAGAATGGCTATTTTTAATAAAAGTGAAAAAGAAAAATTAAGAGCTCTTCCAAAGATTTCATTTCCAATCTTGAATCATTATGAAACAACAGTAGTCCCTCAAAACTATCACATTACATATCTAAGTAATTATTACTCTGTCCCACATGATTACATTAGAAAAAAAGTTGAAATTAAAGTTATTAATAATCAATTATATGTCTATTATGATAAAAAAATAATAGCTCAACATTTCGTTCTCTTTGGTAGTGATAAAATATCAACTTTAGATGAACACAAAATGGACAATCACCGTCTTAAGGATTATCTATCTAAAGATAGTATATTGAATTGGTCTGAATCCGTTGGTGCAAATACACTTAGTTATTGCAAATTTATCATTCAAAAAGATCCTAATTTATACAATAATCTACAGTATTTATTTAATCTAAGGGATTGGGTGAAGCAACAACAATTGAGTCACAGGCTTGAAAGTGCTTTGGAATATGCTTGTAAATTACAAATACAAAATTTAGCTCGATTAAAAACTATTATTGAAACTCAGTCATATCTAGAAGCAAATAATGTAATCTCAAAAAAACACAAAAATTTACGTGGAGCTAAATACTATAAAGAGGTTGCTAAATGTTAAATCATGAATTAAAGGCATTACTTACGAAACTTAAACTCCATGGAGTAGTTACCTCATTAAGTGCCAATATTGATGCGGTATATTCAAATAAAATTAATTTTGAAGAGGCTCTAATTGATGCTTGTAACACAGAGTTATTAATTCGAAATTCAAGGTCAGTTGATCGCCTTATTAGAGGTGCAAATTTAAGATACGCTCATGCACGAATTGATGATGTGAATTTTGAAGCTAATCGTATTGGCTTGACCCAGCAATCTATCAATAGATTTTCAGAGTGCACATGGATTCATAATCATAAAAATATGAATTTATTAGGTTCAACAGGCATTGGTAAAACATGGCTTGCTTGTGCCTTTGCAACTAAAGCGTGCTCTAAAGGTTATAAGACTAAATTCTTTAAATATTTCGAGTTTATCGCTTTATTTGAAAAGGCAGTGGACAACACAATTGATAAGCAGTTAATCAAAAAGTTAATGACATTTGATTTGCTAATAATTGATGATTTTGGGCTTACATCTATTCCATCAGCTGTAGAAGGAATTTTATTAGATTTTATTGATAATTTTTCAATGCAAGGCAGTTTACTTATTACAAGCCAATTCTCTTATGATATTTGGTATGAGAAATTTAATGACCCTACGATTGCTGATGCAATTCTAGATCGAATTATTCATAACTCTTATACATTCGAAATTAGTGGAGACTCTATGAGAAAAATAGGATCTTCTGATGAAATCGCCACTCTTTAAGAGTGGTTGGTTTTGTAGTGAAATGCATGGCAGATTTTAGGTGTGATATACATTAAAGATTTGAGTCATGTGTTTAAGGGCATTCCTAGTATTAACAAACAATTTTCAAATTTCTACAAAGATAATAAATTGAGTTATGCCGAATACTGCTCTCTCAATATGATGCTTATGGTGTTCTTTGATCATAGATCTACAGCGCAGCATCAACAGAATATTCAAGAGTTAAAAGACAACTTAAAAGCTAATTAATTATGTTGTTGTAAAGGAAGTAGGTGTATTTCAAGAGTAGTAATTGTATGAATAATGTTTATTTTGATGAAGCAGGAAATAGCGGATTTCAGTTGCTTGATCCAGTTCAACCTGTTTTTGTTTTAGCTTCAAATTGTTTTGATGAAAGTACCGCAACGGAAATGATTAAGTTGTTGAACGTTCAAAAGGGTGGTGAAGCAAAATTCAAAAATTTTAAAACTTCTGATAAAGGTCAACGAAAAATTGTTGAATTTTTGAAGACTGTAATCACTGAAAATGAAAAAGTGAAAGTCACGGTTTACCATAAAAAATATATGGCTATGGGATTACTCTTAGATTATTTGGTAGAACCGCAATTTGCTGAGCGAGGAATGAATTTCGCAGCAAATAAATATAACATCATCACAAATAATATTTTTTTTCATTTGATGGATTATTGTTATGGTGCAGGTTCTTTAGATTCTTTGCTCAGTGATTTTATTGAACTTGTAAAAGATAAAAGTGATGAAAATATCGAATCTTTTTACTCGACTGTCCGTCGAATAGCCGCTTCACCGCTAGATGTTAATAAGCAATTGGATTTTAGTTGGATTAAGGGTTCTGAATCTGATGTAAAAGATCATTTGGAGCATTTAGATCGAAGAAGTCTAGATCCTGTACAATCAGGTATTTTTACTCATGCTCAATATTGGGGGGAGGAATTTGATAACTCCTTTAATATTATTCATGATGAGTCTAATACCCTAGAACAGAGTTTGGATTATTTTAATAAATATACAGATCCTTCGAGTATGAAGATTATGGTCGGTTCAGATGATCGAATTATTAAGCTACCGTTGAAGGTACAAAAGGTTGATATAAAAAACTCTCGGTTGATTTCTCAAATACAAGTCTCTGACATGATTGCAGGCGCTATCGCATATTACTTAAAGCAAATAATTACTGGTCAGAGGAGCGAGAAGCTATGGAATGAGTTGGATTCAATCGGAATTGGAGACCTACTTACTCACATGGTATGGCCAGAAATGAAATTCACTACTCAACAATATGGAATTAAAAAGTTGGATTCTGTACATGGGGTGAATATTGCGGATGAAATAGCAACGTATCAAATGAATCAGGCCCGAAAATATAATAGATTTTAGACACTAAAATTAACAACGAGCATTATGTTTTTTGGGTGCTCCTTTCTATCGATCTTGTTCATCTCTTAGGGGGTGAGCAACTCGCTTAAACATATATGTTTTATCTCGCAATTGAACTTTTAAACATCATTTTATAATGTTTTGGTGTATATTCTTTTTTAGTTCTTGGAGGCTTTGTTGCACAAAGCTGTTCTTAAGGGCTTCTTCAGCAATATAATTTTCAAATGAAGAAGCCTACACAAAAAATCTACCGCACAACCAATTGGCCCGCATATAACCGAGCTCTCATTAATCGTGGGAATATTGCCATTTGGTTCGATCCAAAGACCCAGTGGTATGCACAATCACAAGGCAAGCATGGTCGAAATCAAACTTACTACCGCTATTCAATGCTGTTTAATGATCAAATCTTTATTCAGACTCTCTTTACGTATGGTCACAGGTTTTGTTCAAAGTCTGATTAACCTTTGCGGATTAAATTGGGCAGCACCAGATTACAGTACGCTTTGTAGAAGACAAAAGCAGATTGATATTCAAATTAGCTATGAGAAGAGTTGTAATGGACTGCATCTACTCGTCGATTCCACGGGCTTGAAGTTTTTAGGTGAAGGTGAATGGAAACGTAAGAAACATCAGCCTGAATATCGTCGCCAATGGCGTAAATTACATATTGGTATAGATGCTAAAACCCTGCAAATACGCGCTATTCAGCTCACAACCAATAATGTCAGTGATTCACAGGTACTTGGTGATTTACTTAATCAGATTCCACAAGATGAGCAGATTGACTCTGTTTATACCGATGGAGCTTATGACACCAAGAAATGCCGTCAGGTCATTGCAGATAGGCAAGCGCATGCGGTGATTCCACCTAGAAAAAATGCGAAACCATGGAAAGATACAAAGATCAGCTCGCTAGAGCGAAATGAATTACTTCGAACAGTTAAACGTTTAGGCAGCACACTATGGAAAAAATGGTCAGGCTATCATCGGCGAAGTTTGGTTGAAACTAAGATGCATTGCATCAAGTTATTAGGCGATAAACTCAGTGCTAGGAATTTTGACAGCCAAGTGAATGAGATCCATGCACGCGTAGCCGTATTAAATAAATTTACAGAATTAGGCAGACCTCATACCCAAGTTGTAACCTAAATTTTAGCAACTTAGGAAAACTCTGCCGTCAAAGGCTTTATGCAACAAAGCCTCTTTCATTTAGTAAATAACTAAAAATCATTAAAATAACTTTACCTATTTGAATCTCAATATTCCAATAAGTTATTGTAAGGATAATTTTTTATTCGAAATCAATTTATGCAAATTATTAAAATCGAAAAAGATGTTCTAGAATTCTTACACAGCTTTACTCAAATTGACAAAGATAATTTTCATTTAGAAGTATTGTCTTTGTTTCCTGTTGCGTGTTGTGAATATTCTTCGATGATGTTGGCTCGTTTCCTGATAGAGAAAAAAGGTTACAATATTGCAGATGTTTTAATTATAAAAGGCCAGTCTACCTCAGATATATACCAACTACATTTATGGCTTAAAGTGAATGGTGTTATCGTGGATATAACAGCAGGGCAATTTAATGAGGTTGAAAAGTCGATAATCATTGATGAACATGGTTATTGGCATAATAAATCTTTCTACGAATTAGATGCGTATACCCCTGCAATAGACTTTAAGAATTATGTAGATGAATTTGATCTGTCAACATTAGAAAACGATTATTTAATGATTGTTCAACAAATTCATCAAAATTCAACGACGTTTTAAATTTTTAGTATATTTACAATTGGGATAACAACTGCAACCTAAAAATGCCCCATAAGGTCCGTTAGTTATTTTCCTGAGTCTGCCTTGCCCACATTTTGGACACAACCATTCTGGTGGGATATTACTATTGAGCTGTTTATACTCGTCTTGAGGTATATGGATAAATTCTTTAAAACTCTGATCTTTGGTAATTTCTTCAAGGAAAATAGAACCTCGTTCACCGATTAAATAAACCTTTTCTTTTGCACGCGTTAGTGCAACATAGAACAGACGGCGTTCTTCAGCAAAGTCATGTATCTCAGGTTGTGGTAGGACTAAGTTTAGAAGAGGATCATCTTCTTTTTCAGCAGGGAATGCGCTACCACCACTATTCAATCCTAGAAGAATGACATAGTCTGCCTGTAAGCCTTTTGAAGAGTGAATGGTTTTAAACTCAAAAGTACAATTTCTGAGAAATGGTAAAATACTGTCTAAATTAGGTTTGTGGTGTTTATAGCGGCCCAAAATATAAATGGATTTTTTCTTGCCGGAACTTGCACTGGCATTATTGATTTCCATAATTGTTCTCGTCAGGTATTCGTTAATTTCCTGAGCCTTTGTTAAAAAGTTTATTTCAACAACTTTACTAGTGGTCTTATCAATGGCATTGACGACTTTTTGAAGTTGAGATTTATTTTTTTGGATAAAGCCACTGGCAACATTGGCAATACCCTGATTGGAGCGGAAGGTCTGGGTGAGCTTTGTTTGTTTGGTATAACCAAAGACCCTTTCAAACTGTGTAAAAATGCTGATGTCTGAACCTGCAAAGCGGTATATAGCTTGCCAATCATCCCCAACACAAAATAGTTTTGCTTCTGGTGCCTGATTCAATAAGGACAGAATGAGTCTAGCCCTTGCTTGTGATGTATCCTGAAATTCATCCACTATAATAAGCTTGAAAGGGCTTTTATATTTGTTCTCATTGATTAACTGAGCAGATTCAATGAGTAGGTCATCAAAGTCATGTTCTTTACTGGTTTTTAATAACTGATCGTAGCGTTGGTATACCTTAGAAAATAGCTGTAAAAAAAGACTCTCTCGTTGGCTAAGTGATGGTTTGGCTAATAGACTAGCAATGTCCGCCTGATTAGATTTGTAGTGACTTAAAAAACTGACATAAAGTTCATTGGCATCATGTTCATAGATGGACTGTGCTTTAGCGTTGATCTCAGTAAGGCTACGTGGCTTAAATACTTGCCCTCTTGATTTAAGTTCCTGTTCCAACTTCCTGAAAATGGAACCTGTAATAAACTCATGAAAGGTGGTAGAGATTAAATCGGTTTTATATTGTTGATGGATTCCTGATTTCCATTTCATGTCATCCAGATACTTTTGTCCAAAATGTGCAGGCGGTTTGCCATGCTGGTCTACAGCGTAGTGTTCCAGATATAGGTTTATTTCAGGCAGGTAAAAATCAGGCTTATATTGGCGGTGGGCTTCATCAGCTGTTTCATGCTCGTAGTTTTTTTCGTACTGATAAGGAATTCCTTGGCTATATAACCAGTTGGCTATTGCTTTTTCACCATGTGATTTAACAATCTCTCCTTGATAGGTTTCGAAGCCATCCTTGAATCTATCAAATGATCGTTTCTGCGCCTTCTCCCAATCATTTCTAGTCTTAAAAGCAAAAGGTGACAACGGAGCTCTTAAATAAGCAGTTTTAAATAAAAGATACTTTTCCTGAAAGTCTGAGTCTGTTTCGATTAATTGTTGAATAATTCGGTTTAGGAGGGCTTGAGGCTTTCCTGCATCGTTGGATACAGATGGGCTTTTACCTGTTGCTTTTCCAATGACCTTAACACCAAATTTATGGAAATTAAGTGCTTCAACACTAGTATCAAAATTGGAGAGAATATCCTTTAGCCTAAAGCTAATACGTTCACTCAGTTCTTCACCTGCATTTTTATTGAATGCAAGAACCAAAATCTCTTCTGGTTTATAGAGTCCAGTTAATAGGGCATATCCCACCTTTCCAACAATCGTTGATGTTTTCCCCGAACCCGCTGCAGCGACCAATAGGTTGCGGTCTTCAAAGATGATGGAGGAAACCCGTTGTTCATCAGTTAGTGGCGTACTTTCTACCTGATCGAAAAACTTCTTAAAAGTTTTTAACTCACTTTCAACGAAGCGCTTATTTTTGGCATCAATAGCGTAGTTTGCCTGAATAGAAAATTCAATAAACTGCCGTAGTTGTTCAAACTGGTTTTGTAGTACAGGCTCAAATGCCAAAGTGCTATCCCTTTGAATGAGGCTATTAAATTGTTCTACTGATGCTTTTGATCTTTGTGATAAGTCTGATCTAAACAGGTTGCATAGACGATAGGATAGGTAAATATTTTGTTGGATAAAATTTTGGTATTCTAGTAAGAAAGGTTTTAAAGTTTCCTTAATTTTTTCAGCATTTCTTTTATTTCTTAGGAATTCTGCATCATCATTAAGTTTGATTTTAAACTCTTCAGCCTGCGCGTTGAATATACCTTTAAACTGAAAATTTTGATCGAGCGTTTCCAGTGTTAATGATGACCATATCCAACCTTTCTGAATATGTGTTTCTAGCACTTGTTCAGGATTAAGCTTTATGATTTTGGTATCCAGTTCAAGTATCAGCTCAGGAAAAGTATAATTGATTCGCCATTTGGTAGAGTCTGCAAAGATGTAGCTGAGTAAACTTGGTCGGATATCCATATGGTTTAAAATGATTTTTTCATAGTTTATGATTTATAGTTAATTATAGAGTTTACGGAAAATTTATTCAGCCTTTTTTGTAATCTCAATATCATTGGATTAGTTTATTATGCTTGGATTGAACAACCTCGCATTTGTAAGTCAATGGGCACTGTTGCAAATAGCTATTGATGATAAGCAAAATACCCTTTTAGCTAAAAGTTCAGTATATGAATCCTTTCCATTGTAGACATTTTCAGGGTGAGATCATTCTTTGGGCTGTGCGCTGGTGTTGTAAATATGGCATTAGCTATCGTGAACTTTAGGAAATGCTTGACTATTAATAATATAATTAACATATTGTTATTATATATCATATTTCTGATTTTTAGGATTAATTACCAATAATTAATATTGAAAAATGATCGAGTATGAAGGTTGTTAAGGTGCTTTATGGCTAGACCACTAAGAAAGGCTAGTAGGGAGGGTGTTCTATACACTCGACGTAGTATAGTTGAATGTGAGATTAATGAACTAGAAAAGATCAATGATGAGGAGATTGTAGCCAGAAGTGTTATTTGGCCAAACTCAATAGCTGGTTTCATATCAAGTGAAACATTGCTCTATTTTATTAGGAATACTAATAATTCTTGGCTTCGAGAGAAGTTACTAACAACCCTTTTAGAAAGAATGCATCGTCATCTTCCTAAATCTCATAGCCTAGGTGGAACAAGTCCTTCGTTAATTAATATGGAAATTCGCGATAAAGTTCTTGATGATTTTATTGACCTATTATTAGCAGATCAGGCTAATTATGATGATCGTCTTGATTATTTTGAAGTTAACTTTAATGCTGCTTTAGCTAATGATCGAAGTGATGCAAAAAATAAAATTCAAAATAAATATAATCTTACTCAAGGATTATATGGTGAAGATGATGACATCCTACCAGAGGTTGAAAATGCAATAGAGGCCTATGATCCTTTCGACGTAAATGAGCTTGATAAAGAATATTACCGACGTAACCTACATGAATCGATTAATGGTTTATCACCACTTCAGCAACAAATTGTCTTAATGTGGTGTCACGATATACCAATTACTTCGAAAGACCCAAATGAAATGACGATTAGTAAAGCGTTAAATAAGTCCGATAAAACCATTCGTAATCATCGCGATTCTGCGTTTGCAACTTTACGTAAGAGACTGGAAGATAAGGAGAAATTATAATGAAAAATCAACATATTTCTCGAGAGGATGTATTGAGGGACTTCTCAGTAGAATTTGATTCTAGTAAAAATACCTTACGAAAGTATTTAATAGAATTCCCTGAATATGCTAATGAATTAGTCGATCTGTCACTTGAGTTGTCTCGTGAGGTTGATGACAGTGTACCACTTACTCTAGATGATCAGAAAAGTATTGAATCAGCCTTAGACCGCTTTCGTATTGGGCTTGCCCAACAATCGGAAATAGTAGATATACCCCCACAGCGTTTTTCAAATGCAGCAAAATTATTAGATCTTCCAAAGCAAGTTTTAATAGCTTTTGGTGGAAGAAGAGTTGAGCTAGCTTCTGTTCCATTACATTTTCTTAATAGGCTTGCGATAGTTCTGCAAGTGACGACGGCTCAGTTGCAGGCTTTTCTCACATTACCACCACAAATGCAATCTCAACGAAGTTATAAGTCTAATGTGAAGCCAACTGCACCAAGCAAGGTTTCTTTCGAAAAGGTCCTTCATGATGCACTTATTCCTGAAGAGCGAATTCAAAAGATCATGAATAAAGGCGAATAATAT
>NZ_RAXT01000050.1 GCF_003611475.1 Acinetobacter rongchengensis | reverse complement strand
ATGTAGCCATTATATTCAATTGCTCAAGAGACATATTTACTCCTTAACTAGTTAATCTACACATAAAACAATCGCTTTCCGCATCTCAATCAAATGTAAATCAACTATCGGTTTTCCAACGTCAGCATCTAAAGGATAATTATCTATCACACCCGTCTGTACATAGCCACGGCGCTCATAATACTCAATCAATTCAGTTCGCACACTCAATACCCACATTACAAAATCATTTAAATGTTGATGTTCTAATCGTATTTGTTGCCTTACATAATTTTCAGCAAAGTCTAGAACCTGTTTGCCTATGCCTTGATTTTGAAAATGTGGTGCGATGCAAAATGTCCCTATTTCTACATCGTACAAATTAAACGTTAAGCCAATACAAGCCACTATTTGCTCATCCTGTAAAGCAATCCACAACTGAAAGTGATCTTGAAATAATGCATGTTCTAGCTGTGAGGCATTGATACGTTGTCCTGAGACAATTTCAGCTTCACTGGTCCAACTATTGCCGTGTTGTTGGCGATATGCGGAGTTAATAAGATCCACAAGCTTTGTAATATCTGTACTTTGTGCAAATCTAAATTTTAAAGGCTTCATTTCATTTGTTTTTCTATATTTTCATTAGCACAAATATACCAACATTAGAAAATCAAAACATTACGTGTATCAACATTTATTAGCGACAAAAAAGACCACACTGTGGTCTTCAATAAATCTTGGTTAATAACTAAATTACTGCTCAGCCAACCAGGTCATAAACTTTTGACGTTCTGCCTTAGATGCTTTCTGCCACATTTGAATCAATTGCTGATCTGTTGAATTTGTAGATACGGGTTGTACAGTGGCCGTTTGCGCTGTTGTATTTACAGTTGCATATACTGCTGCTGGTTGATTGCTCGGTGCTTTATTACGCGAAGTCAAATCCACAACCTTTCCAAAAATACCTGTACTTAACCATGGTTTTTGCTCATTATTGGCCCCTGTTTGCTGAACCAATAATTGATTCTTGCGATCATAGATTGCCACTGTAGGCTGCTCTGCATACTTTTTGGCATCATCAAAACTTTTAGGCGCATTAACCAAAGCCAGTTTATAAGTTTGACCATCCTTCAAATCAGGTGCTTTAATCGTCACCACACCCGATTTTAAAATGTCATGTTCACCATTTAAATGCTCAAAATACTGTTGATAACGCACGCTTAAATCTACAGTGCCCGCATCAACTTTATATTCGTTATTTTTTGAGCGGAATAATCCTGTATTCACTTCTTGATCATTCACCGCAAGTAACACAATTTCCTCAGGTGCAGAAATCGTCACTGCTGCAAAAACTGATCCACTTAGCATTAAACCTAATGCAACAACGCCATATTTAAATGCCATGTTGTTCTACTCTTTTGTCAAAAAACTGTAAAATTTAAAGCACTATGCAATGTCGTGATGACAGTTTTATGACAAATAACTGTTTGATGGCTTTTGTTACTTCATCTTGGTTAAGATATAAAAAAAGAGCACCGAAGTGCTCTTTAATCTGCTTTGAAAAATTTATTTAAATAAACAATTAGTTAAACGTTTTAAAACGTGTTGCATCATCAATAAATGTTTTTTCACCAGCAGGTGCTTCAATTGAACCAAATACTAACTGTGCACGAAGTTTCCAATCTGCTGGGATACCAAACACTTCAGCAACTTCTTCATCTACAATCGGATTATAATGCTGTAATGAAGCACCAATACCCGCTTCTGACAAAGCTGTCCACGTTGCAAATTGTGCAATCGCAGTAGAATGTTCAGCCCACACTGGGAAGTTATCTGCATACAAAGCAAACTGTTCTTGTAAACCTTTGATCACAGCCATATCTTCATAAAACAATACTGAGCCTGCACCTGCAATAAAACTGTTAATTTTGGCATTTGTACCTTCAAATGCTTCAGCAGGAACAATTTTACGCAAAGTTTCTAAAACAATAGTCCAAAACTTAACATGTGAATCACCAAATAAAATCACTGCACGTGAAGATTGTGAGTTAAATGATGATGGACTTTGTTTTACTGCTTCTTTGATGATTTCTTCTATTTTAGCTTGATCTAAGCTGACATTTCTACCAATCGCATAAATGGTACGGCGTTGTTTAATTTGATTTAAAAATGACATGGTTGTAATCCTTCGCTGACCATTTTGGTCGTGTTCTTTAAGATGTTCACAGTTTAGGAGATCTCAAAGCCTCTCGTCAGCCTTAAATCAATAACAATGTGTTCTATTTTTAGAACAATTATAGATTTAGCAAGTCTAAATACCAATATTCATTATTTTTACGAATGAACTAAGAAGGATACAGAAATATTCATCATGCAAAATTTCCATAAAAAATAGGTCATTTATTCAATGACCTATTTATAAAAACTGATTCACAAAGATAAATTTCTAAGATTATTTATCAGTTTCAAATAATGCAGCAACAAATGCTTTGGCAGAGAATGGACGTAAATCATCAATTTTCTCACCCACACCAATAAAGCGAATGGGTACATGAGTACGGCTAGCAATATTAAACAACACACCACCTTTGGCAGTACCATCCAGTTTGGTAATGGTCAGACCTGTCAAACCAACAGCTTCATCAAAAGTCTCAACTTGATTAATCGCGTTTTGCCCTGTACCTGCATCAACAACCAACATAATCTCATGCGGTGCTGTTGCATCAATCTTTTGCATGACACGTTTAACTTTGGTCAACTCTTGCATCAAATTACTTTTGTTATGCAAACGCCCTGCTGTATCTGCAATCAGTACATCGACACCTTTGGCGCGTGCGCTTTCAAATGCATCAAAAATAACCGAAGCACTATCTGCTCCATGACCTTGCGCCACAACGGCAATATTATTTCGTTCGCCCCAAATTTGAAGCTGTTCTGTCGCAGCAGCACGGAAAGTATCCCCCGCAGCAAGCATGACTTTCTTACCTTCACCTTGCAAGCGTTTCGCTAACTTACCAATGGTCGTGGTTTTACCCACACCATTCACGCCGACCACTAAAATCACAAATGGATTTTTATTTGGGTCAATATGTAAAGGCTTTACACGTGGCGCTAGCAAAGCAACCAATTCTTCTTGCAATGCTTTATATAGTGAATGTGAATAGATTAAATCACCACGTGCTGTACGTTCAGTCAAATTTGCAATAATTGTTTTGGTTGCATCGACACCAATATCAGCAACTAAAAGTTGTTCTTCAACTTCTTCTAACAGCTCATCATCAATTTCTTTACCACCGATCAAAATATTAACCATACCATCTGCAAAGTTCTTGCGAGATTTGGTTAAACCTTCTTTCATTCGGCTAAAGAAACCGCCTTTGCTTGATTCTACAACTTGAGTAGCTTGTTCTGTGGTATTTACAGGTTCTTGGGTAGGAGTTGGAGCGGCTTCTATTTTATTATTTTCAATAATAGGCACATCAACGGCTGGTAAACTAGGTAAAGTGACATCGTCATCCCCGATATCCGCATCAATCAAGAATTTATTTTGCTGTTCTTGCATGCCGATTCCTTGAAAAGCATAGCGTTAAAAAAGAAAGAGTTTAGCATAAATTACACTGATTTTAGCGTTTTACTGGCTTTAAAGTACTCGAACCAAAATGCAACATGAAACACTTGCTTTAAATGGTTAATTTTTTGAGAATAGTTATAAATTTTAAAAGAATATCTAGGCGATTTGTGCGTATTTTCAAAGCTAAATTCATCAGACCTATGCAACAAAATAAAACCTTTATTCGCTCTATTCTATTTGCATCGTTCAGTATTTGGACGAGCCAGATATATGCTGAAACACAGAGTCAATTGGCAAGAAGCACCTTTGAGACTACATTAAAAAATGGTTTAAAAGTCATCATTCGAGAAGATCATCGTTCGCCAATTGTCATGACACAAATTTGGTATGGGGTTGGTAGCAGCGATGAGTCTGGCAATGTACTCGGCATTTCTCATGTACTTGAACATATGATGTTTAAAGGCACGCAAAAAGTTCCTAATAATGAATTCACTCGTCTAAGCCGATTGTATGGCGGACAAACCAATGCCACAACCTATAATAATTACACCAATTACTATCAACTTTATCCTAAAAAGTATTTTCCATTAGCATTGGAATTAGAAGCAGATCGAATGAAAAATCTTGTATTGAAACAACAAGATTTTGAACCTGAAATCAAAGTTGTGATGGAGGAAAGACGGCAAAGAACAGATGACAATCCTCGAAATTTAGCATATGAGCGCTTTAAATGGATTGCTTATCCAACCAGTCACCATCGGCAACCTGTGATTGGCTTTATGAAGAATTTGAAAAATATTCAAGTAGATGACTTAAAACATTGGTATCAAACTTGGTACACCCCCAATAATGCAACATTGGTGATTGTTGGTGATGTCAATGCCGAACAAGCTTTAAAACAAGTTGAAAAATATTTTGCAGTACTTCCTAAACAAGAACTCCCTGACCGTAATGATGTACTTGAGTTTGATCGAGTGGGTTATCGCCATATGGAAATCGAACTTCCAGTCCAAGTCCCAAATTTGTTTATGGCTTGGAACGTTCGTTCTATTGCGACAGCAAAAAATCCACAGGATGCCTATGCTTTAACCATTATCCAATCATTATTGGATGGCAGTATTTCTGCACGACTCCAAGACCGCTTAGTTCGAGATAAAAGGGTTTTAACTGCAATTAGTGTGAGTTATGAACCTTATAATCGCGGTGATAGCTTATTTATGATTTCAGCATTACCCAGTGAAGGTGTGTCTTTGGATGAAGCAAAAACTGCAATAGAAAAAGAAATGAATTTATTTAAAACTGAATTGGTCAATCAAACTGAACTTGATCGCGTTAAAAACAACTTTATTTCAAATCTAATCTATAGCCAAGATGATATTGGTGGACAAGCCAATATGATCGGTAAACTTGAGGTGAATGGCTTAAGTTTTCGCCTTATTGATGAATTACCTAAACATTACGACACTGTCACACCACAAGACTTACAACGTATTGCCAATATTTACTTCGTCAAAGAAAACCTCAGTAGTTTGTATTTGACGCCAGAAACGCCAAAAGATAAATAGGATGATGACAATGCGTTTATTCACAATATCCTTAAAAAAACCATTATTTTTACTCAGTATTTTGTTATGTCCCACGCTAAACCATGCCGAGACAACACCTAATCAACATGAAGACACTTTAACACCGCAGTCTGAAACACATTTAAAAGCCATTTCTGCATTACAAAGCCTCAAAAACCTAGGTGAACAACAACACTATCAGGCGCCATTTGTACAAGATTTACAAAATAACCAAAATGTCCGAACACTATTTGTCGCTGCACAAGATTTGCCCATCGTAGATATTCAACTCACCTTTAACGCGGGTTCAGCGCAAGATGAAACCCTTGGTAAAGGGTTATTTGGCATGTCAAATATGGCTGCAAAACTGATTACAGAAGGTACAGAACAATATTCTGCCAAAGAAATTGTCTCAACATTTGAAGGTCTTGGTGCTCAGTTTAATGTCAATGCTTATCGAGATATGTTTATCGTTAAGCTACGGGTATTGTCTGATCCTGAGAAACTTAACCCTGCCATCAACATGATGTTGCATGTACTCAACCATTCTCAATTCAAAGCATCGGGTTTAAATCTTGCGCTCAATAATACCAAAGTGGGGCAAAAACAACTCCAAGAAAACCCAAGCCGACTGATGGGCATAAAATTTTATCGCGCTTTATATGGACAACATCCATATGCAGAACCAACAGTAGGGACCAATGGGAGTATTCAAAAAATTACTCCTGAACTGTTACGCTCGTTTCGGGATAAATTACTCGTTGCACAAAATATGAATATTGCGATTACTGGCAATTTAACCAATACTGAAGCGACACACATTTCAAACTTAATCAGTCAAAATCTGACTCAAGGTCAACCAGCAGCTGCGCTTCTGGAACCGCAAGATCAAAAAGATTTTAATATTCAATATATTCCATACAACTCAACCCAAGCCCATGTAACAATGGGTCACTTGGCTATCAAACGTAATGATCCTGATCGAATCGCCTTAGAAGTTGCAAACCAGATGTTTGGCGGCAATGGCTTTAATTCTGTACTGATGAAAGAGTTACGAGTAAAACGTGGTTATACCTACGGCGCTTATAGCACACTGACATCAACAGCAGCACGAGGTTTGTTTAGTTTAAGCTATGCAACAGAACAAAATCAGTTGATGGACAGTATTCGTGTGAGCCACCAAGCATTAAATGATTTTATTAAAAAACCAATTTCGAACAAACAACTTGAAGAAACAAAAGAAGGAATGCTGCGCTCTTTCCCCATGACATTCAGTTCAAATGCCAATATTAATGCACAAATCGCAGCAATTGGTTTCTATCAACTTCCAGCAGATTATCTCACTCAATATCAAAAACAGCTGAGTGAAATAACACCACAGCAATTACAACATGCCATTCAAAAGCATTTACACGCTGACCGTCTCACTTTCGTGATTGTTGCAAATCAGTTAGATGAAAAAGCTTTAAAAAATATGTTAAATAACAACATAAAATCAGCTCAAATCATCCAACCAGACACGCCTAATTTGATCATTAAAACCACACTTAGACCTTCCAAATAAAGTGAACTTTTTATTCAGGATCAGCTATATCTACAGCAGGATATTTTTTAACATGACTATTTTCAAAATGATAAGCGCGTAATAATCGTAGATATTCTATTCTTTTAATGCTCTCTTGATGTTGCAATTGAACTGCTATTTTTTGAGTTTTAGGGCATGTTGCTTGTTTTGAATATTGTGTCACCAAACGATATTGTTCAGCATTAATTGGTCGAAGCAAAGCCAAAGCCGCAACAATCAAAATGATAGAAATCATACTGATAACGCAATAATTCAAGATATTTTCCATCGGAAATGAAGAATATAATTTTTGAAAATAAGCTTTGAATTTGCGCATGAACTACCTCTAACTCTCGATAGTTTAATCATCCTTTACAGAAAAATATAGCGCTTTCTTAGCGTTGCATTGCATAACATTTTCAGACAGCTCAGTTTTGTTTGATGAAATACACAGTTAGTTTCTAACTTTTTAATCATTGTGCTACAAATGTGCTGAAAATTGAGTTTACATAGAAAAAACCTTATTCACATAAAATTGAATAAGGTTTTTGATTTAGAAATTTTTCAATTGAATCCCAACTAAATCACCGCTCTCAAAAATGCGAAATATAAAATAACCGCAATAATGATCAGCACAATACTCACAGCAAATACCCCGACCCCACTTTCTGCATGCGCAGGATGTAAATCATCATCGTCTGCAAGTCTTCTTAATTCACCATCATATATACGATAAAACCCCGCTTTTTGCGTTGGATTCAAATCTTTGGTATAATCGTAAACGCGTTTTCGTTGTGCCAAACAATAGTCACCAAGATGTATTTCTTGATGATAAATTGCTTCGTCCAACTGTTTACGATGATACTGAGCTAATTCAACGATTTGAGATTCAGCTGGAGGTACATCAAAAGTAAATCCATCTATTACATTTGTCATGTTGTTCTCCCTTTGTCATAATTCTCATATTAATTTTAATAAATATTATTTCTGATTAATGTTTAATCATGTAATCAAACCTTCGTCAAGTACCTTTTGCGATTTACTTGACAAGTAAAGTAAATTGTAATATTAGTTTAATAAAGTTAAGTTAGATTAGTTAAGTGTAGGTTCCATTGGGGAGCCGAGTTAAAGATCATAATTACAATAAGGAGTTATATATGATTCATCAAATCTCTCATCAAGACTTAGAACATGTTTATGCAAATGCAGTTAATACAATTCAATGTGAAATGAACTTTGTAGATGCGGTAAAAGCATTAGAAGATGCAGCAAAAGCAGGACATGGTAAAGCAGCAATGTTTCTTGCAGAACTTTATTTCCAAGGTTTCCGCGTAGAACGAGATTCACTTAAAGCGCAGTACTGGCAAAAGATGGCCACACTGCAAGCATAATTAAACGTCACCTCGGTGGCGTTTTTTAATCCCTGTTTTTTAATGATTTATTTTCAGACTGATTTTAATAAATTCTTACGATTCAATACAAAGTGTACGCTGTTCTCAACTGAATTTCCTTTAGAATGGTGAGTGCACTAGACACGATCATTAATCATGAAAAAATATATTCATCTTCAACCTATCTCTAATGAGTTGTTTCTTAAAATTTCAATTTTAAAATCATTAATGTATTGCGGCGTATTGTGGGGCTTGTACCATGAAGGCTGGGCGATGAAGTCTGATCAGAATGAAGTCTTCTTTCCCTTTTGGCTCAATTCAGTACAAGCATTTCAGTATGCAAAAATTCATTGGCCACATTATACCCCGCGAAAAATCACCCCCAAAGATTTTGAAGAATCATTGCTACCGACTTTAAAGCGTCTCAATGTTAAGCCTGCATTGTTTAATTCATCATCACGTAAATTTAAACTTTCAACAACTCAGATGCATCATTTCTTTTTTAACAACAATATTCAATTTCAAGCTGTTTAATTTCAAAACAATTTCGGCGTTTTAAAACCACTGTAAAGTTTTATTGTTATATTTTTGACTGCAAAGTATTTGCAATCTTTGAAAATACAGTTAAGTTAAAAGGATGCAACATAAGCATCAATGAAAAGGAAGAATAATTATGACGACAGTAGCACAAGTGATTCAAGACAAAGCTGGACAAGAAATTCATACCATTTCACCAAATGCCACTGTATTAGCAGCCATTACGCTGATGGCAAATAAAGGGATTGGTGCGCTGGTTGTCACTCAAGATTCGAAAGTCGTTGGAATTTTATCTGAACGTGATTACACCCGTAAAATCGCCTTGATGCAACGTACTTCGGACCATACCACTGTTGCAGAAATTATGACACCTAAAGTCATTTCAGTGATGCCAAGTCATACGGTAGAAGAGTGTTTAAACCTGATGACCGATGGTCATTTGCGTCATTTACCTGTGATGGAGGGTGACAAACTGGTTGGATTTATCTCTATTGGCGATTTGGTTAAAGCCACCATGGAAGATCAAAGAAAACTGATTGAACAATTACAACAATATATTTCAGGTTAATTTTAAATAGACTGTCGTATCGGTATTTTAACATGGCTTAAAATACCGATTTAATGGGTGGCTATTGAATTAATTTAAACCCAATTTTCCTGCGACATAATCAGCATCTTTATCACCACGGCCTGATAAATTCACAACAATTTTAATGTCTTTGTCCATTTTAGGTGCTTCACGAATTGCCCAAGCCACAGCATGTGAACTCTCTAATGCAGGAACAATTCCCTCCACACGAGACAATGTTATAAAAGCATCCAAACATTCTTGATCTGTTGCTGTTGAATATTCAACACGTCCAATGTCTTTCAAGAAGCTATGTTGAGGACCAACACCTGGGTAGTCCAATCCTGAAGCAATAGAATGTACTGGCAATGGTTCACCCTGCTCATTTTCAAGAACGTAACATGCCATACCATGAATTTGACTTGGTTTGCCCAGTGTTAATGTCGCAGAATGCATATCTGTATTCAAACCATGTCCTGCTGGCTCTACCCCAACCAACTTGACAGCATCATCATTTAGAAATGCTGTGAATGCCCCAATCGCATTTGAACCACCACCGACACAGGCCACAACATAATCAGGTTGAGCACCAAAACGATCTTGGGCTTGAACTTTGATTTCATTGCCAATAATCGACTGAAAATCACGTACCATTTTAGGGAAAGGATGTGGGCCGACAACTGAACCAATCGCATAAATATAATTTTCAGGATCTTTTAAATACTCTTCAAATGCACTATCTACGGCATCTTTTAGTGTTGCAGTACCTTGTGTTACCGCAACTAATTTTGCGCCCAAAATCTTCATTTTCACGACATTTGGGTGCTCTTTTTCAATATCTACCTGCCCCATATGAATTTCACAAGGAATACCGACTAAGGCACATGCTGTTGCCAAAGCCACGCCATGCTGACCCGCACCAGTTTCAGCAATGACCTTAGTTTTTCCCATATATTTAGCAAGTAAAGCCTCACCTAAACAATGGTTAATTTTATGAGCACCAGTGTGATTTAGATCTTCACGTTTCAGATAAATCTGCGCACCGCCCAACTGATCTGAAAGCCGTTTTGCATAAAACAAAGGACTTGGACGGCCGACATAATGCGTAAATAAGTCTGCTAATTCATTTTGAAATGCAGGCGTCTTGCGAATCTCTTCATAAGCAGTATTAATTTCATCCATAGCCTGTTTTAAATGAGGAGGAATAAACTGACCACCATATTCACCAAAAAATCCGTCTTCATTCGGTAGAGCAACACCATTGATATGATGATTCATTTCATTCCCTCATTTAAAAATTGCAGGTTGAATTCTAATGTGATTCAACTCAGCTTTTGACTAATTTAATACCTATTATTTGCTTATTTAACGAGATAAATACTTGGTCATATCCTCAATACCTTTTAAGGTCATTGGAAACATGTGATCGTCAAATATTTGCTTAATCATATTAATGGTTTGCGTATAGTGCCAGTATCCCTGTTCTTCAGGATTTAACCATGCTGTTTTTTCAAAATGATTGCGTAAGCGACGTAACCATACATCGCCTGCCTCATCATTCATATATTCAACAGAGCCACCGACTGACTTTAACTCATAAGGTGCCATACTTGCATCACCAACCACAATAACACGATAGTCTTTACCATAGGTATTGAATAAATCCCACGTGTTCATACGTGTCGAAGAACGTCGATGATTGTCTTTCCAAACATAGTCATATAAACAGTTATGAAAATAAAAATATTCTAAAGTCTTAAACTCTGTTTTTGCAGCACTAAACAGTTTTTCACATTGTGCAATATGAGAATCCATAGACCCTCCCACATCAAACAACATCAAAACTTTAATACGATTACGACGCTCAGGCACCATTTGAACATCTAAAATACCCTGCTTGGCCGTTTCATAGATTGTGCCTTTGATATCTAACTCTTCAGCCGCACCTTGACGAGCAAACTTACGCAAACGACGCAAAGCCATTTGCATTTGGCGTGTACCTAAAATTTGCTCATCGTCTAGGTTTTGATATTTACGTTGTTCCCAAACCTTTACAGCAGAATTTTTACGGCTTGGGCCACCAATCCGGACACCTTCAGGATGATCGCCAAAAGCACCAAACGGAGACGTTCCGCCAGTACCTACCATTCGATTTCCACCTTGATGTTTTTTATGTTGTTCACGCAAGCGCTCTTCCAACATTTTCATCAATTCTTCAAGCGAACCCGCTTTCTGTAATTCAGCACGTTGCTCGGGAGTTAAATGCTTTTCAAGAAGTTCTAAATCAAACCAATCTTTTGGTAGCTTTTGAACTTTATTCAGCAAGTCATCTATATCAAAAGTATGAATACCTTCAAAATAATCTTTCATGGCACGGTCAAACTTGTCAAAGAATCTTTCATCTTTGACCATTACCGTTTTCACCAATTCATAAAAATCATCTTGATCAGCAAAAATTAAACCTTGACTGATTGCTTGATTTAAATCAATCAGTTCACGTGTCGAAACAGGTACACCGTATTTTCTCAGGGTATAAAACAATCGCACAAACATGTTGCGATCCCCCTATTAACGACGTGACATAAAGGCTAAGCGCTCAAGCAATTGTACATCTTGCTCATTTTTGATGAGTGCGCCATACAGCGGTGGAATCGCTTTTGATTTGTCATGGTTACGCAATACGTCTTCAGGCAGATCATCTGCCATAAGTAAACTTAACCAATCAATCAATTCTGAAGTTGATGGTGGTTTTTTCAAACCTGGAACTTGACGTAATTTAAAGAATACTTGTAAAGCTTCTGAAACCAAAGTCCCTGAGATATGAGGAAAATGTACTGCGATAATTTCACGCATGGTTGCTTCATCAGGGAATTCAATATAATGGAAGAAACAACGACGCAAGAATGCATCTGGAAGCTCTTTTTCGTTATTTGAAGTAATGATCACGATCGGACGTTGTGTCGCTGTAATCGTTTCATCTGTTTCATACACAAAGAAAGACATTTTGTCTAACTCATGCAACAAATCATTAGGAAATTCGATGTCTGCTTTATCAATTTCATCAATCAATAATACACAACGTTCTTCACTGGTAAACGCTTCCCACAGTTTACCTGGCTTGATATAGTTTTTAATATCATAAACACGATCGTCACCAAGCTGGCTATCACGTAAACGTGAAACTGCATCATACTCATACAAGCCTTGCTGTGCTTTAGTGGTCGATTTAATGTGCCAAGTGATGAGCTTTAAGCCTAGACTTTCTGCAACTTGTTCTGCAAGCAAGGTTTTCCCTGTACCCGGCTCACCTTTCACCAATAATGGCTTTTGTAATGCACGAGCTGCTTTTACAGCAAGTTTTAAACTATCAGTCGCAATATATTGCTCTGTACCTGTGAATTGTTGTGAATCAACAGACATAAATAACCTTTATTTTTTATTTAAAGTGGTGAAATATTTTTTGCTACAGTGCTTTGTTTTGTACTTTTATTGGCTGTGTATTTAGACCAACAGAATCCAACAATCAAACCAACACCTATGACAAATACAATCAATGCAAGATTTGACCAAATTAAAGGAGAATCTTTGGTTAAAACACCAAATAACAATCCAAAAATCGCAGGTGCAACTTCGGAATTAGGTCCTTCAGAAATTGTTGGGGTTGCAATAATTGCAAATAGAATGATCCATGTAATACCGCCAAGTGGTGAAGGTAAACGTTTTGCAATCGAATACCAACACCATAAAATCAAAACTGTCCCAAGAACATAGACTGAGATCGCAATATTATCTTCTGGTATAGAATCAAATAGGTGTAAGAAATTTGCCCATATTCCTGATAACTGTTCAAGCACCACGTAGTCCCTCTGGTTCAACCGCATTTGGGTTAATTAAGCCCTCTGGCGGCATTTGAATAAAGAAGCCTTTTGTGTTTAATGAATCTAAAACATGTAACACATTGACACGTGCCAATTTTTTATTTTCATTTAATTCAAGATGCATGACATGGGTTGCACGACCAAAAGCAGCACGTAAAGGTTCAGACAAGACCGCTAAAGGATCGGCATTTTCATCTTCATTTGGATGATTTGGACGAGCCACATAAAGATACATTTCATCTTTTTTGCTCGATTTATAAATATCACAATGCATTTTAAACAACAGCTTCAATAAAACTCATATCACAGCATACATGAAAAAAACGACAGATACAGTATCGAAAACTAACGCATCAGTCGTTATTTATGATCAATTGTTAAATATTTGATCATCCTGAAATTTCTATTCTTAAATAAAATCTTTCTAAAAAATTCGTGATCAATAATTTATAAATTAATCATTTACCTTCATTTGCGTACTTAAATAATTCAGATCATTACGTAACATACGAATTAATGGCTGTGTTAATAAATCATAACGCCAACCCAATAAATACCGCGGTAAATCCTGTTCATCACCATTAAATACCACATGATGATAGAGTGCATTTAGCCATTTTTTGCGCATAAGCACTTCTTTCGGAACTTGTGTCTCTAAAGAGATTTTTGAAATCAGTTCATCTACTTCGAGTGTTACACCTTTTGATGAATGCTTAATAGGACGCGCAATACGCAACGGCCATTCATCTACTTCAGGCAAGAACTTCAATAAATCTAGAATCGTTTTACCATGTTCTCGTACAATATTTGGTCGAATACCTTTCACATGAGACAATTGGAAATTATTCTTAGGATTCATTTCAACCAAATCGATCATGGTCGAACTTTTAAGAATAAAGCTTCGTGGTTGATTCAGTGCCTTTACCATTTCTTCACGCCAAACACTCAATTGCTGCAATTGCATCAACTGTTTACGTGAATGTCGATAATTGCCAATATCTGTATAAAGCTTTTCTTTAGGAGTCTCTAAAGCAATTTCAAAAGTTAAATTTTGACAATCTTCAATGACTTGCTGATACAAATTTTTCTCAGCTAATTCTGTCTTTACCTTTTCTGCCAAATGCATAATATATAACACATCATTGGCGGCATAATTCATTTGCTCATTGGTCAGCGGGCGTGCCAGCCAATCTGAACGCGTCTGATCTTTATCAATATCAATATCGAGGATCAATTTTAATGCATTTTGATAACTCACTTGCAAGCCATGCCCAAGGAAGGACAATCCAACTTGTGTATCAAATACATTTGCTAAATTTTTCTTATCTGAATAATGATAAATGAGGTCAATATCTTCACCGCATGCATGGAAAATATTCTGTCTTGCCTGAAAAAGTTTGTTCCAAAAATTGTGTAAATCTAAAGTTGTACCGTCGAGTAGAAACACTTGACCATTGACATTGATTTGAAACACACCGAGTTTAGGCCAAAGCGTATCGACTTTTATAAATTCAGTGTCTAGGCCATAAGTCGAGGTGTGTTGCATCAAATCCAACACATTTTCGAGTTCAGCCTGTTGATTGATAAATTGAAACATGTCAGCTTGTGTCAAAATGTTACATTTAAATAAAATATGATTTTACCTGAATATATAAAATTTAAATATAAGATTTTTCAACTAATTCTCCATAAATACCTTATTTTTCAACAAAATTAACATTGTATCGCCAATTTATATATAGTTTTTACAACTTACTAAAATAAAAAAATTTTATAAAAATGATGAATATAAACATTTCTTAAATTGCATTTTTGAGTCTACATAAAACTTTTGAACAAATGTAAATATTTTTAAATAAAAAAGGATTTGTTCATCATTTCAGGCCAATTGCATTATCGCAAACCCATCTGAAAGATCAACAAACCCTTTAGTCGTACTCTTGGCTTGTTATTTCATACGCATTCGATTATGTACAGCTTGACTAAGCGTATGGCTATCTACATATTCCAACTCACCACCCTGCGGCACCCCTTGGGCAATACGGGTCATTTGTAAAGACAAATGCTTAGTCGCTTCAACCAAATAATGTGCTGTCGCTTGCCCTTCCACTGTGGCATTGGTTGCTAAAATCACTTCTGTAATTTTACCATCGCTCAAGCGTTGAACAAGATATGGAATACCAATCTCTTCAGGCCCGATGCCATCTAAAGGAGACAAATGCCCACCAAGGACATGATATTTACCTCTAAAACTACCACTTTGCTCAATTGCCATCACATCTGCTGGTGATTCAACCACACAAAGCAACTGATCATCACGATCATTTGAGCAACAAATATCACAAACTTCATTTTCAGTCAGTGAGTGACAAAGACTACATTCATGGATATAGGAAGTCGCTTCATTCAGCGCATGCGCCAAACCAATCGCTCCTTCCTTATTTTTCATAATCAAATGTAGTGCCATGCGCTGAGCCGACTTTGGCCCAACACTGGGTAAGATTCGCAAGGCTTGTACAAGCTGATCAAAACGGTCGCTAAACACCTGTTAATCCTTAAAACAAACCTGATAGACCTGGTGGTAATCCCATGCCAGCGTTTGCTTCTTTCATTTTTGCTTCAGAAATTACTTCTGCTTGACGTGCCGCATCATTCATTGCAGCAGCAATCAAATCTTCGATCATGTCTGGATCGTCTTGTAATAAATCTGGGCTAATTTCGATACGCTTAACCACGTTACGGCAAGTCATGGTAACTTTCACCAAACCACCACCTGCTTCTGCTTGAACTTCAGTTTGCGCAAGTTGTTCCTTTGCCTTTTTAACATTGGCTTCCATGTCTTTTTGCATGCGTTGAGCTTGCTGCATCAACATATTAATATTCATAAAATTCTCCGAACAAAATCCTAATTTGGCAGATATTGTAATCTAGGTTTAAAACAAAAACGATGTAAACCTAGCTCAATTCTTCAATAATGCTTAGGGTTTGTTGATCATTCGTCTATATTTGCGATTATGAAATGTCAACAAGCCCTATATACAGACCAACTGATTAAAGCAAATCTAAACCATGCGAAAGGTCACGAATAATATCATCGATATTTTCTAAACCAACAGATACTCGAATTAAACCTTCTTCAATTCCCGCAGCCTGTTTTGCTTCAGCTGACATTCTACCGTGTGAAGTCGTCGCAGGATGGGTAATTGTCGATTTCACATCACCCAAGTTACTGGTAATCGATAAGAAACGTGTATGGTCAATCACCGTCCAAGCACCTTGACGAGCACCTTTTACCACAAAGGAAACAACACCACCAAAACCTGATTGTTGTCTTTTTGCCAACTCATGTCCTGGATGATGTGGTAAACCCGCATAATAAACTTTTTCAACTTTTTCATGTTGATCCAGCCATTCTGCTAATTTTTGTGCACTTTCACAATGTGCTTTCATGCGCAAACTTAAAGTTTCTAGACCTTTTAAAAAAACCCAAGCATTAAAAGGACTCATTGAATTACCTAGGGTACGGATGACACCATTGATTTCTTCAACCAGTTTATTTTTACCAACAACAGCACCGCCCAATGCACGACCTTGGCCGTCGATATATTTTGTTGATGAATACACAATTAAGTCAGCACCAAATTTGATGGGTTGCTGTAGTACAGGTGTACAAAAGGTATTATCAACTGCAAATAAGGCACCATGCGCATGCGCAATATCGGCAATCGCCTGCATATCGCCCACTTGAGCCAATGGATTAGACGGTGTTTCAATAAACAATAAACGTGTATTCGGACGAATCGCTTGCTTCCAAGCATCTAAATCTTCCAAATCAACAAATGTTACGTCGACAGCAAATTTAACAACGTATTTTTCGAATAAAGAAATAATTGAGCCAAAGACTGCACGTGAACATATCACATGATCACCAGCTTTAAGATATGCCATACATAAAGCATGCACTGCTGCCATACCTGAACTGGTTGCCACTGCTCGTTCTGCACCATCTAAAATTGCAAGGCGTTTTTCAAAAGCTTGTACCGTTGGATTGGTATAACGTGAATATGTATTTCCTTCAATTTCGCCTGAAAATTTAGCCGCGGCATCAGCAGCATTTTCACAAACAAAAGATGAGGTCAGGAAAATTGGTTCACTATGCTCACCCTCAAAACTACGATTATGACCTGTGCGAATTGCTAGCGTATCCAATTGGTATTCGATATCGTCTTGTTGGCTCATTTCAACTACTCAGTTCTAAAACTGCCTTTGTAAAATATTGCCAACATTTTGAGCGCGCGATGTATTTAAGGTCAAGGTATAATCTAAAATTATCACTTACACTTCGGATATTCTGTACAAAAATGAGACAAAAAGCGCTTATGGCACACATTATGACGAAGTTCCAAGAACGAAGATCAAAATTAAAAAACTTATCTACTCGTATTTTCAATGGTCAGTCATTGGTGTTATCTCAAAGTACGCCCTATGAAATTATTGCACAACATCATCAAACTAAAATTCGATACTATGCTGCCGCTGAAAGAAAGTTCAAAGAACCACTTGTTTTTACAGCCCCACTTGCCATCAATATGGCGATTTATGACTTATATCCTTACAGATCTTTGGTGAAGTATTTTTCAGAACAAGGTTTTGATGTCTATTTACTCGATTGGGGTAAGCTTAATTACAATGACCATTATCTAAATTTTCTAAATTTTATTGATGGATCAATTCCCTACTGTATCAATAAAATCCGTGAACATGCTAAAAGTGATCAAATTTCACTGCATGGTTGGAGCATGGCTGGTATTTTTGTACTGCTTTATACTGCCTTTAAGCAACCAAACTATGTCAAAAACTTAATTGTTTTAGGTAGCCCTATAGACAGTTATGCTTCTGGCGGTATTGGTAAACTTTATGAAAAAATTAACAATCTCATCCTTAAAAGTCCTAAATTACAAAATGCACTCTATAAAGGTGGGCTTCCTAAAAAACTCATTCACACACCAGGTATTTTAAATTCGATTGGATTTAAAATTCTAGATCCTAAAGGCTGGTATCAGGGTCATAAACAATTACTACTCAATCTAGATGATGAGCAATTGCTGCAAGAACATGCAACACTTGGCAACTTTCTTAACCATATGATCGATTACCCTGGCGGTATAAACCAAGATATGTTGTTCAATGTGTGGTTACAAAACCCATTAAAAGATGGTGCTATTCAACTCAGTAAACATAAAATTGAACTTAAAAATATCGATTGTTCTTTAATGGTTGGTGCTGGAAAAGGCGATCAAATGGTTACTGCTGATTCAGTTAAGCCATTAATCGAATTGACAAATAGTAGTGATGTCACGTTTACTCTTATTCCTGGTGGACATTTAGGCTTGATGTCGAGTCAAAAAAGCGCTGATGAATTTTGGCCTACACTCGCCCAATGGTTAGCACAACGATCGATAAAAATTTAAAACTTTAAGGAATATTATGAATACCTCAGTTGCATTTATAGGCTTAGGCGCAATGGGTTACCGCATGGCGGCTCATTTACCAAAACAGTTCGATACGGTTTATGTCTGGAATCGAAATTTTGACAAAGCTAAACAACATGCAACTGAATACAAGACTCAAGCCGTAGAATTACAACAAGCTGTTCAAGCCGATATCATCTTTTCATGCTTACCAACCAGTCAGGATGTTGAGGATCTAATCCAAACACTTGAAATTAAATCTGGCGCAATTTGGGTTGATTGTACCAGTGGTGTTCCTGAATCTGCACGAAAACTATCACAACAACTGGCTGAAAAGAATGTTAAATTTTTAGATGCTCCCGTGAGTGGACAAACCATTGGTGCAGAAAATGCAACACTAACCTTTATGGTGGGTGGAGAAAAATCTGCGTTTGATCAGGCTTTTGCCACCATGCAAGTGATGGGAAAGCTGATTAAACATGTTGGGGACTCAGGTGCTGGTTTTGCTGTAAAAGCAGTGAATAACATGATGATGGCTGTACATTTATGTGCCGCAGCAGAAGGTTTTACCACGCTTAAAGCACATGGCGTAAACTTGAATGAAGCGCTAGATTGCATCAATGCATCAAGTGGCAAAAGTGGTGTAACCGAAGCCGTTTTACCTCAACGTGTTTTTAATCGTAGTTTCCCTTTAACTTTTGCACTGCCTTTATTAGCTAAAGATACAGGAATTGCTGTTGATTTAATTCGTGAAGCTAAACTTTCTGCGCCCGTTATTGGATTAACTCAAAGCTTAATTCAAACAGCCAATAACTTAGCTGAACCCAATAGCGATTTCTCAACTGCAATAAAAATGTACGAATTATGGAATAAAATTACATTGGATTAATTTTTCGCCATTGAATAACCACAATCAATCCTTATAATCTAATAAAGTGACAAACTGAAATGTCAAATTTGAGGCCATCTCATGAATAAGTCTGTAATTGCAATACTTTCTACTTTATCCATTTTTGTAGGTTCTCAAGTTTTTGCCAATGATAATGTGCAAGAATGTAAGAAACTACAAGATGATTACAATGTGATCTATGCATCAAAAGGCTTCTGTTTTAAAGATCCTGAAGCAAAAGCAAAGTATGGTAATGACAATTGTTATACCAGTAAGCCTAAATTTTCCGAAAAAGAACAACTACGCCTTGACTCTATCAAGGAACGTCAGAAAGAATTGAATTGTAAATAATAGCTTTCATTAATTTAAGGAAAATACCATGGCTTATGATGATCAAAATATTTTTGCACGAATTTTACGTGGAGAGCTTCCTGCGATAAAAGTGTATGAAGATGATCAAGTTCTTGCATTTATGGATATCATGCCTCAAGCCGACGGTCATACACTCGTAATTCCAAAAACACCAGCAATTACTTTGTTAGATTTAGATCCAGATGCTGCAGCATATACAATAAAAATCGTTCAGAAAATTGCGCAAGCGATTGAAACAGGTTTAGACGCTCAAGGTATTGTATTAATGCAGCTTTCTGGCGCGTCTGCTGGGCAAACTGTACCTCATGTGCACTTTCACCTCATTCCAACTTCTGTGCACGAATTAGGTCGTCATGCAGCACAAATGGGTGATCAAGAAAAGATTAAAAGCTTTGCTGAAAAAATTAAAGCAGCGCTGAGTTAATAAAAAATCTTTTTTAGAATCAATGAGGCTCATGTAGCCTCATTTTTTATTTAAAAACAAAATCAAGTTTCTTACGTCATCAAACTGTCATTTATTCTTCACCTACATGTAACAAAATTTGTTGATACTGCATGCAAGTTAGTAAGCAATGAACATCTCAACACTTACTGAATAAAAAAAGCAACGGCAAATGCCTATTGAACATGTTTTGGAGAAATCTCAATGAAAAAAGTGCTACTCGCTGCAGCAATCGCCACTATTAGTTTAAACGCAGCTCAAGCAGCGCCTACATTGTATGGTAAGCTCAATGTATCTTTAAACCAAGTAGACAATGTAAATGCTACTGGTAACAATGAAACTCAATTAAATTCAAATGCTTCACGTATTGGGGTTAAAGGCGAAGAAAAATTAACAGAGAATGTTGGCGTTGTTTATCTAGCAGAGTTTGGTTTTGCAACAGATGGCTCAGGTTCTGATGCAGAGTGGAGCGCGCGCAACCGCTTTTTGGGTCTTAAATTCAATAAAGTAGGTACATTAAAAGCGGGTAAATATGATTCATATTTCAAAACTTCTGCTGGAAAATATCAAGATATTTTCAATGATGACACAAACCTTGATATCACTAAAACAATGTATGGTGAAGAACGTCTAAATAACGTCATTGGTTTTGAAACAGATAAAAACCTATTAATTCCTGGTTTACAATTTAACTTCCAAGCACAAACTGGTGAATCTAGCAGCACTGACCCGAAAGCGGGTGAAACAGGTGATGATAATAAACGTGATAGCCTTGACTCATTCTCAACATCTTTAACATATGAAAATAAAGATATTGGTTTAGCGACAGGCATCGCAGGTAACTTCGGTGTACAAGGTGCTTATAATGCACTTGATGGCAAAAAATACTACTCAGATGCGATTCGTGTTACTGGCTCTTTAGACCTTACACCAGCTGGAGCGGAAGGTTTAGTCTTCGGTGCGCTTTATCAACAAGCTGAACCTACAGATGACGTAGTTGCATACAAAGATTTAAAAGAAAAAGCATGGTTAGTTTCAGGAACGTACAGCATTCCAAGTACGCCATGGGCTGTAAAAGCGCAATATCAATCAGCTAAAACTGATTGGGCAAACAATGATCGTAAAATTGATCAATACGGCTTAGGTGTTGATTATAACTTCAACAAGCAAGCACGTTTTTACGGTGTAGTAGCGCAGCAAAAACGTGATTGGTATGTAGATAACGATAAGAAAACTGTGTTTGGTCTAGGTATGGAATATAACTTCTAATCCAGCTTAAAAAGTAAATAGTTTTAGAATAAACCGAGTTAATAATTAACTCGGTTTTTTTGAAGATAATTTTGAAACAATAACTACATACAAACTCAAATAACCGTTAATGATTTATTAAAAATAAAAGCAAATTTAGTCATTGAGAGCAGATATTTTTAGCAAAATGATATAGCTTACTTATCTATTTGAAATAATAATAACAATAGATAAAATATTTAGAATCATTATTCTAGACCATTACCCTTTAATCTTTTTACGAATTTCCTTTCGCCACTTTGATGCATTGGTCTGTTGGCGATTGAGTAAAACCCCCATCATATAGGTTGTAATGGCAGCACCAATTAAGGCTATTCCACTTTCATATGCAATATCAACAATAAACTCATTGATCCATGCCGACTCAAAAGCCAATACTTTAGAATACTTAAAAAATTTTGATAACACCACGATCAGAATACCAATTAATGCCCCTCCCCAAAGAAACATTTTATGAATATTTACTGGCGCTGTTACTTCCTCAATTTGCTCAGGATGTTCACGATAATATTCAATTTCCTCAGCAGTAACTTCCTGAGAATTCTTGAAAAACAACTTAACAAACAAAGTATCTCGATCAATTTTAGGTTTATTCATTACTACAACTTTCTCTATATTTTTCTATTATTGGTAATCAATCATATATGCCAAAAATCATTTTATCCAAATTTTTTTCTAATCATAAATTAAGTATCATGACAATAATAGCAATAAGGGCCTTGATAAAAATCACGAAACATCGTTATCACTTCTAAATTTTAGAAAATATAAATTCTATGTATAAATATTGCTTTGAAATAATTATTTTCCGACTGGTTTAGAAACAAAATCATGCATTTATAGTCAATAAACTGATGACATTAT
>NZ_RAXT01000005.1 GCF_003611475.1 Acinetobacter rongchengensis | reverse complement strand
GGCTGAGTTAGAGCGTGTCGCATTTTACCACTGTGATCAAGTGGGTACCCCGCACAGTTTAAGTAATGAGTTGGGCGAATGTGTATGGGAAATGACACAGGATACATGGGGAACAGCTTTGGCGATCAAAGAGTGGATCTGATGGGGTTAGCAGGTCAATGGGCTAATGCCAAAGAGAATTAAAAGAATTTCCTAGTAAACAAGGGTATCATCCTCTTGATTTGTTTGGCCAAGGATTATTCTAATTTAACTATATTAAATTGAGAGTAAACAATGAAAAATATTTTTTTATTTGTAGTTTTTATTTGCAGTATTTTAATTTCTTCGTGTACTAAGTCTTCTGAAAATTATCAAAAAAATGATACGATTAAAGAAATTCAAGTCAAAGCAAATAATGGAGATAAAGAAGCCCAATATAATTTAGGTGTTATGTACACTATTGGGAAAGATGTTGTGCCAAATCCTGAATTAGCATTCAAATGGTTTGAGAAGGCAGCAATTCAAGGTGATGCAGAAGCACAATATAATTTGGGAGTAATTTATACTGATGGTGAGGGCGTTGTTGAGCCAAATATAGAAAAAGCACTTTATTGGTATACTAAATCAGCAGATTTAGGTAATAAAGAAGCCCAAAACAATCTAGGTAATTTATATAGGAACGGTAGCGTAAATGGAATAAAAGATTATAAAAAAGCATTTGAATTGTATAATAAGTCTGCAAGTCAAGGATATGTCCTTGCTAATGTAAATTTAGCAGATATGTACTTGAATGGTTATGGTGTTGAGAGGAATTTTCAAAAAGCATATGAATTATATAAAGCTTCTGCTGAACAGGGGGATGTTGATGCTCAATTCATATTAGCGGGAATGTATGAAAGTGGCAATGAAATAGAAAAAAATTTAACAGAAGCTGTAAAGTGGTATACTAAAGCTGCTGAACAAGGTGACTCACAAGCTCAACTTAACTTAGGTAAAATGTATCAAGAAGGAAGTGGAGTAAAAAAAGATGATGAAAATGCGATTATGTGGTTTAAACGCTCAGCCCAACTAGGAAATAATGAAGCACAAAGTATAATAGATAAAAATTCTTAATTTATTTTTAAATAATTCGATAGCTAAATAAGTCAAATAATTACCTTTAATAAAAAGCTAAATTATTGTGAATACTTCTTTATTAATTTTATCACTATGGGATGTTTCATTTTTAATGTTGGATTCCATTGGTGAAAGTAGTAATTTTAGTGAAATTTTAGCTAGAGTGATTTTAATATTTTATAGTGTTGATACTTGTGATGGTTTTTAAATTAATTGTGTGTGACTTTAGTTGAAGGTCTAGTATGGTATCAATTTTTTTTATTCGTAAGGTTGCTTTTTTATTATTAGTATCGATTTCTTTAATAGGGTGTATTAAAATTTTAGATATTAATTCAAATAGTAAAGAAGAATTAGAAAATAATGAAGAAGTGAGTTATATTTTAGATTTTGTTGAGGAGCAAAGAAGCAAACTACCTATTCAAGTTGATTACTATACAGTCTGGGTTGATATTGATTTTGTAGATAATAAATTAATTTATATTTATAAGATTTCATCAAGTTCGCTTGGTGGTCAACAGAAGGAAGCTATGAAAAATTATTATTATTCATCCCCTAAAAAAGATGAAATCTGTAAATCTATTAAAGGTTTATTAAATTCTGAAATTACTTATGAGTATAAGTATGTAAATATGAAAGGTGAAGAGCTTGTTGTTATACCTTTTGATGAAAAAATGTGTCATTGAGGACTTTTTTAGATTTTATTGTAATAAATTCCATTAAAAAAGCTTAGTAATAAAAGAGCCTCAATACTTTGGAAATTCAAGCATGAGGCACGATAAAGTTAAATCTATAGAAACCAGCGTAGATATAATTTCTTATAGTCATAATAAAATGGGAGTGATTTTTGTGAATAGGTTTTGGGGTAATTTATCTAAATTTAGTATTTTAATTGTTGCAGTTCTATTTGTTATCTACTCAGTGGGTTTGATTATTGAGCAGCCTAAAGATAAATATTTATTTGAAATAAAAATGAAGGAATTGCTTGGTAATCATCTAGAAATCATAAACTCTATAAATAAGGCAGAAGTTCAGAATTCTTCTTTTGAGCTGCCTAAAAACTCTAATAATATTAAGCAGGTAATAAATTTACTGGAGAAAGATGGATGGGCTTTTAAAGGGGAGGGAATAGGTATAGATACCTATTGTTTAGGTGTGAATAATAGAATTAATATTATTACTCCAATTTGGGGTGGAAGCTATGACCTTAAAGGTAGAAGATTGAATATAAATAACTATAGTATCTATATTGTTTCTTATAGCTATAATAAGTGGGGAGATGATTTGTGTGAATAAATTCTTTAGAAATAATCTGGGTTTAGTATTTTTTTTTTGTTTAATTGTTATGGATACTACTAAGATTATGGGTGATTAGTAAAAGTATACTTTGCTTCTAAAACTAAAAAAATGAAGGTTTTCTAAGAGGGTATAGGTACACCTAAGGCAGGTTTTAATTTTAGATATGGAATTGAAGTTCAAGGATGGACTATTAAAGGATTAATTAAGAATTAAATATGAAAATCAGAAGTTTAAGTTTTTGTATATGCATTATTATCACTTTAATGGGATGTAGTAGTAATAAAATTCATGATGAACCATCAGATAAATACCCGTTTGAAGAAAAAATGAAAACTGTTTTAGATGAAAATTTAGAAGTTGTTAACTCATTAAATAGAGCAGAAGTTCAATTAGCGTATATAGAGTTACCAGCAAACTCTATAGAGACTAAGAAAATAATAAAGTTGTTGGGAGATGATGGATGGATACTGAAAGGAAGTGGAGTCAGTGTCGATACATATTGTTTAGGTGTCAGAAATAGCATTAATATAGCTAGCCCAATATTATTTAATGCTACAGACTATAAAGGAAATAAAGTTAAAGTTACAAAAAGTAATGTGGATATAATTTCTTATAGTTATAATAAGTGGGGGGATGATTTGTGTGAATAAATCATTATTTTTTTTAGTGATATTTATTTGTATTGCACTTGATTGTAATGGAGCTAAGGTTCGATCATTTGTTGATAATAACTCTGTAGTTGGTAAATTTGAGAAAGATGCTCATTATATTTTTAGCTCAAAACATATAGATATAAAATATTTTTCATCATATAATGCTGATAGAATAATATTTCAAATAAAAAGAACAGATGATGATGATCAGGATTTTTTAAGGAAAATAGAAAATCCTTTGGCAGAAAAAGGGTGGTCTTATAAAGGTAAATATAAACAGGCATATGTCTATTGTAATAGTAAATTAAACCAACTTGAACTAGTTCCGCCATTCAGTAATAATAATTACTCTAGTATTGGGGAAGGGCAAACGTTGAACCAATTAGTTGATTATTGGAATGTAAGTTTTATATCCTCAAAACATAAACGTTATATGTGTAGTAAAGTTAATTAAAAATCCATAAGTGTGAAAATTAAATTTCTATTTCTGTCAGTTTATATTGAATTTAAATATTTATTTTAAATGAGTTATTTCTTCCGCAGCTAAAGAATTTCCTGATTTTGCTGATTCTTCAAACCAAGTTCTTGAAATAGATAAATTTTGATCTACACCTAGACCATCTTTATACATTTTCCCTAAATGATATTGTGCGCCATCATCACCCTGATTTGCAGCTTCTAAAAACCACTTATAGGCTTGTGAGTAATCTTGTTTTATACCATCACCTAACAAATACATAAGCCCTAAATTATATTGAGCATCAACTTCATCTTGTTCAGCAGCTTTTATATACCATTGAGATGCTTTCAGTTTATCTTGTGGCACTCCATGCCCATATAAATACATATTACCCATATTATTTTCAGCAGCAGCGTACCCGGCATTAGCTGCCTTTAAATAATATTCAAATGCTTGTGCATAATTTTCTTGTACACCTATTCCATCTTTATAAAAATTACCGAGTTCATTTAATGATGGTATATCGCCTGAAGCAGCAGCATCTTCAAATAACTTTTTTGCTTGAGCGTAATCATTTTTAATACCTGACTCACTACTTAGAAGAATAGCTAAATTATATTTAGCTTTTGCATATCCTTGATCAGCTGCTAGTTTATACCATTTAAATGCTTCATCTATGTTTGGTTGAATACCCTCATAGCCATCAGTATAGATAACACCCATATTATATTGTGATTCAGAGTCTCCTTTTTCAGCTTTTGATCTAATATCATTAACATCCAAATCCTCTGAATGAGGCTGTTGTTGGCTAATACTATTTTCATTATTGTTTGAATCTACTGATTTTGCGCATCCTGAATTTAGGGTGCTAAGTAAGCAAATTGTTAGAAGAATTTTTTTTGATATCATATTTTTATCTCAAATATAAATTATTGAAGTAATTTACTCTAAAGTGCATACATTATATTGAATACGAAAATAACATAAACTATAACTATAGGTTAGTTTTTCTACATAACTGGTATTTTATAAACTGAATGATTTTATTTGATTAATAACATTATTAAAAACCCCTTTCGGGGCTTTTAATTTAGGAACTATGGCAGCTGCTTAATCGGACTACCACCCAAAGCTTGCATCAAAGTTACATAAGCATTGTATTGATTTTGCTTGGTTTGAACCAAAGACACTCGAGCATTTCGAGTTGTTTCCTGTGCATCCAATAAGTTTTTCAATGCAATTGCACCATTACGATAACGTACTTCAGTTAAACGCTCCGTTCTTTCAGCAAGTTCTAAATTCTTTTGCTGAAAAGCCACTTGTTTGTCTAATTCAGTACGGTTTGAAAGCGCATTTTCAGTATCAGCAAATGCTTGATAAAGCGTATTACGATATTGAACAATTGCTTTTTCATAGTCCAATTCACTGATCTTAATATCTTTTTTCATATCATTGTATTGAAGAAAAGGTAAACTCAAACTTGCACCTAAAGTCAGCGCAGGGTTTTTCAGTAAATTGGTCAAAGAGGTACTGGTCGAGCCTAAATTACCCGTTAAACTGATCGAAGGGTAGTAACTGGCTTTGGTTGCATCTTTAGTGGCGAGTGACTCACGTAAACGTAATTCAGCAGCACGCAAGTCTGGACGACGAGACAAAATATCCGCAGGTAAACCCGACGCAATATTGGGTAAACGAATACGTGGCAAATGCTTAGGTTCTTGAATATTCAACTGCTGAACAGGGATTTGTAATAACACTGCCAATGCGGTCCGTGCTTCAACCAACTGCTGTTCAATTTGACTTAAACTGGCTTTTTGACTTTGCACAGATTGCTCAGCCTGTGTTAAATCTAGACCTGAGACGGCTCCCGCTCGATACTGTGTGCGAACCAATTCATAGGTTTTTTGTGTTGCAGCTAAACTTTGTTGTGCTGCGCTATAGCGCTCATTTAAATAACCCAATTGCCAATATAAATTTGCAGTTGTTCCAACTAAAGTTTGCCCAGTGGCTTGCAAATCTTGCTCAGTGGCTAAAGACTCCCATTTGGCTGCTTCAGTTTGACGAGCCAATTTTCCAAACAAGTCTATTTCATAGCTCACACCTGCACTTAATGATAGACCTTTGGCAGAATCATCACCTGAATTTAGATCAAAACTATGCCCAGTAGAAACCCCTGAATTAACACGAGGTCCCTGTTGGTCACGTGCTAAACCTGCTTTTAAACGTGCAGTTTGTAAATTAATTCCAGCAACAGCCAAATCAGCATTACGTTGAATGACTTGATCCACCAATTGGTTGAGCTGAGTGTCACCAAATAAATTCCACCACTGATCTGCATACAAGTCTGCTTGGATCTGTTGAGACTTCGCTTTGTCATAGGCAAAGCTATTCGGCATTTGAACAGATGGCGCTTCATAAGGCGTTTTCACTACGGCAGCACATCCGACCAATGAACTCCCAAGAATCAAGGCGGTTGCAAGTTTTGTTAAATGGGTTTGCATGATTTTATTTTCCTTATTCTTTGACTATTCACGAGACAACGCATCAACAGGATTCAATTGGGCTGCATTACGTGCTGGGATAAATCCAAACACCACACCAATCAATGTCGAGCAGACGAAAGCGGCAATAATTGAAGTCGTTGAATAGGCCATCTGGAAAGAACCCTTAGCGATTTGGCTAATGATTTGCCCGATCCCTAAAGAGAGTAAAACACCCAAGATTCCACCTAAAATACAGACTAAAATTGCTTCTATAAGGAATTGTTGCAAAATATCACTTTGACGTGCCCCCACAGCCATACGTACCCCAATTTCTTGAGTACGCTCAGTCACAGAAACCAGCATGATATTCATAACCCCAATACCACCAACCACCAGTGAAATAACAGCAATCGCTGAAACTAGCAAAGTCATGGTCTGTGTGGTTTGTTCAATGGTTTCACGAATACTGTCAGAGTTTTGCGTAAATACATCTTGAGCACCATGTCGCTGTTCAAGCAAAGACAGAATCGCATTCTCAGCAACAGCGGTCGGATATTCATCTTTTACTCGGACAATAATGCTGCGTACATTGGCTTGACCTAACATACGGCTCATGACGGTTGAATAAGGTAAATAGACATTCAGGCTGTCAGAATTTCCCATCATGCCTTGTTGAGCATCCACAACGCCAATGATTCGGCTTGGCACACTGCCGAGTAAAATCACTTGCCCTAAAGGATCTGTACCATCACTAAAGAAAGTCTTTTTCGTGTTGGAATCAATCACCACATCTTGAGCACGTTGCGTCACACTTTGCTTATCAAACGCTTGCCCTGAGGCGAAGGTTAAGCCCTTAACATTGAAGAAGTCATTACTGACACCATTGACTGTCGCTGAAGCTTCAACTTCTTTAAATCGAACCGTAACACTGCTGTTTACCGTTGGGCTCACGGCTTCGACATAAGGTTGCTCGGACAGGGCATCTGCATCGGAAGGGACGAGCGTTTTAAACTGTGCTGTTTTGGAATTATCACCAAAGCCACGCCCCTGAAATACAGTGATGGTATTGGTTCCTAAACTGCTAATATTTTCAAGAATTTGCTTTTGCGAACCCTTACCTAATGCAACGACTGAAACAACAGAGGCTATTCCAATAATAATGCCGAGCATGGTCAAGAATGTACGCATACGATGCGCATTCATTGCCAATAACGCCATACGGAATGCCTCAGCAAAACGATCTAATGCAGAACGCCATTTAGAGGATTTTTTACGGCTAGATTTTGACTCGCTGTCTACAATGCCATCAATCTCTTGGTCATATTCAGGTGTGTTTGGTCGGTCAGAAATAATATTTCCATCACTAATCTCAATAATACGTGTCGCATTTTTAGCAACATTCATATCATGGGTGACTAAAATAATGGTGTGACCTTTGGCATTCAGCTCACGTAAAATACGCATCACTTCCACACCACTATTTTTATCCAATGCACCAGTCGGCTCATCGGCAAGGATGACATCACCGCCATTCATCAAGGCACGGGCAATCGAAACACGTTGTTGCTGACCACCTGAAAGCTGATTTGGGCGGTTTTGAGTTTTTTCCCCAAGCCCTAAATCAGTCAATATTTCATGTGCACGCTTTTGACGTACTGTTGGATCCATGCCTGCATAAATTGCTGGGACTTCAACATTACCCGCAGCATTTAAATCACCAAGTAAATGATAGCGTTGGAAAATAAAGCCAAAATACTCACGACGAAGCTGTGCCAATTCATCAGGTTCAAGTTCACGGGTTTCTCGCCCATTGACTTGATAACTTCCTGAAGTTGCTTGATCTAAGCAACCTAAAATATTCATTAATGTTGATTTACCAGAGCCTGATTGACCAACAATGGCAACCAATTCACCAGCATAGATTTTTAAATGAATGCTTTTTAGAATCTGAATCGTAGATTCACCCGCAGGGAACTCACGGATCAGATTATTCACCTCCAAAAGAGGCTGATCGACCTGATGATTGTTTTGTTGCATGCTTAGAATCTCATTGGTCCATTGCGGTTACTGCGCTTTGCAGCATCATTTGAAGTATCTGAACCATCAGCCAAGATGACTTGTTCACCTTCAGTTAAACCTCGAATGATTTGTGCAGTCACCCGGTTATTTAACCCAACTAAAACTTGTTTGCGTTTTGTCGTATTATCCTCTAGGAGTACACGAACCACAGCGATAGATGCTTTGCCTTGGTCTACAAGTGCTTTTTCATCTGCAGTCAGTTCTAAGCGTTCTGGGCGATCACTATGGTTTGCACTGTTTTTACTGTTTTGATTTTTTTGTGATCCGTTCGATGGCGCTGTATTCGCCGTAGTGCTCGAATTTTTATTGCCTGAACGCTGTGTACGATTTGAGCTTTGTAATGCTGCGGCTGGGACAGTGAGCACATTTTTTGCTTCTGCAAGGATGATGTAAACCTGAGCCGTCATATCAATACGTAATTTGCCATCATCATTTGGTACATCAAATAAAGCATTGTAGTAAATCGCCGTACTGGATGATGACGTGTTACTCGTGGTTTCTGTATTAATCGATTCGGGTGCAGGCTCGACTTGACGTAACGTGGCATAGCGTTTTTTCTCGCTATCTCCTAAAGTCGTGAAATAAACCTTTTGACCTTCTTCGACTTTCATGACATCTGCTTCAGAAATCTGTGCTTTAATGGTCATGGTGTCCAATTTAGCCAATTTCACAATGGTTGGTGCACTTTGATTAGCATTTACGGTTTGACCTTCTTCCGTCACAATCGCTACCACGGTTCCATCCATTGGTGCAACGATTTGGGTATAACCCAAGTCTTCTTTTGCTGTGGCTTGCGTTAAACGTGATTGTTCAATTTGAGCATTCATTGCAGCAATATCTGCTTGTGCAGTTTTAAATGCAGCCAAAGCACTTTCATATTCGGCTTTCGAGGTCGCATCTTGAGCGAACATATTCTTTTGACGGTTATATTCAGCTTCTGCTTTGGCTAAAGTGGCTTGTTTAGTTGCCAACTGTGCTTGTTGATTTTTGATATTGGCTTCAGTGGTTTTTAACTCATTTTGCTGACGGACTGAATCAATTTGTGCAATCAGTTGACCTTGTTTGACTTGATCACCTAATTTCACATACATCTTTTTCACTTGGCCTGAAACCTGAGCACCGACACTCACCATCTTGGTTGCTTCTAAGTCCCCTGTGGCGAGGACTGAGTTTTCAATATCAGTACGTGTAACTTCTGATGTAATATATTGAATCTGCTCATTTTTAGGTTTAAATATAAACCAAGAGATCGTTGCAATAATAATAAGGCAGACCGCTATTAGAATGGCTTTTGCAGGTTTTATTTTTGGCATAGCGAATGAATGGCTGATGTGAAAATTGATCAAATTATAATGATCAATTAAGGATAAAGCGTGAATTTTTTTTAATAAATAGAAATGAGAATTATTTTATATATTAAGCTTAAGTGTCTATTACACTTAAGCTTAGGGGTATATAAATAATGATTTTCCACACAATTCTGCAATACATTGTTGAATTAAATGTTCAGGATTTTCCTTACTTAAACCTTTAATTGCAGCATCAATACGTAAAAGCAGTTGTGGCCAATTTAAAAAAGCACGTGGGTTTAAACGTCTAAGTGCTTGTTGATAAGAAGAAACTTTAGTTTTCCAAATACCGATTTGAAGCGCATTTTGCGGTTGTTCATACAATTGCATCAATAGCCGCATTTCTTTACTGATCGTCCACAGCATCAAACTATTTGGTTCGCCAGACTCAATCAGGTACTGAAAAATCTTAACCGATAATGCTAAGTTTCCAGCAAGTAATGCATCACTCAAATCAAACGTACTATAGCGAGATTGATCTTGTAGGCATTGTTGTAAATGCTCAATTTCAATTTGTTTTTGATCTGGAAAAGTATCAGCGACCCGCATGAGGCTATTTTTTGCCGCCAATAAATTATGTTCATGGTGTTGTTCTAACCATGTCCATGCATCTTGATTGAGTTGCACACCCAATTGGTCGGCTTCTATAGACAAAATACGTTGACGGTCTTGTGGATAATTTGCGGTGAGTGCAACCACAACACCATTGGCTTCTACGGTTTGAAAAAAGCTGGATTTTAAACTCGCAGAATCTTGTTTTGGCATCACGACCAAAAGCAAGTTATGTTCATTGTGCTGAATATATTGTTTAAGCTGTTTCAGCCCATTGGCATCAGGTTTGATATTGCCATGTACTTCAATAGCTAAATTTTGTGAAAATAATGACAAACTGTTCAATGCATTAAATACATTTTTCCAGTCTGCGACACTATTTAAATCATAACGCTGTCTTTCAATCTCATGTGATGCCCAACTTTTACGGAAGGCATCTAAAAGATTTTGTTCTAACAATGGTTCTTGACCATATAAAATCCAAGCTCCACGAGCTTCATCTACTCTTTTTAAGGCTTGTAAATAGTCAAGTTTCATATCAAGCTTATTGTGCAGCAGGTTGAATATTGGTGGATTTTGCTTTTGGTAAGCGATTCGCTGCAATTTGACGAGTCATTTGTTGCGCAATATCATCAATTAAAATTTGGCTTAAATAATTATATTGTTGGTCATCGGTATTCACGGTAGCAACATCATATTGATAACTACGTGAAGCAGTTAAAGTACGAGGTTCAGTAATCGGATTACCTTGTCTATCTTCAATTTGGAAAGTCACGCTTAGACGCAATAAAGTTTCAACCAATTTACCATTTAACTCGTGACGAATAGGTTTGTAATCAAGCACACGGAGTACATACGCATCATTGGCATTACTCAGCTGTACACCTGTAGCCGCTAAATAGACGCTGAGTTTTTTCTCAAGATCTTCTGTGTTTTTAGGTAGTTGTAAGTTTAATTTGGTATACACCAAAGGTGTCGCTTGCGGATTGGTTCCTTTTAAATGAAAACCACAACCGACTAAGCCCGCACTTAGACCCAAAGTTAATACAACTGCGGCAACACGTTGAACTAAATGCATGCTTTGTCCTCTTTGATATTCCAAAATTTATGGAATATTTAATTTTTAAAATTCACGACATTTTAGAATTAAAGCCCGTTGAATGACAACGGGCTTTGTTTGGGTTTTGTTTTAATCCTTAAAAGTTCCCTCTCCTTGTAGGAGAGGGCTAGGGAGAGGTATTTTGATTTTTTAATAAAACCCTCATCCCAACCTTCTCCCAAAGGGAGAAGGAGCTTTAAAGCGTTTTAAACCACCAAATTCACTAATTTATTCGGTACGACAATTTCTTTCTTGGTTGGGCCAGTCAAGAATTGTTGAACTTCAGGTAATGCTTTAGCCAATGCCAATAACTCATCTTTCGATGCATCTACCGACACTTCTAACTTGCCACGAAGTTTACCATTCACCTGAACCACAATAGTTTGCGTATTACGTGTTAAAGCAGATTCATCCACAGTAGGGAACAACACTGTAGTTAAATCAATACCAAACTCAGCCAATAAAGTTTGACTTAAATGCGGTGCAAATGGAGCAAGCAAAGTCAGTAACGTTATAATTGCTTCACGTGCGACAGCAACATCATTGTCATCTTTTGCATCAAACTTATTACTTGCATTCAATAACTCCATCAATGCAGCAATCGCTGTATTGAATGCATGACGACGTTCAATGTCATCACCAACTTTTTGAATGGTTTCATGGGTTTTACGACGTAAGTCTTGCGCTTCTGTAGACAAGTTTGCAGTGTCAATTGCAGCAGCAGAGTTGCCTTTTTCAAGGAAGCTTGTGGTTAAACGCCATACACGTTTTAAGAAACGGTTTGAACCTTCAACACCTGCATCAGACCACTCAAGAGACTGATCTGGTGGCGCAGCAAACATCATAAACACACGTGCAGTATCTGCGCCGTATTGATCAATAATGGCTTGAGGGTCAATACCATTATTTTTTGACTTCGACATCTTCTCTTGACCGCCAACCACAACTTCTTGGCCATCACCTGTGTATTTTGCCGAGATAATACGACCTTTTTCGTCTTTCTCTAACTCGATATCTGCTGGGTTAAACCAAGTTTTCTTGCCTGAATCTGCTTCACGGTAGAAAGTATCAGCAAGAACCATACCTTGCGTTAAAAGGTTAGTGAATGGTTCGTTGCCTTGTACCACACCTTCATCACGCATTAACTTGTGGAAGAAGCGTGCATAAAGTAAATGCAGAATCGCATGTTCTACACCACCGATATATTGGTTTACAGGAAGCCAAGTCTGCGCAGCTTCAGGTTTAACGAGGCCACCCGTAAAATCAGGAGATGCATAACGTGCGTAATACCAAGATGATTCTACAAAGGTATCCAAAGTATCTGTTTCACGACGTGCATGACCCCCACAGCTAGGGCACTGGGTTTCATAGAATTCAGGCATTTTATTTAACGGATTGCCTGAACCATCTGGAACTACATCTGTTGGAAGAACAACAGGAAGTTGTTCTTCAGGAACAGGTACTTGACCACATTTTTCACAATTGATCATTGGAATTGGACAACCCCAATAACGTTGACGAGAAACGCCCCAGTCACGTAAACGGAATTGAACTTTAGCGTTTGCCAAAGCTTGTGGTTCTAATTTTGCAAGGAAAGCATCAAATGCAGCCTGGAATGCCAAGCCGTCAAATTCGCCAGAATTAACCAGTTTGCCATCTTTAGAACCGTACCATTCTTGCCACTCAGTTGCTGAATATTCAGCATCATCGGCACCTTTGGCATCAATCACTTGTTTGATTGCTAAATTGAATTTGTTGGCAAATTCAAAATCACGTTCGTCATGTGCAGGAACTGCCATCACCGCACCTGAACCGTATGACATCAATACATAGTTGGCAATCCAAACAGGCAAGTCTTCACCTGTAACTGGGTGCTTCACAAATAAGCCTGTTGCCATGCCTTTCTTTTCAGCAGTGGCTAAATCAGCTTCTGCAACTGAACCCATACGACATTCTTCAATAAATGCAGCAAGTTCAGGATTATTTTCAGATGCTTTAAGTGCCATAGGGTGTTCTGCTGCAACCGCAACATAAGTCACACCCATTAAAGTATCAGCACGAGTGGTATAGACGGTTAAACCATCTGCATAGATTTCAGTGTTCGCAGAAGGGAAAGTAATTTCCATCCCTGTAGAACGACCAATCCAGTTGCGTTGCATGGTCAAGACTTGTTGAGGCCAGCCGTCTTTTAATGTATCTAAATCGTCTAATAATTCTTGCGCATAATCTGTGATGCGGAAGTAATACATTGGAATATCACGTTTTTCTACCAACGCACCTGAACGCCAACCACGACCATTTTCAACCTGCTCATTGGCAAGAACGGTTTGATCGACAGGGTCCCAGTTCACTGTTGAAAGTTTGCGGTAAATCAGACCTTTTTTATACAGTTGAACGAATAACCATTGCTCCCAGTGATAATATTCGGGCGTACATGTTGCAAACTCACGATCCCAATCGACAGAAAGACCAAGTTTCTTTAATTGATCACGCATATAAGCGATGTTTTCAAAGGTCCATTTTGCAGGAGCAACTTGATGGGCAATCGCTGCATTTTCAGCAGGTAGACCAAATGCATCCCAACCCATCGGTTGTAGTACTGTTTCACCTTTGAGGCGGTGAAAACGACTGATCACATCGCCAATGGTATAGTTACGCACATGACCCATATGCAGTTTGCCGCTTGGGTATGGGAACATCGAGAGGATATAACGACGTGGACCTTCTACAGTGTCGGCAACTTTAAATGATTTGCGATTTTCCCAGTCTTTTTGGACTTGAGGTTCAATCGCGCTCGCTTGATATTCAGGGTCAATATGAGTAGTCATAAACGTATTTTGAGCGTAATGGTTAAAAAACTGTGTTGCACAGCATAGCGCAAAATGCACTAAAAAGTGAATTTTGCGTGTGATTTAAAGCTGAAAAAATTAAAGTGTTTTCTTGTTTTGACACTTTAATTCAATTTTCGTGCGTCTTCGGCATTTATAGGTGTTTGTTGAGCATTTTGTAACGCAGCATTCGCTTCTTTTTGCTGATCGACAACTGGTGCTGAATTTTGTTCATTCGCAACGGGTTGTGGTGCTGTCGGTTGAGTCGCTACAGGTTGTGCAGGAGCGGGTGCAGTTTTTACAGCTGTTGAATTACCATTCCAACCGTATGTATCAACTTTGCTTTTACTGCGTGCACTTTTAGGTGGTGGTGTAGTGGTGTAATGCGTAGAGCCTTTACTGTCTACCCATTTATAATATTGTTTTGCATAGGTTGAAGTCATGGTCATGCTTAATGCCGCTGTAACCAATATTGCGAGAACCGTATGTGTCAAACCATTTTTTTGTTTCATTGTGAAAGACCTTTACGTCAATTTTATCTAGACAGAAAGTTAAAATTATCCAGATCATTAATATACATTGGATCGCTTTAGACTCATCTGTGAATTTTATAAGATTTGTCTATATTTTATACTATTTTGTATTTTTTAAAATAATTCTCTCTAAATTTTATTGATTTATAAGTGTTTGAAATTTTATTTATAAATGACTCAAAAAAAAGGAATAGTTTTAAAAATAAGCGGATGGTAAATAATCAATAAAAACCCAACGAGAAACCTTGACTTTGTTCGCTAAAACTACAAAAATGCTTGCTTTAGTTTCGGATGTTTTATTCGATCACCCTTCGAATAAAAATATCAAAGCAGGCAATAACGTTTTCTCTAAGCCGAGAAAACGAACCTAACCGAAAAATGTTTATCCCAACATATTTCAGTGATTCATACAACTCAAACGGTTGCGTGAAGATTTTATTTTTATTGCTGCAAAAACTTTTAAATATGTGTGCTATAACAGAGCACACAATCAATGAATGAAAACACGGACTATGTCTCCCATAGTGCTGTGGAAAAAAGATTAGGGTGAATACGTTGGAACTTTTATCTGGTGGTGAAATGCTTGTTCGTGCATTGGCGGACGAAGGCGTTGAACATGTTTTTGGATATCCAGGCGGCGCAGTATTACATATTTATGATGCGCTATTTAAACAAGATAAAATCAATCATTATCTCGTACGTCATGAGCAAGCTGCTGGTCATATGGCAGATGCTTACTCACGTGTCACAGGTAAAACAGGCGTGGTACTGGTCACTTCTGGACCAGGGGCAACAAATACCGTAACACCAATTGCAACGGCTTATATGGACTCAATCCCTATGGTGATTTTGTCTGGTCAAGTTGCATCACATTTGATTGGTGAAGACGCGTTCCAAGAAACGGATATGGTCGGTATTTCTCGTCCGATCGTAAAACACAGTTTCCAAGTGCGTCATGCGAGTGAAATTCCTTCAATTATTAAAAAAGCATTCTATATTGCATCTTCTGGCCGTCCTGGACCAGTTGTTGTTGATATTCCAAAAGATGCGACCAATCCAGCTGAAAAATTTGCTTACGAATATCCTGATAAAGTGAAAATGCGCTCTTATCAGCCACCTCAAAGAGGTCATTCAGGTCAAATTCGTAAAGCAATTGAAGAACTGATTCATGCGAAACGTCCTGTTATTTATACAGGTGGTGGTGTCGTTCAAGGTAATGCTTCAGGCTTATTAACTGAATTAGCACATTTATTAAATTATCCAGTGACCAATACGCTCATGGGCTTAGGTGGTTTCCCTGGTAATGATGAGCAATTCATTGGCATGCTGGGTATGCATGGTACTTATGAAGCCAATATGACGATGCATAATGCAGACGTTATTTTAGCAGTGGGTGCACGTTTTGATGACCGTGTAACCAATAATCCAGCGAAGTTCTGCCCAAATGCAAAAGTGATTCATATTGATATCGATCCTGCGACGATTTCAAAAACAATCATGGCACATATTCCGATCGTGGGTGCAGTTGAACCTGTACTTCAAGAAATGTTGGTTCAATTGAAACAAATGAATGTTTCTAAACCAAATCCTGAAGATATTGCTGCATGGTGGGCGCAGATCAATGAATGGCGTAAAGTTCATGGTTTGCGTTATGAGCCTGGTACAGATGGTGTGATGAAACCACAACAAGTGGTTGAGGCATTGGATCGAGTTACCAATGGTGAAGCGATTATTACTTCTGATGTTGGTCAGCATCAAATGTTTGGTGCGATGTATTACAAATACAAACATCCTCGTCAATGGATCAATTCTGGTGGTTTAGGCACGATGGGGGTTGGTTTACCTTATGCGATGGCTGCTAAATTGGCATTCCCAGAAAAACAGGTGGTGTGTATTACAGGGGAAGCATCAATTCAGATGTGTATCCAAGAGTTATCAACCTGTAAGCAATATGGCATGAACGTTAAAATTTTATGCTTAAATAACCGTGCTTTAGGTATGGTTAAACAATGGCAAGATATGAACTATGAAGGACGTCATTCAAGTTCTTATATCGAGTCACTGCCTGATTTTTCAAAATTAATGGAAGCATATGGTCATGTCGGTATTCAAATTGACCATGCGGATGAGCTTGAATCTAAGCTTGAAGAAGCAATGGCAATTAATGATAAATGTGTATTCATTAACGTGATGGTTGATCGTACCGAGCATGTATATCCAATGCTTATTGCAGGTCAATCTATGCAAGATATGTGGTTGTCTAAAGGGGAGCGTACTGAATGAGACATATTATTTCTGTACTCGTTGAAAACGAAGCTGGTGCGCTTTCTCGTTTAGTTGGTTTGTTTAGTCAGCGTAACTACAACATTGAAACACTGAATGTTGCGCCAACAGAAGATCCAACATTGTCGCGTTTGACTTTAACGACTTATGGTAATGAGCACAAAATTGAGCAAATTACTAAACAACTCAATAAATTGGTTGAAGTTGTAAAGGTGGTTGATTTGTCAGAGGGTGCACACATTGAACGTGAACTGATGCTGATTAAAGTGAAAGCATTAGGTTCGGCACGTGCTGAAATTAAGCGTACAGCTGATATTTTCCGTGCACAAATCGTCGATGTAACCCCGACGACTTATACTATTCAAATTGCAGGTACAACAGAGAAGATCGATGGTTTTATCGATGCGCTGGCTGAGAACACAATTTTAGAAGTTGTACGTTCAGGCGTATCAGGTATTGCCCGTGGTGAAAAAGTACTTTCACTGTAGTTTTATCTGAACCAATTATTAATGATTTGATTTTTAATTCCCTCATGTATAACCTCTCCTGACTATTGGAGAGGGACTTAGACTAGAAGATTCCAAACAAAAATCTTCAGGATAAGAAGAGGAAACACAGCATTTTAGCGGAGACAGCAATGCAAATTTTTTACGATAAAGACACAGACTTATCTATCATCCAATCTAAAAAAGTAGCAATCATTGGCTACGGTTCACAAGGTCATGCGCATGCACTTAACCTTAAAGATTCAGGCGTTGACGTAACTGTTGGTTTACGTGCTGGTTCTGCTTCTTGGAAGAAAGCTGAGAATTCTGGTCTTAAAGTTGCTGAAGTTCCTGCTGCTGTAGCGCAAGCTGATGTAGTAATGATCTTAACTCCAGATGAATTCCAATCTCAACTTTATCGTGATGTGATTGAGCCAAACATCAAGCAAGGTGCAACTTTAGCATTTGCTCATGGTTTCTCGATTCTTTATAACCAAGTTGTTCCACGCGCTGACTTAGATGTCATCATGGTTGCGCCTAAAGCACCTGGTCATACAGTACGTTCTGAATACCAACGTGGTTCTGGTGTTCCAGATCTTATCGCTATTCATCAAGATGCTTCTGGTAATGCACGTAACGTAGCACTTTCTTATGCTTCTGGCGTAGGTGGTGGTCGTACAGGTATTATCGAAACTTCTTTCCGTGAAGAAACTGAAACTGACTTATTTGGTGAGCAAGCAGTTCTTTGTGGTGGTGCAGTAGAATTAGTGAAAATGGGCTTCGAAACTTTAGTTGAAGCTGGTTATGCGCCTGAAATGGCTTACTTTGAATGTTTACACGAACTTAAATTGATCGTGGACTTAATGTTCGAAGGCGGTATTGCGGATATGAACTACTCTGTATCTAACAATGCTGAATATGGCGAATATGTAACAGGTACGGAAGTGATTAACGAGCAATCTCGTGAAGCGATGCGTAATGCGCTTAAACGTATTCAATCTGGTGAATATGCGAAAATGTTCATTCAAGAAGGTGCGTTGAACTACCCATCTATGACTGCTCGTCGTCGTCAAAATGCTGCACATGGTATCGAAGTAACAGGTAACAAGTTACGTGCGATGATGCCTTGGATTCAAGCAAACAAGATTGTAGACAAAGAAAAGAACTAAGGTTACGTGCCTTACAAAAAGTGGAAAGCAGTGCTTTCCACTTTTTTCATGCCTTGGATTCAAGCAAACAAGATTGTAGATAAAGAAAAGAACTAATTTTTAGTTTTCTTGTAAAAGCCCACTCTTTTGAGTGGGCTTTTTTGTGATAAATTACACATTATTGATCATTTGAATGTCGTACTTAATCATGAAAACTCAATTTTTCGTCGCAATGACTGCATTATTAACGTCATGTTTTGCTTTTGCTGAAACCATTGAGCGTTCAAGTAGTACACTTAAACCATTGAATGGTGTACGTGTTTCAATGCAACGTATGCTTAAATCGAGTGAAGGTCGTTATTTTATGAGTTTGTATGCTGGAGTGGATAATCCACGAGCAACACTCACAGATTTAATGACAGGTTCGTCTACCACATTTAAGGGTTCGCAAAAAGGTGATCAATTGGTTTTGAAATCGGTTGATGTAAGTGCAGACACTAAAATGAATAGCAATAGCGAGCAGCTATCGGGGACATTGAATGCAAATACAGGAATATTTAAAGCAACATTATCAAATAAATCCAATGTGGTGGGACAAGCAATACAATTTGAACCCGCTTTTAAAGTTGTGAATAAGCCTGTGTTTATTTTTAAGTTTTATGGTCAGGATGATGCGAATAGTACCTATGGGAAAACGTTGAAACGTGTGGATGTATTGAATAAAAATAATCATCAGGTTGTACAAAGCTTAACAGGATTTAGTGCCTACCCTAACAGTATGGGCTATATGGATATTAACTTTGACGGTTATTATGATGTCATTGTCTCTGACTTATCCCAAGGTCGTACCATAGAAGATAAACGCTATATTTATTGGATGTATAATCCGAAAACCCAACAATTTCAGCGTTCAGCACAATTGGAGAAAATTGTTGGCTTACCAAACTTACAAGGCGAAAAACAACAGATTAATTTTGGAAATGGACAAATTTATCAAGTCGAGAACGGATTATTACATCGTATTACAACAGATGATTAATGTTGAGAAATCAACCCAGCTGAATGTAATGTCCAAATTCAGCTGGTTTTTTTGTAATGGATGATTCAAGATAAGGTGTGATACTTAATTTTAAACAGTTTTAATTTGATTGTTGAAAATGAACACCAAAATAAAAAGATAAAAGCGATTGTTGAAAATAAGTCACTTTTAATTTTGTTGCTGTGTTTGGTCATAGGTCTTGTTCTGGATAAAACGCATGTGCTAAATCCTGCCCTAAATATTGTCTACGGATATTCTTAAGCAGTTCTAAGCGTTCAGTATTCTGCATATCGGCTAGATTGATTTGTTTAGATTGCTGTTCAGCCTGAGCTTGATAATTGATATAGCGTTCTAAAGCATCTAAAAGTAGAGCTTCATTGGCTTGTTTTTGTTGAGTATTTAGACTATGGCTGGCTTGTTTGTTTTGTAGTGTATATTGAGCGAGCGCCATAACACCTGTTTTACCCACTTGTGGGTAAACAACAAGTAAATAATCAAAAGTATCTTTGATATTAGAATCAATAATCAATTGTTTATTCTTGGTAAATTGCCAATTTTCTAGTAGTTCTGTTCCGCTTAGCAGTGGATGATATTTAAGCGCTGTTTGCGCCTGCGGTAGAAAAGATGAATAGTCATTGGATGTTTTATTTGAGGATAATAATGGAGCTTTTGCTGTAGACTCGGGTTTTGTTGCACTATGTTCATTGTTATCCGCGAATACTGTAGCCGTTGATGTATGGGAATTAGAATGATCAATGTTTTCCATAGTCACTGAGTTGGTCAAATAAAAATACACCGATAGGCAGATGATGACCAAACCTAGAATGAAATATAATTTTTTCATAATTTATCTTTAATTAACTCTTTTAAAGTAATGATAATGCTAGGGTTTTAAATAAAAGGTCTAAGCAAAAAGAAAGAGAATCTTTCCTTTCTTTTTGCAGATATGTATGAATCATAGTCAGGTTTATAGGCCTGCATTTTTCAGTCGATTGGCATGTGTTTTATAGACAAGAATAGGGTTTGGTGCAAAAAGTCCAACTAAGCCATTGGTTTGGTTGACTTCATCTAAATGATTCCATGGAATATTGTCTTGTATGACAAAACCAAAATGTGTCGAACAACGATTGATCCATCCATCATTCGGTTCTGCTGAGAGAAGAGATTGTGCAAACATCCATTTATCAGTGATATCAAAACCATTGGTGAGTACAGCGGTTCCACCCATTGAGTAAAGATAATGTCCGTCATTGTATGGGCTAGCCTGAGAACCACAATTATTGACTACACCTTTAGGATAGGTTTGGTTAAATATTCGAATACCTGCCGTACTGGTCGAGTTGAGATAAGCTTGTTTATCCTGCGGTAAATTATGCCCATCTAAGGCATTGCTCACACCACCAACGAGCTCATACATCCAGTCTAGTATCGACGTCCATGGATTAGCCAGTGCATAATCGGATGGAAAAGAGCCATCATTCGGTGCGCCTATTGTGGTAACAGAGGCAACCCAGTCTGGGTGTTTTGCCATCACATAACGTGCATCAATTCCTCCATGGCTATGACCAATTAAATTAAATTTGGTATAACCATATTGTTGGCGTAGTTTTTCAAGATAAGCGATGGTTTGTTCACCACGGACTTCTGTAGAGTTAACGGCTGAACGTGTGGGTGCGTAAACCACTGCACCTTCTTGGCGCAGTGCATCTGGAATGCCATAGAAATAATCTGACCCCAGTAGATGTTCTGACCCTAAAAAACCATGAAGTAGTACGATTGGGTATTGGGTTTGAGCATAAGTTCCAGCAAAGCTAAAAGTGCTAAAACTAAATAAAATCAGGCTAATAGAATTTATAAATAATAATTTAATACGACGTATCCATTGAATCATAATGATGTTCCTTTACGAATGTAATCAATACTGAAATAAAAGATTCTTACTATCGTTGGTTGATAAGATTTAGTTATTAAATCCAACTAAAGTTGGATTATTTTTATGTTATTGCAAAAATCATCACACTTTAATTAAATTCCGATAACCTGCTCATTGTGGCTTGAGTTGATCTAGTCATTGGGGGAGGATTTTAGTGGTTTAGTGATTGTACTTATGATTGTATTTTGTTGATAATTATAAGTTTGTTTTGTATTTAGGTTTTTTTTATGGCCGAAAGTAGGTTGCATTTTTTATGTAAATATTTAATTCGATTGTGTGATTGAGGATGCTAAGCATCAACTGAGTATAGTGTATTTAGTGCTCAAGATACTCATCATTTTGAAAAAATAGCGACTTGAAAAGTTAAGAATCAATTATTGTTCAGCTGTTAGTCGTTTAGAAAAATAGAAATTATTTTTGTGAATTATTTTGTGTTTTTTATTATATTTGTGATTTAATTTTATATTTTTTTAGCAATCTTGATTTATTTTTTGTTTATCTCAAATATATTTTTGGGTTGATTTTATTTTTATTTTAATTTTTGGCTATTTAAATATTTAAAAATATTATTTTAATAATTAGGCAATACTTAATTTTAAGTAGTTTGATATTTGTTATTAAAAATAACTTTTTGATTTATTTTTATAATACAGTTGTTAAAATATTTTATGTATATGATTGAAATTAAATGGTTTTAAAGTAAATTAAAAAATTAGTGTTTAAGAATTTTAAATTATTTTTGATTAATTTTAGATTTCTACTTATTTTTGGTGATTTTCAATACTGTCCCTTCGTTTTATAAATTAATCATCCTTTAATTGGAAAGGATTCATTCAACAAGTTGGGGATTATATTATGAACGTATTTACAAAATCTTTACTTGCTACATTAGTATTGGGTGCTGCTTCAACTGCAATCTATGCGGAAGACGATGGCAGTGCAGATCGAAGCCGACCACCTTCAAGTTGTGGTGAGCTTTGTACAGGGAACATTCCAATTGAATTAAAAGTTGAAAAACATTGCGACTTAGATGTTAAAACAAGCAAAATTTCATTAACAGATGGCGGTTCTGGTACAGGACAATTCAGAGTGGGTGCCAATGCTCCTTATAACTTATTGGTGAGCACTACCAATAATTCTAAAGTGAAAATGGGTACACATGAAATTCCAATTAACGTAACAACTACACAACAAGGCACTATGGCTAATGTTGTTTTAGGTACTGCTCAAACCAATGTTGGTGTTGCATTGGGTGGCTGGAATACCTATGACGTGAAAGTGACTAGTGCTGCTGTTGGAATCAGCAAACCAGCAGGTACGTATACAGACCAATATAATATTCGAGTCTATTTCTAACTTACGCTGCATTAGTAAATTAAGACATAAAGTAGGCTCTATCTTCATGGTGGAGTCTACTTATTTGAAAAATAAAAAAAATTAGGGGTTTAGTTATGAATAAATTATTCAATGTGCTCGTGCTTGGAACAGTCTTATTAAGCCCAAATCTCTATGCGGGGTTAAAAATTAGTCCGATCCAACTCTATATCTCAGAAAAGACCAGACAACGCAGTGCAACAATTACACTGGAATCCAGTGGTCTTCAGGATGCAAAAATATTTGAAGTATCTGCTGCAAAGTGGACGCAGAATGACAAGAATGAGGATGTGTTAGAGCCAGATCCAACGATTTTGATCAATCCTAAAAACTTTGTTATTCAGCCAGAGAGCAAGCAAATTGTGCGTGTTGGTTTTAGTCAACCTTTGGCTGCAATCGTAGCCCCGCAAGAAAAAACTTGGCGTATTATTTTTACTGAGGTACCAGCTGTCGCTAAAGAAACCTCGGTGAGTTTTTTATTTAATATTTCAGTCCCTTTATTTTTGGGAGCTCAAGATAGCGCCAAGCTGGATATTAAAACGGCATATTACCAAGACAATTTGGTGATGAATGTTAAAAATGATGCCAGTTCTCATCTACAGATTTTCAAAATTACGATTGTCGATGCGAATCAAAAAGAGGTTGCTGTCAGTAATGAAATGAGATATCTGCTTCATGGACAGCAATATACTTTTAATTTTGGCAAAGTGAAACTTAATAATTCAACTCAATACACGTTAAAAATTGCCACAGATAAAGATGAAAAACCTTTAGAAATGAAGTTGTAGGGGGATGCTATGTATGCACGAACTCTGCTTTTTATCCAATGTGTGTTGTGTGGAGTAGTAACAACACAGGCAAATACGGATATTCCTCAAAATGTCACGATCAGTAACATTTGGCTAAATGGGATTGATCGAAATACTGAAACATTATTACTTGAAGAAAACCAATCTAAATATGTGGAATGTGCGGTTTTAGAGAAATTACAAATTTTGATTGCTAAACTTCAAAAAAATCCGATACAAGCGCAATATTGTTTGGTGACCGATGGGAAAGTCAATGCTGAAGTCGATTTGGCATTGCAGTCAATCAAAATAGACCTTCCTGCGGATTATTTTGTCGGTAGTGATTTGGGACAAGAAAAGCCAATGCCAAATCCAGCACATTTTGGTGCTTTTCTAAACTATGACTTATTTTATGGTCAGGATAATGACAATCGCAACTTTAACACTTTGGCTGAGTTAGGGGTATTTAAAGATTATTGGTTATTTAAAAATGCCATGATCTATCGTGACTCGGCTGAAGATCAGAAAGTTGTGCGTTTGAACACTGTGATTGATATTGATTTCCCAGAGCGTTATACCCGTTTGACGGTAGGGGATACCACCACTGTTTCGAATCCATTGATCAATTCTTTTCGTTTTGGTGGGATTACTTACGGTACTAACTTTACGGAGCATCCTGATTTTATTTATTGGAATATGCCGACACTAAAAGGCAGTGCTTTATTACCCTCAACAGTTGATCTTTATATTAATGGGGTCAATATTTATCAACAAAACGTTACTCCTGGACATTATGCATTACAGTCAGGTGCCAATATTCAGCAGGCTGGTGAAGCACAGATTGTTGTAGAAGATGTATTGGGAAATCGAACGGTTCAAAAATTCCCTGTTTATATCAATAGTCGTTTATTAAAACCTGATTTAAATGAATATAGTTTTTCGTTGGGAAAAATTCGTTATAACTATGAATATGCAGATGATGATTATCGTGAATTTTTTTCAAATGTATATTTTAGACGAGGGATTAGTGATCAAACGACTTTAGGTTTTAATGCTGCTTATAGTAAAGACTTGCAAAACTTTGGATTACTTTGGACACAAGGAATTAGTCGTTTTGCTTTATTAGACTTGAGTGTTAGTGGGAGTCGAACATCATTAGATGAGGGTTATTCAATTGGTGCTTCACTGACGCGTAGTGTGGGTAATCTTTCTATGGGATTGAGTAGTAAATATTCAAACCCAGAATATAAATCATTGGGTTATAGTGATTTTATTGAAACGACTAAATTTGATAATTTAGCCTATCTGAGTTTTTATAATGTACCGTATTTGAATAACGTCAACGTCAATTATGTTGAACGACGTTACCATGAAAATGCACAGTTTAATCTTCCTGATGCCAAAATATTTAACCTTGGTTTTTCTAGAATGGTCGGTGAAAAGATATCATTTTCAGCCAGTTATTTTAAAGAATTTCAAGATGGTGGTAATGAGGGGGCTTTTTTTTCCTTTAGTTATTATTTTGATAATAAACGAAGTGTATATGTTGATCACACTACAGATAATGAAAGCCGATTACGTTGGGTAAGCAATTCCCCTGTTCAAAATGGTATTGATTATTCATTGGGTGTGAATCAAGAAGATGGGGCTGTTTCCTATAATGGTTATGCGATGTTTAAATCTACTTATGGAGATTTAGGTGTCAGTTATGATCGTAGTGCAGAGAATTTTCACAATACTCAAGTGACTTATCGAGGTGCATTCACATTGTTGGGTGGTCACACCGCAATGACTAAATATGTGGATAATGCCTTTGCTTTAGTCAAAGTGGGGGATTACGCTGATGTAGATGTATTTCGTTCATTATCGCCGATTGGTGCAACGCGAAAAGATGGCTCCTTATTTGTCCATAACATCGTGCCTTATATTTCCTATGACCTTTCTTTTGCCCAAGATCAAATACCAATAGAGGATAAAATTGAATATGCGGATAAGAAACTTATTGCGTTAAATCAACGTGGTTATGTGGTTGATTTCCCGATTTATAAAACCAAACTCATGGTTGTGAAATTACTGACCCCTGATCACAAAACATTATCAAGAGCTTCAGAAGTCTATATTGATGACAATCGACAAGAATTTTCTCCAGTCGATGCGGATGGAAAAGTGTATTTATATGGTTTAAAACCAAGCAAATACCGTTTATTCGTAAAAACCTCTGGCGATCGCACCTGCAATGCACAACTCGATATTCCTCAGGATCGTTTGAATGAAATGGCATCCAAAGTGATCGAACTGATTTGTGAATGATTTTATGAATGATTGATCAGTTGGTAGTGACTTTTTAATAAGTATGGAGGTGGAAATGAAAACTTTTTTATTGATGTTAACCATGCTCTCTGTTGCAACATCGGCTTATGCACACCAATGTAGTATGGGGGATGTTAGTGAAACCTATATGCGCTTGGGGAGTTATTATAAGAGCCAAACTGCAACCAGTTTTTCAGTGCATTGTGATCAATCCTATTCAATTCGATTTAGTAGCTTGAATTTAAGCAGTGCGAATGGTGATAGTTATGTGAGCAATGGAAACTATCGCTTACGGACACGGATGAGCATCACGGGTGCAAATGCAAATCTTTGGAATGTGCCTTTATCGGCGCAAGCATCTAATCAAGGACATAAGTATGTAGTTGCCGTTCAGTTGGAAGATCAACCTTCTATACGTGTACCTGCAGGTAAGTATAGGGATGTTATTTTTGTAAATTTAATGTTTTAAAGTGAGCTATTGAGCGTGATATTTAAGAGCAAATAATGCCTTAATTTCTGAAAATTAAGGCATTATTGTATTTAATACCGTATTTTTTTATTCTGACTGTCAGAAAAACGTCATAAAAAAATCATTAAAATGTAAGAAATATCACCTAATCTATTTAAAAATGAAGAGATTAGGTCGTATGAACAAAACGTACGCAGAAACCTTGCAGTTTAGACAACAAGAAGTACCCGACCATTTTAAGTTCTATTTTAAACAAAAAAAGCAAACCACCACGACGCACAGTCAAAACTTGATTCGTGATTTAACCAAACCTCGTTTAAAAATTGCCATTGTGACGGAAACATGGCCACCTGAAATCAATGGTGTGGCATTATCACTGTTACAGCTTTGTAAAGGGTTGCAAAATCAAGGTCATAAAATCTTATTGATTCGTCCTGCACAAAAACAAAAGTGCCATGACTTTTCTCCAAATAGAGAGTGTTTGGTGAATGGACAATCCATTCCTAAATATCTAGAGATGAAATTTGGATGGCCTCAATACTTAAAAGTGTCTCAAGCAATTTCTTCTTTTGCACCTGATGTGGTGCATATCGTAACAGAAGGACCACTCGGATTTACTGCCCTACATGCGGCAAAATCTCGACAGATTCCTGTATCGAGTGGCTTTCATTCACAATTTCAAGAATTTAGTCGTTTTTTTGATTTAGCATTTTTGGTTCGCCCCATTCAGAGTTATTTAAGATGGTTCCATAATGCAACGCAACTAACCTGCGTGCCCAGTCGTGATACAGAATTGGCACTGCGTCAGTTTGGTGTGACATGCCCTTTGGTTGTAGTCGGACGTGGCATTGATACAGAGCGCTTTTCAGCACAACGCTATTCCGAAAAACTGAGACAACAATGGGGTGTTGATCAAGAGACAACCGTATTGCTGTATGTCGGTAGGTTGTCTTCTGAAAAAGAAATTAATGTCTTGATTGATGCTTATGTTGCATCAAAAAAGCACAATCAAAACAAAGTAAAACTGGTATTGGTCGGTGATGGACCAGAACGTACACGGTTAGAAAAAATGCAAGGTGCAGAACAGGTTATCTTTATGGGAAGCTTGAGTGGCATACAACTTGCTGAAGCTTATGCAAGTGCCAATGCTTTTGTATTTGCAAGCCAAGTCGAAACCTTTGGTAATGTGGTGCTTGAAGCGATGGCCAGTGGTTTGCCGATTATTGCCTATGATTATGCATGCGCACAATTACATGTAAAACACCAACAAACGGGTTGGTTAAGCCCGTTAGGGCAAAAGCACCAATTGACGCAACACATTTTTAATTTGCCAGATAATTCAACACTAAAACGTATGGGAAATATGGCGATGCAAGATGTGCAACATGTAGGATGGCAACATCCAGTGCAGCAGTTTGAGCAAGCACTGTATCAAGTTACACAGGGTGCGCTGTTGCTGACTTAGTTGATCTCTAATTCAAAGAGGAGAGTGACAATGAATTTTAAAAATACCAAAATAAAAATGCTCGATCTCGACCTTAAAGGTTGTTTATATCTGAATAATTTATCGCATACTCAAAGTATTGCTATTTTCTTTAAGGCGATTAGTCGCTTAGGTGATGGCGGCTTTTGGTATGTCATGTTGGCTTTAATCTGGCTGCAAATGGGTTTGAGTTATACAGTACAGATTATTTACGTGGTCATTGCTGGTTCTTTGGGAACAGCAATCTATAAGTTTTTAAAACACAAAACAGTTAGGCCGAGACCGTATCAAGTACACCAAGTGATTGTTATGGGGGAGCGTCCATTAGATCATTTTAGTTTTCCATCTGGGCATACTTTACATGCGGTGATGGCCACGATTGTATTTGGCTATATTCAACCCTTGTTGCTGTTCATTATGTTGCCATTTACTGTTTTAGTGGCATTGTCACGTATGGTTTTGGGTTTGCATTATCCAAGCGATGTGATTGTCGGCGCATTGATTGGAGCTGGTGTTGCAAGTCTCATTATTCTAAGTGCACCTTTGCTTGGTGTGATTTTATAATGACTTATTTTGAAAACGCTGAGTTTCTGAAAGCGTCGATTTTTGCTACAGTAGTGGTATCAAATTCAACTCTTGAACGAAGGATGACCTAAATGGGTTTACGTTGGACGGATACCATTGATATCGCCATTGAACTAACTGAAGCGCATCCAGATGTGGATCCACAATGGGTGCGTTTTACTGATTTACATGCGTGGATTTGTGCTTTGCCTGATTTTAAAGATGATCCGACCAAATCAACAGAAGGTCTGCTCGAAGCAATTCAAATGGCTTGGATTGATGAAGCAAGTTGATGTTGAGTAGCAGTGTAAAAACACTGTACATCGAAAAATCTATTTTTTTACAGATTAAAAGCAGCAAACTGTCGATTATTCGGTATAATGCGCCAAAAATTTCGTGTCAATTTGACTAAAGGAGCCGATCATGGCTATTGAACGTACTTTATCTATCGTAAAACCAGATGCAGTTGCTAAAAACCACATTGGTGATATCTTCGCTCGTTTCGAAAAAGCTGGTCTTAAAATCGTTGCGACTAAAATGAAGCACCTTTCTCAAGCAGAAGCTGAAGGTTTCTATGCTGAACATAAAGAACGTGGTTTCTTTGGTGACTTAGTTGCATTCATGACTTCTGGTCCAGTTGTTGTATCTGTTCTTGAAGGTGAAAACGCAGTTCTTGCTCACCGTGAAATTCTTGGTGCTACAAACCCTAAAGAAGCTGCTCCTGGTACAATCCGTGCAGATTTCGCTGTAAGCATCGACGAAAATGCTGCTCACGGTTCTGACTCAGTTGCATCTGCTGATCGTGAAGTGAACTACTTCTTCGCTCAAACTGAAGTTTGCCCACGTACTCGTTAATTCGACGTATTTAGGGTCACTTTTACTCAAGCACTAAATCTCCGATTTATGAATTGATAACAGACCCGAAACCAGATAGGTGATATACTACTTGTCTGGTTTTTTTATTTTTGTTGTATTTATTGTTCAAATCTTGATCAATATGTTTCATCCCATGACATGTTTTAGGTAGTAATCACATGAATTCTGAAGTTGTCGCTTCATCGTTAAATTTAGATGAACAGCAGCCTGTATCATCAAAGTTTGTTCAATTTGAGCAAGTGGAGAAGGTGAATTTACTTGGCATGTCACGTCCACAATTGGAAAAATTCTTCGAAGAAATGGGGGAGAAAAAATTCCGTGCAGGGCAGGTGATGAAATGGATTCATCAATTTTTTGTAACAGATTTTGCTGAAATGACCAATATTTCAGGAAAATTACGTGAAAAATTAGAAAAAGTTTGTGAAATTAAAGCGCCAGAAGTTGTACATCGTCATTATTCTAAAGATGGAACACGTAAATGGGTGTTTCGCGTAGGCGATGGTGACGGGTCTTTGGTTGAAACAGTACTGATTCCAGCGGAAGATAAAACTGGTTCACGTAAAACGTTGTGTATTTCTTCACAAGTGGGTTGTGCATTGGATTGTTCATTCTGTTCAACAGGTAAACAAGGTTTTCAGCGTGATTTAACTCCAGATGAAATCATTGGTCAGTTGTGGGTCGCAAACTATTCGTATATGGAAGACGTTGCTGTTGCAGAGCGTGAGCGTTCAGTGACCAATGTCGTCATGATGGGTATGGGTGAGCCTTTACTCAATTACGATGCTGTGTTGAGCTCAATGAATATCATGTTAGATGACTTTGCTTATGGTATGTCTAAGCGCCGTGTCACATTGTCAACTTCAGGCGTGGTACCAAAGATTGATCAATTAGCAAAAGATATTGATGTTGCTTTAGCCATTTCTTTGCATGCACCTAATGATGAATTACGCAATGAATTGGTACCAATCAATAAAAAGTATCCATTAGAGCAATTGATTGCCGCTTGTCAGCGTTATATTGCTAAAGATGGCAATGAAAGCTCACGCAAACATGTCACCATTGAGTATGTGATGTTGGAAGGTGTGAATGATCAACCTGAACATGCACAACAAATGATTAAGTTATTGAAAAATTTACCAAGTAAAATTAATTTAATTCCGTTTAACCCTTTTCCACATGCGCCGTATGGTCGCTCAAGTCGAAATCGTATTATTTCTTTCCAAAAAACTTTGTCTGATGCAGGATTTGTGTGTACGATTCGTCAGACACGTGGAGATGATATTGATGCAGCGTGTGGGCAATTGGTTGGGCAAGTGGCAGATCGAACACGCCGTGCAGAACAATGGAAGAAGAAAGTTGCAGAACGCAATGAAATTATACGTTCGCAAGGTTAATTTATTTGTAGGATAACACTACACAATTGAATATCGGGGGCAAGCTTTGAGAAAATCGATGTATTCACAAGCGATTGCTATTTTAGCAATCGGCTTCTCTGCATTGGTGCTACAGGGCTGTCAGACGACAAGTTCCGATACCATTACTAAAAAAGATCCTGAAAAAGCGGTTAAAGTTCGCACTCAACTTGCCGCTGAATATATTCGTACGGGTGATTTGGATGCTGCGAAACGTTCATTAGATCAGGCGTTGGAAGCTGAACCACGTGATTCTACTGCCAATATGATGATGGGTGTTTTATTACAACAAGAAGGCAGCAAGATCAGTATGGAAAAAGCGGACGGCTATTTTAAGCGCGCTATTTCCGCAGATTCGACAAATGCGCAAGCTCGTAATAATTATGGAACATATTTATTTGTTATTGAGCGCTATAATGACGCCATTGAGCAGCTTAAGATTGCTGGTGCGACGCTTGGTTATGATCAGCGTTATAAAGCATTAGAAAATTTAGGGCGTGTTTATCTTAAAGTTGGTGATGTGGCAAATGCTGAAAAAGCATTCAAGCAAGCTTTGCAAGTCAATCGTGACTCAATTATTGCCTTGGTGGAATTGTCTGAACTTTTTTATTTACAGCAAAAAAATGCACAAGCAAGTCAACTCTATGAGCAATATGTTCGTTTAGTAGGTCAGAATAACCAAGGTGCACGAGCACTTTGGATTGGTTTACGTATCGCACGTGCCAATAATGATCAAATGGGAATGCAGGTGTTGGTCAATCAACTCCGTGCTTTATTCCCAGAGAGTCAAGAATATCAACGTTATCTGCAATTACAGTACAGTACTGAGGCCGTATGGAAGTAAATCCTAATTCACAGCAACCTACAGGTTCAAACGTAGCATCGAATGGTTTAGGAAATGTTCAACGTCCAGGTGAGTACTTGCGTCAAGTTCGAGTCTCTAAAATCCTTGATATTAGTGATGTTGCAGCTGAACTGAAAATGCCTGTGAAAACTTTACAAGCATTAGAGCAAGATGAATATAAGTCATTGCCTGAAGCAACATTTATTAAGGGTTATTATCGTTCTTATGCAAAGTATTTGAATGTCGATGCAACCGCAATCATTCAACGCTTCGATGAAATTTATCAAAATGATACGGGTCTTTTACCGAATCATGCTTTGAATAACTCCCCAATTAAAATCATGGGTAAACTCCCAGGTTCAAATCGAGATCGCAATAAAAAATGGTTTAAGCGTATTTTTATTGCGCTTATTGTGATTGCTGCGATTTGGGCACTGATTGCGGGTATTCAAAAATGGACATCGAATAAAAATGTAGATGCTGAAGTGAAACCACAAGAGTCAGATGTAGAAGTGTTGAATCTAAACAATTCTACATCAACTTCTGGTGATCAAATGGTATTGAATTTTAGCCATCCAACATCTGTGCATATTGTTGATAGTACAGGTAAAGTTTTGGCAACTGGACGTCAATCATCAACATTAAATCTCAGTGGCAGTTCACCATTCGAAATTCGACTCGATGATGCAACTGCTGTGTCATTAAGCCTTAATAATGAACAGATTTCATTGTCACCATATACAGTGAACGGAAAAGCTGAATTCCGTTTGTCACGTTAATGGGCAAAGAGTAAAGACCATGATTGAGAACCCAATCAAGCGCCGTCCTACACGTAAAATACGTGTAGGTTCTGTGTATGTCGGTGGTGATGCCCCGATCAGTATTCAAAGTATGACCAATACTGAAACTTGCGATGTAGATGCAACCGTTGCTCAAATTCAACGTTGTGCAGATGTAGGCGCAGACATCATGCGTGTTTCTGTGCCGTCAATGGAGGCAGCAGAAGCTTTTGGTGAAATTCGTAAACGTGTCACTGTGCCATTGGTTGCGGACATTCATTTCGATTATAAAATCGCATTGAAAGTTGCAGACATGGGGGCAGATTGTTTACGTATTAACCCAGGGAATATTGGCTCAGAAGCAAAGATTCGCGAAGTGGTTGCTGCTGCCCGCCATCATGATATTTCGATGCGTATTGGTGTGAATGCGGGTTCTTTGGAAAAAGATATTCAAAAGAAATATGGTGAGCCTACAGGTCAAGCTTTGCTTGAGTCTGCAATGCGTCATATTGATATTCTGGATCGTTTAGATTTTCATGAGTTTAAAGTATCTGTTAAAGCATCAAATGTATTTTTAACCATGGATGCTTATCGTTTATTATCACAACAGATTGATAATCCATTGCATTTGGGCGTTACAGAAGCAGGTGTTTACCGCACTGGTTCGGTAAAGTCAGCGATTGCTTTGGGTGGATTGTTAATGGAAGGCATTGGTGACACCATGCGTATTTCATTGGCAGCTGAACCAGAAGAAGAAATTAAAATTGGTTTTGATATTTTAAAATCATTAAGTCTTCGTTCAAATGGTATCAATTTTATTGCTTGCCCAAGTTGTTCACGTCAAGAGTTTAACGTGATTAAAGTGATGCAAGCTTTGGAAGAACGTTTAGAAGATATTCGTACACCAATGGATGTATCTGTCATTGGTTGTAAAGTAAATGGTCCAGGTGAAGCCAAAGAAGCCGATATTGGTGTAGTAGGTGCAAGTCCTCGCTCACTCGTGTATCGTAATGGTGAAAAGAGTCATTTAATAGATACGAATCAGTTAGTTGATGAAATCGAAACGATGGTTCGTCAACGTGTGCAAGAGCTTGAAGAAGCTAAAGCTAAAGAGATTATACGTACAAGTTTTTGAGTAAGTCATGAGTTCAATTGTCGCGATCAAAGGTTTTAATGATGTTCTTCCAACGCAAACTTCAGCGTGGAGACGTCTAGAGCAACATTTAGCATCTTTAATGGATGCTTATGGTTATCAACAAATTCGTCTGCCGATCGTTGAGCAAACTCATTTGTTTAAACGCTCAATTGGTGATGCAACGGATATTGTTGAAAAGGAAATGTATACCTTTTTTGATAAAGGTAATCCGCCTGAATCATTAACGTTGCGTCCTGAAGGAACTGCGGGTTGTGTGCGTGCAATGTTGGAACATAATTTGCTCCGTGGTGCAAACCCACGGGTGTGGTATGTTGGACCAATGTTCCGTTATGAAAAGCCGCAAAAAGGTCGTTATCGCCAATTTCATCAATTTGGTGTAGAAACTTTTGGGGTTGCAACACCTGATCAAGATGCTGAACTGATCCTTATGACCGCTCGTTTGTGGAAACGTATGGGTGTTTCAGACAAGGTTCAACTTGAGTTGAATACTCTAGGTGAGTCAGACGAACGTGCAGAATACCGTGCGGCATTGGTTGAATTTTTAACTACTCATAAAGATGAGTTGGATGAAGATTCACAGCGTCGTTTAACGACGAATCCTTTGCGTATTTTAGACTCTAAGGATGCTCGAACTCAGCAAATTCTTGAAAATGCGCCTAAATTACATGACTTCTTGAAAGAGGAAAGTATCCATCACTTTGCTCAATTACAGCAGTATTTACGTGATGCTGGCATTGATTTTGTCATCAACCAAAAATTAGTTCGTGGTTTGGATTACTACAATAAAACTGTTTTTGAATGGACAACCACACATTTAGGTTCTCAAGGAACCGTATGTGCAGGTGGTCGTTACGATGGCTTGGTCGGACAGCTTAAGGGTAAGCCAGATCAATCTGTACCTGCTGTCGGTTTTGCAATGGGAATGGAGCGTTTATTGCTTCTTCTGGAACAAGTTGAAGACAATACACCTGTTCGTGAATGCGAGTTATTCTTGGTTTCTGACCCTGCTACTCAAGGTCAGGCATTGGTACTGGCTGAGCAACTGCGTGATCAACTTGAAGCTGTGAATAGCTCCATTCGTTTGAAAACGGGTTCTCAGGGTTCAATGAAGAGCCAAATGAAAAAAGCAGACCAATCAGGTGCAATATACGCATTGATCTTTGGTGAGCGTGAAGCTGAGGCTCAGCAAGTTTTGGTTAAAGAACTTGCGACAGCTGAACAATATGAAGTTGTGGTATCTGAAATTGTACCCTTCTTCACCGAAAAATTTTCTTCGAAATAAGCCAATAATCATAAGGAAAGGGGAGTGAAATGAGCGCAATAAGTGATGAAGAACAACTAGATAGTTTAAAGTCATTTTTTAAGAAATATGGCTCAGCTATGGTGACAGGCGTCCTCATTGCATTGATTGCCTTTTTCGGATGGGAATATTGGCAGAAGAAAACTTTGGCTGAAAATCAAAATGAAACAGCAAAAGTTCAACAATTAATGGATGATGTAAAAGCAGTTGCAGGCGATCCAAAAGCTTCAACTGCTTTGGTTGCATCGGCAGATAAAATTGTTAAAGATAATCCTGATTCAGTACAAGCTATCCAAGCTCAAATTGTGATGGCGAAATTAGCATATGATAAAAATGATTATGCAACAGCTGAACGTGAGCTGAAAAAAGTTGAAAATTCTAAGCTAAAAGATGCGGGTCTGTTACAAGTTGTAAAGATTAAACTTGCAGATACACAATTGGCGCAAAAGAAATTTGATGAAGCCTTGAAAACCTTGTCAGCAGTGGATGAGCCCGCTTTTAAAGCAACTGCTGAAGAGTTAAAAGGTGATATTTACGTTGCAAAAAATGATATCGATAATGCCAAAAAGTCGTATCAAGCAGCATGGAATGCGGTGGTTGAGCGTAAACAAGAACGTCAAATTTTACAAATTAAACTCGAAAGTGTTGGCGTATTAGTAGATGATCCTGAACTTGAACGCCCAATTTTAGAAACGCAAGTGGATGAGTCTTAATGGATAGAAAATTTAAAATACCTTTTGCTTTAGCAATCTTATCTACAGCTTTAGTGGGCTGTTCAAGTAATAAAGTTAAAGAAGTAAAAATTAAACCAAATCCATTGCCTAAGGTTGCTCAAGCTACGAGTTTGGTTCGTGTATTTTCAACAGATGTTTCTTCAACCAGTGAAGAAGATCCGTTGCGCCTTCGTTTAGATACAGAAAATGGTGTTGTTTTCGCTTTAGATCCGAAAGGTGAAGTTGCTGCCTATAAAGGTAAACAACGTTTATGGGAAACCAAAGTCACTAAAACAGGTCTAAGCTCTGGTATAGAAGCTGCGGATGGTTTGGTTGTTGTGGGCAGCCCAAAGGGTAAACTCTATGCTTTAGATCAAGCTACGGGTGCAAAAAAGTGGACAGCTCAACTGTCTGGTGCTGTGATTAGTTCAGCTCTGGTTCAATCAGGCCGGGTTATTGTGATTACAAATGACGCCACTGTATATGCTTTAGATGAAGAAACAGGTCAACAAGCTTGGACTTACAAGTTGCCGAATGCTTCATTCAGCCTGCGTGGGCAAGCATCGCCTGTAAGTTTAGATCCGCGTACAATTCTTGTGACCACATCTACTGGATATCTTTATGCAATAGATAGTGTAGCGGGTGTTCCTCGTTTACAACGTCGAGTTGCTGTTTCTGAAGGTCGTTCAGATATTCAACGTTTAATTGATGTGGATGGTGAACCTGTTGTTGCTGGACAATATGTCGTAACAACCAGTTTCCAAGGTCAGGTGACGGTACTTGATTTAGCTTCACAACGGGTTTTGTGGAGTGAAAACTCAAGCAGTATTAACCGTCCTGAAGTTTCTGATGGCAAAGTCTTTGTATCGCAAACGGATGGTCAGTTGGTTGCTTATGATTTGATTACAGGTCAGCAGATTTGGAAAAATGAACAACTGCTCAATCGTAATTTAAGCAATGCTGTATTGCTCGGCCAAAATTTAGTTGTGGGTGATTTAGATGGTTATTTACATCTTATTGATCCAAACTCAGGCACAATCTTAGGGCGTTCTAAAACCAGTGGTGAAGTACGTACTTTAAGAATTATCGATAATCAGCTTTATGTTGCGACTCGCAAAGGCGATTTAAGCATTTGGCAGAATCGATAGACTGATCGTCAAATTTATTGAGTCTTGTGTTAAACTAGTTCTCATCTATTTTTCTAAACTCGGGGTGATTGAATATTCAATACCCCGTGTTTTTATTTGAATTGTCGAAAGACAAGGGCTTTGACCCTATTTCCTCCTATTTATCTGATGTTCAGACCAGTCCAACTGGCTGATCTTGAATTAAGGTTAATTTATGAAACCCGTAATTGCGCTCATTGGGCGTCCAAACGTTGGTAAATCAACGTTATTTAACCAGATTACTAAGAGTCGTGATGCACTTGTTGCCGATTTTGCTGGTCTGACCCGTGATCGTAAGTACGGTGATGCGGTATATGAGAATAAATCTTTCATTGTTGTTGATACTGGGGGTATCGGCGAAAGTGAGGGGGGGATTGATTCTTATATGGCAGAACAGTCAAAAACTGCGATTAATGAAGCGGATATTATTATTTTCGTAGTCGATGCACGTGCTGGCTTATTGGCTTCGGATGAACAAATTGCACGTGAGCTACGTACTTTAGGTAAGAAAATTTACCTTGTTGCCAATAAAGTAGATGGTGTACATGCTGAAGCTGCATTGGTTGAATTCTATAAATTGGGTATGGGTGAACCTTTACAAGTTGCTGCAAGTCATGGTCGTGGCGTACAGCAAATGCTTGAGGAAGTCTTAACGGATGTTCCTGAAGATGAAAATGAAGAAGAGCACGATAAAGCCACAGGTTTACGTTTAGCGATTATTGGTCGTCCAAATGTGGGTAAATCAACATTGGTCAACCGTTTATTGGGTGAAGAACGTGTGGTGGCATTTGACCAACCAGGAACAACACGTGATTCGATTTATATTCCGTATGAGCGTGATGGTCGTCAATACACCTTAATTGATACTGCTGGTGTACGCCGTAAAGGTAAGGTCGATGAAATGATTGAGAAATTCTCAATTGTGAAAACCTTACAAGCGATTAAAGATGCCCATGTGATCGTGGTGGTTTTGGATGCACGTGAAGGTGTGGTAGAACAAGATTTACATTTAATCGGTTATGCACTTGAAGCAGGTCGTGCCATGGTTATTGCCATTAACAAATGGGATAACATGACTGAATATGACCGTAAGCAATGTAAGTTAGATGTAGATCGTCGTTTTGATTTTATTCCTTGGGCAAAAGTACATTTAATTTCTGCACTGCATGGCACAGGTGTAGGCGATATGTACCCTACGATCCATCGTGCTTATGATTCGTCACATTTAAAAGTGTCACCTGCAAAATTAACGCAAATTTTGAATGATGCAACTGAAGCACATCAACCACCAATGATCAGTGGCAAGCGAATTAAAATGCGTTATGCACATATGGGTGGGCAAAATCCACCAACCATCGTGATTCACGGAAATAAGGTGGATAAAACGCCTGCAGATTATCGTCGTTATTTAGAAAACGTATTCCGTAAAGTGTATAAACTTGAAGGTACGCCAGTTCGAATTGACTTTAAAACTTCTGAAAATCCATTTGAGGGACGTAAATCTCAGGTAGATGAACGTACAGCAGCACGTCGCCGTCGTTATATTCAGAAATTCAAAAAAGCTGAGAAGAAGTTTAGCCGTTAATTCTAAACGCCTTTGCGAGATTGAAAACCCAAAGGAATCTTTGGGTTTTTTATTTGTGCTTTGCTGAAGTTGCTTGCTTTAAAGAGCATTTAGATGATTTTCTATACGCTTTTTCTGCTCAATGCTATAATTCCGACATAACACGAATATGGCAAAAAAATCGATTATAATAGATTCATAGGAAATATGGTTTAGTATGATTCAGTTGAATGTTTCACAACTTAAATTCAGTTGTGCAGGAGAGGTTCATCCTGCGCTTGAGCATATTCCTACAATGCAGCGTAGACGGTTGTCTACACTTGCTAAATTGGCTTTGAATAGTGCTGTTGAATGTTTAAATCAGCAAAAAGTAGATTATATTGTTTGGGCATCACAGTATGGTGATGAGCATAAAACCTATAAAATTTTAGAAGATGTATTACAAGATTTGACACCATCGCCTACACAATTTTCAACTTCTGTCCATAATGCGATTGCAGGCTTGTATTCAATCTTATATAAAGACGCAACGCCAGCCACGAGTTTGTGCGCAGATTGGTCTGAAGCGATGATTGAGGCTTATGCATATCTCAAAACCATGCATCCGCAGGGGCGAGTGTTAGTGGTTTATTATGATGAAGCATTGCCTGAAATTTATGAAGAACATCAGCATTTTCAGGGTTTTTCGATGGCGGCTGTGGTGGGTTTGGAAACACCAAATTTACAGCTAGATGAAACAAAGTTAAAGCAAGTCGAACCCAAATATTTAGATGCAATGCATTTTAATGAGTTTTGGAAACAAACTTTGCAACAAAGTTATGGTGCATGGTCAAGATGTTAATGATGAAGAAGTTACGCAATCAATTAAATTATGCATGGCGTGTTGGAGCAACAGGGTTTAGTTTCGCAAGTTTTGGTTTAGGTGGTGTAGCTATTGGTGGGATCATTGCGCCTTTGGTCAATTTATCCAGTAAAGAAGCGAAATGCAGACAGCAAAGAACACAACAAGTCATTCGGTATAGCTTTAAAGGTTTTACTGAAATGATGGTTAAGCTGGGCATTATGACTTATGAGATTGAGGGCTTAGAAAAACTAAAACAAAGCCGACAAGAATTAGTGATAGCCAATCATCCTACCTTGATTGATGTCGTGGTTTTGATTGGCCTGATGGAAAAAGCCAATTGTGTGGTGAAAGAGGCATTGTGGTCAAACCCATTTACCAAAGGTCCAGTACGTTCTGCTGGCTATATTTTAAATGCGGGATCTGAACAATTTATTTATGATTGTGTTGAGCGCTTGCAGGAAGATCAAGCTGCATCTTTATTGATTTTCCCTGAAGGTACGCGTACAGAAAAAGGTAAATTTTTAAATGAATTTCAACGTGGTGCAGCGAATATTGCATTACGTGCCCAAGTTCCGATCCGTCCAGTTTTAATCCGATGTACGCCATCGACATTAACCAAGAATGAAAAATGGTATCACATTCCATCTGAACCATTTCATATTCAAATTAAGGTATTGGATGCGATTCATATTGATGAGGTGTTAGGTGATACTCAGGTTTCTCCAAAGCAAGTTCGTCAATTAAATCAAAAACTTCAACAATTTTTTAATCAAGAGTTATTAGACAATGAGCAATCTTGCTGATGAATTAAAACAAATGATCATTGATGTACTTGCCCTCGAGGACATCAGCATAGATGACATCGACACCGAAGCTCCTTTATTTGGTGATGGCTTAGGTTTGGATTCTATTGACGCATTAGAATTAGGTTTGGCATTGAAGAAACGGTATAACATTCATTTGAATGCTGAGTCTGCTGATACCAAGCAGCATTTTAAATCGATTCAAAGTTTAGTTGCTTTGGTTGAAGCACAACAAAAAGCATAAGAGGTTAAGATGTTAACGCAACAACAAATTCTAGAAAAATTACGTGAATGGATGGAAGAGTTATTTGAAATTGAACCTGAAGAGATTCAGCTTGATTCAAATCTTTATTCAGATCTTGATGTAGACAGTATTGATGCGATTGATTTGGTCGTAAAAATTAAAGAATTAACAGGTAAACAAGTACAACCTGAAGATTTTAAAAATGTTCGTACTGTGCAAGATGTAGTGACTGTTATTCATAATATGTTTGCTGGATGAAGCAGGTATTTAAAGGGATAGTGATCATTCTGATGGTTGTCTATCCCTTTTTAGTGGGATGGAGTTTATCACACGGGCATTTTCTGTGGGTCAGTCTCATTCTGATCGCACTGGGTATTGTGCGTTTATTTAGCCAAGGCAATCAGCTCATGATGCCGTTGACTTGGTTTGCAATCCTATGCGGTGGCTTGAGCTTAGTATTGAAAGATCATGCTTGGTTGAAAATGTACCCGGTATTTATGAGTGTTGGTGCAGGGATGATTTTTGCATCAACCCTGATTAAACCACCTTCGATGATAGAGCGTTTTGCACGTCTTGCTGAGCCAGATTTACCAGAATCCGGTGTGATTTGGACACGAAAAGTCACTCTGGTTTGGTGTATCTTCTTTGTGATAAATGCTTTGATTGCGCTGTATACTGTATTGTTTGCACCCATGAAAATTTGGGTGATTTATAATGGTTTTGTTTCCTACGTATTGATGGGAATTTTATTATTAGGCGAGTTTATTTTACGAAAGCGCCAACAACGTCTAAATCTGCATATTGTCTCAGACCAGACGGTTTCAAGAAAGAGTGATTTAAAAGAATGATAGCGTGTCATTTTCAAATGCATGTTTCTGCACAAAATATATTGTGTATTCAAGATGATTTGAGCCAAATTCGTTTTGTCGATTTTTGGCAAGATGTCTGCACACAAGCATGCTTTATTTCTACATTAGATGCAGAACAGTACGCACTTTGGGAAAATGACAGTTATGAGTTTTTGGTTTTATTTTTTGCAGCATTATTAGCAGAAAAGCAATTATTACTTGCACCGAATCGCGTAAAAGTACTTGAATCTGAATTGGCTGAACAAGGGATTTATTTCCTAACTCGCCAACAACGTACGACGAAAAATGTTTCAAAAGTGTTTGAGCTTTCAACCTTAAATTTAGATGAAAATTTTCTAACACAGGCACAAGTTTATTTTTATACCTCAGGTTCGACGGGGCAACCGAAGAAAATTCCTAGGACGTTACGTCAATTATTGAATGAGGTACAAGGTCTAAATCAAAGTTTTGATTTAGATGACTCAGCTATTGCGATTGCCACAGTCAGTCATCAACATATTTATGGTTTGTTGTTTAAATTGCTTTGGCCTTTGGCCTTTGGCCAGTGGTCGTAGTTTTTATAATCCACAATTGGCTTTTCCTGAACATGTCGTTGCAGCACAAGCTAAACTTGCTGTATTACAAAGAAAGAACTATGTCATTTCGAGTCCCGCTTTACTGAAACGCTGGACAGCTGAGGTTATTCTGCAAGATTGCCAATATGTCTATTCTTCAGGCGGTAAATTAGATGCGGGTGTTCGACCTTGGTTAAATCGTCCGATTGTAGAGGTTTTAGGTAGTTCTGAAACAGGCGGCATTGCTTACCGAAAACAGGATGATGCACTGTGGAAGCCCTTTGCCAATGTTGATATTCAAGTTGTTGAAAATGATGAGCTTGCAGTAAAAAGCAATCATGCATTTAGTGATGAATGGGTATTTACGGGAGATCGTGTACATCTTGAAGATATATCAGACTTAAAGAGTCTGTTTAAGCTGTTAGGGCGCTTAGACCGAATTATAAAGTTAGAAGAAAAACGATTAAGTTTGGATGCGATTGAACATCAGATTCTGAGTTTAAAGGAAGTTGTAGACTGTCATGTATTGCTCATAGCACATGAGCATCGTCAGATTTTGACTTGTGTTGCGGTTTTAAATGAAGATGCGCAAGCAAGCTTAGTGCAGACGACGAAAGCAAGTTTCGTTGCACAGATAAAAACACAATTAAATGATAAATTAGAAAGTATTGCGATCCCAAGACAGTGGCGGTTTTTGACACAATTGCCTAGAAATACCCAATCCAAATTAAATAAGCAAATGATGCAAGATTTGTTTAAACCTTTGCTATTGCCTGTTGTTTTAGCACAACAAAATTCAGCTGATCAAACAGTCTTTCAATTGGAATTTCCACCTGAACTCGCGTGTTTTAAAGGACATTTCCCCAATTTTCCAATTTACCCTGGAGTTGGGCAAATTGGATTTATTCAGCAATTTGCGCAACAGGTTTGGGCTGATTTGGCTTGGTGTAATGGTTATGAACAACTGAAATTTCAAGATTTAATCAAGCCTTTTGCTGTCGTGCAACTGACCTTACAGAGAAAGTTACATAAGATTTATTTTGAAATGTGTTCAGGGGAACAGAAACTCGCTTCAGGACGTTTATTATTTGAATTAAAACAACAGAATCAGATTGATCATACGATAACTGGGGTGACACATGTCTAAGTATGGGTTTATTGTCCCCGTTTATAATCATCCACATTATATTCAGGCTTTAATTGAGCATTTAATCCAATTTGAATTGCCAATTATTTTAGTGAATGATGGCAGTGATGCAGAATGTACGCATTTGCTACATGATATTGCCACACAGTTTAAACAGGTTATTTTAGTTGAACATACACATAATCAAGGCAAAGGTCAGGCAGTGATTACGGGGGTAAATAAAGCCTTTGAACTGGGTTTAAGTCATGCATTGCAGATTGATTCAGATGGACAGCATGATTGGAATGATATTGTCAAATTCCTTGAGATGTCACAGCAACATCCACATGCCATGATTATTGGTCAGCCTATTTTTGATGATAGCGTGCCAAAAAGCCGTTTGTATGGACGTTATGCCACTCATATTTGGGTATGGATTAACAGTTTATCGTTTGATATCAAAGACAGTATGTGTGGTTTTCGGGTTTACCCTTTGGCTGAAACACTCGCTGTTATTCAAACTGCAAAGTTCCAATTGCGAATGGGGTTTGATAGTGAAATTTTAGTGCGTTTAAAGTGGAACAATATTTCTTTTGTGAATGTTCCGACCAAAGTGATTTACCCCGAGCAAGGAATTTCACATTTCCATGCGTGGCGTGATAATTGGGGAATGACTAAGGCACATTCACGGCTTTTTGCAGGAATGTTGCTACGCTTACCGACTTTACTGAAAAACAAATATAAAGGTTCAGCACATGACTGAATCGCAATCACCACAATGGAATCATTTAAAAGAAAAAGGGGGGATGTTCCCCTTAATGCTGATGTTGTGGTTCTACCGTTTAGGCGGGCGTGTGTTGTGCCGTATTGTTTTGTATTTTGTGATCATGTGGTATTGGTTATTTTCAACAACAGCTAAACAAGCTTCTGTACAATATTTAAATAGATTGCATAACTTTTCAGCTAAACAATCACCTTTTACACAAGCACCTACATTGCTAAATAGCTATACACATTTCATGCAATTTGGTGAATGTATTTTAGATAAAATAGAAGGCTGGTTGGGCAATATCTCACAGCAAAAGTTGAGTTTGCATGGGCATGAGCATTTCCAAGCGCATTATCAAAAGGGTGCAATTATTCTCGTATCGCACTTTGGAAATATTGAATTATTACGTGCAGTTAAGTCAGAAAATCCACAAAAGATTAATGTATTGGTCTATCAAAAGCATGCAACCAAGTTTAATGATTTTTTGAAAAAAATTAACAGTAATGCGGATGTACACCTAATTTCTGTTGATGAGTTAGGTGTAGAAACAGCAGTACTTTTGCAAGAAAAACTGGATCAAGGCGAATGGGTGATTTTGGCTGCAGATCGTGTTCCTGTGCAATCGCAACGTGTACAACGTGTAAGTTTTTTAGGTGAGGATGCAGACTGGCCACAAGGCGCTTGGATTTTAGCAAGTTTATTGAAAGTACCGTTATTGGCTGTTTTTTGTTATCGACACAATCAACAGTTTGATGTGCATATTCATTTACTGGCAGAGAAGGTTGAATTACCACGGGCGAATCGCTCGGTTGCAATGCAGAATATCACGCGAAAGTATGTTGAAGTGTTAGAGCAGCATTGCATACGTGCACCCTATCAATGGTTTAATTTTTATAATTTTTGGAATAAATAGTTGAAAAATAAAGAGATGAAAATTTTGGTTGTTGGTGAACAACCATTAACGATAGAACAAGTTGTTGCCGTTGCTCAGAATCAATGCCAAGTGGCTTTGCCAACATCGCAACAATGGCAAAGTTTGATTCAGCGTGGTGCTGATTTTCTAGACCAATTGCTAGAAGAAGAAGGCGTCATTTATGGTGTGACTACGGGATATGGTGACTCATGTTTAGTCGAAATTCCATCGCATCAAGTCCATGAATTGCCATTACATTTATCTCGCTTTCATGGTTGTGGATTAGGACAAAATCTTGATTTAGTCACGGCACGAGCTGTGGTGGTAACTCGGTTATGTTCTTTGGCACGTGGTTATTCAGGTGTCTCTCTGGCTTTGCTAGAGCGTTTAGTTTGGATGCTCAATGAAAATATTATTCCTGTGATTCCATCGGAAGGTTCTGTCGGTGCAAGTGGTGATTTAACGCCATTGTCTTACATTGCTGGAGCCTTGGTTGGTGAGCGTGATGTTTATCAAAAAAAGCCAAATCAAATTGTACCGATTGCACAAGTTTATGCAGAATATCAACTAGATGCTCTAGTGCTTCGCCCTAAAGAAGGCTTGGCACTGATGAATGGCACAGCTGTGATGACGGCTATTGCATGTTTAAATTATAAAAAAGCTGAACAAATTTCACTTGTAAGTAGCTTGGTCACTGCAATGAATGTTTTGGCTTTAGAAGGTAATCCTAGCCATTTTGATGAAGTTTTATTTGCACAAAAACCTCATCAAGGACAGCAAAATATTGCAGCTCAATTGCGTGATTGGTTGAATAGTGAAGTACAAACGGAGCACCAAAGCCCACGTTTGCAAGACCGTTATTCATTACGTTGCGCGCCACATGTGATTGGTGTTTATGAGGACTCAAAAATATGGTTGCGTCAATTTATTGAAAATGAATTGAACTCAAGCAATGACAACCCATTGATTGATCCTGTGAATTTACGGGTTTTACATGGTGGGCATTTCTATGGCGGACATATTGCTCAGGCCATGGACAGTTTAAAAATTATGATCGCCAATATTGCCGATTTGATGGATCGTCAATTGGCGCAATTGGTAGATCATAAAATGAATCATGGTTTACCACGTAATTTGACGGGTTCGAGTCAGGAACGTTTACCCTTAAATCATGGCTTTAAAGCGGTTCAAATCGGAGTATCTGCATGGACAGCAGAGGCTTTAAAACAAACCATCGCCGCTTCAATCTTCTCTCGCTCTACAGAATGTCACAATCAAGATAAAGTCAGTATGGGCACAATTGCGGCACGTGATGCGAGCCGAGTGATCTTATTAACAGAACAAGTGATGGCAGCTTTATGCTGTGCCGCAGTACAAGCCATTCAATTGAGAGGATTGAGTGAGCAATTGGGAGAAGTGTTAACGCAGTTCCAACACTGGGTGCTTGAAAGCTTCACTTTTGTAGAAGAAGATCGTGCTTTACAACATGATTTGCAACGTTTGGTTGATCGTTTTGAGCAATTTGAATTGCTGAATCCGTTAGATCAACGCTTGAAATGGAACTAATTTGTAATGGAGCTGAGAGATGCATGCTGATGTAATGATTGAAATTCCATTTCATGATGTTGATACCATGAATATTGTTTGGCATGGCCATTACATTAAATATTTTGAAATCGCACGTTGTAAATTATTGGATGAATTTAATTATAACTATGTGCAAATGAAAGATTCTGGTTATGCATGGCCAGTGATCGAGAGCTATGTCCGTTATGTACAAGGTATCGAATTTCAACAGAAAATTCGTGTACGTGCCATTTTAAAAGAATGGGAAAATCGTTTGAAAATTGAGTATCAGATTTTTGATGCCAATACAGATAAGCGCTTAACCAAAGGATTTACCTCGCAAGTCGCTGTCAATATTGAAACACGTGAAATGTGCTTTCAGTCGCCACAAGTACTCTTTGATCGTTTAAATGACTGGTCAAAGTTTCAGCCTGCTTAGTCTAAATCTTTAGAGCATTTATAGGAAATGATCATGAAGCAGAATATAACGCGGATGTCGCAACAGGTTCCCAATCTGCATGTTTTATTGGCGTTCAAATCATTGTATTTATCGAAAATGGTGAAAACTTCGTGCAAGCTTGTGATCTTGGTTTTAAGTATGGTTTTTTGTGCAACTTATGCAAATGCTGTGCAGGCTCAAAATACTCAAGTGGGACAGATTTTCAAGCAACTCTCAACGGCACCGACAGTAAGGGCAAATTTTCAACAACAGAAGAAATTAGCCTCTCTAAATAAAACCTTTATTTCGAATGGTACGGTATTGTTTTCTAAACAATATGGCGTGTTGTGGCAAATCCAAAAACCTGTACAAGCCAGTTTAATTGTGACACCTCAAAAGTTGGTACAAAAAACGCAGCGTACGTATAGTCAAATCGAAATTGATAAATCGCCTTATGGTTCTGTAGCAACCATGTTTTTACAGTTGATGTCAGGTAATGAGGCGGCTTTGGCAAAGAACTTTAATATTGTGTCAGCACATTATTCTCCAACGCAATGGAATGTGACGTTGACACCAAAAACGAGTTTATTTAAAAAATTATTTGATCGTGTAGAAGCTCAAGGGCAACGTTATGTCGACCGTATTGTGATTACTGAAAAAGCAAATAATTCGACGACCATCCAATTCAGTCAGCATAATACTCAACCTGCTCAACTTATGGCTTCAGAAGATGCACTTTTCAAATTGGCCAAATAAATTTACCGCGCTGTGGCTGAGCATTTTATTGTGTGTGGCTTTAAGCTTGGCATATTCGTGGTTTAAGCATGATATTCATATTCAAACCAATGTCTTTGCATTATTGCCCAAAGAACATCAGGATGCGCAATTAGAAAAAACCCAAGAATATGTCAATCAACAATTGAACAATAAAGTGTTCTTGGTGATTGATGCGCCGAACGATCATGCGCTACAGCAAGCAACAGATATTCTCAAACAGCAAGTCACCCATTCACAATTGTGGCAGCCTTTAAAACCACAATTAGACACGGACAAATTTGCTCAAACCTTATATCAGCATCATGCAGGTTTACTCAGTCTAGAAGACAGTCAACTGTTAAAACAAAAAGATTATACCGCTTTAACCGAGCAGGCATTATTACAAGTCATGAGCCCGGGGATGCCGATTACCGCAGACCTGTTGAATCATGATCCATTATTACTGTTCCCTCGTTTTGCAATGGGCTTGTCGAATCAAAATTCAGACCAAACCATCGAGCTCGAACAGGGCTTTGCCACCATCCGTGATGAACATGGATATTCTCGCTTGTTTAGCTTAGAGCTAACCCAAAGCCCATATAATATTGATTATCAAAAAAGTACAACTGCATGGATGCAAATTGTCGATGCTCAGTTAAATCAGCTGAATGTTAAAACCCATTGGACGGGAACTTTACTATTTTCAAGTTTTGGTACGCAGTCTGCTGAAAAAGAGATTTCAACGATTGGTTTAGGTTCTAGTTTGGGAGTTTTGTTACTGGTCTGGTTTGGTTTCAGATCTTTGCGCCCAATGTTGACTGAATTTATTGCCGTGAGTAGCGGTATATTGGTTGCATTTGCAGCAACACATTGGGTTTTTGGTGAAATTCACTTAATGACGTTGGTCTTTGGTGCAAGCTTAGTTGGCGTATGTGTCGATTTTTCTTTTTATTTTATGGCATTGCAATCACAACATCGTAATGTAGATGGATTTGCTATTTTAAAGCCTGTTTTACCCAGTCTGTTTATGGGGTTGATGACGACTTTGGTGGCATATGTATTTTTGACCTTTACGCCGTTTCCAGGTTTTCGTCAAATTGCAGTATTTTCAATCGTTGGACTCAGTGCTGCATGGGTCACCAGTATTTTGTTATTACCACGTTTAAAAGCGCTGAATGCTCAACCTTCGATTCATACGCTACGTTTCATAGGATCGGCGCGTCACTATTTTTTACAGCGTGATTTTTTGCGCTATGTTGTGATTGTTGTGATTGTTTTAACCTCAACCACAAGCTTATATTTCTTAAAAGCCAATGATGATGTTCGTAATTTACAAAGTATGGATCAGAAATTAAAACAAGAAGACCGTTATGTGCGTGAGCGTTTTGGTCAGCAGCAAGGGAGTGATTATTTTGTGATTCGGGCAGAAAATACAGCCCAGCTCGAAAAACAAGAACAAGTGTTATTGGTCAAATTAAATCAGCTTAAACAACAAGGTCAGTTGCAAGGATTTCAGGCGATTGGTCAATCAGTACCGTCTCTTGCAATACAGCAAGAAAATATTCGGTTATTACAACAAATTCCAGCAACAGAATTAAAAAACTATGCTTTGGCAATGCAGTTGAATGTAGATGATGTTTTGGCATGGCAAAAGCGATTGGCAGATCAACCTGTATTGACTTTAAGTTCATTTCAAAATCACCCTTTGGCTTTTTTGCAGCCCAGTCAAAATGAGCGTTTGGTTTTGCTACAAGGTATTCATAATATTCAGAATATAAAACAACTTGAAACTGATCAAATTAAATTACTGCAACCCGTTGCTCAGTTATCTCAACTCTTTCAAGAACATCGTATTCAGGCGCAGTCTTTACTATTTTATGCTTTGATTGTTTTGGTGATTGGCTTGGCTATTATTTATGGAATTGGCTCAATCTTTGCCTTAATATTACCTGTAAGTTTAGCTTTACTGAGTACTTTTGCTGTACAGGCATGGTTAGGTGTAGAAATTAACTTATTCAGTATTATGGGAACATTTTTAATTATAGGCATCGGAGTGGATTATGCCATTTTTTATCGGCATAGCCATGACCATCCGCAAGTTGTTGGAATGGCACTATTTTTATGTATGATGTCGACTTTACTCGGTTTTGGATTGTTGTCGTTTAGTCATACCTATGCCATTCATTGTTTTGGTTTGACTGTTTTATTTGGTGTCATCTTTTCATTTGTGTACGCCACGATTTTTACCAAAGCAGATGACCAACATCAGGTTATTTTACAAAATCAGCAAGATAGCTGAAAACAAAGAGAGAATAATGAGTTTAATCCAGCAAACAGATGTACTAATTATTGGTGCAGGGCCATCAGGTAGTTCGGCAGCCGCACTATTACGCAAAAAAGGTTATGCAGTAACCATTATTGAAAAACAATATTTTCCACGCTTTTCGATTGGTGAATCTTTATTGCCACAGTCGATGGTGTTTTTAGAAGAAGCAGGTTTATTAGAAAATATTAAAAATCATGTGGATGAATACGCATTCCAGTTTAAAAATGGTGCTGCTTTTTTAAAGGGGCAACAGCGTAGCTTTTATGATTTTACTGAGAAGTTTACTGATGGCCCAGGGACAACATGGCAAGTACGTCGCGCTAATTTTGATCAACTTTTAGCACAACAAGCTGAACAGTATGGTGCTGACATTCGTTTTGGACATGAAGTCATAGCTGTGGATGTTGAAACTCAACGTCCGATCCTTACAGTGAAAGATGAACAAGGTGAGCAGTATCAAATTCAAGGTAAATTCTTACTTGATGCCAGTGGTTTTGGACGAATTTTACCGAAATTTTTAGACTTAGAAAGTCCATCGGACTTTCCTGTACGCCGTGCGATTTTCACGCATATTGAAGATGGGATATTGGATGATCCTGATTTTGATCGTGAGAAAATTTTAATTACGGTACATGAAAAAGACCCACGGGCATGGTATTGGTTGATACCGTTTGCAGATGGTCGTTCATCGTTTGGGATTGTTGCTGAACAGGATTTCTTTGAACATTATCAGTTTGATGAAAGTAGTCCAGAGACTTTACAGGCAACTTTTGAGCGTATTCTTGCAGATGATCCAGCTCTGTCTCAGGTATTGCGCAATAAAAAGTTTGATACAGCGGTAAGGACTTTGGTGGGGTATTCTGCCAATGTTAAACATCTAGCTGACCGTAATTATGCATTGTTGGGCAATGCAGGTGAGTTTTTAGATCCAGTTTTTTCTTCAGGGGTGACCATTGCTCTAAAATCCTCAAGCTTGGTTGTACCTTTGCTTGAACGTGTTTTACAGGGAGAAACTGTTGACTGGATGCAAGCGTATGAAAAACCGTTAAGAGCGGGAATTAAAGTATTTCGTGCCTATGTTGAGTCATGGTATGAAGGTGAGTTTCAAGATGTTGTCTTCTCTAAAAATCAAAATGACAAAATTCGCCGTATGATTGCATCATTATTGGCAGGCTATGCTTGGGATCATACCAATCCAATTCATAAAAATCCGAAACAGCGTTTAAGTACTTTGGCTGAATATTGTCGTGAGGAGCAGTCACAGATTGCTGCTATTGGAATTGAATGATGTCGAATAAGTGGAAACATTGTGCTTTAGCGATGTTGTTAATATTGCCTATAACAGCATGTCAGCAAATACGGCCTAAAGCACAGGGTTTAATAAATTCTCAGTGGATTGCACAGCATTATCAACGTCAAGATTTGGTAGAAGTGCAATGGAAAACACACAGTTTTAGTTTCTTGTTATATCAACAGCAACAAGATAAAAACTTGGATTTTTTAGCATTGAGTCTGACAGGACAACAGCTTTTTAAATTAGGTTTCGATGGGCAGAATGTGAAAGTGGAACAGCGTATTGACCAAATGAAGCTTTTGCCTTTTGATTTTTTGGTGCGTGATATTTTATTTGCTACCTACCCAAATTTTATCAATCACCCACCTCAAGATGTTCAAGTAGCACCTAAGCAACAAGAGCATTCAACCACGATACAGAACATTCTGATCCATCAAGACAAGGTACTCACAATTCGACATACGCAAGATCATATCGAGCTGGATAATGTGCAAGTGCCGTATCAAATGGTGTTTAGCGAAGTGCCTAATACTTTGGAAAATAATGAGTAGCTGCCCAAATGCCTGAAATTATTGATCAAAAAAATCCGGCAGTTGGCATTCAATATAGTGTTGGATTGTCAGCTTTGGGTTCAACGCCAACGCAATTAAAACAAGCTTTGACGAGTATTGAAAATACTTTAAGTTTGAGTCGTATATTTATTCCCGAAAAAGAGGTTTGGGTGGGGGCTTATTCTGCTGAGTTGATTCAGCAGGTTCCTGCAAATTTAGAAGCGTTTGAAACACGCAATTTACGGTTTGCTTTGACAGCTCTACAACAGATTGAAGCTGATATTCGGCATTATGTGGCTCGGTTTGAAAATAAACGTCTTGCTATTGTGATGGGAACATCTACATCAGGTATTGCAGATAATGAACCTGAATTAAAGCTTCACTTTCAAGGTGATAGCAGCATTCAAATCAAACAAAAAAAACAAGAAATGGGATGCTTAGCCAAAGCGTTACAGGTGTATTTAGGCTGGGAAGGAGTGGCATATACCATTTCTACAGCATGTTCTTCTAGTGCTAAAGCATTTGCAGCAGGGCAACGTTTAATTAATGCAGGGTTGGCAGATGTGGTATTGGTCGGTGGTGTTGATACCTTGTGTAAATTAACACTGAATGGATTTCATAGTTTAGAAAGTTTATCTGATACGGTTTGCCAACCCTGTGGTCAAGATCGGGATGGGATTAACATTGGTGAAGCAGCAGCCTTATTTTTATTGTCTAAAGAAGTTGCACCTGTCATGTTAATGTCAGCAGGTGAGTCGATGGATGCATGGCATATTTCTGCACCTCATCCTGAAGGTGATGGCGCGATGAGAGCAATGCAAGCGGCTTTAGATATGGCGCATTTAGATGCATCGGAAATTGGCTATTTAAATTTGCATGGTACGGCGACGCCACAAAATGATGCGATGGAAATAAAAGCGGTTCAAACCATCTTTCAAAATATTGCTGTGCCATTAAGTAGTACTAAACATAAAACAGGGCATTGTTTAGGTGCAGCAGGGGCCATTGAAGCGATGATTTGTAACCAAATCTTAAAAGACCAAAGTTGGTTGCCATTGCATCAACAGGTTGTTGTAGACAGTGAATTGACTGGTGTGAACTATGTAAATTATCCAGATTTGGATCAATCCATTCAATATGTTATGTCCAATTCATTTGCTTTTGGTGGCAGTAATATCAGCTTAATTTTTGGAACACAGTTAAAATGAATTTGTCTAAAAATTTAAGCGCAGTTGATTTTATTCCGCATGAAAAACCGATGGTTTTTATTGATCATGTTGTGGAAATAGGAGATAACTTTGCTATAGCCGAATTATTGATTCGCCCAGATTTGATGTTTTGTGAAGAACAAGGCTTACCGACGTGGTCGAGTATTGAATTGATGGCACAAACAGTCAGTTTGTATGCAGGTTCTCAGGGCGGAAAGTTAGGACAACCGCCTAAAATTGGTTTTCTTTTAGGAACACGTAAACTGCATTTACCTGTTCCATATTTTAACATGGGTGAAACTGTTACGATTCGAGCAGAAAAGCAGTATTTACACGAAGGATTGGGACAATTTGCCTGTGAAATTTATTATCAAAACCATACAATCTCGGCAGTGTTGAGTGTGTATGAACCTGAAGAATAACAGCAGGTTTATAAAGATTAGGATGAAAGTGTGACAAGAAGAGTTTTAGTAACAGGGTCGAGCCGTGGTATTGGAAAAGCGATAGCATTACAGCTGGCAGAAGCAGGTTTTGATGTTACTGTACATGCACGTTCAAAAAAAATAGAAACAGAACAGGTGGTTGCTGAAATTAAAGCTTTGGGTCGCAAGAGTCATACTCTTTTATTTGATGTGACGCAACGCGAACAAGTACAACATTTATTAGAACAAGATATCGCAGAACATGGTGCTTTTTATGCTGTGGTACTCAATGCAGGCTTAACGCATGATGCTGCATTTCCCGCTTTAACTGACAATGATTGGGATGAAGTTATTTCCACATCTCTAGATGGTTTTTATAATGTATTGAAACCATTAGTGATGCCAATGATTCGCCTCAAACAAGGTGGTCGTATTGTGACCATGTCTTCGGTATCTGGTGTGATGGGAAATCGTGGACAAGTGAATTACAGTGCAGCCAAAGCAGGATTAATTGGTGCGACCAAAGCCTTAGCACTCGAATTAGCCAAAAGAAAAATTACAGTCAATTGTGTTGCACCCGGTTTAATTGAAACTGAAATGGTCAGTGACGAAGTTCAGGAACATGCTTTAAAAATGATCCCGATGCAACGCATGGGGCAAGTAGATGAAGTCGCAAAAGTGGTTAAATTTTTATGTAGTGACGATGCAAGTTATATCACCCGCCAAGTGATTTCGGTGAATGGGGGATTGATATGAAGCGTGTTGTTGTAACAGGCATGGCTGGTATTACTTCATTAGGTGAAACAGCGGACTCGATTTTCGAGCAAATTTCAGCAGCAAAGAATGGTATTCGTTATATGCCAGATTGGGAAGTCTTTGCTGATTTACGCTGTAAAATAGCAGGTGCTGTTGAGCATTTTGACATCCCAAAACATTTTAATCGTAAAGTAACACGAGGCATGGGGCGTGTTGCCTTAATGTCAGTGATTAGTGCTGAAAAGGCCTTAATTGATGCCAATTTATTAAATGACCCAATTTTACAAAGTGGTGAAACTGGGGTTGCCTTTGGTTCTTCAGCAGGAAGTGTAAACGCAGTCGCTGAGTTTGGTTCAATGTTATTGGAAAATAACATGAGCAAAATCAATGCCACAACATATATTCGTATGATGTCGCATACCAGTGCTGTAAATATGACGGTTTACTTTGGCTTAAAAGGGCTGACATTACCCACATCAAGTGCATGTACTTCAGGATCAATGGCAATTGGTCAGGCTTATGAAGCGATTAAGTATGGTAAACAGACTGTCATGTTTGCAGGTGGTGCAGAAGAGCTCAGTGCTGCAAGTGCGGCGGTATTCGATGTTTTGCTGGCAACCAGTGGTATGAATGATCGACCTGAACAATCTCCTCGTCCTTTTGATCGTGATCGTGATGGATTGGTGGTTGGTGAAGGCGCAAGTTGTTTAATTTTAGAAGAATACGAACATGCCAAAAACCGTGGTGCAAAAATATATGCAGAAATCATCGGCTATGGCAGTAATACCGATGGTCAGCATGTCACTCGTCCAGACTCTGAGATGATGGGACGTTGTATGACTTTGGCACTCAAAGATGCACAAATCTCAGCTGAACAGATTGATTATGTCAATGCGCATGGAACATCGACCGATCAAGGTGATATTGCAGAAACTCAGGCGACAGCACGTGTTTTGGGTTATAAACCGATCAGCTCACTGAAAAGTTATTTTGGTCATACCTTGGGTGCATGTGGTGCGATTGAAGCTTGGTTGAGTATTGAAATGATGCGTCGACAACAATTTGTTCCTACATTAAATTTAGATCATATTGACCCATTATGTGGTGATTTAGATTATATTGTGGGACAAAATCGAGAAATAAATGCCAAAATTTTAATGAGTAATAATTTCGCTTTTGGGGGAATTAATACTTCAATTATTTTTAAAAAATTAGATCACTAACGAGGGTATAACATGTCTATTCAATCGATTAAAAAAATTGTCATTGCTTTAGCTTTAACAACAAGTAGTATGGCTTCTGTACATGCAGCAGATACAATTCACCAATTTAACTTTCAAGACGCGGTTAATCGTGCTGTTGCCGATGGCTTTTTAGATGGTTCAGTTAAGTTTTATTTAGCTGGAACTAAATCTGGCGGTAAAGTCATTGAGAAAGGTTTAGTAACCAATAAAAAGACCAATGGTTTTGCTAAATCTGCTGAATCTTCTTGTGATCATGTTTTACGTTCAGCACTGATTCAACTCCAAAATACAGCAAAAGCTCGTGGTGCAAATGCCGTGACTAATCTGGTTAGCTTTTATAAATCGAATGAAACACGTAGCACGACAACTTATGATTGTGCAAAAGGGACTGCAATTGCAGGTGTTGCTTTGAAAGGCGATATTGTAAAGTTCTAATTACAGCATCGTGTTAAGGTCATTGGGTCAATGAAAAAGAATGAAATACAAATACATTTAATTGCATTGGCTCAATTATTAAGACTAGATCGGGATCAATTCAAGGATTTTACGACCTATAATCAATATAAAAAGAATCAAATTTATCAATATCGTAATCAAATTTTATCAGACGTACTTCAAGTTGAAATGAATGCTCAATCCTTTGCTAAAACTGAATATGGCAAACCGTATTTAATTGATCATTCTGAATTTGCTTTTAACCATTCACATAGTCAAAAAAATTATGCACTTACTCATAGTCTAAAAATCCAAGACTTAGGGATTGATGTTGAGGATTTAGATAGGGTGGTGCGTTTTGAGGCCTTGGCTAAACATGCTTTTCACCCAGAAGAATTACAAACATGGCAGGATTTGGATTTTGATTCAGCGTTTTGGTTTAAAGTTTGGACGACTAAAGAGGCTGTTTTAAAAGCATCAGGCTTAGGGATTCGATTAAGTTTGAATGAGTTGAATACCCATGCTCATTCTATAAACGATGGCGGAATCTGTAGCCATCCGCAACTGGGTAGTTTTGCTTATCAAAACTTTAATTTAGGTCATGTAATGCTGACAGTGTCTTGGCGTTCAGCATTGTCTTGTAAAGGTTTTGCATTTCCAAAGATACAGATTATTCAACATTGATGATGTTTATAAGTTGATTCAAAACACTAGATTTAAAATATTTGAACATAAAAAAAGCCCATCTGAAGATGTAATGTCGATTAGTTAAGCGTAATTTTATTATTACCTATTTATAAATCTCCCCTAACCCCTCTTTACAAAAGAGGGGAATACTCGTGAATTCAATGCGGTATTGAATCCTAGATACTCTCTCCTTTTTCAAAGGAGGGGTGGGGAGGATTAAAAATACTTAACTGATCAGCATTACATCCGAAGATGAGCTATTTTTAGCCTAAAACTGAGAATTAATGAGGAATATGTTCTTCTTCATCTTCAAATTCAGGTTTAACTTGTACAATAAAGTCTTGACGGTTTAGACCACGCCATAATGCAAATGCAGTTCCGATATAAATCGAAGAATACGTACCAACAAATACACCAATAAACATGGCAACAGAGAACCAGTGTAGACCATCACCACCCAAGAACATCATTGCAAGTACAACCAGTAATAATGTCATAGAAGTATGAATGGTACGTTTTAAGGTTTCGGTCAAAGCAATGTTGACGATTTCCAATGGTGAAGCACCACGAATCTTACGGAAGTTCTCACGAATACGATCCGATACAACAATGTTATCGTTCAATGAGAAACCGATGAGTGCCAAGACTGCTGCCAATACGGTTAAGTCAAATGGCCATTGCATCATTGCAAAGATACCAATCGTCACAATCACGTCATGCAGTAATGAGAGCACAGCACCCACTGCAAGTTTAAACTCAAAGCGAATGGTGACATAGATCAACATCAGCAGCATAGCCAGTGCTACAGCGCCCGCAGAACGTAGATAAAGCTCGTTACCGACTTGACCACCAACTGAGTCTACTTTATGGACCACAGCAGGGTTATTCGGCAATTGAACTGCTTTAGTTAACGAATTGCTTAAATCTTCAACATTGACGTCTTGTGGTGGCATACGCACGATGAGGTCTTTATTACTTCCCAAGGTTTGTACAACAGCATCTTTAAAACCAGCTTTATCTAAAGTTGCAATCACCTCAGCAGGTTTTGCCGCAGATTGATAGTTCAATTCTGCTGAAACACCACCAGTAAAGTCTAAACCTAGGTTTAGTCCTTTCGTGACAATAAAGAAAAGGCTCGCAATTGTTAGGATGATCGAGATGATTGCCGCTGGTTTGGCAATCTTCATAAAGTTAATTACGTGCTCGTCATCTGGGCGTCCGTATTTCTTTTTCGGTTGAGTCACATCAGTCATCATAGATCTCCTTATATGCTCAACTTATTCAAGTTACGTTTTTTGCCATAGATTAACTGGATAATTGCACGTGTTACTGTAATCGAAGTAAACATCGAACAAATAATACCAATCATCAATGTGACCGCAAAGCCTTTAATCGGACCAGTACCAATAGCAAACAAGATAAACGCCACCAAGAACGTGGTTAGGTTTGAGTCGAGAATGGTGTTATATGCTCGATCATAACCCGCAATAATGGCTTGTTTGGGTGAGGCACCCCAGCGCATTTCTTCTCGTATTCGCTCACAAATTAGTACGTTGGCATCGACAGCCATACCAATAGTGATGACAATACCTGCAATACCTGGAAGGGTCAGCGATGCGCCAATCCACGACATAATGGTCAATAACATGGCCAAGTTTACGACCAAGGCAAAATCTGCAATTAAACCAAATAGACGGAAGAAGATGACCATCCATAGTGCAACTAAGAGGAAACCTACAATTGTAGAAGTCACACCTTTATCAATGTTTTCTTGACCAAGACTTGGGCCCACAACACGCTCTTCTACGAAGTACATTGGCGCAGCCAAAGCACCTGCACGGAGCATCAATGCAAGTTCTGCTGATTCTTGTGGAGAATCTAAGCCTGTAATACGGAATGATGAACCCAATACCGCTTGAATTGTTGCAGCATTGATCACTACAGATTCAGTATAAGGGGTACGTACTTCGGTCATCACACCTGTTACAGGATCTGCAACAGACGTAATTTTCTGTTTATTTTCAATAAACAGTACTGCCATACGTTTACCAACAGCATTACGTGTTGCATCAGACAATAACTTACCGCCCGCAGTGTCTAAAGTAATATTAACCTCAGAACCACCTGTATCTTGGCTAAAGCCACTTGATGCATTTTGAACACGTTCACCTGTTAAGATACGGTTACGATTTAATAAAAGCTCTTTTCCACTGTCCAAAGACTCATAAGCAAAAACTTCAGTGCCCGGTGGTAATGGCTGACCATTATATTTACCCGTAAAACGGTCAATGTATTGATCATTCAAATCAGAAACCAAACGGAATTCTAAGTTCGCTGTACGACCTAGAACACGTTTTGCCTCAGCAGTATCTTGTACACCTGGAAGTTCAACCACAATACGGTTGCTCCCTTGGCTTTGTACCAATGCTTCAGCAACACCAAGTTCGTTAATACGATTACGTAAAGTGGTTAAGTTTTGGTTCAGTGCATAAGACTGGATTTCTTGTTTAGTCGTATCGTTATAGGTCAGTTTTAGCGTAGAACCTGACTCAGTTGCTAAAGCTTGTTGGTTATATTTATTACCTTCACGACGTAAAAAATCCATGACAGCGGCACGGTCATCATTATTTGCAAACTGAATCGTAATCGTGTTGTTATTTAAAGTTAAGCTGTTGAACTTGACTTTATTTTCACGGAACTCACGACGTAAATCAGATGCAGATGTTTCCATACGCTGTGCAATGGCTTTGTCCATATCTACTTCAAGTAGGAAATGAACACCACCACGTAAGTCCAAACCAAGCTTCATTGGCTTAGCACCAATTTTTTGCAACCACTCAGGTGTTGTTGGTGCGAGGTTGAGTGCAACCGTATAATTTTCACCTAAGCCTTTGCTCAACGCATCTTTGGCTTTTAGCTGTGCTTCAGACGTACTTAAGCGTAGAAGAGCAGCGTTGTTGGTGAAAGTATTATCATGACTGCTAATATTTTCGCTTTTTAAAATTTGCTCTGCTTTCTGTATCACAGTCTGATCAATCGTGGTACCTGCCTTGGCGCCAGAAATTTGAACAGCAGGCTCGTCAGGATACAGACTTGGCAGTGCGTATAATGTACTGATCACGAGTACAACTAGGATCAATATATATTTCCATGCAGGGTAACGCATTCGCTTTCTTCTTAAAATGAAAAAGTCGTGCTCATGCACGACCGTTTTATGATTAAAGGTTATTTAATGTGCCTTCAGGAAGTACTGAAATGACACTTGCACGTTGAACTTTTACTTCATTTCCTTTGCTTAATTCAACGACTGCAAAGTCACCATCAATTTTCAAAATGCGACCCATTAAGCCGCCAGCAAATACAACTTCGCTACCTACACCTAAGCTTTCGATTAAAGTGCGGTGTTCTTTCGCACGTTTTGCTTGAGGGCGCCAAATAAGAAAATAGAAAATTGCTACAAATACTGCAATCATCAATAAGTTTGCCATCATACCTGGCCCCTGAGCGGGAGCTGCTGCAGCGTGAGCAGAAGAAATAAATAAGCTCATTTCAGTTTCCTAAAGTTAAAAAATTTTGCCATTTTCATGACTTTTAAATTGACTTGTTCAGCAATTTACCTTGTCTTGGAGTTCAGCGCAAATACTGTTGAATTAATCTTCAATGCAGATTTATATTGGGGCATTAGTTCTCAGGACAAGGCGGAACTTCTAAACCACGACGTTGATAGAAATCTGCAACGTATTCATCGAAAGTTCCATTGTCTAATGCATCACGAATATCTTGGGTAAAACGTTGGTAATAGCGTAAGTTATGGATTGTACCTAACATTGAAGCGAGCATTTCTCCACATTTTTCTAAGTGGAATAAATAAGCACGGGTAAAGTTAGTACAGGTATAACAATCACAATGTGGGTCTAATGGACGTTGATCATGACGATATTGGCTGTTACGAATACGGACCAAGCCATCGGTTACAAAGTAATGTCCATTTCGTGCATTTCGAGTCGGCATGACACAGTCAAACATATCGACACCACGACGAATCGCTTCCACGATATCTTCAGGTTTACCTACACCCATTAAATAACGTGGTTTATCTTCAGGCATTTTTGCAGGAAGATAATCTAAAACTTTGATCATTTCTTCTTTAGGTTCACCGACGGATAAACCACCAATCGCAAAACCATCAAAATCAATTTCTTTTAAACCATTCAAAGACTCTTCACGTAGGTCTTCATACATACCGCCTTGAATGATACCAAACAGGGCATTTTTATTTTTCAGTACATCGTGATGTTGCGTTTTACAACGTTTAGCCCAGCGCAAAGAAAGCTGCAATGATTTTTGAGCTTCTTCATGGGTCGCAGGATAAGGCGTACATTCATCAAAAATCATGACGATATCTGAGTTCAATGTATGCTGAATATCCATTGAAATTTCAGGCGATAAGAAAACTTTTGAACCATCAATCGGCGAACGGAAGGTTACACCTTCTTCTTTGATTTTACGCATTGCGCCTAAACTGAAGACTTGGAAACCACCTGAATCGGTGAGAATCGGTTTGCCCCATTTCATAAACTCATGTAAGCCACCATGTTCACGAATAACGTCTAAACCGGGTCTTAAATAAAGATGAAAGGTATTACCTAAAATAATTTGTGCTTTGATATCTTCAATATCGCGAGGAAGCATACCTTTAACCGTACCGTAAGTACCGACAGGCATGAAAACAGGTGTTTCAATCACACCATGTTCTAAAGTTAAACGACCACGACGGGCGCGCCCCGACTGACCTAATTTTTCAAACTTCATAAATGACCTAAATCTGGCGGAAAAACAGTCCGCTGATTGATAATAGCAAAAGGAGGCTATTTTCCCTGATTTTGTGGTCGAATACCAGTCATGTTGTTTTTGATTATGTTTAAATTTTTAAAACTGGGTTTGAATTGTATGGATTATTTTTTATGAATTTAAAGCAAAGTGATTACCCTGTAAGCTTGAAAAGACCATGTGAATGAACTCGTTTATTTTTCTATCTTTAAAACAAATAAAGTAAGCGGTTGCTCACGCTATTTGTTGTCTTATTTTTGATTAAATCTTTGTATTATTAGATCTAATTATATTTTCTAAAGAAGTGACCAATCCTAGTAGAATCAACAATCAATAAAATCAATAATGAAAACTTCATAATCGTTTCAGAAGTTACGTTGCGTTTTATTTTCTTGATACTCAGGGTTTTTACTGTATGTCATTGCAATATCTAAAGGCAACTCGTAAAAGTATCAGTAAAAAACGGGATGCTATTTTATATTTTATAAAAATAATGAATTCTTTCGATAATGTCTTCTTTACTTAGTGCAAAGTCATGGTTGTCTATTGTTGAAATATGTCGAATTAAATTTTGAATATGAAGATTTGCTTCCTTAAATTCGGATTCGAATGTGAGTAAATAAGCCTGATGGGCGACAAATAAGGAATCGAAAGGTTCAACCATTTCTACGATTTGCGCTAAATCGATGAGTAGATCTTTATCTGCTTGATTGAGCTTAATTGGAAGTTGGTCTTTCACTTTAGCTTGAATTTTAGAATCTGCAATAAATTCAAATAATAATGAGGATGGCGGGTTGAGCTCTTGAGCCGTCTCCAAGATGACATTTTGTTGATTTTTTACGTTCATCAAGAAAATAATCTGAGAACGATCCAAATTATAAATTTTAGTTAAATAAACAATCGCTTGTGTAAACACATCTAAGTAAAAATTGAGTTTTTCTTGCTGATCTTGCTGTGGGTAAATGTCTTGAAATATAAGAGAGATAACGGAATCCTGCTCTGAAAAATGATGATCTTTATTGAGTATCTGTTTGTTTTCTTCGCTTATTTTATCGCGATATTTCCATTTGCTTAGATTCCACTTGTCTTGTTCCAGCAAATATTGTTGTTTATTTTCAACATCACTAAAAATAGAAGCTTCTGTAGAGACTAAAAAGCTTTGTAGTGTTGAATTTTCATCGACTTCAATAACAAAGGCATAAAGTGCGTGTTTTTTATAACGATAATAAAATTGCTGAAAAGCATCAATAATCAATGTTTTAAGCAGGATTTGCTGTTTTTCTACGTGGTTAGACATCGCCATCTCTACATGATTAAACATTTTCATTTTTTTAAATAAGATCAAATTTTTATTGACCCTCAGTCTATTTACACAAGCTTAAAGAAATAGAAGCAGTTGAAAAGTATGTAAATAAATGACTTTTGTATTGCTTAGCATTCTTTTGAAAATAACAAAGCTTTCCCCATCATTTGTATTCATTGCACTTATAATCAATATAAATTTCAGGCGATTGTTATCATCAAAGGCTTAAATCACAAGCGATATTGCTTTAAGATTGTTTTGGTCGAAATTTAAAAATAGTCAAATGACAAAAACAATAAAGTTTTAATTGTGATTAAGTTTGCATTTTATATTAAATTTGTTGAATAAAAAACACTATTATGGGGTTTTTATTCAGCTTTTCTTTAAAATTAGGTTCAATAAACTGTGTTCACTATTCTGTTCTGCCACTTAAACTTGCACAGAACAGATATTTTTTACAATCAACGAAAGATGCACTGAGAGATTAGAAATTTGGTTTATAATCAAAATTCTGTGTAACAACATGATCAGAGAATGGACGAATTGATTTCTTGGCTAATGTGATCGTATTGATCATATTGTTCGGAAATATTTCAATGGTGTTGTTAAATTCTTCAACATTGCGGTTAAAAATCGTGATGGCTGCTCCCACATTTTCATTCTGTTCTTGAATATCATCCATCATTTTTCCGTACAAAGCGTCAGCTTTAAGTTCAGGATAATTTTCGACCACAACATTCAAACTTTTCATTAAATCTTGGTTTAATTTTTCAATGTGTTGAAGTTGAGAAACATCTGTATTGTTCAAGTTTAAATTTAAAATTTGTTGGCGTAGTTCTGTCACTTTTTCTAAGGTTGATTTTTCAAATTGAGTATATTGCGCTAAAGTTTGCTCTAAGTTTTCTAATGTTTTTACTTTTTGACGTTCAAAATTGGCAACTTCTGCCCATGCACGTTTAGTCGCGTTGAAATAGCGCACGATATTGTTTCGAATCAGAACTCCCCACACGATAAGAATGATGAAAATTCCAATAAATATGATTAGCCCCATTTTGATTATTCCTTATAAATTATTAAATTAAGTTTAACATGTATTGTTTGAATTTTTCATATTCAGGCATGGTTAAAGTTCTTAAATGTCCTCTTAGACGTGAAATGTCATTTAAATTTTGTTTCTGACGTGAAATATTAAAGAGGTTCTGATCTCCCATATAACACAACATATTTTCCTCAAAATGATAAACAATATCACCTGAATAGTGTTGAAAAAAATCACTCAGCTTTAGTGTAATACTTGGGCTGATTGTTCGTGCAAGTTGATGTTGGTCTAAACCAAAAATGTGTAACTTTTGATTCACTAAAATATCACTGGTTTTCCAAACTTGAGTATAAGGTGCGATAAATTCATCATGTTTATTGCTAGCAGCAAATCCGAGTGCAGGCATTTGAAATACAAAAGCACCCCATTGATTTTTATGTATTTCCCTGATTTTCTGTTTTTCACCATGACGATTTGGAAGTGAATACTCATCTACATAATGATAATGGAAAAGCATAACATGATGCTCTTGTTCTCCATCAAACCATGTTGTCGAAGCAAACTGTTCTATTTCATTTGACAGATTGCCTTGAGAGAAGAAAGGAAAATTTTGTTTGAGCTTACTCATCACCAATAAAGTATTGCTTGTTGTTGAAATATGCTTGGGTGTTTTGTTGTAATCTAAGTCATAACGTAACCGCATGATGCGCTGTTCTAGAAAGTAGATAACATCATCAATTGGGCCACGTTCTTCATAAATTAAATACGCTACAAAGCAACACAATAGACCTGCCAAAAAACTCAGTGGATAGGGAATATAGTGATGAATCAGCAACCCAAATAAGGCTATGGATATACCACAAATAAATAAAAACCGAGGGATGAGGTTGTGAAAATATAATTCTTTATTTTCGCCCCACGGGTGTAGTCCATCTAAAATATCTTGAACTGACTGAGCCTTTTGACCAATTTCCCAAAGACGAGCAATATTTCGCATCACCTGCTGATTTTTCTTGGTTCGAATATGGAGCAGTCGTTCAACAGTTTCTATAGGCATATAAGAATCTAAAAAGAAGTTATTTGAATCGTGGAGATTAATATTGAGCTGTGATTGGCACATCAAAGATAACTGAAAAGAGATTATTTTAATATGTTCTAGTTGAATGATGATGTAATAAATTTAATGATAAGACTTTTAAGAGAAGGCATTATATTTATATAACGCCTCACTCCTAATATTAACCTGATTTAGTTAGCATTCTCAATTAGCATGGCATCACCATAACTGAAGAAGCGATATTGACTTTCTACGGCATGTTGATAGGCATTTAAGATGTAATCACGATTTGAAAGTGCTGAAACTAACATTAACAATGTCGATTCAGGTAAGTGGAAGTTGGTAATTAAACGATCAACCACGCAGAATTGATAACCTGGATAAATAAAAATTTGCGTATCTCCAGTCCACGCTCCAATTTTCCCACCACAAGCTTGGGCTGCGCTTTCTAAAGCACGTGTTGCTGTTGTACCCACAGCAATCACTTTATTACCACGTGCTTTGGTTTCTTGGATGAGTTTTACTGTTTCTTCGGGTACGTCACACCATTCACTATGCATGATGTGATTTTCAATATTGTCTGTGCGCACAGGTAAAAAAGTACCCGCACCAACATGTAGAGTAACAAAAGCTTTTTGAATATTGTTTTGTTCTAGTTTTTCTAATAAAGCTTCATCGAAATGTAAGCTTGCAGTCGGTGCTGCAACGCTCGCCAATTTATTTGGATCATTAAATACCGTTTGATAGCGTTTGGTATCAATATCTTCAGCTTCACGATTAAAATAGGGCGGAATAGGAAGCTGACCGTACATATCCAATACTTTTAAAATCGGCTGTGAAAATTCAACAATATATAAATTTTCATGACGACCTGTGACAGTTACTTTAACTTCATCAGGGCCAATCAAAAGTTCAGCTCCTGCTTTGGGAGAGTTACTGGCTTTGATGTGACAATGGGCAATAGTTTGGTCGAAAATACGTTCAACTAAAACCTCAATTGCACCACCAGAAGCACGTTTACCTTTGAGTCGAGCTTTCATGACCTTAGTATCATTCAAAATGATTAAATCACCTTCATTAAACAAGTCGAGAATGTCGGTAAACTGGTGATCTTGGTAAGAACCATCAGCATTTAAATGTAATAGGCGAGATGCACTACGCGTTTCTAGCGGGTAACGCGCAATCAGTTCATCTGGGAGGTCAAAATTAAAATCAGAGAGTTGCATCATGTAGAGAGTATTTGGCATTTAAAATTTAAAAACTTTGACTAGTATAGTCTTTTTTCAAATTAATGGCTGAAATTGATGCTTTATAATCCAAAAAAACAAGATATGGTTTAAAATTAATCAAATATAAAAACTTGTCGTTGACAAGAAAGTTAAACGCGTTATTATACGCACACAACCTCTCCCGAGGTGGTGAAATTGGTAGACGCGGTGGACTCAAAATCCACTGTCAGCGATGACGTGTCGGTTCGAGTCCGACCCTCGGGACCACTTATTTTTCAATAAGTTATAATAAAAAAGTATTTTAAAACCTTCAAATTTTTCAATTTTCTTAGATTAATTGTTAATTTTTATATTTATATTATCATCAGATATTCTAAATGGTCATTATTTTTACTGCTTTTTAAAACTAACCCAATTCTTAATCCTTACTTCGCAAGAAGGAAAAATTATCGTTTAACGTTTGATCAATATTTTGGAATAAATAATAGCCACAGATCTCCTATAATAAGCAAATAAAAATGACCTTGCGGATTTTCAGAATATTTGATTAAGCGAGATGATGTATCAAGATAACCAAGAAAAATTACTACGTAGTTTTAGTATTGTAAGCGGCTTTGTGGTTGGTGCTTTTTTATATGTGTATTTAGATTTTTGGAGTGTTGTATTTTTTATTATTCCAGTGCTGTATTTGTCTTATCTCGCCGCAAATAAGAGATTTGCTGAACCAGATTAGTAATAATAACATCCATAAAAGCTGCTTAGAAACAACCAATGATAAAATTTTAGCAATTCTGCTAAAGCTAAAATCTGTCAGGGCAGTGTTAGGTCGTCTGCCCTGACACAATTTATTTAAATGTATAATAAGGTATTAGCTGCGTAAAACATCACGAATAGATGCATCCTTATCAAAGACTGATTTGGAGAAAGGGCATAATGGAATGACTTTTACATTTTTAGAACGAACAAAAGCGACCAGTTCATCAAGAAGCTTTCTTCCAAGACCTTGACCTTTATATTTCTCATCTACATCTGTATGGTCGATAATTAATAATTGCTCACCAGCCCAAGTATAAGCCATTTCTGCAATTTGAATATCATTGTCGAACATGATAAAAGAGCCGTGTTTATTATCATCAGTTTGTTGAATATGCATTGTCATGCCTCTTACTATTTGTTGTGTGCTATATGTATAAGAACTAAATACTACTTAATTTTAGCATTTAGGAATAGGTTTAGATATTAAAACTCCACTTGTAATTCGAATGCTTTATTATGATGTGAGAATACTGAGTGAAATTTGAGTCGTATCTTGAGTGTAACCTATAAAAAATGAATCATCTACATGGCGTTATTTTATGTTTGAAGTGGAGTATATTTTTGAAAAAAATTACCGATACTTTCCCTTGTTATAGTTTATGCCATATCTACTAAAATAATGGATGATGCTAAAGATAGTGCTGCAGAAAGTTTAAATTTGTACGTTATGAGATAATGAAGCGTATCTAAAATGAATTTGAGATAAGGACCTTGTAATACAGAATTTGTAATAAAGTATAGACATTTAACTCATCTTTGAATCACGACAAAATGAGTTGGCTCAATGTTTATCGCTACCCAGCTTTCAACAGTTTTACATACTTTGTTGCTTGTGTGTTGATATCATAGAGGGATTCGACAAACTTTATGACCAATTGAATTAAAATAGGCTCAAACTGAATTCACATTTTTATTTGAGATTTTGTTATATCAAGTCATTAAGTGACTTAAATTAATTATTGGGTGGGGCTTAGGATATATTTTAAAAGTTTTAAACGCTGTTTGATTGTTGCTAGTTGAATCTGCTGCTTAAAACAATACATCAAAATAATGAAAATAAAAAAGCCGATGCATTTACATCGGCTTTCTATTTACAACACTGATTTTAGCAGTGCTGTATTGAACTTATTGAGCTGCTGCAAGAGTTGCATTTAACGTTGCACTTGGACGCATGACTGCTTCAACTTTAGCTGGATCAACTGCATAGTAACCGCCGATATCCGCTGGCTTGCCTTGAGCATCTGCAAGCTCTGCAATGATTTTATCTTCATTCTCAGCCAATGCTTTTGCAAGCGGGGTAAACTTAGCTTTCAACTCAGCATCATCATTTTGCGCAGCCAGTGCTTCAGCCCAGAACTTCGCAAGATAGAAATGGCTACCACGGTTGTCTAATTCACCTGTACGACGTGATGGTGACTTGTCATTATCAAGTAATTGACCAGTCGCTTGATCCAATGTCTTCGCCAATAACTTAGCACGAGCATTGTCTTCTTTAAGGCCTAATTCTTCCAAAGAAACAGCCAAAGCCAAGAACTCACCTAAAGAATCCCAACGTAAATGGTTTTCTTCTACAAGTTGTTGTACGTGTTTAGGCGCTGAACCACCTGCACCTGTTTCGTACATACCACCGCCCGCCATTAACGGAACGATTGACAACATTTTTGCAGAAGTACCCAATTCCATGATTGGGAATAGGTCTGTTAGATAGTCACGTAAAATGTTACCTGTAACTGAAATGGTATCCAAGCCACGTGCTACACGTTCAAGCGTATAGCGCATTGCACGTACTTGAGACATGATTTGAATATCAAGACCACTGGTATCATGATCTTTTAAGTATTTTTGTACTTTTTTGATCAATTCATTTTCGTGTGGGCGGTATGGATCAAGCCAGAAGATCGCTGGCATACCCGAGTTACGCGCACGTGTTACAGCTAGTTTTACCCAGTCACGGATCGGAGCATCTTTAACCTGACACATACGCCAGATATCGCCTTCCTCAACGTTTTGAGACATCAACACTTCACCTGTTTCAAGATCGGTGATGTTTGCAACACCCGCTTCTGTGATCTCAAAAGTTTTGTCGTGTGAACCGTATTCTTCAGCTTTTTGTGCCATCAGACCAACGTTTGGAACAGTACCCATAGTGCGTGGGTCAAAATTACCATTCCACTTACAGAAGTTGATCATTTCTTGGTAGATACGTGCGAAAGTTGATTCTGGCATAACAGCTTTACAGTCGTACTGCTTACCGTCCGCACCCCACATCTTACCACCGCCACGGATCATGGCTGGCATAGAAGCATCCACAATGACATCATTTGGTGAATGGAAGTTAGTAATGCCTTTTGCAGAATCCACCATTGCTAATGCAGGACGGTGTTCTTGACATGCATGAAGGTCTTCAATGATTTCTTCACGTAATGAGGTTGGTAAAGTTGCAATCTTCTCGTAAAGACCTGCCATACCGTTATTGACATTAATACCTAGTTCGTCAAATAACTTACCATGTTTTTCAAAGGCTTCTTTGTAATAGATTTTCACACAGTGACCGAATACGATCGGGTGTGAAACTTTCATCATTGTTGCTTTTACGTGTAGTGAAAATAAGATTCCTGCATCACGGCAATCATCAAGCTCTTTTTCATAGAAATCGCAAAGCGCTTTTTTGCTCATGAACATTGAATCGATGACTTCACCATCTAACAATGCAACTTTAGGTTTTAAAATAATGCTCTCACCACTTTTCGTGATCAGTTCCATTTTTACATTGCGTGCACGATCAAGTGTCATTGACTTTTCGCCGTGATAGAAATCACCTTGTTCCATGTGCGAAACGTGAGTCTGTGACCACTGTTTCCATTCGCTCATTGAATGTGGATGTTTCTTGGCATAGTTTTTTACTGCAGCAGGTGCACGACGGTCAGAGTTACCTTCACGTAAAACTGGGTTTACTGCCGAACCTAGGCATTTACCATAACGTGCTTTGATTTCTTTCTCTTCATCAGTTGTAGGATTTTCCGGATAATCAGGAATTGCATAACCTTTTGATTGAAGCTCTTTGATACACGCTGTTAACTGTGCAACTGAAGCACTGATATTAGGCAGTTTGATAATGTTCGTGTCTGGATCTTGAGTAAGACGACCAAGTTCTGCAAGGTTATTCGGTACTTTTTGCTGTTCAGTTAAGTAATCTGTGAATTCTGAGAGTACACGTGCGGCCACGGAAATGTCACTTTTGACGATTTCGACACCTGCCGGCTTAGTAAAAGTCTCAATGATCGGCAGCAGCGAGTAAGTCGCCAACAATGGCGCCTCGTCGGTCAGTGTGTAAATGATTGTTGACTTTCCACCAGCCATATATAGCCCCTTACGTTGAATTGAGTTTTTAGGAGTGAATTTTTACTCATCTCCTGTGAACCGATTTGCTAAAAATAAACCCTAAGAGTATCGGCCTTCATTGCATTCCAGTCAACGTAAGTTCTGTGATAACGACATTTCGCTGGGAAATACTACATCATTCATATTTATAATCGGGCTATTATTTTGGGCGAAAGATGATCTTTTAGTATGGAAATAACAATTTTTTGGAATAAGTATAAAACCAATAAATAGTAGATTTAGTCAGTTGTATCGGGAAGATGTTTAGCATATTGATCGATGATAAAATAAAGTTTTCTAATTTTAAGCTTGATGTTGTTTATTTGGACAATTTCGACCTTAGAAGAAGATTTTAATACTAGAAAATTCGATAAAAGTGAAATGATACTCGTTTGGTATTTCTATTGATAAACTTATAAGCGGTCACAGCTTTATTTATATTGATACAATTAAAGCATGAGTTTTATCGAAATTTAAATAGATTTAGTTTTATTTACAAATATAACTGTTATATTGTTTTGTGTGATTTTTTGTAAATTTTAAGTTCTAAAAGTTGATTAAATTTTTTTTAATTTTTTGAAGGGTAGGATAGGCGACATTATACCTTAGGGCTATTTAAAAAAGTGACTTCATTAACTGAAAAGGAAAGATGAGGTGAATATGGGATTAGAGTTTTTAGAAGCTCATCAAACAGACCAGCTTAGTGCATGTAAGTTGTCTTTACTCTTGGGTGTTTATACTGCTGATAATAAAATTGCCCGCTTTATGCGCATTGCACGAGCTATTTTAAATGTCGAAAATGCCATTTTTACTTTTCATAATGAACCTTATAAGTGGATTGCATCCGAGGCATCGGACTTTCAAGCATTGTTGGTACAAAATAAAAAAAACTTTGCAGCTTGTTTTGAAAATGATTTAGTTATTACGCCAGCACATCCGCATTATGAAACGCTATCTGCACATTTGTTCCACTTAGGCATCGATCATACTCGGCTATTGTGTTATGACCTACGGTTTGAAATGCAGGAATCGGTTGCTCATGTTTATTTCTATGATCAGCAACAATCAGAATTTACCCCTAAACAGTTAGATTTATTAAAAGACTTAACGACTGCTTTAGTTGCAACGTTGCAAAGAAATTATGAATCTGAAGATTATTATGAATTGTACGAACAAGAACGTGCCTTAAATTTTAGTAAAACAAAATTCTTTCAAGTGATTGCACATGATTTACGTGCGCCATTTCATGGGCTGATTGGTTTTTCAGATGTCCTTGCCAATGAGCGTGACACTTTAGATGATGATAATGTTCAAAATATTGCCAATTATTTATATGAGACTTTGCAATCTACCTATTCTTTACTTGAAAATTTACTCAACTGGGCTATGTCAGAGGGCGGGCGGTTCGAATATCATCCGATTAATTTTAAATTAAAACAAACCTCTAGAATTGTTTATGAGGTGTTAAATACATTAGCAGTGAAGAAAAATATTGAGCTGATAGAAGATGTTCCACCTGATTTGACCGTCTATGCCGACATGAATATGGTGACATCGATTATTCAAAACTTAGTATCCAATGCTTTGAAGTTTACGCATACCGATGGAACAGGAAAAGTCAGCGTCACAGCAAAAAGTCTTGGGCAAAATATTGAAATTACCATTAAAGACTCGGGACTTGGGATGACACAATCTCAAATAGACCAAGTTTTTGAACCTAAAATTAAGGTCAGTTTGAAAGGGACAACAGGAGAAAAGGGAACGGGACTCGGTTTAGTGCTGTGTAAGCGTTTTGTGGATCTGAATCATGGCAAGATTTCGGTCAGTTCGAATAAAGGTGAGGGAACTACATTTAAAGTTTTATTACCGATGGCAAAAGAACCACATTTAACTTTATCCTCGAGTCAAGTTGAACAAACTTGAGCGAATGCTTCAAACAAGCTAGACCTGTTGTAAATCAATCCTCTTTGCTCGTTTTGTGTACTTTATATATTAAGAAAAATATAAAATCTTCCCCTAAAGTGAAGTCAAACTGCTATAAATAAACTGAGAAAATAGACGTATGAGCTTTCCCGATGAACGCTGAACAATTGCAAAAAACATTACATGCAAGTCAGTATGCAGAACAAGTATTAAGTTTACATCAAGTTGCTTTAGAACAAGATTATGCAATAGACCAATTTCATCAGCCATTGAGTACACAACAAATACAACAGTTGGTGCAAGATGAATTGGCCAATATCCAAGATGAAATCGTTTGGATGAAAACCTTACGTATTTTACGTGCACGGCTAATGTTCCGCTGGATTTGGCAAGATGCCAATCAACTTACCGATGTGGTGAGTTTGACTCGTGAGCTTTCCGATTTTGCCGATGCCAGTATTAATGTAGCAAAAGATTTTGCCCGTGCTCCATTAATTGCCAAACATGGTGAACCGATTGGATATAGTGGTCAGGTTCAAGATTTGATCGTGATTGCGATGGGTAAGTTGGGTGCGCAAGAACTTAACTTATCTAGTGATATTGATTTAATTTTTGCCTTTGATGAACAAGGTGAAACCAATGGACGTAAATGTATCGATGTTCAACAGTTTTGTATTCATTGGGGCCAAAAAATTATTTATCTGCTCGAGCATATTACGGCAGATGGTTTTGTTTTCCGTGTGGATATGCGCTTACGTCCTTGGGGCGATGGTTCTGCACTTGCGATTAGTCATGCCGCTTTAGAAAAATATTTAAGTCAGCATGGGCGTGAATGGGAACGTTATGCATGGATTAAAGCGCGTGTGGTTTCAGGTTGCGAAGAAGGTGCAAACCTTTTGGATATGACACGGCCTTTTGTTTTCCGTAAATATGTAGATTACACCGCTTTTGAAGCAATGCGTGAAATGAAGGCCATGATCGAAAGAGAAGTGGCACGTCGTAATATTGCAGATGATATTAAGTTGGGTGCAGGCGGAATTCGTGAAGTTGAATTCATTGTCCAAGTTTTTCAACTGATCTATGGTGGGTCTAAACTAGAACTACAAGACCGTCAGTGTTTAGTCAGTTTGCAGCATTTAGGCGAAGTTGGTTTGTTGGATCATCAATCGGTATTGGATCTTGAGGATGCCTATTTGTTCTTACGTCGAGTTGAACATGCGATCCAAGCTTTAAATGATCAACAGACACAGTCTTTACCAACTGAACCAGAGCTACGCCAACGCATCACCGATACTTTGGGCTTTGATGACTGGGAAAGCTTTACTGAATTTTTAAATCATAAACGCAGTAAAGTCATTTATCAGTTTGAACATCTTATTAAAGAAAAAGGGCTTGAATCACCAACAGAAAGTTTTAGTCAGTTAGAACAGCAACTTGATGCGCTATTGGATGATAATGCCAAGAATTTGATTCATGAGTTTTGGTTTGGACATGCAATCAAAAAACTTCCTGCCAAGGCGGTACAGCGTCTTAAAGAGTTTTGGCCTCATTTGATTGAAGCTATTTTACAATCAGATAAACCACAAATTGCATTGATGCGTTTGATGCCATTGGTTGAGTCTGTGATGCGCCGTACCGTGTATTTGGTCATGCTGATCGAGAGTAAAGGTGCATTGCAACGTTTGGTTAAGATGGCAACAGTGAGCCCATGGATTTGCGAAGAACTGACGCATTATCCTGTGTTGCTGGATGAATTTTTATCGATGGATTTTGAATTGCCCAAACGTAAAGATTTAGAGGATTCTTTACGTCAGCAATTGTTGCGTATTGAAATTGATCAAGTTGAAGATCAAATGCGGGTATTACGTTTATTTAAAAAATCCAATGTACTGACGGTGGCTGCAAGTGATGTACTGGCAGAAAGCCCTTTAATGAAGGTCTCTGATGCATTGACTGATATCGCAGAAGTTTCGGTGAATGCGACTTTAAATCTCGCTTATCAAACTGTGGCGAAACGTCATGGTTATCCTATAGATGTTGAAGGTAAACGTTGCTCATTGGATCACATGGCCTATACCGTGATTGGTTATGGCAAAGTGGGGGGGATTGAGCTGGGTTATGGTTCTGATTTAGATCTTGTTTTTATTCATTATATGGATGAGCAAGCTGATACAGATGGTCATAAAGTGATTAGTGGTTTTGAGTTTGCGATACGGGTTGCACAAAAATTTCTATCACTCATGACAACACAGACTTTAGATGGACGGGTTTATGAAATTGATACGCGTCTACGTCCTTCTGGTGAGGCGGGTTTATTGGTTACAAGCCTCAAAGCTTTTGAACAGTATCAACTGAAAAATGCATGGTTGTGGGAACATCAGGCGATTGTTCGTGCCCGTTCCATTGCAGGCGAGCAGAGTTTAAGAGCGAAGTTTGAAGAATTACGTTGTCGAATTCTCACATTACCCAGAGAAGAGGAAACAGTTCGCTTAGAAGTATTGAACATGCGTCAGAAAATGAAAGATCATCTGGGTTCATCAAAAGAACAGAAAAAAGATGGTATTTTTCATTTAAAACAAGATGCAGGTGGTATCGTTGACATTGAATTTATGGCACAGTATATGGTGTTAGCCTGGAGTGGGACGAATCAAGATCTCGCCCATTATTCCGACAATGTACGAATCCTAGAAGACGCTGCAAAAGCAAATCGCTTATCCAGTGATGATGCATCAGCTTTGATTCAAGCTTATCTCAGTGAACGTGCCGAAAGCCATCGTTTAGCACTTGCAAACCATAATATGCAAGTCAATGCTAAGGATTGGCAAGATACCCGAGAGGTCGTTTGCAAGTTGTGGCAAAGATTAATTGATCCAACAGCGACTTTCGTTGTGGAAAGTGAATAATTGTATAAAAATTTGGAGTGTGCGCCATGAACTTGGCTGATCGTGATGGTTTTATTTGGCAAGATGGACAAATGGTTGATTGGCGTGAGGCTAAAATTCACGTCTTAACTCATACATTACATTATAGTATGGGGGTTTTTGAAGGTGTCCGTGCTTATGAAACGCCTAATGGTACCGCGATTTTCCGCCTTCAAGACCATACAAAACGGTTGCTAAACTCTGCAAAAATTTATCAAATGAAAGTTCCATTTGATCAAGCAACGCTTGAGCAAGCTCAAATTGATGTGGTACGTGAAAATAAACTGGCTTCTTGCTATTTACGTCCAATTATCTTTATTGGTTCTGAAAAATTAGGTATCGCTGCGACGGATAATACAATTCATGCAACTGTTGCTGCATGGAGTTGGGGGGCTTACCTTGGTGATGAAGCAATGGCACGTGGTATTCGTGTTAAAACTTCATCATTTACACACCATCATCCGAACGTGACGATGTGTAAAGCAAAAGCATCGGGTAACTACACCGTATCCATTCTAGCGCATCAAGAAGTAGTTCATTCGGGTTATGATGAAGCGATGTTGCTTGATCCTCACGGTTTTGTTTGTCAAGGTGCGGGTGAGAACGTATTCTTGATTAAAGATGGTGTCTTACATACACCTGATTTAGCTGGTGGTGCATTAGAAGGGATTACCCGTCAAACTGTAATGACTATCGCCAAAGATTTGGGTTATGAAGTGATTGAACGTCGTATTACGCGTGATGAATTCTATATTGCAGATGAAGCATTCTTTACGGGTACGGCAGCTGAAGTGACGCCAATTCGTGAATATGATGATCGTGAAATTGGTTCAGGTACTCGTGGTCCGATTACTGAAAAAATTCAAAAAGCATTCTTTGATGCTGTTCAGGGCAAAGACCCTAAATATGCACATTGGCTAACTTATGTAAAATAAGCGGTTGAATGTAAAAAAAGGATTCCAACTAGAATCCTTTTTTTATTGATAAATTTCGCTGAGTTTCGGATTTTGAACTTAAATAATTTTTAGTTTAAAAACTAAAAATTTGATAAAAATCAAACCTTATAAAAATCACGATACCAATCAACAAACTGTTTTACCCCATCTTCTACAGATACCGATGGTTTATACGCGACGCTTTGTTCTAAAGCAGTGCTATCGGCAAAGGTGTCAGGAACATCACCCGCTTGTAATGGCAATAAATCTAAAATGGCTTCTTTACCCAAAGCCTTCTCAATTGCATGAATATATTCAATTAATTTAACAGGATTGTTATTGCCAATATTAAAAATACGGAATGGTGCATTACTGGTCGATGGATCTGGATTTTTACTATCCCAATTTGGGTTTGCTTGTGCAATTTGATCACTTGAGCGGATTACACCTTCTACGATATCGGAGATAAAGGTGAAATCACGGGTATGATTGCCATGATTGAAAACAGGAATTGGCTGATCTTGAATAATATTTTTAGTGAATTTGAATAGAGCCATGTCTGGACGACCCCAAGGACCATAAACAGTAAAGAAACGTAATCCTGTTGTTGGTAATTGGAATAAATGACTATAACTATGCGCCATCAACTCATTGGCACGTTTGGTTGCCGCATAGAATTGAACAGGGTGATTAACGCCATGCTGCTCACTAAAGGGCATAGTCGTATTCGCACCATAAACACTACTGGTACTTGCATATGTAAGATGTGGTGTTTTCGAGTAACGACACGCTTCAATAATATTGGTAAAGCCAATCAGATTACTTTCAACATAGCTTAGAGGATTTTCAAGTGAGTAACGCACACCTGCCTGTGCAGCTAAATGTATCACTCGATCAAACTGATGATCTTTAAAACATTGATCAACAATCGCTTTGTCCGCAAGATTTGCTCGAATAAAGATAAAAGACTGTTGAACTTGTTCAGCCGTTTCTGCAAGGACTTTGAGACGAGCTTCTTTCAATGCAGGATCGTAGTAATCGTTGACATTGTCAAAACCAACAACATCATCACCACGTTCTAAAAGTCTTTTGGCAACATGGAATCCAATAAAACCTGCTGCTCCTGTAACTAAAACTTTCATTCATCTGCTCCGAAAATATCTCGTGTATACACTTTGTCTAATACATCACTTAAATCATTGGAAACACGATTGGCAATGATGGCATCACTAAGTTGTTTGAATTGCTCTAAATCATTCACCACTTTAGATTTAAAGAACTCATCTTCTTTTAAAGTTGGTTCATAAACAATGACATCAATCCCTTTAGCTTTGATGCGTTTCATCACGCCTTGAATGGCTGAAGCTCTGAAGTTGTCTGAGCCACTTTTCATGACTAAACGATAGATTCCAACTGTATTGGGGTTCCTTGCAATGATGGAATCTGCAATAAAATCTTTACGTGTGCTATTTGAATCAACAATTGCTTGAATCAGATTACTCGGTACTTGATTGTAATTGGCTAAAAGCTGTTTCGTGTCTTTTGGAAGACAGTAGCCACCATATCCAAACGAAGGATTATTATAATGATTACCAATCCGTTGGTCTAAACATACACCTTCAATGATTTGCTGGGTATCTAGACCAAAAATTTGTGCATAGGTATCTAGCTCATTAAAATAAGCGACTCGCATAGCCAAATAAGTATTGGCAAATAATTTAATCGCTTCCGCTTCAGTAGTGTCTGTAAATAAAACAGGACTGTCTTTTTTGATCGCACCTTCGATCAATAAATCCGCAAAAAGTTGCGCACGTTGTGATTTTTCACCCACGATAATGCGAGAAGGATACAGATTATCATGCAATGCTTTACCTTCTCTGAGAAATTCAGGTGAGAAGATAATATTTTCGGTATTGAACTTTTCTTTTAAATTCTGAGTAAAACCGACAGGCACTGTTGATTTAATAATCATCACCGCATTTGGATTAATTTCCAAAACTTTTTGTACAACACTTTCAACACTTTGCGTATTAAAGTAGTTGGTACGTGTATCATAATCAGTGGGTGTTGCAATAATGACAAAATCAGCGCCAGTATAGGCTTCGATAGGATTAGTCGTGGCTTTGAAATTTAAAGGTTTTTCTTTTAGGAAATTTGAAATATCTGCATCTTGGATTGGCGATATTTTATTATTTAGTAAATCAACTTTTTCTTGAATAATATCTAGAGCAACAACGTCGTGATGTTGTGCAAAGATCATTGAATTGGATAAACCAACGTAACCTGTTCCAGCGACTGCTATTTTCATAAAAACCCAGTATAGAAAATGTGCTTGCAAAAGAGTATTAACTGTCACAACTGATTTATCGAAATATTGAAAAATAAAATGATCATCATCAGTCTAGATTGTGACTGCATCATAACATATTCTTAGGAAACAAATTGTTCAGCTTATGCAATCGGATACAGTAACTTGGCGATGGTAATGGTATGATATGGCTATTGCTCAGGTGGAAGATTGATGCATGCAGGTCAATGAATCAAATTTACAGTCGAATTTAGTAGAATCAGAACAAAATATTGTTTTATGTATGAAGTGGGGCACCAAATATGGTGCTGAATATGTCAATCGACTTTACAATATGGTCAAACGACATACGACCATTGATTTTAAAATGGTATGTTTGACTGATCGTACAGAAGGTATCGATCCAGCTGTTCAATGTTTTCCAATTCCATCATTGGCATTGCCTGAAGGAAGCCCTGAACGTGGTTGGAATAAGCTGTCTACTTTTGAACCAGACTTATACGGTTTAAAGGGCAATTTGCTATTTTTAGATCTAGATGTCGTTATCGTCGACAATATCGATGATTTTTTTACTTATCCAGGTGAATTTTTAATTATTCATGATTGGAAGCGTCCTTGGCGAGTGACTGGAAATAGTTCAGTTTATCGATTTAAATTAGGTGCATTTCCTGAAATTTTGCCGTATTTCCGTGAAAATTTTGATGAAATCAGTCATAAATTTAGAAATGAACAAGAATATCTGTCTTGGTATGTCGACCAACAGAAAAAGCTCAGCTATTGGCCAAAAGATTGGTGTAAGAGTTATAAATATCATTGCTTACAGAAGTTGCCATTGGCGTACTTTAAACCTCCTGTAAAACCACAAGATGCTAAAATCATCATTTTCCATGGTGAAATCAATCCACCTGATGCGATTTCTGGTGGTGGTGGTAAGTGGTATCGCTATGTATTGCCATCCGATTGGATTAAGGATGCTTGGCAGTAATTCATTGATTTTATTTGATACTATCTGAGAACAATAGAGATGCAGAATCTTGATATCGTAATTGCTTGGGTTGATGGCAATGATGTTGAGTTAAAACAGAAACGTCATCAATATCTGACAGGTGAAGATGCATCTGATGCTGTCAGTGATACACGGTTTGCCAGTAATGATGAAATTTATTACAACATAGCATCGATATTGAAATATGTACCCTTTTGTCGCCATATTTATGTGGTGACTGATAATCAACAACCTGAGTTTTTACATGAATTTGTTTCGCAAGGATTATGTGATGCAGATAAAATTCGGGTCGTAGATCATCGTGAAATTTTTTCGGGTTATGAGCAGTTTCTACCAACGTTCAATACGCGATCTATTGAAAGTATGCTTTGGAATATCAATGGTCTTTCAGACTATTTTATTTATTTAAATGATGATTTTTTCTTTAATGCCGAAGCGAATATAACAGATTTTCTAGAATCGAATAAAATCGTGACTTATGGGCATTGGAAAAGTTGTTTTAGTTATAAAACAAAATTGAAATATCGTAAGTTTTTAAATCGAAACTTTAATAAACCGATTCAACCTGGTCATGTGATTGCACAAATGCTAGGAGCGGATATTTTAGGTTTTAAAGAGTTCTTTGAAATTCATCATTATCCACATTGTGTTGATCGGAAAATATTAGCGGATTATCTTCTAAAGCATCCTGATTTGCTGGAAACACAAATCAAATATAAGTTTAGAAGTGTAGAGCAACTAAACCCAATTTCATTGATGAATCATTTAAAAATTCAAAAAAATGAAGCCATATTAAAGCCTGATTTAGCTTTAGCTTATTTAAAAAATGCTGAAAGTGTTGTGTCATTCATTCAAGCACTCAATCAGAATGATATTAAGTATGGATGTATTCAAAGCCTAGATCAGCTTGATGTTGATCATGCTGAATTGGTTCGAAGTGCAATGGTTGAAAAATTACAGGGCTATTTGCCGCAATCTGTAATCTCTTAAAAAGTAAGTAATTGGAAGTAGCGCATGAAAGTTGAAACTTATCTTATTAATTTAGAAGGGAGTGATGAACGACTTGAGCGAGCGACTGCGCAATTACAAGCGGTAAACTGGCCATTTGAGCGTTTTGCTGCATATGATGGTCGTGGTAAAGCACTTTCATCTTTTGAAAATTATGATGATCAATTGGCACAGCAAACTCTAGGACGACGTCTACTGAATTCCGAGTTGGGATGCTATTTAAGTCATTATGGTTGTGCGGAAAAGTTTCTACAAACTGATGCAGATTATCTTGTTGTATTAGAAGATGATATGAAAATAACAGATGATTTTAAAAAATCTGTGGATGAGGTTTTAGCGTATTTAGATACACATCAAGATTTAGATTGGTATTTGATTAATTTAGCAGCTAAAAAGAAAAAACTTGCAAAAGATATCGTAAAGTTAAATCAGTTTACGCTATGGCACGCTTATTATTTTCCCATTCGTGGTTTAGGTTTGATCTGGTCTAGAAAGGGTGCGGAAGCCTTTATTGCCCAAGGTAAAATCATGAGCATGCCTGTAGATATTTTCTTTCAAACTTGGCTGAGTAAAAATGGTAAGGGGCTTGGCGTTTGGCCTGCTTTTGTTAAACCCGCAGGTTTAGACAGTGATATTTTAGGCACAGTTGCGACACAAGGAATTTCCCGAAAAGAGAAAGAAAACCGTGATGCTTCTTATGGTTTTAAGAAACAAAAGCGTATGTGGCGAGATCGGATGTATGCGTTAAGAAAATTATACTTTTGATTACTTAAAACTCCCTAAATTAATATAAATACTAATGTATTATTGAGTTAATTTATGTATTTTTACTGCGGTAGTAGGTGTGTATTTATTCAGGGTTTATTGTTCATTTTTTTGAATTAACGTCCACTCCCTATTTTTATTTAAATGATATCAATTTAGTTTTTGGATAATTTGAGCCAATTTTATAGGCTACTTGTTTAAACTAACAAGTATTGCTTAAGGTGATTTTAAACATTATCAATAATTGTATAGTGTTTTAAGTACTACTGAGTTTTATGATGAAAATTTTTAAGAAAATCTTTTATTTAACAAAATTTTATTTTATGTACTTTTATAAGATACGTAATAAAAATGCCTGTGTAAATAATTATGCTGGCAAATTAGTATTTAATTCTGTTGATAAAAAAGTAGATATTCCAAAAGTTATTTGGATTTATTGGGAAGGTGATTTTCCTGAATTTGTAAATAAGTGCGTTGATAATATTCGTAAAAAAAATCAAAATTATCAAGTTGTTTTACTTAATCCAGAAAATGTATGCCAATATTCAGCGCTTTGTTTGACGGATGTTCAATCGGCTACACCACAACAAAGAGCAGATTTATTACGCTTTGATTTAATTTATAACCATGGGGGAATATGGTTAGATGCAAGTATTTTGGTATATGAAAATTTAGACTGGATTCAACATCTAGTTGATGAAACCAAAACAGAAATTTTTGCATTTTATCGGCAAAGAAATACAACCAATTTAAATTCACCTGTTATTGAAAATTGGCTGTTAGCAAGTGTGCCGAATAATCCATTTTTTAAATTATGGTTTGATGAGTTATATTTTGCAATTAAGCAGACACCGCAAAAATATATCGAAGATATTCGCTTAAATGAAAAGAATCCTAAAAATATTTTTCAAAAAATTGGTAATCTACATTATTTAGTGGCTTATGTTGCTTGTCAGAAAGTGATACAACGCCACGCTATGCCAAGTATTACCTTGATTGACTGTGATCAAAATGCATTTTTTTATCAAGTCAAAAATAGATGGGTAAAAGAGCGTATATTGATTGATTTAGCTGTGAATAATTTACCAACCGAACTTCCTAAACTGATTAAGCTTGCAGGCAAAGAGCGTCAATATTTATGTGAATATCATGATAAAGGAATGTATTTTGAAAACTCTTTTATCGATTTCCAACGTATTCAAAACTAGAGAATTTTGACGGATTTGATTTATACCCTAGATGGAGTCTATCGTATTTTTATCTTTAGGGAATATATGAATTTTATGGTTCTTGATCATCTCATTCATATATTCTTTTTCTTTATCCCAATTATGCCCATCCCAGCCTTCAAAGCTAAAACCGTGTAAGTAAACTGTATAATCTTGATATGTAGGATTATTTAAAAAATAATTTGCAGCTAAAAATCCTGTACTCAAAATATTTTTGGTATCAGGATCGACTTGCTTTTTCAAATCCAGATAATAATAGTCAGGTAAAATTTCAAGCGTATAACCAAGACCTTTTAAGAAATTTGAATATTCAATGTTGTTAAAATTATCTGTGAGTATTTTAAAAAATAGTAATGTCTTTTTCTTATACTTTGGTTTGTTGATTTTAATTAAGTTATCACTATAAGGAAATATAATCGTAAAAGGATTATTAATTGTTTGTAAGAACTTGATAAATTTACTGTTTGCTTTTAGTTTTTTTTGAACTACGTCTACAGAATTTGCTAAAAATAGTATATCTGTTCTCTGACCTGTCTTTGTTAAAGTTGTTGATTTAGGTAAATTAAATCGTACGATAATATCTGTTTCAGTAATATATTGATTGATATCAAAGGTATGTTCGGAATTAGCAATCAGTATAATTTTTTTATTGACTTTCATAGGCTTAATCTTATTTAAACTGTCCTATTTTGAAATATTCTAAATAGAGTTTAGCAATATTTGGGGGTAAAAATTGCGAATTAAATTCGACATGAAATTCACTTGGATTTCGCATCACTTGGTTCATTTTTTCTGCTAAAGCATCAATATCATCGACTGCGACTAAGTTTTTAGGAGCTAGAACTTCATTCGGTCCAGAAGGGCAGTCAGTGCTAATGACGGGTGTACCTAATGCTAAAGCTTCGGGTACGACACGAACAAAGCCTTCATATCTTGAAGATAAAACAAGTGCCTTTGAGTATTTGATAAAAGGATAAGGGTTCTTATTAAATCCTAAAAAATGAACTTGATTATTCAGTTTTAAAGTATCGATAAGTTGTTTGATTTCATTTTCTAACTCACCTTTACCTAATAGATATAAAGGTAATTGTTGAGAGGATTTAGCATAGGCCTTCAATAAAACATCATGTGCTTTGGCGTAGCAAAATGCACCCACGTGTAGTAGATAATCACCCAAATCTGGTTGAAATGCATTGGCCTGTTTTTGCATATAATCTTGATCAAATGCATTATAAATTGTCGTTACTTCAGGTAAATTTCCCAGTGTTTTTTTAAGATCATCTTCTACGCCATGACTTACACAAATACATGGGTGTTTTTTATAGATTTCACGATAGCGTTTTAATACTTTCTCAGGTTTTTTCTTTAAAGCATTTTCATTTTCTTTTGAGAATGTATTGCGAATAACATAAGCAATATTATCCAGTTTGCTATAGGCAAGAATACGATTACTTTGAATTAAGTTAGATAAAATTAAATCAGGTTGACCAATATGCTGAAGTACATATTGGTCAAATTGCTTAGCGGCAAATTTATAGCGTAAAGATGAAGTCACTAAAAATTTATAATACCACTGCTTAATATCGACAAGATGATAAGTAAAATTAGGATTTAAATCATAATCATGATTTGAATGAAAACATAAAATATGGACATCACAACCGATTTCATAAAATCCTTGTGCTAAAGTCAGGACCGATCTTTCCCCACCTCTTCCTGACAAAGATCTAATCGCAAGCAAAATCTTAGGTTTATGAGTCATATTGATAATATTGGGTTAAATTCAGAGTTTAATGCAGTAAAGCATTCATTAGAAAAGATAATTAAATTAGCATTTGTGAAATCTAATTTCAAATTATTTATATAAATTCTTCCCACCTTCTAATTTACGAAAACGTTTGTATGCCCATAAGTATTGTTCAGGTGCAAGATCAATCATACGTTCCATTTCTTTATTTAAAGTATCGACAGAAAGTTGTAAATCTTTTGACAAAATATCTTTGGATAACTTGAAGAAATGTAAATCAAAACCTGTTAAATCTTGACGACGAATACAACTGAGCCCAATAACAGAACATTGTGTCTTTGCTGCAAGTTTAGACAGCAATGTAGATGAAAATGCATTCAGTCCAAAAAAAGGAGAATATATTCCTCCTGATGCTTTAGGAATATGATCGGGAAGAATTGCAGAAAATCCTCCTTGTTTTAAATGCTTAAACACAGCGCGTACACCTGAATCATCAGTCGGTACAAGGGTTGCATTTAAACGTTGTCTAGACTCAAGCATGAAGCGATCTAAATCTTTATTTTTACTTGGCTTATACATAATCACAGGGCTGGTATGCTGGTTAATCCATGCATTCATCACTTCCCAAGTCCCAAAATGTGGCACCACGGCCAAGGTACCATTTGGGTTTTTTAGAGCATCTAAAAAGATATCGAGATGGTGTACTTGTTTTATTTGCTCTAAGGCAAATTCAGGTGATGAACCCCAAATTTTGATTGATTCCGCATATGTCATACTTTGACTTTTTAAACTAGACTTAACTAATTGTTTTTGTTGTTGATCATTGAGTTGTGGATAGGCTGCTTTTATATTGAGTTCAGTGATATGTTTTGCAGAAGAATTACTAATGAATAATAGTGTACCAATAGCACTTGCAAGGGATTGAATGACCCTTAATGGCAAGCGCGAAAAATTTTTAAGTAAGCTGTACATAGATTTATTTAGAATTACTCTCGATCAGCATTACCTTTTAATACCAAGTAAATTAATGCTGAAATGATAAAGAAGCCAGCAATAAAACTACTCATACTGAAATAAAGAATACGCTGATAAGTGTCTAAATTGAAGAGTTGATTGCTTAAGATATAGCGCATAAATCCCCATTGAACCACTGAAAATACAATGATAATAATTGTATGACGAAGAACAGCAGGACGCATAGCCATCGGTTTTCACCTCAAAAGTAAACAGGAATATTATGCCATTACTGAGCGCTTATCTCAATTCGTGAATGGTATGTATATAAAAAGAAAAACCCTGCATGGAGCAGGGTTTTGCTTCAATACTGACGTATTATTTAGATTCTTCCGCTTTCGCTTTTTCACGTAGACGAATGCCTAAATCACGCAATTGATTTGGTTCAACTGGTGCAGGTGCTTGCGTCAATGGACATTCAGCTGTTTTGGTTTTCGGGAATGCAATCACATCACGAATAGAAGATGAACCTGTCATCAACATCACCAAACGGTCAAGACCAAATGCTAAACCACCGTGTGGAGGCGCACCGAATTTCAAAGCATTTAACAAGAAGCTGAATTTTTCTTCTGCTTCTTCTTCGTTAATGCCTAGTGCTTCAAAGATTGCTTTTTGCATTTCTAAGTTAAAGATACGTAAAGAACCGCCACCGATTTCAGTACCATTCAATACCATATCATAAGCAACTGAAAGTGCAGCACCTGGGTTGTTCTTCACTTCTTCAACTGTTGATTTTGGTAATGTGAATGGATGGTGAACAGACGTCCATTTACCGTCATCAGTTTCTTCAAACATTGGGAAGTCAACAACCCAAAGCGGTGCCCACTCACACGTTGCCATGTTCATGTCATGACCGATTTTGATACGTAAAGCACCCATTGCGTCATTCACAATTTTCGCTTTATCCGCACCAAAGAATACGATGTCACCATTCTCAGCGCCAACACGTTTCAATAAATCAAGCACGATAGGCTCGATAAATTTAACGATTGGAGATTGAAGACCTTCGATGCCTTTCTCAAGTTCATTGACCTTGATATAAGCCAAACCTTTCGCACCGTAGATCCCCACGAATTTTGTATATTCGTCAATTTGGCTACGCGGAAGTGAACCAGCACCTGGTACACGAAGTGCAACAATACGACCTTTAGGATCTTTTGCAGGACCCGCAAATACTTTGAACTCAACGTCTTGCATCATGTCTGCAACGTCAACCAATTTCAAAGGAATACGTAAGTCTGGTTTATCCGATGCATAATCACGCATTGCATCTGCATAGGTCATACGTGGAAATTTATCGAAGTTTACGTTCAGAAGCTCTTTGAACATTTTAACCGTCAAAGTTTCCATCAAATCCATAATGTCATCGTCACTCATGAACGATGTTTCAACGTCGATTTGAGTAAATTCTGGTTGACGATCTGCACGTAAGTCTTCGTCACGGAAACACTTAGCAATTTGGTAATAACGATCAATACCACCCACCATGAGCAATTGTTTGAACAATTGTGGTGATTGTGGAAGTGCATAGAAGCTACCATTTGAAACACGGCTTGGTACTAAATAGTCACGTGCACCTTCAGGCGTCGCACGTGTCAAAATTGGTGTTTCAACGTCCAAGAAACCATTTTCTTCAAAATAGTTACGGATCAAGTTCGTCAGTTTAGAGCGGAAACGTAAACGATCTAACATTTCTGGACGACGAATATCAAGGAAACGATACTTCAAACGAATTTCTTCAGAGATATTCGAATTTTCATCATTCAATGGGAATGGAGGAGTTTCAGACGCAGCAAGAACTTCAATTTCTTTACCTAAAACTTCGATTTGACCGCTCACCATATTGGCATTTTCAGTACCTTCATAGCGACGACGTACCCGACCAACGATTTTTAATACAAATTCTGAACGTACTTTATCGGCAGTCGCAAAGGCTTCTGGGGTATCTGGATCGATGACCACTTGAACAAGACCATCACGGTCACGCATATCAAGGAAAATCACACCACCATGGTCACGACGACGGTGTACCCAACCACAAAGTGTTACGGTTTGGTCAATTTGAGCTTCGGTTAAAGAACCGCAATAATGAGTTCGCATCATAGCGTTAAAAATCCAACTATATGGGTTAAGGAAGCGAATACGTAAACAGCGCATCGCCTAAAAATGTAATGTGAGATTATGCCTCTTTGAGCGATGAGTCACAAGGACTTGAGCTCAAAAGCCGTAGATTCTCAAATAAATTTAAGCTGAATTTAATTAAAAATGAGTGATTAAATCGGCAACTATACGATTAATCGAAGTATTTTCGATAATTTAAAATGGAGAAGATCAAGCATCCGACTGAGAAACAAATGATAGCACCGCGCGTAAATGCTTTTATAAAGAAGCCGATCAAATAATATAAATCGGTGTCTTGAGCCGAGAACCCTGTTTCTTGTGCAAAACAAATATAGTAAATACAACCACTAAAAAATGAGCAGGCAAATAAAAGGTAGCCAAATATTTGTGCTTTATGATTTAAACTTGCTTTGACTTGGTATTTAAAAAAATAATGAATACCCATCCAGATTAAAAAAGGCAAAGCGATAGCAGAGCAACTGATTTGTAGGACTTTATGCATTGGATATTCATGGCTCAAAATCAAGACAGGTTGTGCTAAAAAGTCGTGAAAGGCAAAGGTTCTGAAATCCAAATGGGTTAGACCATCCCAAATGATATGCGTTGCTGTACCTATAAGAATGGCCACGATAATTGAAACTACGAATTTTAAAAAATTGGCAAGCGAATCAATATGAAGTGGTTTAGCAATCGCTAAAAATTTAAACAGCATTGGACGGTAAAGTGCGTACCAAAAAAAGCAGAACAATAAACCAACCAATAGATCGGGATAAATAATGCCTTTCCATTGATGATTTAAATAAATTTCTGTTTCGACCAATAATCGATAAAGGTCAGGTGTCATTGTGCCAATCGCCAATGCCGCTATAGGCAGGCGATTGCCAGTCAATTTGGCGATCGGTGGAGCAAGTACAGCATGAGAGAGTGTAAAAGGCATTCTTTGGATTTCTTGAGTTTGGCCATGATTGAATCAGCAGCTATTGTTGTTGTCATTGTTTAAATTTTCAATATAGATAATGTTCATTAAACTTAATATGATTAAAAATAGAAACATACTTGGAAATGAATAAAACAATAGATAATCACTCATACTACAAATGATTAAATAAATTGTACAAACCAAACCAGCGAAGGCGAAGGTTTGGGTTGAAGGGTTATTTTTTTGAATTGTATTTTTGATAAAAAAATAAAGCGTAGCGAAAGCCAAAATTAAAATATTTAACAGTCCTATCAATCCATGCGCAGCAAGTTCTTGAAACACAATATTGTGGGCATGTGGTTGGCAATTTGGAACGTCACTTTCATTCACAGGTTCACAAATTTTGTTTTTAAAGTTGATAAAACCGTGTCCCACGTAGGGCGATTGTTGAAAAGCCTCAATAGCAAAATACCAAAGCGCGAATCGAGTGCCAACACTGGTATTATAATTATTTTTTTGCATCAATGAGGCGTCATTTTTGAGTAAATCAACCCGCTCAATAATAGGCGAGTGGGGCATCACGCAAATACTGATACTGAGTAAAATAGATGCGAAAAGCATATAAAGTGTTTGTTTTAAATGGGTTTTATAAAAGTAAATTGAGATCATAAGAAGTGCAATTGAAATACCGAGCCAAGCACCACGACTTCCATGCAATACAATAAGTGTAATATTTACAAGACATAAGCTTATAAATAGAAAAGCCATTTTTCCTTTGAGTTTAAAGCTGAAAACAAGTCCAATCAAACTTAAGGCAACAATACAATAATCGTAGAGAATGACGGACTTAAATTCCGCTGCAAATAAGCCCCGATTAAAATCAAATAATATATTTAAATAACCATTAAAAATGACAGAGAAAACAATACTCACAAAAATAATTTTTTTAAAAGTTTCAGTTGTGAAGTTAGAGAATTTAAATAAAGTTCCAAGAAAAATCAGAGGGATAATGTACAAAAACTGATAGATATATTTATGCGCATGTTTATTAAATTCCAAATCTAATGATGTCTGTTCTGCATGAAAAATATATTCATTCAATGTGATACAGAACGCAGAAGAAACCCCAACAATAAGAACAAGTGGGTGAATGTAAAAGGTTTTATTTTTAAATAAATATACAATCAATAACGCCAGTGGTATATAAACCAAAGACCAGCTCGCCCGGTCATCTGTAATGAGATTGATCAAAAAATTAAAATAAAAAAACAAGAGTCCAAAAAAAATGATGGGCTTTAATGGATTTTTTTGCAGCAACAGCATTCTATGAAACTCTGAGAAAATCGTAAGTATTCAATTCTCTAAATTAAAAAAAATGAGAGTAACTGAGTGACTGTTATAGATTTTAGCATAACCATAGATTTCTATCTAATCCTGTAGAGCTGAACAAAAACGACAAAGATTGTTGCAAATTTTATGAAATGTTATAATATAACAAACATTCAAAATATCGAGCTTTGAGAGCCAGTCCATGACTTTTGCAAAAAGTGCCCTGACACTTTCTATTTCAACTATTTTTTCGACTGTAGTTTGGGCGGATACTACAACAACAGATGCAACGGAACCTTATACTCAGACATTAGAAACTATTACAGTCGTTGGGCATCCATTGGTTGCTTCGAGTGCTGACTTCGGTATTGCAGATCAGACTGTTTCACGTGAAAAATTACAGCAAGGTGGCACAACGCTAGGTGAAGCGCTAAAAAATGAATTGGGTGTATATTCAAACACTTTTGGTGCTGGTTCAAGCCGTCCTGTGATTCGTGGTCAAGAAGGTGCACGTGTAAAAGTGACACAGAATGCAACTGAAACCATGGATGTTTCTAGTTTATCACCAGACCATGCAGTAACTGTTGATCCTCAGTTGGCGCAAAAAATTGAAGTGATTCGTGGACCATCAACGTTACTCTATGGTGCGGGTTCAGTGGGTGGTTTGGTTAATGTGATCGACACAAAAATTCCGACAAAAATGCCAAAAGACGGGTATGAAGGAAATATTGGACTACGTTATAACACGGGGAATGATGAGAAAATGGCCCATGCAGGAGCGACTGTTGGGTTGGGTTCAAATGTTGCACTACGTGTTGAGGGCTTGAAACGTGATGCAAATGATTACATCGCGCCGAATTATATTGTGACAGAAGAGCACGATGATCATGCTCATAGCACTAAACAACGTCGTGTAGCGAATACTTTTTCTGAATCGGAAAATATTAACCTAGGTTTATCATGGATTGGTGAGCGTGGCTTTGCTGGCGTTTCTTATAGTCATCGTCAAGACCAGTATGGTTTACCTGGACATAGCCATGAATATGAATCTTGCCATTTGCATGATTTAAGCCTGCATTGTGGTGGTCATGATGATCATTCGGGACATGACCATGACGAAGAAGAGCATGGAGATTCAGGTCCCTGGATTGATATGAAAACAGAACGTTATGATTTCCGTTCTGAGCTGAATGATCCATTTGTTGGATTTAAAAAATTACGTGCGCAAGCGAGTTATACCGATTATCAACACGACGAAATTGAAGGTAGTGAAGCAATGACTACTTTTAAAAGTAAAGGTTATGAAGGTCGTGTGGAATTGGTACATGATCCTATTGCTGAGTGGGAAGGCGTGTTGGGTGTTCAGGCGAGCCAGCAAAAGCTTGATATTACAGGCGAAGAAGCGGTACTTGCACCGAACAAAACTCAAAAATATAGTTTATTTGCTTTAGAGCATCGTCAATGGAATGATTTCCATTTTGAGTTAGGTACACGTTTTGATCATCAGGAAATTGATATTGATTCTACACAGAAGGATTTTGATGGCAATGCATGGTCTTATTCAGGTGCAATAAATTGGGAGTTTGCACCGAACTATAAATTATCTTTGGTCGGATCACATCAGGAGCGTTTGCCTTTAGCTCAAGAACTTTATGCAGATGGAAAACATTATGCAACCAATACATATGAATTGGGGAATGATCAATTAGACAAAGAAAAATCCAATAATGTCGAGTTGGGCTTACACTATGATGGCGATAAGCTGAGCTACCACGTACACCTATATCATAACTGGTTCGATAATTACATTTATGCAAAAACTTTGGATCAGTATGAAAACTTCCGTTTAATCAAGTATTCACAAGACAGTGCCAAAATTTACGGTACAGAAGCTGAAGTGGCTTATCAATTCAATGATGTTTATAAAGCAAGTTTATTTGGTGACTATGTACGAGGAAAAATTAACAATGAAAATGCACCACGCATTCCTGCAGGGCGTTTAGGTACGCGTGTAAATGCTGATTTTGATGATCATTGGTCAGGTTCTGCTGAATATTCACATGTATTTGATCAAGATAAATTTGCAGCTTATGAAACTGAAACCCAAGGCTATAATATGGTGAATGTTGGGATTGCTTATAAATATCCGCTGGCAAATAAACAAGAAGCTAAAGTGTTCTTTAATGCCAATAATTTATTGGATGAAACGGTGTATGAACACACATCTTTCTTATCCAATATTCCACAGATGGGCCGTAACTTTGTTGTTGGTGTAGATTATAAATTCTAAGCAATTGCTTTTATTCACCAAACCATCATTGAAAAATAAAGAGATTAGACCTAGTCTGAATACATTGGATTAGGTTTTTTCTTATGCGTATCTTTAATAAAATTCATAGTAAGCTGAGTTGGTCACGACGACGTTACTTCGGCATCATCGTTGGTATATTGGCTTTAGGCTACTTATCTTCAGCGATATATCATACTTATAAACCCATGCCGCAAGGGCTGGATTTTACAGGTCAACTTAGACATGGCAATGTGAAGTTTATTGCGGATCAAACGTATATTGATGCGCAAGGAAAGCAACAAATCGATCAGCATATTTTTGATCAAATTTTACAGCTGATTAAAGAAGCTAAAACCACCATCGTGGTTGATATGTTTCTATTCAACAGTGAAGTTGGTCATTCGAAAGTGCCACAACGAGCGCTGACTGATCAATTAACACAAGCACTCATCAATCAAAAAGTGGTGAATCCTAGTTTAGAAATCAAATTTATTACTGATCCAATTAACTCAGTATATGGTGGGATTGCTCCTGAGCAATATCGTGAACTGCGTCAGGCTGGTATTGATGTGATTGAAACCAATTTAACGCCGTTACGCTCATCAAATCCAACATGGTCTGGTTTTTGGTACTTATGTTGTCAAAATATTGGTAATAACGCTGAAAAGGGTTGGTTGAAAAACCCATTTGGAAATCAGCCAATCACGATTCGTAGTTATCTGAATTTGTTTAATTTTAAAGCCAATCATCGTAAAACCATTGTAGTGGATACAGCAGAAGGTTGGAAAGCGATCGTCACATCAGCCAATCCACATGATGGAAGTTCGCGTCATTCAAATATTGCATTGCAAGTAGAAGGTGCAACAGCGGTAGATATTTTAAAGTCTGAACAACCTGTCGCACAGATGTCGGATGGTGATACGCCTTTTGTGGTCGTTGGAAAATTACCTGAAAATCCGAAAGATCCTCAAGTACAAGTATTAACAGAAGCAGCAATCTATAAAGCAGTTTTGAACATGCTTGAAACAGCGAAAGCCAATGATCATATTGATTTAGCGATGTTTTATTTGTCAGAACGAAAAATTATTAAAGCGCTCATCGCAGCAAAACAACGTGGTGCAAGTTTACGTATTTTACTAGACCCCAATAAAGATGCTTTTGGTCGTCAAAAGAATGGGATCCCCAATCGCCAAGTCGCTTCAGAATTACATGATGCTGGGATAAATGTACGTTGGTGTAATACACAAGGCGAGCAATGTCATAGCAAAATGATCATCAAACGCAACGCACAATCTGCGGAAATGATTTTAGGTTCTGCAAATTTTACGGCACGTAATTTAAAAAACTATAATTTGGAAACTGATCTAAGAGTGCTTGGAAATTCACAGCAACCCGTTTTTGTGGATGCAGAACAATATTTTAATTCAGCTTGGTCAAACTTTGATGGACGTCAAATGAGTGTGGATTATGCGAAATATGCCGATGATTCCAAGTTGAAATACGTACTATATCGTTTTATGGAATGGAGTGGTTGGTCGACATTCTAATGTGGAGTTTCTCTTTAATTCACTATGCTTAATTGAGAAAAACCCTTCTTTTTTAAAGAAGGGTTTTTTATTGATTTAATCTTCCAAGTTTTATGACTCAGGATTCGGTGGAATCATCTGATCCAAATCTTTATCAGAAATATTATCCAACTCATGCAAATCGGTTTTAATTTTCCACTGACTTTCATCTTCAACAGGTTTTGGTAATCGTGCTTCTAACCAGTCGCAAACCACATCTGGTGGAAAATCTGCATGATTACATTGGATCACCCAAGCTAGAAATTGTTTGGCTTCACCATTCATATAAGGTGGTGGAGAAACAGGAAGGAACTGAGTCGGTAAGCGTTCATTCTTAGAAATATAATTTAAAACATGCCCAAGTTCTTGCACAGTTTGCCAAGCTAAAGGATGATCGATATTAATTTGGAATTTAAACCACCATGCTTGTTTGCCATCTGAGCCATAGCTATCAATAAAGCTTTCTCGCACACTTGGCACTTTACAAAAGAATTGATGTAAACGGTCAAAACTCAGTTCAGCCACAATACAGCACTCATCAGAATAAAATTATATCTTATCAGATTGATCTGTGAATTGACTCAGCTTGCGATATAAACATAGGTATCCAGTTAAAAATTGCATATAATTTATCCATTATTTGTCTTTAATTAGGCGTTAAAATGATCTATAGCGAACAATTTGGAGGTTGATATGAAACAAGTACTCAGTTTAAGTGCATTGGCATTGATACTTTCAGGGTTTTCTATAGCTGCGTATGCTGATGGTAAGGATTGGGGCAATTACCGTAGTGTTGAGCGTCCGCAAAAAAAATATCCAACAACAACGTATAAATATACAGATCAATATGGACGTCCAATGACACAGGAAATTCCTGTACGACCGCCACAGTATCATCGTCCGTATCCCAACTATCCGAATCAAGGTTATCCGAATTATCCAAACCATGGTTACCCAAATCGTCCTTATCCTGTTTATCCTCCTCGAAATGGTGTAACCATTATTTATAATCATCAGTTTCCAACACAAACAGAATATCATTCTGACAGCTATGGTTATGTAAATGGGCAGGGGGGCAGTATTTCAAGTTCAGAATATACCTTGATCAGTGATTGGCGACGATATGGATTACCTGCGCCACAATCAGGCATGCATTGGATTTATGAAAATGGGCGTTATTTACAAATTCCCAATGATTGATCCAAATCATTTTGTTAGCACTGATCAGTATTCACTTCAAGAGAAGGATTTAGTCAATCAAGCCAACTCATCATCTTCTGGGCGTGGCGTTTTACCATGCGCTAAGGGTTGCTCCGTATGTTTATCTCGAATGACCGATGGATAAGTCCATGATGCATAGCGCACAATCAAAATGGCAATTGCTAAAATCAAAACAGAGCCTGTGATAATGACGAGGTCGATATCTGCTTTATGATCATGCTGAATATCTGAAATTAATAATCGTGTAAGTGCAGTAATCGCAATATAAATTAAAAAACGAACGGGCATATGATTGGTTTTAAAATAAATTCCAACCATTGCCCCGAGTTCTAAATAAATGAAAAGTAATAGAATATCATCAATGCTGGCATATTGTTTTACGGTTAATATTTCAATAATGGTATGCACAGCTGACCAAGCAATCATGCAGCCGATAATAAATAGGGCAAGATAATGAAAAGCTTCAACAGCAAGATTGCCCAATTTATCGAGGAGGTTCTCAACTTTCTCTATACGCGGGTCTTTATGCATAACGTCCTCTATTCTGTTTCATTTGAGTAGAGTAAATACAATGCAAGTTTCATGCACATGACAGAATACTGGTGATCATTGAAAGATGACTAATCATAGGAAATATATTTTATTTCCTATGATTGATGCTATGTTAATGGCGATTTGTAGATTCCTAGAGCATCAAAATGTATTTGCCGACGCATTTTAAACAAGAAAATGATTCTGAATTATTTGATTTAATTGAAAAGAATCCTTTGGCCAGTGTCATGGTTATTCATGCTGGTGAGATTGAAGCCAACCATATTCCTTTAGAATTAGATCGTTCACAGGGCAAATTGGCTGTATTAAAAGGGCATATTGCCAAAGCGAATCCGTTGACTGACATACTTCATCAGCCTGTGTCTGCTTATGTCATCTTTCACGCTGAACATGCTTATATTTCGCCGAATTGGTATGAGGGAAAGCAGGAGCATCATCGGGTTGTACCGACGTGGAATTATCGTGTAGTCCATGTTCAAGGAACTATTCGAAAAATAGAAGATGAGAAATATCTACGTGGTGTTTTGGCACGATTGACTCGAACGCATGAAGCAAATCAAGAAAACCCATGGAAAATGGGTGATGCACCGAATGATTTTATTGATGACGAGTTGAAATACATTGTTGCGATTGAAATTGAAATCGAATCGATGGTTGGAAAGTTCAAAGTCAGTCAAAATCGTTCTCAAGCAGATGCTAACAATGTTGCAAAAGCTTTAGAAGATTCAACGCCTGAAATGGCCAAATCTATTCAGAAATATTTTCCCAAACCATAAAAAAAACGCCTGATGAACAGGCGTTTTTTAGAGGGACGAACGATTAAGATTGAGTTGTAAAATAATCTTCGCTGAAATTCATAATCACTTCTGAACCTGCTTTGATTTTTGCAATACGTGCATGTAAATCGGGCAAGATACGTTGAATGAAGAAATGGGTAAGTGCTAATTTGTCTTGATAGAATTGACCATCTTTAGACTTCGCAGCATTGGCAATACGAGCAAACATATAAGCGAAGCTCAATAAGCCGACGGCATGAAGGTAATCAACAGCAGCAGCGTTAGAGAACTCTACGTTTTCTTTAGCACGCTCTAAAACATATTGAGTAATCATGTCTACTTCAGTTGCAACATCTAAAGTTGCATCTTTAATGAAATTCAGGTCAGTGTCTAAGCCATTGGCAAAATCACGGATTTCTGAAATATATTCAGCAATGAATTCACCGTTACATTTAATCGTTTTACGACCAATTAAATCTTGAGATTGAACGCCATTCGTGCCTTCATAAATCTGTGCAATACGTAAATCACGTACACACTGTTCCATACCCCATTCACGGATATAACCATGACCACCAAACACCATTTGCGCATCAATCGCTGCATTGAAAGCCGTATCAGTTAAGTATGCTTTTGCGATCGGTGTAAGTAAGGCAACACGGTTATTGGCTTTTGCAACAGCTTCAGGATCCGTTGAGAATTTAGTGATGTCTAATTGCTGACCAACATATACTGCAAATGCACGAGATGCTTCATTGTTAGCACGTGCATTGAGCAACATGCGACGTACATCGCCATGTACTAAGATGCTATCTGCAGGTTTGTTTGGTGATTGAACGCCAGAAGCGCTACGACCTTGTAAACGATCAGTCGCGTATTGAGCTGCATTTTGGTAAGCATATTCAGAAGCACCAAGACCTTGGATACCCATAGATAAACGTTCATAGTTCATCATCACGAACATTGCTGCTAAACCTTCATTTTCTTTACCTACAAGGTAACCTTTTGCAGCATCAAAATTCATAACGCAAGTTGCTGATGCTTTGATCCCCATTTTATGTTCAATTGAACCAGGACCAGCAGTATTACGCTCACCTAAAGAACCATCCGCATTGACGATAAATTTAGGTACGATAAATAATGAGATACCACGTGAGCCAGCAGGTGCGTCAGGTGTTTTTGCTAAAACAAGGTGGATAATGTTTTCAGCAAGGTCATGGTCACCACCAGTAATAAAGATTTTAGTACCAGTAATGTTATAAGTACCATCTTCATTACGTTCAGCTTTGGTTTTGATGATTCCTAAATCTGTACCTGCGTGTGGTTCAGTTAGACACATTGTCCCAGACCATTCACCTGAATAGATTTTTGGTAAATAAGTTTCTTTTTGTTCTTGAGATGCATAGCTGTTTAACGCCATACCTGCGCCAACAGAAAGAAGTGGGTAAAGCATAAATGATGGGTTGGTTGCAAATAACATTTCATCTGCAAGCACAGTCAGCATTTTAGGCATGCCTTGACCGCCCCATTCTTCGTCTGCACCTAAACCGATCCAACCACCTTCGGCGTATTGTTTGAATGCATCTTTAAAACCAGTAGGTGTCGTCACAGCACCATTTTCAAAGTGAGCACCTTCTTCATCTCCGCTACGGTTTAATGGAAGGGTAACGTTTTGAGAGAATTTAGCCATTTCTTCAAGAATCGCTTCAGCCGTAGCAGCATCAAGGTGTGCTAGGTTTTCATTCGATTGCCAGAATTGCTCTGCATTAAATACATCATTTAGAATGAATTTCATATCTGCAAGTGGTGCATTATAAATTGGCATGTTGGTTCACCTGATTTTGTTTGAATCTGTAGTACGAGGTCAGTTTAAGCAACCATTATGAAAGTTGTTATATGACCAAAGACAAAGGATGTTCTATTTATAAAGAAAAAGGACAATCAAAGCTATGACTGTCCTTTCTCAATTTCTGCACTCAAGGGTACAGTTTTTTAAGATTACTTTCTAAAATTGAATTAGAAAGCAAAATCTTCAGCATCTAATGCCATCAATGGATCTAGGCCACCAGCGATCACATCTACATGTGAACGTACACGTGGTAAGATTTTCTTGAAGTAGAAGTTTGCTGTTTTAAGCTTAGCATTATAGAAAGCAGCATCTGTAGTACCTTCAGCTAATTTTTGCTGAGCCACAAGTGCCATACGAGCCCATAGGTATGCAAGTGTGACATAACCAGAGAAGTATAGGTAATCTACAGCTGCAGCGCCCACTTCATCAGGATTTTGCATTGCTCTCATACCAATCTGCATTGTCAAATCACCCCACTCTTTGTTTAGAGCAGCAAGTGGTTCAACAAATGCTTTCATGTCAGCATTGTCTTTGTTTGACTCTACAAATTTATGAATAATTTTTGTGAAGTCTTTTAACATTGCGCCTTGAGTTTGAAGGACTTTACGACCTAACAAATCAAGTGCTTGGATTTCAGTTGTACCTTCGTATAAGCAAGAGATACGTGTATCACGTACAATTTGCTCCATACCATGCTCAGAAATAAAGCCGTGACCACCAAACACTTGAACACCGTGTTTCGCAGATTCAGAACCTGTTTCAGTTAAGAATGCTTTTGCGATTGGTGTAAGAAGTGACAGCATGTTGTCTGCTGTTTTACGTTCTTCTTCAGTAGCGCCTTGTTCAACAATATCGGCATATTGAGACAAGAAGTAAACCAATGCACGACCACCTTCAGCAAATGCTTTTTGAGTCATGAGCATGTTGCGAACAGCAGGGTGAACAATAATTGGATCTGCTTCTTTTTCTGGTGCTTTAGGGCCAGAAAGTGAACGCATTGCTAAACGATCTTTCGCATATGCAAGTGCACCTTGGAATGATGCTTCAGAAGCAGTCAAACCTTGAACAGCGGTACCAATACGTGCAGTGTTCATGAATGTGAACATTGCATTTAAACCTTTGTTTTCAGGTCCGATCAAGAAACCTTTTGCACGATCAAAGTTGATGACACAGGTCGCGTTACCGTGGATCCCCATTTTGTGTTCAATCGAACCACAACGCACGCCGTTACGATCTGAAATAGACCCGTCTGCATTGACGTTGAATTTAGGCACGATGAATAGAGAAATACCTTTAGTACCTTTTGGAGCACCCGGTAAACGTGCAAGAACGATATGGATGATGTTATCCGCCATGTCGTGTTCACCAGCAGAGATAAAGATTTTCTCGCCAGAGATTGCAAAGCTACCATCTGCATTTGGTTCAGCTTTAGTACGGATAATACCTAAGTCAGAACCTGCGTGAGATTCTGTTAAACACATGGTACCTGTCCATTCACCTGAAACAAGTTTCGGTAAATAAAGCGCTTTTTGCTCAGCAGAACCGTGGTGCTCAATGGTACGTACTGCACCATGAGAAAGACCAGGGTACATACCCCAAGCCCAGTTTGCAGCACCAACCATTTCAGAAATAGCTGTACCTAATGAACCAGGTAAGCCTTGACCACCATGTTCTTCAGAAACAGATAAAGATGGGAAGCCTAATTCTACATATTTGTCATAGGCTGCTTTAAAGCCTGTAGGAGTCGTCACAACACCATCATTCCACGTACAACCTTCACGATCGCCGACTTGGTTGAGTGGAGATAATTCGTTTTCACAGAAATCAGCACCAGCTTCTAGGTATTGATCGACCAATTCACGGCTTACGACATCTTTGTATGCAGGGAGTTTTGCGTAATGTTCTTCAGCATTTAATAATTCATGCAAAACGAATTGCATATCACGTAAGGGTGCTTTGTATTGTGGCATATCGGTTTCCTCAATACTGGTTAGACCAGATTTATAATCCTAATAAATACGATGCGTGTCTTCGGTGACACATATTTGCTGTATTACATCGTGCTACATCTTGTAGTCACGTACAAGTATTTGATGGTTAATTCTCTGTGACTGTAAAGTCAAAGAAAAATAGCTTGAATATTGTAAGTGCTTTGAGTGTAAACACTTTTAAAAGAAAAATAAGCGCACACATAGTCAAAATCGTAAAAAGATATGTCCAATAAAAAAGGTGCTAAAAAGCACCTTTGTAAGAAAATATGAAATTATGCTTTAGGAGGCATAACTGGTACAGACGGCATTTTATTCTCTGCGTTGAACTGAGGTTGGAACTTCACGACACATTTACCATCTAAAAGTTTATCACCCAATTTTACTTGGATTGCTTTACCATCAGGTTGTCCTACACAAGACTTTTGTACCGCTTCCCATTGCGCTTTACGTTCAGCTCTTTTTTGTTCAAATTGCTGTTGAATTTGAGCACGTTGTTCTTCCGTCATATCTTTCATACGTGGTCCATCATGACGCATCATACGACCATGTTCTTTATCGCCATGAGCAAAATCACGTTTCATTTCACCCATCGCTTTACGGTCAGCTTTGAAAACGATGTTACAAGTACCTTCTAGGGTTTTATCGCCTGCTTTGACTTGAACTGTTTGTCCAATCGTTTTGCCATCACATGCTTTTTGCATTTGCTGGCGCATTTCTTTATGTTGTGCGCGCATTTGCTTCATTTGTTCACGTTCTTCAGGAGACATTTTGTGGTGATGACCACGATGTTCACCCATCATGTGCCCTTGATGATCTTCTTTAGGCCCTTGGGTTGATTGACACGCAGTTAATGCCCCCATGCTTAAAAGGCTAGCTGTAACCAAAGCGATTTTTGTCATAGTTTTCATTGTGGTTCTCCAACGATTTTTTTAGGTTCTGTCGATGCGTTAAAGATTAAATAATAATGATGTAGAAACAATGGAGAGTATTTTGATTGAGTGTTGAGTACAATGTTGAAATGAGAAGAAAAATGAGAGATCAGTTTTGAAAATACGCCGAGTCCCCATAGCACTGCGTCTTTTTCTTACCGTGTTGTTAACCACGTTGTTGATTACGACGGTCAGTTTAAGTGTTTTGCATTGGACGATGCAGAAAAATTTTGCCAAATATGTTGCTGATGTTGAGATGCAAAAACTCGATCATCTGATTGAAAATTTGGCAGATGTTTATGGTGTTTATCATGACTGGGGCAATGCTGTTCAAGCACAAATTCTTCAAATTGAAGGGCAGGCTGCACCTGACGATTATGATAAATTATCACGTTGGTGGTTACGCCGTCAGTATGATATTGCTTTGCAACAGCGTTATTTCAAAGAACATACCATGCTCAATCCAGTTGAGCAAAATATGGGGACGCTTCCTAAAAAACAAATTGATCTCGATGAATTAAAAATTTTAGAAGAAAACTTACCATCAGCTTACCAACCTTTTGAGGGGTTGAAGTTTCCGCTCAGTTCAAATGAGGGCTTGTTTAGACCACCTGATAAGAACGCTAAGAATAATAAACCACCTAATATGATTTCTACTGAACAAAGAGAGGGAAAGAAACGCTTTATTTCTATGCCTGACCGTTTAGGACTGAGTTCACGTCTGTCTTTATATGATGTGAAACATCAGTTTGTCTTAGGAGAGCCTTCCGATGATCAAGTGTCTTATCGCCCGATTACAGTGAATGATAAAATTGTGGGTTATTTGGGTTTAAAACCTGTTTTGGATCAAGATGATGCTTTAAGTATTAATTTCTTTAGTAATCAAAAACGCTATTTAGTTTTAATTTATATTCTCAGTTTTTTAACGAGTTTAGTTGCAGCATTATTACTGGCAACTTATTTTAAAAAGCCGATTCAGCGTTTACTGGATGCAACACGTGAATTAACCAAAGGTAATTTTCAGCATCAAGTGATGGTCAATCGTAATGATGAACTTGGTGATCTATCCACGGAAATCAATCAACTTGCGACGATCCTCGATCAGCATGAAACTTCACGTCGTCAATGGGTTGCAGATACTTCGCACGAACTCAAAACACCATTAGCAGTATTACAAGCTCAAATTGAAGCGATGCAAGACGGGATTCGTAAACCGACACCTGAGCATTTTGAGGCCATGCTAAGACAAGTCACCAGTTTGAAAAAACTGACTCAGGATTTAGCCGATTTAGCACAAGCAGAAGCACAACAATTGAAATGTTATTTTGCTGAAATAGATCCGTGGTCTGTGGTTTTACAAGAGATTGAAAATTTTAAACCTAAATTTGAACAGGCAAATCTATCGATTTCTGCTACAGGCCAAGGTGCAAAATTACAATTAGATATAGATCGCTTTAAGCAAATTATGGTCAACTTGTTTAGTAATAGTATTCGTTACACTGAAGCGGGTGGTGAAGTTCAAGTGCATACCGAACAAGATGATCAATCATGGAGTGTGATTGTCGATGACAGTCCATTTGGTTTGAGTGATGAGCAAATAGCCCGTTTGGGTGAACGTTTCTATCGTGTTGATGATTCACGAACTCGCAGTACAGGTGGTACAGGGTTAGGTTTAGCATTATCAGGTAAAATTGCACAGGCTTTAGGTGGTCAACTCACGTTTGATCATTCACCTTTAGGTGGTTTGCGTTGCAAACTGACATTTTCAAAACATATAAAGAGTTAAAAGGAAAAGCACAACATGAAACATATCATGCTGGTAGAAGATGAAGTTGAACTTGCGCAATTGGTACGAGATTATCTTGAGGCGGCAGGTTTTGAAGTCAGTATGTTCCATGATGGTCAGGAAGCATATGATAGCTTTTTACAGCGTAAGCCAAGTTTGATGGTCTTAGACTTGATGGTGCCTCGTATGGATGGTTTAACCATCTGCCGTAAAGTGCGTGAACAAACTGACTTACCGATTATTATGGTGACAGCACGTACAGAAGAGATTGACCGTGTTCTTGGCTTAAATATGGGGGCAGATGATTATGTGTGTAAACCATTTAGCCCAAAAGAGTTGGTGGCTCGTGTACAAGCAGTGTTGCGCCGTTTAGAACGTAAAGCTGAACCTGAAAGCAATGATCTATTTCGAATTGATAAAGCACAACAACGTATCTGGTATCAACAAAAGTCGTTGAATTTAACGCCAACTGAATTCCGACTATTAGAGCTTTTCCTCGAACATTTAGGACAAGTCTATTCTCGTGCGCAACTTTTAGACCACATTAACCCAGACAGTTTTGATGTTGCTGACCGTGTTATTGATAGTCATATCAAGAACTTACGCCGTAAAATTTCGGATGCAGCAGAAACAGGAAATCGCCATGAATGGGTACAAGCAGTTTATGGTGTAGGTTATCGTTTTGAATATCCAGAAGATTAACTTTTCATCATTATTTGTTTTGGATTGTGGATAAACACAGGTTTATCCACAGAATTTGTGGGTAAAAGTGAATAACTCTAAAATTTATTGTTGAATAAATGGACATATAAACAGTAGTTTATTTTTTTATTCTAGTTGGTAATAGGTTTTTATCTGATTATCTATCTAATAAAAGTAATTTTAGATTAAGAATGCTGACATCATAATGGTTTTATTTAAGTCTGCTTTTTATTCTCAATCACTTTATTTAATTTGACGGTGGATGTCTAAGACCTGTTTTTGTGCTTTAGTCAGTTTATTAACAACCAACGCATAAGAGCTTTGTACTAAATCCTCAATCAATTCAGGTGTGATGAGTTCTCCTGCATAAATTGTAATCCAATGTCTTTTATTCATATGATAGCCAGCTCGAATAGATGGATAAGCGTCTCGTAACATTTCACCATCATCAGGTTGAACTTTTAAATTGATCATTTTATTCCCCTGCAATGAAGTGCTGAGCATGAACATTTTATCCATGATTTTAATCACTTTGATGTCTTCACCAAAAGGGTAATCCAGTTCTGCCTTTGGCATTTTCAGTGCAATGGTAATTGCTAATTTTTCTATTTCATCACCTGTCATGACATTCTCATTCTATTTGGATTAACAATAGCTTATGGATAAATCGTAATGATGGTTCCATCATCGACCAAGTTCCATATTTCATCCATATCGACATTTCTAACAGCGATACAGCCCCATGTCCAATCATTGCGTGGTAAATAGCGCATTAAACTGGGCAATTTTTGTATCTGTGCGGTAGTTGCAGAACCATGAATCATAATATCACCTCCCGGAGAAACGCCGAGTCGTTGTGCTTTTTTTTGATCTTGTACATTTGGATATGATACATGTAATGATTTATAAAACACGCTGTTGGGGTTTCGCCAATCTAAAATATATTGCCCTTCAGGTGTTTTACCATCACCTTCCTGAACTTTATGTCCAACAGGGGTAAAACCCAAACGGATTGGATAAGTTTGAATGGTTTGATCACCATGCATTAGTTTTACCAGTCGTTCGGTTTTATAGACTTTTACTTCACTAATCGGTGTGGTTTGACGGATCTTTTTGATTTGCTGATCAGTAAAATTCTGTACCTGAATGCTTGCTTCTGCTGTCGGGATAAAGTGATTAAACTTTTCATAGATTAGCGTAGCCGAAAGAATCAGTGTAAGAATGACGATACTGAAAAAGATATATTTCTTATTCATTGTTACTGATAATTATATAAAAACATGTATTGTATAAATTTTATTCATTTTAAATGTAAAAGCTGTAGTTGATTTGTGATTGTGGATTTATCCTGTGGATAAACACATGGTTATCCACAGAATTTGTGGGTAAGTCTAATCGATCGTTGAAATGGTATGGATGACATTTAAAATTATAATAGATGAATATTTTATGAATTCAGTGGTTATTGATATCGTTGATTTTATAAAAAAATTGAATGAATTTTATACCTTTTAATTGATTGGTTTATCTAAGTATATATTTTTAAAATAATTTTAGTGATTTATTCATATTTTTGTTGAAACTATGTGAATTACAATATATTTTGAGCAAGCTTTATATTTACGAAAAATTACTTTTTATATATTCATAACAAAAGGGTATCTCATGTTATTTAAAAAAACATTACTGGTGATTATGTGCAGTTCTGCTTTAGTTGCCTGCGGAGGCGGTGGCTCATCTGGTGGTGATAGTTCATCAAATGGCGGTGCAACAGGAGGAGGTAGTGTCACTACACCTGTTTCAGATTTGGACAAAGCAAAACAATTGATTGCAACAACCAAAGCAATTATTTCATATTATGATGGTTTTCAAGATATTGCGGATAATTATAAAGCACCAGTCGAAGTGATCAATAATACTGCTTCTGATTTAGGTCGTGCCGCTGATATCGTGACTACGCTTGCGGAACTTGCTATGGAAGACGCACAAGGTCAAACTAAGCAATACAGTGCGGCTGAATTAGAGCTATTGTTAAAACAGGATGCGATTAAAAATCAATATCCTCTAGGATATGACGTAAAAAATAATACATTACAGATTCAGGTAACCAGTAGTTCAATTAAAGTCACAGGTTCTGCTGATGTTGCATACTGGGATGAATTTAAAGAGCCAAATGCATGGGATTGGGATAACCCAGATTGGTTGACCAATAAAGAAAACTTTGTTTATGCAAACCAAGCCAAAGTAAACGTGACCAATCTTGTGCTTGAAGCTCCTTTTATTGCAAATCAAAGTACTTATAATTTTAAAATCGCCAATGGTGGTGCGATTGAAGTAATCAATGCGGCACAGCAAAAGGCTAAATTTAGTTTTACTGCAGACAGTACGGCTAAGTTGGTACATCCAGTTTCCAATACTTTGGAAAATCAAGAGACTTTGCCAAATCAAGCGTCTTTACAATTAAAAGGTTTAGTCTTTGAAAGTGCAGATGTAAAAGCAACATTGAGTGAAGTTTCATCTTCAGCCAAAACGGTTAAGTTCTCTAATGGTCAATCCACAATTGAACAATTAATCCCATCTGAGCTGGTTTTAAAAGGTCAGGTTTCATATTTACAAGAAGTATTGGATCTTGATGCAAGTATTAAACTCAATAATGATTTATCAAAAGTCATTGATATTAGTGCGGGTCATGAAACTGCGCTTAATTTTATTAATGCTGATTTAGCCGTTAAATTGTCAGGTAAATTAAAAGGTGCGAATGCAACGCCGACGCCATTTAGTCTTAATGTGACTGCCAAACGTGCTGAATATTTAAAAGGTACTGCAAATGTTGCCGTTGCGGTTGATAAAAATGCATTGAATATTGAGTTTGTTTCACAAGATATTACTCAAGAAAAACCTGTGGTCAGCAGTGTGATCAAGCATGAAAATGGTGCATTTGTTCAAATTGCGGATATTCAAAAGTTTAATACGGTTGATGTAAAAGTCGGAACGACAAGTTATGGGACAATCAGCAAAAATTCTTCAGAGCAATATGTTGTGAAATTTATTGATGACACCGTTGTTTATATCACTCCATAACTTAGACTTGTGAGAAGAGGACAGCATGCGCTGTCTTCTTTTATATGAAATGAATAAAAATCTTATATTTCTAACCTTGCTTCCTAGCGTATGTGTTGCAGAAAAATCGGCACAGTTTTCATTGAATGCAGAATTGTATAGCGATCCTGTTTCAGTCCATGCCTTTTTGAATGATTGGGATAGCCCACATTTGGAAAAGGGCAAGAATGCCTTTGCTTCGGGCAAAATGAAACTTGAAACGCAACAAGATCACTGGACGATCGGTTGGGTATGGTCTTATGACTACCAATTACGTTTTAGTGAAGACATGGCAAAATTATATTATCAAATTCAAAATGATCAGCTTATCGATGCGAATTCAAGTTATGCATTGGAATTAGAAGCACAACATGTCGATACCGTTGGAACACGATTTGGCTATGATTGGGATATTCACCCCAATTGGACTGTTGTGACTGGGGTAACCGCACTGATCGGGCGTCATTATGTTGATGGCACATTTCAGGCACGTGGTCAAACCACAAATATGCCTGAACTGATGGATCGAGTCAGTTGGTTGAACGGTCATTTGAACTATAGTTATGATGAGCCTGCATTAAAAGAAGATGAATTGGGTTGGAATGGCAAAACGGATAAGGGCTATGGCTATGCCTTGGATTTTGGCTTAAAAGGTAAAATTGGCAAAAATTGGGATCTTTATTTTCAAGCTGAAGATGTTTTTAGCTATTTGTATTGGGACAATGCACCATTTACAAAATATAGTATTACCTATGATCAGAACAGCCGCCCACGTATGGATTTGTCTGGACAGTTGAGTAAAACCAAGCAATATAAACAAAAATTACCGTTTAAAATCAATTCTGAAATTACCTATACATCCGATGTAAACCCTTGGAGTATTAGTCTCAGTGGTTTTTCAAACCAGTATTTAACTTTGGCGCAATTGAATGGCTTTTGGCAGACTACACTACTCAAATACGGCATACATATAGAGCCACAGACACATTCTTTAGGTGTATCTGTACAGCATAAAAACTTCGGTTTGAAATATTTGACAGATGATTTAGCCAGCAATGATGCCCACCGTTTTAGTACGTATTTATATGGCCAATATTTTTGGTAATACAGCTTTTAAAAAACTGATTTTTAAAATAAATAAGCGATTAAAAAAGCGTGCTTTTCGCCCTAATGCTGATCAGTTAAGAGTAACTTTTGATTATTGATACTCCCTCCTTTGAAAAAGGTGAGGAGCATGCTCCGCAAGGGGATGGATTTAAAAATGCTTAACTGATTGACATTAGGTTATTCACTGGCATTTTTAAGATGAACAACTGACCATCACCTCTGGAACATCACTTGGTAATGGCGCTAAATCTTCTGATTTTTCTAAATCAGCTTGTTTGATAAATGGCTGACTGAGTAATTTAAATAAACGTTCTACTTCTGAAAAATCACCACGTTCCGCCAGTTCAATGGCTTTCTGTGCCATATGATTACGCAAGATATAAATAGGATTGGCTTTAAACATTTCAGCATCAAGCACCTCAGTATCCTGATTTTCACGAATACTTTGATATTGTGTGAGGAATACTTCGAATTGATGACGATCCAAACAATCATCTTTTATCGCTTCATATTGCTTATTCTGTAAGCGAATAAAGCTGTCTGTGTAATCGAGCTGTTCAGATTGCATCACTCTTAAAAAAGCCATAGCACAATCGAAACTGTCTTTATGGAAGCTTGGAAGCCCCATTTTTTGACACAGTCCCAACGTATAATGTTCTAAAAATGTCGGTTCAAACTGTTCTAAGCATTCAACTAAATCTTGTTTAAATTGCTCTTTTTCTTCTGTTTTGGCCAATGGCACTAAGTTGTTTAACCAGTTCCAAAGATTCCAATGTGCAATACTCGGTTGATTTTGGTAAGTATACCGCCCATTGTAATCACTGTGATTATTGATCCAATTGGGACGGAAACGCTCCATAAATCCGTAAGGGCCAAAGTCCAAAGTTGAGCCTGTGATATTTAAATTATCGGTATTCATTACACCATGTGCAAAGCCGACCAATTGCCACTTGGCAATCATGATTGCTGTGTTTTGAATGACTTTATTGGCAAAAGCGACAAGAGGTTTTTCAGCCTCTAAACACGCTGGATAGTGCCATTCCATACATTTTTGGGTGAATTCATTCAATAAATCAGGTTGGTATTGATTAATCCATTCAAAATGTCCTAACCGAATATGACAATCGGAAGTGCGTAACATCATTGCACCTAATTCCAATTTTTCACGTTGTACGCCTTGTGTAGATGTGGTGAATCCAACGGCATTACTTGATGGCACGCCGAGTGCATTGAGCGCATGACCTGCCAAATATTCACGGATCACGGAACGTAGTACGGCACGACCATCTCCCATGCGAGAGTAGGGGGTTGAGCCTGCACCTTTTAAATGTAAGTCAATGGTTTGACCTTGTTGATTTAAAATCTGAGCAATCAGTAAGCCTCGACCATCACCCAATTGACCCGCCCATTGACCAAATTGATGACCGGCATAGACCATCGCCAATGGATGAAATTCAGGAAAGGTTTTTTGTCCGCTACAAATTTCAATCCATTGTGCTTTTTCATCTTCTGACCATTGCAACTCATTGGCTAGAGCGGTATTAAAATGTCCAGCTTTAGCGCCTTTAAGCGGCACTGGCATTTGTTCATGGTAAAGCTTTGAATTGAGTGATGGATAACGTGAATTGAAATACATAGTAGTTGATCACAATCGAGTAGGCATGACCTTTCCAATATAACAAAGTTTTATTGCTATGGATAATTCCAACTTTTTTAGTCAACAATAAACAATTTTGCCCCTATCGAAGTTGACGAACAATGTGCTTCCGCATGATCTGCGACTTGATAACTCATTCCAGCAGTTAGTGTAAATATTCTTCCATCTTCAAGTTCAGTGCGTAATTCACCTTCTAAGCAGAAAAGAATATGTCCCTTACTACACCAATGATCGGCTAAGTAATCCTTTGAATATTCAACAATTCGGACTCGTATATCATCAAATTGTTGGGTTCGCCAAAGTGCATAACCTTGTTCGCCTTCGTGGCGTGTGGTTGGGATTTCAGTCCAATTGGTAATGCCAAAGGGGATATTGTTAAGGTTCATTTTATTCTCATTTTTTAAAGATTCAGGATAAAAGAAAAGCCCCTTTCGGAGCTTTTCAATTTATTTAAATTTGATTAAGAAACCACGTTCTTTTTAATACCGCGCATCAAGGTTTCTAAACGTTCACGGTGGAAAGCTAGCTTTTGTTCAACCAATTGGAAATCAACTTTTAACTTCACATCCATTTGGTGGATTTTTTCAGCAACAGAGGCTTTTTTGGCTTGAAGCTCTTGTTCTTTCAATGAAGCCCAATCGTTTAGGGTATGGGTAAATGCTTCATATTCTTGAGCAACTTTTTGTTTCATTGCCATGATATCGGCACTTACATCATGTCCATAAATGGCAAGATCTTGTTGCGCATATTTAAACTTCATCGCCAATTCAGCCTTTTTAATATTGAAGTTTGGAATACGGCGCAGGTTTTTGGCTAAACCGACTTTAGAACATGACCAAATTAACCATTTTGTCGGATCATACTGCCACCATTTCACACCGTTACGATAGTCGTATTGGAAAATGTGGTGATAGTTATGATAACCCTCGCCCCAAGTTGCGATAGCGAGAATAAAGTTATCACGTGCAGTATTTTCGTCAGTATAAGGACGTTTGCCCCACATATGGCAAAGTGAGTTAATAAAGAATGTTACGTGGTGGCTGATAATTAAGCGTAATAATCCGCCTAACAATAAAACACCCCACATATCACCGACAGCCCAACCTAGAGGGATTAAGATTGCAGCATGAACAACAATCACCAGTGGAATGTAATATTTGTCCTGAAACATCACGACTTTATCATTCAATAAATCGGGTGCATTTTTATAGTTCTTTTCAGAAGATGGGTAGTTACGCAACATCCAACCAATATGCGCAAACCAAAATCCATTATTAATTGAATACGGATCTTGCTCGACGTCATCTACATGACGGTGATGAGTACGGTGACCTGAAGCCCAAAACAAAATACTATTTTGAACTGCAAATGTACCCATGATCATGAGAATGATTTTGAGTGGCAATGTCGCCTCATAAGCACGGTGTGCCCATAAACGATGATAGCCAGCAGTAATACCTAGGCTACTGAAACCAAGTAAAACGAATAAACTAATCCAAGCCGCCATACTAAAATCATGATGGTAGGCATATAAAGGGATCGCAATCACGGCAATGATGGGTAGTAAAACCAATGCAAAGACACCGATCCAATTTATTGGGGCTTTGGGTAGGGGAGCATTCATCTCCAACAGCACTCCTAAGAACCTTAATTAGGTAAAATAATTAGGTAAAATCGAAAGCATAGCTTCAGTATTTTTCTAGGCTATACAGTCGTGGATATTAGCATGAGCGAACAGATGTTCACTAGTATTAGTGTACATCTGTATTGTATAAAACAGTAACAGAATAAAACATGAATTTTATCGATTTAATCGGAAAAAAAGAATGGTTCAAAAGTCGTATTTCATTGTCAAAAATGTGTAAAAAACTGAGTACACATGCTATGTCTATTCTTTAATTCTAAATTGTTGATTCTAAATAATAATAAACCAAGAAAAATAGTGATTTATGTTATTTAGTTTGTGCAAGCCCCAATTGCATCATTTTAGGAAAATCTGTAATCAAGCCATTGATACCCAAATCACGTAAATGTTGAGCGCGTTCAAGTGCATTGACGGTCCATACACTGACATTTAAATTGGCTTTTTGGGTGGATTGAATGATCTCATCTGTTGCCAATTGATTCATCCAGCCGATTTGGCAGCATTCTAAGGCTAAAGCCTGTTCGATGGCTTTTTCTCCGATATCTTTTTCGATCAGTAAACCATGTTTGAAATGACTGTTTTGTTGAAGAAGTGCTTGATGAATTTTCAGGTCAAAACTGGTGATGACCGCTGTATTTTCAAAACCTAATAATTGTTTTTGTAATTCAATCACTATTTTTTCAGCGTGTTGTGCTGTTTCAACTGCTTTTACTTCAACTTCAATATGTTCAAAATCATGCATGATTTTCAAACTTTGAGTTAGGCTTGGGGTAATTTGTTTTTCCCAATCTATCCAAATATTGGCTTGATCATAAGGTTCAAGTTCGGTGCTGTCTAAATCATATAAGGTTTGGTCTATTGCTGTGGTTCTGAGGAAGTTGTCATCATGCATGATAATGAGTTCATCATCTTTTAACTGTCGGACATCAAACTCAACTGCACGAATGCCTAAATCGCGGATATATTGAAATCCACCCAACGTATTTTCAGGTGCTTCGCCACGTGCGCCACGATGTCCAATGATTCTCATATTTCACTCAGCTTTTTGGGTCGTATTTATTTAATTTAAACGAGTTGTGATGAATTTAGAAATAAATTATAAAACGAGGATGTTTAGAATTAATTTAATGTCAGTTCAGGATAAACTCTAATGTAAGTTATTGAAAAAAATGATCATGTGTAGCGGAGTCTTACCGTTTAAAGTCAGATGTAAGGATTAACCTTCGGTTCGACCTACTTTTCTTTCGGGAAAAGTAGGCAAAACCATTTGTCAGTCGCCAACTCGACAGATACTATCAAGTACCAAATATATCGCAAAAACAGTACATTACAGATGTAGCCCTGCCTCGAACAATGCGACTGACGTTTCCGCGTATCATATAGTTGGGCATATATCTTATCCCGAGCTCAGATTATTTTAGATTTAACTATAAATTGTGTTGAAAAGTCTATTGTTTTAGAAAAGCAAAACCACCGTTGGTTGGATATCCTGCTTCACTTCAAAGTATTGAATGGGATTGAAACCAGAACAAAACTAGACCAACGGTGGTTGATAATCGTCTACTGCAACAGCATAAGCAGTTGCTTTCTTAACTTTTTATTCGATCAAACAGTTATTTTATAGATGATTAAATTCAGGTTGTTGTCTAATCATGAGCATACTTTGCTCAAGACTCATCTATAAAAATGCCTTTAAATCGTTTCATTGATGTTCTTTTGCCACAAAACTTCACTGCCACCTTCGGCGCGTTGTAAACTGCGTGATGCAACGAATAACCAATCCGATAAGCGATTAAGAAGTTGTAATGCTGTTGCTTGAATATTTTGATCCCGGCTATGTACAGTCATTAGGCTGCGTTCTGCACGACGACATACAGCACGTGCTTGATGCGCATAACTACAAACCAATGTCCCTGATGGTAAGATAAATTCTTTGAGCATTGGTAAGTCTTCATTTAGACGGTCAATATCTTTTTCAAGGAATTCCACGCACACGGGTAGTAGCAAGTTATAGTTTGGAATGCAAACCTCACCACCCAAATCGAAAAGCCAATGCTGAATGAGACTGAGTGAATTGTCCCATTCCAGTTTTTCTGCCTCGAGGATAGTACTTGCTGTAATTTGAGCACGAAGTACGCCAATAATAGCGTTTAATTCATCAACATCCCCCAATGCAGCTATACGAAGGTCATCTTTGGCGACACGAGAACCATCACCCAGTCCCGTTGTTCCTGAATCACCTGTACGTGTATAAATTTTGCTTAAACGATGGCCCATAATTTTTCCTGTGCTGAAGAATGAAAAAAGGATAATGTCGGTCAAAACATTATCCATAAACTGCGCTGTTTTAAAATTTTTTCGAGTCTAGGTTTTAGTAACGGAACGTTACCCCAGCCGAAGCAAGACGACCACCATTGATGTAATAGTAACCATTGCTATATGAGGTTGTTTTATATTCAACATCACCAATATTTTGAATGTTGGTGAATAGTTTTACGTTTGGATTGATATTCCAAAATGCATTTACATCGACTGTAGCATAGCCTGAGACTTTACTATTCTTCGGTTTAGATTTAGCCGAGAGTGAAGTACTAATGCCATAGACTTCGTTTTGGATACCTGTGGTTAAGGTTAAACTTTGACGTGAACGACGTGCTAAGTCTTTATCCGTTTCTTTGTCTTTAGGTTGTACATAAGCATATGAAAGGTGAGTGAATAGTTCATCACTAGCCCAATCCAAATTAAACTCTCCGCCTGTAAATGTGGCTTTTTTCACATTGTACAATCGACCTTCATAAGTGACTGGATCAGTCACATAAGTAATCAAATCATCGACTTCATTGCGGTATGCAGATAGTCCCATACTGAAGTTATCTGTAATTTTTTGGTCAAGACCAACTTCATAGGAAATACTTTCTTCAGGTTTTAGATCAGGATTACCCCCCCAACTCAGTGCATATAAGTCATTATTGGTTGGCGCACGGAATGCTGTACCAATATTGGTATAAATACTAGTCATTGGTAGGATTTGGTAACGTGCAGCGGCTTGACCAACTGTATGTGTACCAAAAGTTTCATGATCTTCTACACGTAAACCCAATTGAGTATGTAGTTGATTAGATTGATATTGGTGTTGTACAAAATAGCCTGTGCTATCAACACTTTCATCATAATCTACGCCATAAAAACCACTGCCTGAAAGCACATCAGACTTTACATTTTTAGTGGCAACACCTGCTAAAATATTCTGCGTCGGGGTAAATTGCCACTTGCTATAAAGTTCAGCTTCTTTGGTGGTGTTGTAAATTGCATCATGAGAATCATTTTGCTCTAAGTCATCTTTAAATTGTGACAAACGCGCATTGATTGAAAGGCTGTCATTAACATTGACACGACCTTTGACATTAATGATTTCATTTTTAAAATCTTGAGAAACGTTTTTTAAACCAATCAAGTGCCAATTGGCATCATTAACACCATCAACATACATTGCCGTACCTTGATTCTGTGAATAATCTACAGATGCAGCATATTGTTCTTTTTCAACACCGAGCTTTGCGCTAAAACCTTTTTGGTCGTATGCGCCTGCTTTTACATTGGCATCTTTAAAATCGGTTACTTGTGTACCATCAGATTCGAGTCTTTGGCCTCGAACTTGTGCATAAACGCCATTTTCAGCGAGATCTGCACCAACCACAGATTTATACGTGTTGTGTTCACCTATTTCGCCAGTCACAAAAGCACCTGTTTTTTCAGGTGTTTTTGAAACAAGTTGTACAACACCACCAATTGCATCTGTTCCATATAAAACGGATGCAGGGCCTTTTAATACTTCGATTTGTTTGATATCTGTTGTATCAATAAATGCAAGTGATGCAGAACCCGCAGAGCCTGTATTCAAACGAACGCCATCACGTAATACTAGGGTATGCGTTGAGTTTGTACCACGGGTAAAGATAGAGGCAGCTTGACCATAACCACCGTATTGCATCATATCGATGGAAGCATCACTCATGAGTAAATGAGGTAATTCAGCAATTGGCGATTGTTCTAAAATTTGCGGTTCAATAATTGAAATACGTGCAGGAACATTTTCAATTTTTTCTTCAGAGCGTGTGGCTGTGATTACAATAGTATCAAGCTGAGATTTTGCTTCTGAATTTGAAGATGTTGTTTCGGCAAAACCAGTAGAAGATAGCCCCATCGCAATCGCGATAGCACCTACAAGTGTCGTAGGCTTAAAAGCTGAAAGTTTATAAAAACCAGACATGATATGCTCCATACATTCACTCCCCGTGAATGATTGAGTTAAAGGGCACAACAAGCAGGTATCCGGACTCAAATATAGAATCAATTTCGATTCAAATTATTCCACCTTCCCACAAAAATTGCAGTGGTGTAAATCCTCAGATTTATAAAGAATAATTGTTCATTTTACCGTTGCGGGGGCAGTGTTGGATTTGCACCAACTTCCCTAAGCCTAAGCTCGACTCGTTGCATTTGCGCGCAGTATAAAGTCAGATTAGGAATTAAACAATGTTGAATAGAGAATCCTGTTGAACTTTAACGCAAGTGAACAAAATTGCATTACAATGATTCGCTTAAATTGATTTAGATTCGTGAATGACACTGAATTAGAGTGATGAATATGCGTACTCGTGCCAAAATCTGTGGAATTACACGCCCACAAGATATTCAAGCCGCTGTTGAAGCTGGGGCAGATGCAATTGGTCTCGTATTTTATGAACCTAGCCCACGCAATGTATCGATTGAATTGGCAAAACAATTGGCCCAATTGATTCCAGCATATGTCAATATTGTGGGATTATTTGTTAATACAACACCTGAACACATTGCACAAGTTTTAGATCAAGTTCCCTTAGATATTTTACAGTTCCATGGCGATGAAACGGCTGAACAGTGTCAACAGATTGCACAATATAATCGACGCCGTTGGTATAAGGCGATTCAGGTCAAACCAGATTTAGACAATTTAGAAATTATTCAGACAATTCGGCAATATCAACAAGCAGGAGCAAGTGCTATGCTGTTAGACGCATGGCATCCTGAACTCAAAGGCGGAACTGGACACAGCTTTGACTGGACACAATTCCCCAAACTCGATATTCCTTTGATTTTGGCAGGTGGTTTAAAACCTGAAAATGTTGAAGAAGCTATACAAATGACTCAAGCGTATGCGGTTGATGTCAGCGGAGGTGTAGAATCCGCAAAAGGTATTAAAGACCAACAACTCATTGAAAAATTTATGCAAGGAGTCCAACGTGGATCAGCAAAGTAATCAACAAGATAATTTACAAGATCAAGTGATTGACTATACCCAATACCCAGATCAAAACGGGCATTTTGGTATCCATGGCGGACGTTTTGTGTCAGAAACTCTGATGGCTGCTTTAGAGGATTTAGAAAAACTCTATTTTCGTATGAAAGATGATGCTCAGTTTCTGGCAGAATTCGACCGTGATCTTGCCTACTATGTAGGTCGTCCTAGTCCTTTGTATTATGCTGAGCGATGGTCAAAAGAGTTGGGTGGTGCGCAAATTTACTTAAAACGTGAGGACTTGAATCATACAGGTTCGCACAAAGTGAATAACACTATTGGTCAGGCATTGCTTGCAAAGCTTTCTGGGAAAAAACGTATTATTGCTGAAACAGGTGCAGGGCAACATGGTGTTGCAACGGCAACCATCGCAGCACGTTTAGGTCTTGAATGTGTTGTGTTCATGGGTGCAGAAGATGTGAAACGTCAAGCAATGAACGTTTATCGTATGCGTTTGTTGGGTGCGACTGTTATTCCTGTGGAAAGTGGTTCTAAAACATTAAAAGATGCCATGAACGAAGCGATGCGTGACTGGGTGACAAATGTTGATTCAACTTATTATGTGATTGGAACTGTTGCAGGACCGCATCCGTACCCGCAATTGGTTCGTGACTTCCAATCGATTATTGGTCGTGAAGCACGTAAACAAATTCAGGAGCAAGCGGGTCGTTTGCCTGATGCTTTAGTGGCATGTGTGGGTGGTGGTTCAAATGCCATGGGCTTGTTCTACCCATTCTTAAATGACCAAGATGTGAAAATGTATGGTGTTGAAGCTGCTGGCTATGGTATTGAAACAGGTAAACATTCTGCTCCATTAAATGCAGGCCATGTTGGGGTTTTACACGGCAACCGTACTTATTTGATGTCTGATGCGCAAGGTCAGATCATTGAAACACATTCAATTTCAGCAGGTTTGGATTATCCTGGTGTGGGCCCTGAACATAGCTTCTTGAAAGATATGCATCGTGTTGAATATGTGCCGATCAATGACAATGAAGCTTTACAAGGTTTCCGTGATTTAACCCATATTGAAGGCATTATTCCCGCACTAGAAAGTTCGCATGCCATGGCTTATGTCACTAAACTGGCACCAACCATGTCTAAAGATCAAATTATTATTGCGACTGTTTCAGGTCGTGGTGATAAAGATTTGATGACTGTGGCACGTATTGATGGTGTGGAAATGGTGGAGATGTAATTGTTTTGGATGGGGGAGATTGATTTTTTTGAATATCAATATATTTAAATAGAAATCCCTCCCAGCCTCCCTTTAAAAAAGGGAGGAGACCTAGGGTTTAGAGGAATAACAAATTTGTTATCACAACTAGACTTCTTGTTGCACAAGTCGAGTTGTGATAAACATTTATTTATAATGGAGAAGTTCACTCTCCTTTTAAAGGATGAGCGTTATTACGCGCAAGAGGGTGAGGATTTATATGATAAATCTCTCTCATCCTAACCTTCTCCCTGAGCCATATATATGGTGCAAGAGAAGGAACGCTCAATATTAATTTTCGATCATTTTTGATTTTTCTAAGATATCTATTCCATCTAAGTCAGTATTAAAAAATATTTCTAATCAACAAAATGCAATTGATTGAGCTAAAAAATGTCTAGTTTATTTATCGTAATGTTAGGTGGTCGCCATGCACGTGCTAATACTGAAGTGCACGATGTTGTACTTGCGGTAGGGGATTCGCTTGAAGAGATTTTTCCTCAACTCAAAAGTGCATGGTTTGGTGAGCAAAAAGGTCTGCATATCGATGCATGGGCAAAGTTACAAGGTTTAACTTTTGAGCATAAAAATTATCAAATTCATTTTAGCAATGCGCAACCCAATCCAGCAGATCAAAAATTGTGGCTCATCAATTTAGGTGGTTATGATGCACGTGAATTTGGTGAGCTGCATCGTTATGTTCTTGTTGTTGCTCAGAATTCAATTGTCGCAAAGGAAAAGGGGAAACAGTATTTTGCGGCACATTGGCAGAAACAACATACCGATCGAGTTTTGGAAGTAGATGACTGTATTGCCATTGATCATGTTCATGGACGTTATGTGCAATTGGTCGAAGGTACTTTTGCTGAAGGCGTTTGGGAAAATACCTATTTGCAAATTTAAAAAGCAATAACAACGCATTGATTGGTCAATGTGCTGAAAGTAGATCAATAAAAATTAAATCATGGACTTTGAAAAATGAATGTTGAGTTTGTTGATGAAATTGCATTAGATATAGCAACAAAATCACACATTGCAGACTTAATGAAAGTGTGTTTTCCAGAAGAAGATTTTCATGGCCGACATTATTTTAAGCAATTACCGCATTATCGATTATTACTTAAAAATAAAAACCAACTGATTGGGCAGCTAGGATTGGATTATCGTGTCATGACTTTAAACGGTGAACCGATCAATGTACTTGGCGTTATCGACTTCGCAATACATCCACAATTCCGCAATCAAGGTCGAGCTGCTCAAATGCTGAATGAACTGGAACAATTGGCACATAAATTTCGGACAAATATCGATTTTCTATTCCTCGTGGCTGATCAGCATGATTTTTATCGAAAATTTGGTTTTGAATTAACCGCTCAACATGTACGATGGTTAGTCACGGAAGAACATATTAACTATGGTATGAAAGAAGGTTTCTTTGATCATTGTTTAATGTATAAACAAATTGGGTCAAAACCATGGGTAGAAAATGGTAATTTAGATTTGATGGGTTATTGGTATTAAATGCTTATCACATAAAGATATAAGCAATCAATAAATACATCAATACATGAATAAAAATAGTTATTCCGCTGAAAGCTTTGTAAATTCAATCGTTATATGATGCTTATCAATAAAATCGCTATTAAATATGTAAAAAACGCATTTCGTTGATAGGTCAAATCTCGTTATATTGTGCATCGTTATAATGAAACTACTAGCTGTACGCCATGTATTTATATACTGATTTCGATCAGCAACTGATCAATGAACGTGTTGCACAATTCCGTGATCAAACGGAACGTTATTTAGCGGGTAAACTCACTGAAGATGAGTATCGTCCATTACGCCTACAAAATGGTTTATACGTACAACGTTATGCACCAATGCTACGTATTGCCGTACCTTATGGTCTAATGAATTCAAACCAACTTCGTAAAATTGCAGAATTGGCAAAAGAGTTTGACCGTGGTTATGCACACGTTTCGACACGTCAGAATATCCAATTTAACTGGCCTGCTTTGGAAAATGTACCTGACATGCTCGCAGAACTTGCTACAGTTCAAATGCATGCCATTCAAACTTCAGGTAACTGTATTCGTAATACTACAACTGACCAATATGCAGGTGTTGTTGCAGGTGAAATAGCAGACCCACGCCCTACATGCGAATTGATTCGTCAATGGTCAACTTTCCATCCTGAATTTGCATTTTTACCACGTAAATTCAAAATTGCAGTTTCTGCACTGGAAGAAACGGATCGTGCTGCGACTTCATTCCACGATATTGGAGTATATATCGTTAAAAATGAAGCGGGTGAAATTGGTTATAAAATTAAAGTCGGTGGTGGCTTAGGTCGTACACCTGTGATTGGTAGTTTTATTCGTGACTTCTTACCACGTGAAGATTTGATTGCTTATCTTGAAGCGGTTCTTCGTGTATATAACTTACATGGTCGTCGTGATAATAAATACAAAGCACGTATTAAAATTTTAGTGAAAGCATTAACGCCTGAAGTGTTTGCTGAAAAAGTAGAAGCTGAATTTGCTCATACGATTCAGACTTTAAAAATTCAGCCTGAAATTTTGAAAAAGTTGGATGAAGAATTCACACCATTCGATTATCAAGATTTACCTGATGAAAACTTTGATGCTTTATTTGCAACTCATCCAAAGTTCAAACACTGGTTCAACATCAACACCAATGCACATAAAGTGAAAGGCTATCGTATCGTTACGATTTCACTTAAACGTGCAGGTATCGCACCTGGTGATATGTCTGTTGAAGAAATGAATTTGATTGCTGATCTTGCAGACAAATATACATTTGGTGAATTGCGTACGACGCATGAACAAAATATTTCACTGGTTGATGTTCCGCAGAAAGATTTATTCGAATTGTGGCAAATCCTTGAAAATAACAACATGGCACGTGCGCATATTGGTTTTATTACCGATATTATTTGCTGCCCTGGTGGTGATTTCTGTTCTTTGGCAAATGCAAAATCAATTCCGATTTCAGAAGCAATCTCCCGTCGTTTTGATGATTTAGACACTGTTTATAATCTAGGTCATATCGATTTGAATATTTCAGGTTGTATGAATGCCTGTGGTCATCACCATGTCGGTAATATTGGTATTTTGGGTGTAGATAAAAAAGGCGCTGAATTTTACCAAATCACTTTAGGTGGAAATGCAGACCATGATGCCTCAATTGGTGACATCTTAGGGCCTTCATTTGCAGCAGAAGTTGTACCCGATGTGATTGATGAAATCTTGAATACTTACCTTGATTTACGTACTGAAGGTGAGGAATTTATCGAAACTTATCGTCGTGTCGGCATTCAACCCTTTAAGGAGCGTGCATATGCTTAATACAGCACTTCAAGTCCTCTCTAAAGATGGCGAAATTGCAGACAATACTTATCAAATGATGAGTGAAGAGGGTGTTTTACCGCAAGGTGACGTGGTTTTATTGGTTGATCAATTGGATCAAATTGCCAATATTTCAGGTAAAAAAGCATTGTATATCACTGTTGATGCTTCACCAGAAGTCAATCAATTTCCACTAGACCAACTTGATGCAATCTTTATTGAGTTTGCAGGTTTTAATGACGGTCGTGGTTATTCTTTTGCAGCTTTGTTACGCCGTCAGGGTTATCAAGGTGAACTTCGTGCAACAGGTGATATTTTTAAAGATGTTTTAAATTATTTAAAACGTTCAGGTTTTGATACCTTTGTTGTAAAAGAAGGCAAAGATATTCATGAAGCTGCTGCGGGTTTAAATGATTTTAAAAATCCGTATCAGGCTTCTACAGCAGTTGCTCAGGCAAGTTATCAGACAGGTGCTTGATTTTGTTAAGCTGATTTTTAAGCAAATTATGAAAAGCTGGACTTGAGTCCAGCTTTTTTTGTATTTAGATAGGTGATTCTATTTAAAATAATGGCGTATCAATAAATTTATAAAAGAAAGCTGCGCCGAGTGATGGTGCAAGCAGAATTGGAAATAAGAAACCATAAACGGCACCGGCAATATGAGCTCGGTGGTCGATCAATGGAGAATGCCCTGAACGAATCGCATACATGCTATAGCACAGATAAATTGTTCCAAAAATAATGGCAGGAACAGGGATAAAATAAATATAAATCATTCCCCAAGGATCAAATAAAATGGCACTGAAAAGTACAGCATTGACTGCACCTGATGCACCTAAACTACGGTAAGAATTTAAGTTTCGATTGTGTAGGTAACTTGGAATAGCAGCCACAATAATGGCACTACAATAGAACAAGACAAAACCCATACCACTTAAATAGTCACGAAAGAACCATTCAATACTTCGCCCGAAGAAATAAAGTGTGAACATATTAAAGAAAAGATGCACACCATCATTATGAATAAAACCGTGTGTCAGGAACCGGTCATATTGACCATGTTTAATGGCTGAAATATTAAAAATTAAACGATTCATGATATTACGATGCTGCCAAGCGGCAATAGAGGTCAGAATCGTGATGAGAATAATCAGAATAGTATGTGTAAGGCCGGTCATCGTCTTGTTATAAATGTTGTTGAAATATGCAATGCAATATAACCTAAATGATTGCTTTTCAATAGGCTATATTGCATTTCGGGAAAATGATTAAAAAACTATTCAGCCAATAATTGGCAATTGACCATCCATTTCACACCAAATTGATCGGTAAAAGCACCATATAATGCACCCCAAAAGGTATTGTCTAGCGCCATTTCAATTTCACCATTGACAGACAACGCATTGAAAAGACGACGAGCTTCATCTTCTTCATGTGGATCTAAATTGATGGAAATATAATGGTTGTTGCCTTTGGTGAAAGGTGCGTTATTTGGGGCGCAAAATTGTTCTGAAACATCTGAACCCATGAGTACTGTAAAACTATTTATTGGCAAAGATACGTGGAGAAGGTAATCTTTTTCTTTTTCAGAAATTTGAGCATCAGGAAGTTCTGAATAACGTTTGAAAATCAGAAACTCGCCACCAAACACAGACTTATAGAAGTTAAAAGCGGCTTCAGTTTCACCTTGAAAATTTAAATAGTGATTGAGGTGCATGCTAAAAATCCATTTTTTGTTTTGAAGAGAATAATCTAGCAGTTCGTTGCTTAAAATTGATGGATCTTTTGTAATTGAAAATAAAAAAATCCTCCAATCAATGGAGGATTTTGATGCCCTATCTTAAACAGCAGATTAGGGTGGAATTCTAATGAATTATAGACACTTTTTATAAAATTTCGATTGCTACTGCTGTTGCCTCACCACCACCGATACAAAGTGCAGCAATCCCTTTTTTACCACCAGTACGTTTTAATGCATGGATTAGAGTCAAAATAATACGTGAACCTGTAGAACCAACAGGATGACCAAGCGCACATGCGCCACCATTGATATTGACTTTCTCGATATCTAATTTGAAGTCATCAATTGGGCACATGGTAACCATTGCAAATGCTTCATTGATTTCCCAAAGGTCTACATCTTGAGCATCCCAACCCGTTTTGTTTAAAACTTTTTGGATTGCGCCAACTGGAGCAATAGTGAACTCAGAAGGGTGTTGTGAATTTGATGCATAAGCAACGATTTTAGCAAGAGGTTTTAACCCTTTTGCCGCAGCATGATCTGCAGATGTTAGAACTAGTGCTGAAGCACCATCAGAAATTGAACTTGCATTCGCCGCAGTAATTGTTCCATCTTTAGCAAAAGCTGGGCGTAAAGTTGGGATTTTTTCAATATTGGCATTGAATGGTTGTTCATCTTTATCAACAATCACATCGCCTTTACGCGTAGATACCGTAACAGGTGTGATTTCGTCTGCAAAATAACCTTCTGTAATGGCTTTTTGAGCACGTTGTAGTGAACGAATCGCAAAATTGTCCATCTGTTCACGGCTATAACCACGAGTGTTTGCCATATCTTGCGCAAATGAACCCATCAAACGACCTGTTTCAGCATCTTCTAAACCATCAAAGAACATATGATCTTTAACTTCACCATGACCCATACGGTAACCACCGCGAGCTTTAGGCAATAAATACGGTGCATTGGTCATTGATTCCATACCACCTGCAACAACGACTTCAGCAGAACCTGCTTTAATTGCATCGGCAGCTTGCATTACGGCTTTCATGCCAGAACCACACAGTTTATTAATCGTTACTGCGCCAGTAGAATCAGGAAGACCCGCTTTACGCATGGCTTGACGAGCTGGACCTTGCTTTAAACCTGCTGGAAGTACACAACCCATAATGACTTCTTGTACATCACTCGGTTGTAAACCAGCACGAGCAATGGCTTCCTTAATTGTCACAGCGCCTAAATCAGGAGCTGTAACATCCGCAAGGCTTCCTTGGAATCCACCCATTGCGGTACGTGCACCATTCACAATTACGATGTCAGTCATTGTTCTATTCTCCAATCAGTATTCTATGATTTTTTCAAAAACCTAAGCAGTATATAAAAAACTGATTCAGAAGAAAGTATCAATATTGAATATATCTAGACTGTAGTGACCAGTTTTTAGCATCTATAGTTTGTATCGGGGCGAATATTTCCCATTCTTCCGATATAAAGCCTTAGATCAGTTTTTATTTGAGCCGCATTGCTACAATAATAAAAACTTCCTGGTGCACCTCTAGGGAGTCCTGTATCTCCTTGTAAGGTCAGTACATGGGTACTACTTGAACTACCACTCCAAGTCAAGTGACCATATTTAAGATTATGTTCAGTTTTAAAGAGTATATGCTCATCCGTGTCGATTGATTTATTTCGATTCCTATCAGTAAAGATGATGACCCCTTTGTCCCATTGGTTATTTTGGCACTGGTTTAAGTTTTCCGATGAACAGATCACAACTGGAGTATGCAGCACTAGGGCTTGACTTTTTGCAAATGATAAGTATTGTTGAGTCAAAGGCCTTATTGAGTTAAGTTCTTGCTTTTGCATCATATTGTGATAGTGGGGAATGCATATTAGGCTTAAAATTGAGATTATTGAAATAGTTACAATGAGCTCAAATAGCGTAAAACCGCAGTCTTTACAATAAAAGTACATAATAAAATCTTCTGTTGTTGTGTGTTTTTATTTGATAAATAATGTTTTTTCTTTTAAATTTGATACAAAGGTAATTGTAGTAAAATATTTATTACTATCGTATTCTTTTGCTGTTAAAATAAAAGTAGCAAAAAGATAAGCGATCCATGAAGAAAAATTGAGTAAAAATTTACCGAATTACAACGGAAATTGTAAGTAATTTTGTCAATAATTTACTTGATTAAAGTTATCAAGCACTTGGAAAAAGAATCAAGTGTTTGTATGATTCAACATGAGTAGCTTAAAAATAATACTGGGGTATTAAATTCTATCTCAGGATAGCCAATAAATTTTAGGCTAAGCTTGAACAAAACAATTGTTATCTCTGGAGGATATCCATGAAATTGAGTCGTATCGCACTTGCAATGCTTGTTGCTGCGCCATTCGCTGCTGCTAACGCTGGTGTAACTGTTACACCTTTAATGCTTGGTTACACTTTCCAAGATTCTCAACACAATAACGGTGGAGACAAAGGTGAGTTAACTGCTGGCCCTGAGCTTCAAGACGATTTATTCGTTGGTGCTGCTCTTGGTGTAGAGCTTACTCCATGGTTAGGTTTCGAAGCTGAATATAACCAAGTTAAAGGTGATTTAGACGGTACTGGCGTTGCTGGTTCTGAATATAAACAAACTCAAATCAATGGTAACTTCTATGCTACTTCTGATTTGATCACTAAAAACTATGACAGCAAAATCAAACCTTACGTTTTATTAGGTGCTGGTCATTACAAATATGACCTAGACGATATGTCTTACCACTCTAATGAAGAAGGTACTTTAGGTAATGCTGGTGTTGGTGCTTTCTGGCGCTTAAACGATGCTTTGTCTCTTCGTACTGAAGCTCGTGGTACTTATAACTTTGATGAAAAATTCTGGAACTATACTGCTCTTGCAGGTCTTAACGTAGTTCTTGGTGGTCACTTGAAGCCTGCTGCTCCTGTAGTAGAAGTTGCTCCAGTTGTTCCAGCTCCAGTTCCTGTAGCTCCTGAGCCACAACAATTGACTGAAGATTTGAACATGGAACTTCGTGTGTTCTTTGATACAAACAAATCAAACATCAAAGACCAATACAAACCAGAAGTTGCGAAAGTAGCTGAAAAATTAGTTGAATTCCCGAATGCGACTGCTCGTATTGAAGGTCACACAGATAACACTGGTCCACGTAAGTTAAACGAACGTTTATCTTTAGCTCGTGCTAACTCTGTTAAATCAGCGCTAGTAAGCGAATACAACATCGATGCATCTCGTTTGTCTACTCAAGGTTTCGCTTGGGATCAACCGATTGCTGACAACAAAACTAAAGAAGGTCGTGCTATGAACCGTCGTGTATTCGCGACGATCACTGGTAGCCGTACTGTAACTCAATAATTTATTGAGAATAAAAAAGCGACTCGTCAGAGTCGCTTTTTTTTATAAAATAATTATAATGGTTAAAATTTCTAAATGTTAAGTGAATTAAAAATAATGAATAAGAAGCACATAGTCATTAATATGAGTCAGCTCCTGCTAGGATTAATCTTCCTTGGATCAAATGGTTGCCATTCTATAGATAATAGGGGATCAACAACAAACTCAATTCAAGTCATGTATCCTAAAGAAACATTGGTTTTGAAAAAAGGCTTGGAGATCTACTTTAAAAATAAATCGACTGAAATTGATGAACAGTATCAGCCAACATTATTAGTCGCTTCGCAGTTATTGAAAAATAATAAAAACTTTGTTTTGCAAATTGATGGTCATAGCGATAGCACAGGGTCTTTAGCCGCAAATAATAAAGTCTCGACAATACGTGCAAATGTTGTAAAAGATTTTATGGTTCGTGAATATCAAGTGAATCCAAATCAACTCATTGCAACTGGATTAGGACCAGTAAAACCTATTGCAAATAATAGCACGGCAGATGGTCGGGCCAAGAATAGAAGAGTAACTGTAACATTAAAGATCCAGTGATGAGATGGATAACATGATTTGAATAGCTTCGATATCAAATGAAACGTATTATAATGAATCATCTTTGTACTTGGTTTTAGTCTGTATATTCATGAGTTTGCAACTTCCTAAACAACTGATTGATCTTGAAGCGAATTGTGGAATATTTGCAGTTTGGGTCGTGTTACAGCATCGTTCGATTCAAATTGAGATTGATCAACTTGCTAAGCTTTGTCAGTATGATCGAGAAGATGGAACTTTTAGTATCGGGCTGGCTTTAGGCTTAAAAAAGTTGGGTTTCGATATCAGGTTTTATACAGATGATGATCCAGATATCCATGAAAAAGAAATCAATTGTTATGCTGAAGCCAAAGCTTTAAATGTTCCGATATATCAAGCTTTGGCATATCAGGATATTCAAAATGCAGTGTCACAAGGTTATTTTGCAATTGTCTATTACGATACTGTAGACGGGGTTGGTAATCATTCACTGGTCTTTTCAATAGATGAAAATGAAATTTGTTTCTTCGATAGTTTTGATGCTATGCCAGCAGTGGTTTTTGAACAGCAGCGTCGGGCAGAGGGAATTTGTCAGCAAGTGATTATTATTGGTGATTATCAAGCACCTATTCGCTATAGCTGATTTTGATGGATGATCTCAGCAAATCGAAATTTACTGAGATCCTAAGTGAATAGTCTTAAGTAAAAAAAATTGTTAAGTCGAAATCTTTGACTTTATCTTTTTAAACTTTAACTAAAGTTTGAAACTTAACCTTTGATACATAAGACTTGTTTCAAGGTATGTACAACTTCAATTAGATCGCTTTGATTGGCCATGACTTGATGAATATCTTTATACGCACTCGGTATTTCATCAACAACACCTTTGTCTTTCCGACATTCAATCCCTTGAGTTTGTGCGATTAAATCTTGTTGATTAAATAAGTTCTTGGCTTTAGTTCGACTCATTTTTCTACCTGCACCATGTGAACATGAGCAAAAAGATTCTGGGTTTCCTTTACCTTTGACAATAAAGGATTGTGCACCCATTGAACCAGGGATGATGCCATATTCATCAAGACCTGCACGAATTGCACCTTTACGTGTGACAAAAATCTCTTCACCAAAATGAAGCTCCTTTTGTACATAATTGTGATGACAATTGATCGCTTCTTTGGTCATTTGAAAGCTTGGTAATAAAGGACGAATAGCCTCTAAAATCAAACGCATCATTTCACGTCTGTTTTCATAAGCATATCCTTGAGCCCATTCTACAGCTTCAACATAATCATCAAAATTGGTTGAGCCTTCTGCAAAATAACTTAAATCCTTATCTGGCACATGCCCAAAACGATGCTGTGCTTCTTTTTTAGCACGTTCTATAAAATATGTACCAATCACATTGCCAAGACCACGACTGCCCGAATGCAACATCACCCAAATGTCATCATTTTCATCAATACACAGTTCGATGAAGTGATTACCACCACCCAATGTACCTAGCTGTTTCTGCCATGTTGAATCAAAGTTTCGTAACATGCGTTTCAAGGCAGGGTGTTTATCTGTGATCAATTTTAGTTTTTTATCTAAGGGTGAAAGTGTAGAAGCTTTGGCTTTGGCGAGTTTGTGCATTTCAAAGCCAACAGGTACTTTTCTTTCAATCGCATTACGTAAAGCGCTTAAATTATCAGGTAATTGCCCAGCTTTTAAACTCAGCCGTAAAGCATTCATTCCACAACCAATATCAACGCCTACAGCGGCAGGAATAATGGCATTCTTAGTTGGAATTACGCTACCTACCGTTGCACCTTTGCCTAAATGTACATCAGGCATGACTGCAATATGTGAGTGAATAAATTGTAATTGTGCCATTTTACGTAATTGGGTTAGGCTTTCATCATCCACATCTTGAGTATAAATTTTTACGGGAACGCCATATTCTGCTTTGGCGTTTAAAATCATTTGTATGCTCATTTTCTTTCTCTAAGCAAATTATTTTTATTGTCCGAAATTGTTTTAAAAGGACTTCATTTGAAGACTAGATTCAAATTTTAGATCATAAAAAACCTAGCGAATGCTAGGTTGAAACTGACATTCGGACACTTGGGATTAATTCAGTGCCCGTGAGTAGACGACTGCTTAATCTTATTTAAAATTTCTCTCTTGTTTCGGCATGTCATACTCCTTATATTTTGAGGTTTGGTAAAACCACAGTGAATGAAAATCTTTTGGTTGGAAATGAACCAATGGCGGCTATTCTATAAATAAAAATCATTTTGTCAATTAATTTTAAAAATCATTTTTAAAACGCGGCTAATTACTCTTAAATTCTACAAGCTTTATATGCAATAAAAAAGCAGCTCGAAAGCTGCTTGAATTTAACTGATTGGAGAAGTTATTCTTTATCAATATCAAATGGTTGAACATCCATTTCTTTGTAAGAAATGAGTTTGCTACGATGCTTCCATTTGTAGCCTAACCAAATTGCAAGGAATAATGGAATACTGATATAAGTAGAGATCGCACTCATCCAGTCACCATCCAGTACCGCTTGGTAATTTTGACCGAGTACAACAATCGTACATAAGATAAAGGCAAACCAAGGTGCAAATGGGAAGAATTTGGCACGGTAGGCTAAATCTTCAAGCTTATAACCTTGCGCTAAATAGCCTTTACGGAAGCGATAGTGTGAAATTGCAATACCTAACCAAACAATAAAGCCGCACATGCCTGACATATTCAGTAGCCATGTAAATACTTGGCTTTCACCAATAAATGTGGTCAAGAAACAAAGTGCAGCAATTGCAGTGGTGGCATATAAGGCATTCATTGGAACGCCACGAATATCTAATTTACCAAAGCATTTTGGTGCACGACCTTCACGTGCCATACCAAATAGCATACGTGTAGACGAGTACATGCCTGAATTACCTGCGGAAAGAATCGCAGTTAAAATCACCGCATTCATCAAACCTGCAGCAAATGCTAACCCTGCTTTTTCATACAACAAGGTAAATGGTGAAAGGGTAATATTACCATCACCCTCAGCCGCTAAAGCAAGATTTGGGTCTGTGTAGGCTATCAATGTTCCAATGATGAAAATACACAAGATATAGAATAAAAGAATACGCCAAAAGATTTGTTTAATTGCAATTGGAATGGTCTTTTTCGGATCTTTAGATTCACCCGCAGCAACCCCAACCATTTCAGTACCTTGGAATGAAAATCCTGCAATCATGGCGACACCAACCAATGCTTGGAAACCACCGACAAAAGGTGCTTCACCAAGGGTCCAGTTTTTGGTCACAGATTGAGTTGGATCAAGCATGATTTTTCCAATCATGAATAGACCAATCGCAATAAAGAAGATAATCGCAACGACTTTGACCAATGAGAACAAAAATTCACTTTCACCAAAGCCTTTGACTGTTAAAGCATTGATAAAGAAAATAATAGCTAGGAATAAGGCACTCCACCAAAAGCCAGGAATATCTGGAAACCAAAACTTCATGATAAATTGGACGGCAACCAGTTCAAATGCGACCGTAATCGCCCAGTTATACCAATAATTCCAACCCAGTGCGAAACCAAAGCCTTCTTCAACATATTTATTGCCATATGTGAAAAATGCGCCTGATGTCGGATTGTGCGTTGCTAACTCACCTAAACTGGTCATCAAGAAATAAATCATGAGTCCAATCAGTGCATAAGCAAGCAGTGCACCACCCGGGCCAGCTGTCGCAATCGTTTGACCTGAGGCAAGGAATAATCCTGTACCAATAGAACCGCCGATGGCGATCATATTTAAATGTCGAGCTCCAAGCTTACGCTTGAGCTCTGGATGACCTGTTTCGCTCATCGTTCTTCCTTAAGATTTTTTTGAGTGTTGGCGAACAGCACTTTAAAGCCTTGTTGATCGGCCTTAGTCGTACATTGACTAAAGCTCTGCTCAATGAGTAATGGATAATTGAGGAAGCGGTTTGCCACAATCCATAATTCACCACCAGATTTTAAATGGCGTCGTGCAGTCTTACACAAAGTTTCACTGGCATTATAATCGGTCTGTATGCCTTGGTGAAATGGAGGATTGCTGACAATCGCATGTAAAAATAAAGGTGCATCTTCGATGCCTGTGACTGCTTTAACTTCAAGCTGTTCTAAGGGTAAGCTATTTTTTTCAAATGTCATTTGGGTTGAGGCCAATGCAAAAGCATCGACATCCAACGCAAAAATACGATTTTTAGGATTTAACTTGGACAAATAAGCACTGATTACCCCAGCACCGCAACCAAAATCAGCAATTTTTCCAGAAGTCACTTGTTTTAAATAAGGCAGCAAAACAGCTGTGCCAATATCTAAATGGTTTTGACTAAATACCCCTGGTAAAGCACAAATGGTCAGTTCACCAGCAGGTGTGGCAACATTATAATGTTGTGCCCATTGCGTTAATGGTTTTGCTGTAACCGTGGTATTGGTGGTCAGTTGCCACATTTGACAATGACGAGCGCTGTCTAATTTCGTGGTTTGCCCATAAGGTTGTAACTGTTTTGCAGCACGCTCAACGCCCCCTTTCTTTTCTCCAACGAGGAAAATAGAAGCACCAACAGGCAAACGACTGACCAAATTATGCAAAATATAATTGAGCAGTTCTTTCGATTTCGGGACAAAAATTACAGCTTGGTCAAAATCGGACTCAGGCAGATCTGTACCAAAATGTACATCGGCTTTTAGATTTTGAAAATACTGAAATTCGTTGTAATTCCACGTCCAAATACTTGCTTCGATGTCATGAGCTAAATTTGAAAGTAAATCATCCGTTGGCGCATTGACCAATAAAACTCGTCCAGAAAGATAGTCATGCTGTCGAATGACAACTTCACTTCTTGGCTCCATATTCACCATCCATCATAAAAATTTGAACAATAATGCCCAGACTAAGCTGGGCATTATAAAGAATAGACTGACTATTTTTTAGTTTCAGGTAAAACTAAATTTAAAATCAAAGCTGCAAGACCGCCTGTGGCAACACCAGAACTAAAAATATTACGTGCCAATTCTGGTAAATGTTCCAAAATTTGAGGAACTTGTGCAACACCCAAACCTAGTCCTAAAGAAATTGCAATAATCAAAAGGGCACGACGATCTAACTGAATTCCCGATAAAATGTTAATGCCAGAAGCAGCAACTGCACCAAACATGACCATTACGGCACCGCCAAGCACAGCTTGCGGTACAGCCTGAATGACACCTGCAACTGCGGGGAATAAACCAAGAATCACCAATAATACTGCGATCCAAATCCCGACATAACGACTAGCCACACCTGTGAGTTGAATGACACCATTATTTTGAGCAAATACAGAGCTTGGGAAAGTATTGAAAATACCAGCTAAGAAAGAGTTTGCACCATTGACCAAAACCCCCCCTTTGATACGTTCCATCCAAACTGGGCCATCAACTGGCTGATTAGAAATTTTCGAAGTTGCTGTCACATCACCAATCGCTTCTAAAGAGGTCACCAAGTAAATAAATGCCATTGGAATAAATAAACTCCAAGAGAAGCTAATTCCAAAATGCATCGGTGATGGGATTTGTATAAGTGGCGCATCTTTTAAACCTGAAAAGTTTAAATAGCCCATAAAACCTGCAAGTACATAACCGACAACTAAAGCAATTAAAATAGCTGAGCTTTTTACCCAAACAACTTTTACACGATTCAGTAGGATAATAATGGCAAGTACAGTACATGACATGATGAGATTGTCGGCACTGGCAAAGGTTTTATCTGACATGGCTTGATAGCCACCGCCCATGCTGATGAGGCCTTCTTTAATTAAGGTTAAACCAATCAACAGCACAACAATACCTGTCACCAATGGTGTAATCAGCTTTTTCACCCAAGGCAAAATGCGAGATACACCCATTTCAATAAATGATCCAGCAATCACGACGCCGAAAATAGACGCCATCACCGCTTCAACAGGTGTGCCTGCCGCAACCATAGCAGAGCCAATACCGATCATCGGGCCAATAAAGTTAAAACTTGTGCCCTGAACAATCAGTAAGCCTGCACCAAATGGCCCAATTTTTTTACATTGTAAATAAGTTGCGACACCTGAAATGACCAATGACATGGAAAGAATCATGTTGGTGTCTTGTGGAGAAACACCTAAAGCCAAACAGATTAGTAAACCTGGTGTTACAATTGGAACAATAATCGCTAATAAATGTTGTAAGGCCGCAAAAAAAGCGATAAGTGGTTTTGGGTGATCATTGAGACCATAAATAAGGTCAATTTGACCCTGAGTTTGTTTGGGAGGTGTATTAAAATCAGACATGACCACAGCGGGAGAAGCAGCAAGATGGCGCTATTCTAATCGGTTTACATGCCATTACAAAATAAAAAAGGGGGCCTTGTGAAAAAAACTTGTAACTGTCAATAAACTGTCACTACTAAAAGTTAAGATTTTTCTGTATAATTTGCCCTCAAATTTAAAGCGTATCGAATTTACATGTCTGATATTAAAACTCTCCGTAACATTGCCATCATTGCGCACGTCGATCATGGTAAAACCACTCTGGTAGACAAACTTCTGCAACAATCTGGTGCTCTCGGTGATCGCGCGGGTGAGATCGAGCGTGTCATGGATTCGAATGCGTTGGAATCTGAGCGTGGTATTACCATTCTTGCAAAAAACACTGCAATTAAATGGTTAGACAAACGTACTGACACTGAATACCGTATTAACATTGTTGACACCCCAGGACATGCTGACTTTGGTGGTGAAGTTGAACGTGTTATGTCTATGGTTGATTGCGTACTTCTTCTTGTCGATTCACAAGAAGGTCCAATGCCACAAACTCGTTTCGTAACGCAAAAAGCGTTCGCACGTGGTTTGAAACCAATCGTGATCATTAACAAAGTTGACAAGCCAAGTGCTCGTCCAGATTGGGTAATTGATCAAGTATTTGATTTGTTTGATAACCTTGGTGGTACTGACGAACAGTTAGACTTCCCAGTTGTTTATGCATCAGGTTTACGTGGTGTAGCTGGTCCTTCTCCAGAAGAATTAGCAGAAGATATGACCCCGTTATTTGAAACAATCGTAGACATCGTTGAACCACCTTCAGTAGATGTTGATGGTCCATTCCAAATGCAAATTTCATCACTTGACTATAATAGTTTCGTCGGTGTAATCGGTGTTGGTCGTATTCAACGTGGTTCAGTAAAAACAAATACACCTGTAACAGTGATTGATAAAGATGGTAAGACACGTAACGGTCGTATCTTAAAAATCATGGGTTACCACGGTTTAGAGCGTGTTGACGTTGATTCTGCACAAGCGGGTGATATCGTATGTATCACTGGTTTAGATGCATTGAATATTTCTGACACCATTTGTGATCCTAAAAATGTTGAAGCTTTACCTGCATTGTCTGTAGATGAACCTACAGTTTCGATGACTTTCCAAGTAAACAACTCTCCGTTTGCTGGTAAAGAAGGTAAATTCGTAACTTCACGTAATATCCGTGAGCGTTTAGATCGTGAATTGATCCATAACGTAGCATTACGTGTTGAAGACACTGACAGTCCAGACCGTTTCAAAGTTTCTGGTCGTGGTGAGCTTCATCTTTCTGTATTGATCGAAACAATGCGCCGTGAAGGCTTCGAGATGGGTGTATCTCGTCCGCAAGTGATCATGAAAGAAGTTGATGGCGAAATGCAAGAGCCATACGAAAACGTAACTTTTGACGTTGAAGAACAACACCAAGGTTCTGTAATGGAACAAATGGGTAACCGTAAAGGTGAGTTAACCAATATGGAAGTCGACGGTAAAGGTCGTATGCGTATTGAAGCGACTGTACCTTCACGTGGCTTGATTGGTTTCCGTTCTGAATTCTTAACCATTACTTCTGGTACTGGTATTATGACTTCAAGCTTCTCGCATTATGGTCCTGCTAAGCAAGGTGCTGTTGCGAAGCGTCAAAACGGTGTACTTGTATCAATGGTGAATGGTACATGTTTAGCTTTCGCTCTATTCACGCTACAAGATCGTGGTCGTCTATTTGCTGAACCACAATTAGAAGTGTATGAGGGGATGATTGTTGGTATGAACTCACGTTCAGACGACATGACTGTAAACCCAACAAAAGCGAAGCAGTTAACGAACATGCGTGCATCAGGTACAGATGAAGCTTTAACATTGACACCTGCAATTAAATTCACGCTTGAACAAGCTTTAGAATTTATTGAAGATGATGAATTAGTTGAAGTTACACCTAAATCAGTTCGTATTCGTAAAAAATTCTTAACTGAAAATGATCGTAAACGTGCTGCACGTGGTATGTAATCGTTTTAAATAGAAATTCTTAAAATTTCTATAGAAAACCGCAATTCGTCAGAGAGTTGCGGTTTTTTTGTATAAATTGTAAAAAAAATATACGAAATTTATAAAAACCGAGTAAATTAGCTGGAAATATATATTAAATTTTAATGTATACTTCGTCACATAAAAATTACGCAATAAGAGCGCGTGGAGATACAAATGAGCATTATTTCAGAATTCAAAGCGTTTGCTATCAAAGGCAACATGATGGACTTGGCTATTGGTGTAATCATCGGTGGTGCTTTTAATAAAATTATTGATTCTTTAGTAAAAGACATCATCATGCCATTAATTTCTGTGATTACTGGTGGGGGCGTTGATTTTACTCAGAAATTTATTGTACTTGGTGATAACCCGAGTAACCTGACTTCATTAGATGAGCTAACCAAAGCGGGTGTGAATGTTTTAACTTATGGTAACTTCATCACGATTGTGTTGAACTTCCTGATCTTAATGTGGGTTGTATTTTTACTGGTTAAATTCTTAAATAAAATTCGTAAGCCAGCGGAAGAAGCACCGGCTACGACGCCAGAAGATATTGAATTATTACGTGAAATCCGTGATGAACTAAAAAAACGTCCACAAGCTTAATCATGTATAAATAATCATCATTAAACGGCACTTTTAAGTGCCGTTTTTTTTATGAATCGTTTATGATCATGTTTATAGGATGATCGGAATATTATAATGACAAAACGTTTAATCATATTCATGATGATTTTTGGACTCTTCAGTTGTTCAGAGCAGCAAAACAATCAAAATGATATTCAAAATAAAACCAAGAATCTAAGTTTTGCAGATATGCCCAATGAAAAAACCACTTTTGAAGTAATTGAGGCAAAATCAATTGATGAAAATGATGCGTTATTGGTGGTATTACAAACGCAATTGTTAAAAGATCAATTTGAATTTGTTGAGAAAGAAAGTGGTCGATCTTGGTCTGAAAATGATTGTACCAACAATAAAATTATTCAAGTCAAAGGGGATGGCATACGCTCATATAGAGCAGAGAGTCTGGTAAAAATTGGTCAGAACCAAGTGCGTCCAGATTTTAGTTTATTGGTTTTTGCTTTTGAAGATGCACAACAAGCGGAAAAGAATTTTATCAGTTTAAAAACTGCTGTTGAATCTGATAACGGCTTTTGCAATGGTAAATCACCTGAAACCATTGTACATAATGGCAATGAGGTATTTTACTTCACCACACGTGCAGAAATGTTTAGACCTTATATCGATCAGTATTCAAAATTTGTGGAAGATTATAGCGTTGAAACGCAGCCTACAAATTAAGCTTTATTCTCAACGCATTTGAATAAATATAAATACTCAATGAGCTGGTTTAAAAATCCATACGAAATTTAATTTCAAGGAGGTGAAACCCAAATTGGCTTTTAACGGGTCCATGTAAAATATGTTCTGCTGCTGTAAAAACCAGTTTATCAATCACAGGAACCAATTGCCCCTTTTTCACTTCACCAAGTTCACCACCACGTTTGGCTGAATTACAGGTTGAATACTGTTTCGCAACTTTTGAAAAATCAGCACCGTCTAAAATCTTCTTTTTAAGCTGTTCTGCTAAGCCTTTATCTTTGACGAGTATATGACGAACAATTGCAGTTTTCATTTAGATTGACCTCGCTGAGTTTGAGAAGTGTTCACTTTTTTCAAAGGTTGGCATTGTGGGCAAAACACACTTGCACGCTGTCCCAATTTCAAGTTTTCCAATGTTGTTTCACAGTTCACACACATTTCACCCGCACGACCATAGGCCAATAAGGTTTGTTGAAAATAACCATTTTCACCCATTGCATTGCTATAGTCTCTTAACGTTGAGCCACCTAAATCAATCGCTTGTTTCAAAATACGTTTTATTTCAATAACCAGTTTTTGAATTTGCGCTGTGGATAATGTCGAAGCTGGCTGTGCTGGATGAATACCTAAATTAAATAAACTTTCTGTAGCATAAATATTGCCCACACCAACCACGATATGGTTATCCATAATTGCAACTTTTATGCCGACATTTTTATTTTTTAATTTATTGCTTAAATATTCTTCATTAAAAGATTCGCTTAAAGGTTCTGGACCAAGGGTGTCAATTAATTTAGTTTGGCTTTCCTCATTGAGCCAAATAATACAGCCAAAACGGCGTGGATCATGGTAGCACAATTGTTGATCTTCAAATTGAATAATCAAGTGATCGTGTTTTCTCAATTCATCTTGTGGTTCACAAATTCTAAAACTGCCTGACATACCGAGATGCCAAAGCATGCTATGTGTTTCAAACTCAGCCAAAATATACTTTGAGCGACGGCTCAATTTTAATAATTTTTGCCCTTTTAAATTGTGAATATCTTCAGGAATAGGCCATCTTAGGCGAGATTCCCGGACTTGGATATCGACCACTTTTTGGTTAAGCAAAGGCAACAAACTGGTTTTTGTTGTTTCAACTTCTGGAAGTTCAGGCATGTCATCATCAGAATACAAAACATTGGGCTTATTGTATTGGAGAATGCTACTCGTATAAAGCTGAGAAGATTGATACTGAGTTAGTTTGATCTAGATAGAATAAAAGCTACATATCGATTGAATGCTATGCTAAGAAAAAATCATGGCAACTTACAGCGCCACTCATTGCTGGAGAATGAGTAAAAAAAGTGTTCAATTTAATGGCACAAATTAGAGACAGTTGAATGAGACGATGCAGGGTATAATGTGCAGCTTAACAATTCAGTACCCAACTAAATGATTCATGCTTTGATTTTAGTGTGTCTATTCGCTGAATAGACCAGTCAAAGCCAGTATCACTTTTGGTCATTTAGGAGGGATGTTATTTTTCTAAATATTTCAAAGGAAGCCGTAAATGCAAAGAGTGACTCATTTAAAAACTAGAACGACACTACTTTGTTTAACGGCATGCATTGCCCAAAGCTTATATGCTGAGTCAGAATCTCAGCCGTTGATTCAACGACTTCCGACGATCAAGGTTGAGGCAACGCGCTCAGAAACTCATATTCTAGACACGCCTGCGTCAGTGTATCGTATAGATCAAGCTCAACATCAAAATAATATGGGGGTCAATCTCACAGAAACGCTGAAAGGGATTCCTGGCTTACAATTAAATAATCGTGAAAATTATGCGCAAGACTTACAGCTATCTATGCGTGGTTTTGGCGCACGTTCAACATTTGGGGTGCGTGGGATTCGCTTATATGTCGATGGTATTCCTGCAACTATGCCCGATGGACAAGGGCAGACTTCTAATATTGATTTAAACAGTTTGGATCATATAGAAGTACTTGGTGGGCCATTTTCATCACTTTATGGAAACTCTTCTGGTGGGACAATTTTAACCACAACCAAAGAAGGGCAAGGTCGTGATTCGATTGAGCTTGGTTATTCAGGTGGGAGTCATCATAAAAACCGTACCAATATTATTTTACAAGGTGGTGCAGACAAAGCCAATGAACCGAGTTATGTGGTGAGTTCATCGTATTTTGACACCGATGGTTATCGTGAGCATAGCCAAGCGCAAAAAGTTTTAAGCAATGCAAAATTGACTTGGAATTTAGTAGATGGTTCTAAAATCAATTGGTTAATGAATTATGTTGATATTTCTGCCAATGATCCGCAAGGTTTGACACGAGCTCAATGGAAAGCTGATCCTCAACAACAAGTGCCATTTTTAAAGCAGTTTAATGTGCGTAAAGATATCAATCAGACACAAACTGGGTTGAATTGGACGAAACCGCTCAATGATCAAAATGAAATTTATAGCATGGTGTATTTGGGGCATCGTGAGGTGACGCAATACCAGTCTATTCCAATGTCAACGCAGAACAATCCACGTCAGGCGGGCGGTGTAATTGATTTTGAACGTGATTATTATGGTGCGGATCTACGTTGGACGGGTAAAGATCTATTACCTAATACGCGTTTCAGTATTGGTTTAGCTTATGATGCGATGAATGAAGATCGTCAGGGTTATGAAAACTTTATTTTAGAACAGAATAAACCTA